>CAJMPJ010000019.1 GCA_905215155.1 uncultured bacterium | reverse complement strand
GCCATTATGCCCCCGCCTATGAAAATACAGGAGATTCCGGCTATGATACACCCTTTTATAAATCTTCTCATCAACGGCTCCTCCTTCTATCAATGAAGTTCTGAATCATATTTACACAGCTGCGGAACAGGTAGGGAAGAAATTTACCGTAGAATGCAAAGCAGACTGCAAGCCCCAGAAATCCAAGTCCAAGGCCCAGGACACCGATCCCAATCAAGAGGGCTCCTCCCAGCGGGTGGAACGGCATGGAAATAAATCCGGCCACAATGAAGGCAGCTCCTGCCACAAAAAAAGCAAACGTAACTGCACCGGCCACGATGACCGCAGCTGCCAGGAGTCCTAACAATCCTCCAAGCAATCCCATGATTCCGCCTCCGATGCCCAACAGCAAAGGCGATGCTGAAACAATGAGAAGGATCCAAATGATTATCTTCGCAATTTTATTGGTATTCTGAGATTTTTTCTCCTTTTTTTCACCTTCACCGGCTTCTCCTTCCAGGCGGCCGGATTCCTCTGTCGTCTCAGGCAGATCATAGTGCTTCGCCATCTGGTAATTCGGATCTTTGAACCGATCATCCCGATACCCTTTTTCTGTAAATTCTCCCCCGTCTTTCAGATTGCCGGAAAGCTCTGTCCGAACAATGGCTGCGATACGTTCCGGACTTCCGAACTCTTTCATTACCTGTTCCTCATTCTCCGGTCCCGCCTCTTCCAGATAATCCCTGTAATATTCGATGGCATCTGACTTTTCCTCATCCGGAATATCCGACAGTAAATACTCCAGCCTTCGCATAAACTCTTCCCTGCTCATATATGTGCCTCCTCAAAAATCCGGGATATTTTCTGGGAATAAGTTTCCCACTCACCTTTATAGAGATTCAACTGAACCCTTCCCTTTTCCGTAATCTTATAATATCTCCGGTTTCTTCCGTCAAATGCCATATCATATACTTCCAGGCATTCTTCCTTCTGCAGCCTTCTCAGCACCGGATACAGGGTCGATTCCGATATTTCTATAACATTTCTCACATCCTGGGTGATTTTATAACCGTAGGTGCCTTCCTGATCCCTTGACACTACCGCCAGGACAATGGCGTCCAATAATGCTGCTCCTGTGTTAAATACCATATGTCCACTCCTATCTCTGCTGCCGGATAATATGCAACGTACCCTATATCTCCGGTGACTTGGGTATGATCGCCGCTGCAATAATATAAAAAAACAGACTTCCTCCTACCAGGGAGAATCCTACAAGAGAATGGAATAAGTATCTCCATGACTGAAACATCATGAGAAATATCCATATTAACCTTATGAGGACCGGATCCACTGCAAAATACTCTCCGATTCCTCCGCAAACTCCACATATCACCTTGTTCTTTACTGAACGGTACAAACGTTTTGGTTCCTTCATTGGTACCTTCCTTTCCTTTTGCTTTGTTCTATATCCAAATATAATACTATTTTAAATTTTATATTATATCCTGTATAGTATATATTATATGTTGTATAATATTGTTTGTCAACACTTATTATATCCATTCTTAATGGACCTTGATAAGTATTAACGCCAACCTGTTATCCAAATTGCTGGTTTTCCAAAGAATTGCTGGTTTAACTCCTGGAAGAAACTGGTGATTTTGGATATTATCTCTATTTCTCGTCGAGTATTTTTATAATAATTCAAAAAATATATTGTTATTTCATTAATATAAGGATATCTTTTATGGATTATTACAGAATGTCGAACTATGGAGAAAATTGTCTATAACCAACTTGACTTTTCCTATTCCCGGTGACATAATACAATCGTAATTCAAGTTATTTTTGCAGAGAGGGAAAACGCATGAAAAAAATCGAGACAAAAATCCTATTGATTATTGGAGGGGTGGTCGCCTTTTTCATGGTATGTACGGGAATTCTAATGATTTCCTTTACCAAAAAGATTGCCATTTCGGATGAGAGTAATATTACAGTGCTGTCCGCAGAGAAAATGACAGCGGAAGCGGACAATTATTTTGAAAAATACATCACCCTCGTTCAGCAATTGGCAAGAGATCACAGTGCCAAGAACCTTCTCACGACTTTAAAATCCGGAGACGATATCAAAAGCTCCCAGTACTGGCCGTCAACTTACGGGATGCTGAATAAAACCATAGGCTCCGATACTGATATTTTATCTGCATATTATGCAGATGCGGATACCAATATCGCCTTTGACGGAGGGGACTGGATCTCAGCTCCAGATTTTAACCTGAATCAGAAGGAATACGCCTTTAAAACAGAAGAGCAATTGAAAAAGGGGTATATCGTTACCGAACCCTACGAGGATGTGGATACCGGAGAACAGGTAATTACGTTTTCGGCTCCGGTTTATGATGCCGGCGGCAGTAAACTGTTAGGAGTTGCGGCGCTGGATGTAAAGCTGACAAGTCTTACCCAGCAGATCCAGGGTTATAAGCTTTCCCATGACAGTGCGCAGATCCGGCTCGTCAGCACCGCCGGAAAGATACTGGTAAGCCCTGATCCTGCCGAGGTATTAAAGAACATCAAAGACATCGGACTCGCTCCAAAGATGCTTGCTGACTATGAAAACCCTGGGAAAGATGTCATTACATACAAGGATAAGGGAAAATTGGTCTGCGGCATCACCAAAATGATAAGCAGTGCGGACTGGAAAGCAATCGTTACGGTTGACCAGAAGGATTTTACACGGGCAGCAGAAACAGCAAGTACCAACATGACAGTCTTGTTCGCTCTCGTTGGAGTTATCCTGCTTTTTACCATGTACCTTGTGGCTAGAAGCATTGCAAAACCATTGAAAGCGCTTACGAAGGTCACAGACCAGCTTGCAGCGGGTAATCTGGATGTAGAGATATCCGTAAACAGCAAAGATGAGGTGGGACAGCTTGCAAGATCCCTGGGAGACTTGACCAAACGGCTGGTAACATATATTGCATACATTAATGAAATATCTAATACCCTTGATGAATTTGGAAAAGGCAATTTTATATTGAACCTGTCACATAGCTATGAAGGAGAATTTGCAGTGGTAAAGGATTCCCTCATACGGACGGCTGACATGCTCAAGAGTACCATTGGAGAGATCATGGAGGTATCCCAGCAGGTGTCAAACGGTTCCGTAGAGGTTGCCAATGGCTCCCAGGCTCTGGCTCAGGGGACCATGGAACAGGCCGGTGTTATGGAAGAACTCTCTTCCACCATGGAAAAGATCTCTGCGAATATCAATCACACCGCCGAAAATTCTTCCGAGGCAGAACGAAGAGCCAGTTCCGTCGGAGAAGCTGCAGACCAGAGCAATGTGCAGATGCAGACACTTCTTTCCGCCATCGAGGATATTAATCAGAAATCCTCCGAGATCGGAAAGATCATCAAGACCATAGAAGACATCGCATTCCAGACCAACATTCTGGCATTGAATGCCGCTGTTGAAGCAGCAAGAGCAGGTGAGGCTGGAAAAGGATTTGCAGTGGTTGCGGATGAAGTAAGAAATCTGGCGAACAAATCGGCACAGGCCGCTAAGAATACGGCACTTCTCATCGACAGTTCCATACAGTCTGTAGACCATGGTACGAAAATTGCAGAAGATACCAGCCAAATTCTCAGTGATCTTCTTTTAGGCGTCAACGATACGGTAGACCGGATCAAAGATATATCCGGGGCTTGTGGAGAACAGGCAGAAGCCTTGAGCCAGGCACTTTTGGGATTGGAACAGGTAAATTCAGTGGTTCAGTCAAATTCTGCAACGGCTGAGGAAAGCTCCGCTGCCAGTGAAGAACTTTCCGCTCAGGCAAAGCTTTTAAAGGAACTGGCGAACCGGTTTCAAATTTAGACCCAATTAAACTTGTCCATACGATAAATATAAAGCTCGGAACTCCCGATTTGAAAATAGGAAAAGCAGCACCGGAACTCTTGTTCGGATGCTGCTCTTTTTGTTAATCAATCAAAGATTGAAGGCTTTTATGAGCCGTTTAAAATAATCCAGGAATTTTGCCTCTCTTACAGCGCCGGCTGTATAAATCGGAACCTCTCCGATTTTCTTGCCGCCCAAAGTATACACCAGATTACCGGCCGGCTGTTCCTCTTCCACCGGTGCCGGAAGTGACGGAACCAGTTCCAGTGTTTTTTCAATGGCAGTAAAATCTTCCCCCTTTAGACTTAAATAGGAGAAGGAGCCGCCGTATTTTAAGGGTACTTCTTCCTCCACACCATTATCTACCACCATATTCGGCAGAGGAAGCATTTCTTTATCCTCATAGAGTTTGCAGTTGGCATATCCATAATTCAAAAGGGTCTGGGCATCGGCAAACCTGACCTTGTAGTCAGGCGCTGCCATAATGGAGGCGATCAGACGGACCCCATCCTTTTCGGCTGTGGCTGACAGACAGTACTTGGCAACCGAAGTGGAACCAGTTTTTAAGCCGGTCACATTAAAATTGGTGGCCATTTTTAAAAGCTTGTTGGTATTGGAAAGGCCGAATTCCTTCGTCCCCTGTTTCGTCACATGGGTGATGTTCTCCATCCAGATAGTGGAATAATTATGAATCTGAGGATACTTATTAATCAGTTCTCTTGACATGATTGCAATATCTCTGGCTGTGGTTACATGAGTGGGTGACTCCGTAAGACCACAGCAATCTTCAAAATTGGTGTTGGTCATGCCAAGGCCTGCCGCCCGTTCATTCATCATTTTTACAAATTCATCTTCTGTACCCGCTATGTACTCTGCCATGGCTACAGAAGCGTCATTTCCTGATGCAACAACAATACACTTGATCAGGGTCTCCACCGTCTGCACCTCTCCCTCTTCCAAAAAGACCTGAGAGCCGCCCATGGATTTTGCATGGGCACTGGTCACAACCTCGTCGGTAAGTTTGATTTTACCGGAATCCAGTGCATCAAAAATAAGTATCAAGGTCATGATCTTTGTAATACTGGCCGGACTTCTCTTTTCATCGGCATTCTTTTCAAAGATTACCTGCCCGGTAGAGGCCTCCATCAAAACAGCACTGGGAGCCTGGATGGCCGGACCTCCCTCTGTATTTGCTTCCTCGGCCTGTTCTGCCTGTACAATCATGTCTGAGGCTACTGCTATATCAGGCTCCTGTCCTGCTGCCGGAACGCATAAACTGAAAAACAGCAGGAAGCAGCTTAAAACAATTGCCGTAACTCTCCTCATGCTATATACCATCCCCTGAAAATTCCTTTGTACCATTGTATGGGACTATTTCACTTTCATATGCCACTTTTCCAAAAAAAATTTGCCTGCTTTCCATTTCATCTTCTTTTAAAGTATGTTATACTTGTACAGGAAATGTTGCAGTCTTTTGGTAACAGCCTAATATGACACGATTAAGGGGTTAAGTTATGAAACTAAATAATTTCCGTGAACGGTACTTTGGCAGGAGCCGAAACCGCACCCTACATATGATAATTCTTGCATTCCTCGGAATGATAATCATCGCAGTACTGGCTTTATGCGGCATTGCGGTCAATAAAAAGCTTAGGAACAAAGTCATATCTGCCGATTCCTCCGCAGCAGGCATATCCCCCGGACGTGAAGCTACGGGCAGTCAGCCTTCCGAAGAGGATTCTGTAATTTCTTTGCTTTCTAAAGCCCAGGCCCTTGCCGCCCAATACGATTATGACGGGGCTATTCGTCTTTTAAAATCCGATGCCAGTGCTGCCGCAAGAGATGAGGTTGTCTCAGCCATTGCCAATTATGAAACCGAAAAAGCTGCTTTGGTGCGTATCAATCCCCAGGATGTGACTCATATTTTTTTCCATTCTCTGATTATGGATAATTCCAAGGCCTTTGACGGAGATAAAAAGCAGGCGGGCTACAACCAGATGATGACTACAAAGTCTGAGTTTTTAAAGATCATGCAGTCCATGTATGACAGAGGTTATGTTCTGGTAAAACTTCACGACCTGGCCTATGAGACCAAGGATGAAAACGGCAATCCCAAATTCACCTACGGCGACATCATGCTGCCGGAAGGGAAAAAAGCCTTTGTTCTTTCCCAGGATGATGTCTGTTATTACGAATATATGAAAGGGGACGGCTTTGCCTCCCGTATTATCATCGGAGAAGACGGTTATCCCACCTGTGAGATGGAGATGGAGGACGGCAGTGTTGCAGTAGGCGATTATGACCTGGTTCCCATTCTTGAAAACTTTATCAAAACCCATCCCGGCTTCTCTTATAAAGGTGCCAGAGGAATCCTGGCTCTTACCGGCTATAACGGGATTTTGGGATACCGGACTGATGAAGCTTACAAAGACACCAATCCAAACTATGAGGAAGACCGCAGACAGGCCGCCGCAGTTGCACAGGCGTTAAAAGATCATGGTTGGGAGCTTGCCTCCCACAGCTGGGGACACCGGAACATGGGGGCAATCTCCATGGAACATTTTAAAATTGATTCAGACAAGTGGGCGCGAAACGTAGGAACCCTAATTGGCCCCACGGATATTATCCTCTTCCCCTTTGGCAGCGATATCGGAAGCTGGACACCATACACCGATGCCAACGAACGTTTTACTTATTTAAAATCCCTGGGCTTCCGCTATTTCTGCAATGTGGATGCCAGCAAGACTACCTGGATGCAGATGGGAACCGACTACTTCCGCCAGGCAAGAAGAAATCTTGACGGATACCGGATGTATTATTACCCGGACAGCTTAAAAGACCTTATAAATGTCCCCGATGTCTTTGATCCGGAAAGACCAACGCCGGTTCCTCCCATGTAATTTCTTACGAAATGCAGGTTTTTATCTCGTATAGTAACAAAAAGAAGCATGAACGCAATCATGCTTCTTTTTGTTACTATGGATTCCTATTAAGAAAATTCCTTCTGTTTCATGTATAAAACGTTAAAACTGAATAAAGCCTTTGATGGGCTGGGCAGGTTCTACGGAGTCTGCATACAGCACCGGACCTTCTCCTTCATAATCTTTCCAGTATTCGTAAGCAATCCTGGCTTTGACCTTCACCCACTGTTTTGTCTCAAGGTCTTTTGCTTCCCTTGATTTCGTGATAAAACCTAAAAATGTCATATCATCTTCACAGCAGGTCATAGCCATACGGCCTGGTACAAAGTAATTCTTAGGAAAATCCGGGGTCTTTAAGACCATTGCGGTAAACTCTACGGTCTTACCTTCGTAGCGTTCCTTTCTTTCCATACAGTCAATATACCATATCCCATAGGCTTCCGGGGATATCTTTACCACTTCCTCGCTGAGATCATAAGGCAGATCTTCCTCTGAAATTTCATTGACTTCTCCTTCGGAATCCTCAAATACGATCTCTCCCTTGGGGCACATGGCTTTAAGGGTACGGCGGTAGCCGGATAAATCCTCAATGCCATCGCAGCGGTTGCAGATAATCATCTCGGAATTGCGGACCATGGAATACAGCAAAGGCTTCATATTAGCAGAATACAGATCAAAGGTAGTCATATCAATCAGGGAGATCTGCTGATAAATCTTCCAGTCATCCGGCAGCTTTAAGTTGTCCAGGTTCCACATGCCGTTCCATTCGATCAGAACCCGTTCCGGATTATGAAGAAGCTCCAGCTCCAACAGCCTGTCCGGGTTCATTTCGTCCATACTTTCAATCAATGCAAGTTCCGTATTGCTGCGTTTAAGCAGATCTGGATCATATTCGTTTTCGCCCTCTTCGCAGACGATCAGCAAGGTCTTTCCTTCTGCCTTAAAATATTCCTGCTCCATGGTAAACTGAAGGAACTGGGTCTTTCCTGACTCTAAAAATCCATTGATCAGGAATACCGGCATAAAATCGTCTTCCATTGTATCGGTGTTACTCATGATTTCCTCCATTCTGCTTATCGCTTAAAGGCTTTCATCAGCTCTTCTTCTTTTAAATGAGCGCCGATTACGCAGACCTTACCCGTATATTCCGGGGAGCCGCTGCGGATTTCATATTGTTCCGGCACTAAGTCAAAGTAAAGCCATTCCCCTTTTTCTTCTCCCGGAATCATGCCTTTGGCGCGTAATACGTCTCCAAAACCGTCTCCATATGCCAGTTCATCAAGAATCTTATCCAGATCCTCCCTGCTCATCGGGTTCACATGCTCCAGTCCCCAGCTGGTAAATACCTCCTCTGCATGGTGATGATCATGATCCTCGCCGCAGCTGCAGCTTCCATCATGGTGATGGTGATGCTCGTGGTGATCCTCTTCCTCATGGTCGTGATGATGGTCATGGTCGTGGTGATGGCCTCCGCAGCCGCATTCCTTCTCTTCCTCATGGTCATGATGATGCTCATGATGGTGGTGGCCTCCGCAGCCACAGCCGCATCCTTCCTCCTCGTGGTCATGCTCATGGTGATGGTGAGTCTTGACCTCTTTTAAAAGATCTTCCACCATGGTATCAGGCTTCTCTATGATTTCCATTAACTGCTTTCCGCTCAATTCCTCACATGGAGTCGTTACAACAGATGCCTTTGGATTCAATTCTCTTATGATTTCAACAGCCAGATCCACTTTATCCGCCGGAGCAATATCCGTACGGCTTAAAACAACGGTACCCGCATTCTCGATCTGATTGTTAAAAAATTCACCAAAATTCTTACGGTACATTTTGCACTTCTGGGCATCTACGATGGTGACCGCACTGTTTAAAACCACATCCAGTTCTGCCGCCACATCAACGACCGCCTTCATCACATCAGATAATTTACCAACTCCTGACGGCTCGATGATCACCCGGTCCGGATGGTACTTTGTAAGGACTTCCTCCAAGGATTTTCCAAAATCACCCACCAGAGAACAGCAGATACAGCCGGAATTCATCTCCCGGATCTCAATGCCGGCATCCTTTAAGAAACCGCCGTCAATGCCTATTTCACCAAATTCATTCTCAATCAGGACCACCTGCTCCCCTGCAATGGCTTCCTGCAATAACTTCTTAATAAAAGTTGTTTTTCCGGCTCCCAGAAAACCGGAGATAATATCAATCTTCGTCATACCTACACGTACCTCTTTTCTTTCAGAGTTTAACTAGAAACTACAACTACTTATTGTGTCACAAACTGTAACATAAGTCAAGCAAAGCCCTTATAGTTTCCCTTCACATATTACCCAAAATTTATCAGCTTATGAAATCCCCCGGAAACATTTAACCGAAAAACAGCATCAAACCCTTTTATACTGCAAAATATCCGAAGCATCGCACAGCTCCGGATATTATTGGCTTTCCTATTCTTCTTTTTCTGTCTGCTCTGAAAAGCTCTTAAACCAGCAATCCTCACAGCCGCTGCAGCAGTGACCGCAGCCACAGCCCTCCTTTCTTTTCGTTATCTTCCTTCCCGCCAAAATCACCAGAACCATCAGAATCAGGGTAATGATAATCGTCGGCCCATTGACCCAAAGCCACAATCCCATGAAACCGTCTCCTTTCCTTCCATGTTAAGCAATGCCTTTCATTAACAGGATATTCCGCGATCCGTTTCTTGTGGCTTAAAATTCTATTTTATTTATTTGACCGTATTTTAATCTGTCTCCCGATCTCTTTTACCGTTTCGGACGGCTGGTA
The DNA here is from genome assembly GCA_905215155.1 of uncultured bacterium. Classification (GTDB taxonomy): domain Bacteria; phylum Bacillota; class Clostridia; order Lachnospirales; family Lachnospiraceae; genus Lacrimispora; species Lacrimispora sinapis. Next base: position 47,038 of record CAJMPJ010000019.1, on the reverse strand, counting down.
GTCTTCTTCGTCAAACAAAAACTGATGAAGGCGTTTTACATTCTCTTCCATATCAATCGGTATCACACAGTCTTTTTTCCCGATAATGGCATCTTTCAGCTTGGAGGGAAAGCCCTCTGTTCCGGACAGATGAAACCGTTTTATATTCTTCATGAGGGGGAGCATGTCTTTCATTCCGATGCTGGTGGATATTTGAGGCAGCACCGTAGTAACAAGTTTGTTCAAGGTGCCTAAATCTGCCTCTCTTGCCTTTTTAAGCACCAAATCAGCAACTTCTCTCTGCCGCTCTGTCCGCTTAAAATCCGTATCCATTTTCCGAAGCCTTGCATAGGCCACGGCCTGAACCCCATCCAAATGGTTCATCCCTTCTTTTTTCAGTTGGTGGGAACCTATTCCTGTTGATTTTACCGTCTCCGTAATAAAACCATTGATGACCCGGAACTCTTCCCGGCTGATATCCACATCAATTCCACCTAAGATGTTTATGGCATCCGCAACCGCCTTCCAGCTAAAGGCAGCGTAATCATCAATGCTCAAGTCCAGATTTTCTGTCAATGCTTCGACCGCCTGTGCAGGACCTCCCAGGAAATACGCGTCATTGATCTTTCCATAGCGCCCTTTTTGATTAAGCCTTAAATAAGTATCGCGGTAAACGGATACGACCCTGATCTCTCCGGTTCCCAGATTTATATTAAATACCATCTGCATATCAGATCTGGTATCCTTTTCAAGGGTTCCTTCTCTGGAATCCACCCCGAAAACAGCGACCGTCCAGTATCCTTCCATCTTTTCCTGGGTCTCTATGCTGATATTGGCATTCTGGGATGGCGGCTTGGGTATTTCCGGCATTCGCTGAGGCATATGGGAAAGATTCCAGGCTGATCCTGCCATCACACCTATTAACGCCGCCCAGACGGCTGCAATCATGATAAATCCCCATTTTAAGTAATTAGCCATGGTACCTCCCCTGTTAATTTTTCATTCTCATCTCTCCTTAATTTTCCTTTATTTTAAAATTTTATTCAAAAACATACTTTATCTTTTCGGGATGGTCGATCACGTACTTTGGTTGGAATTTTTCCAGTTCCTTTCGGTCTCTGAATCCCCAGGTTACCGCAACGGTATCCATTCCCGCATGTATCCCGGTCTGCATATCCGTGTTGGTATCTCCAAAATAAAGGCATTCGGAAGGGGAAACGTTAAAATGACGGGCTGTGTAAAGTGCTCCCGAGGGGTCTGGTTTACAGGCGATCCCATGTCCTTCTCCTGTAACCAGATCAAAAAACCCCTTTCCGAAACTGTTCTCCACGCACTCGATGGCCCGCTCATGGCCTTTGTTGGTCAGCACCGCTATCTTGATTCCCTTTTCTTTTAAATACTGCAAAAATTCCGGTATTCCCTCATAGGGTCTTACTTTATATAGGCAGTTTTCCTCAAACACCGCTTCATAAACATCCAGCGCTTCTTCATAATGAACCAGTTCTTTATCTCCCGAAAAAATCAGTGCCCGCTCTACCAGCTTTTTAAAACCATCTCCCACAAACTGCTTGGTATGATCCTCATCCACCGGTCCATAACCAAAATGCTCCATGGTCAGGCTAATGCTATGAGATAAAGACTCGATGGTATTTAATATCGTTCCATCCAAGTCAAAAATACAACATTGATACATATTCTCGTCTCCTCTGTCTGCACATATTTTATGTCTCAATTATAAAACAAGCCGCCTGAAAAATCCAGTATTCCCTTTTTTTGCATAACATGCATAAGAATGACCATAATAAACTTATCCGGAAGTTACAGAAACGGGAGAAAATTATGAACGATAAAAGAAGATATTGGATGATATTCATCATCATTGGAGTTGCCATACTCCTGATTGCTTCCATTACCACCGCCAACTGGTATCGAAACCGGATGGTTATGAAAGAACAGGTGCAGACAGAGTATGTGCCTGATCCCCTGTCCGTAGAATCAAACAAAAACTTAGACAATGTTTCCGCAGAAGATCAGGTAAACCGGTTTATCGCAAGACAAAATGAGATCATGGAAGAACTGATTCAGAGTTTAAAGAAACTGCAACCCTCCGGCAATGGTTCGCTTGACTATTTAACGGAAATGATTTCTTTGGATAAATCTATGGTGACGGCCTCCGAAGCCTATCTCTCTCACGGCGGAAACGACCGGCAATTTACTTCAGTTTCTACAAAAATGGTCTACGATCTCGGACATGAGATTACTAAAATGACTAAACTTGCCAATCAATACCGCTTTGAAGAACATAAAAATGAAGATAAGGAAAATGCTTATCTGGAGGATATAAACGCCCTGCTCGACAAATATGAGAAAGCAGTTCAAACGCCTTCCTCCAGCCTGGAGCATGCCTTTGCAAGTGCTCTGGTCCGTCATCATCAAATGGCTGTGGACATGTCCAGATCCATATCGGAGTACACCGATTACACTGAAATTAAATTGATGGCCCGGAATATGATAACCGCAAGGGAGCAGCTGATTGAGGACTTAAAAAAGCCGGCTCCCAGGATTGATAATTCTATTCCTATTGATTCATAAGCGGCTCCATTCATAACTACTCCAAGCCGCCGGATCTACCGATTGAACCGTGCCACCAAACTATGCCGGGTTGATCTTACGGACATTAATAGGCTTTTCCTGCTTCGCCTTTCCTTTTCTCATAGACCAGTATCATAAGCAGAATAATGGGCTAGCCGCCTATTAAAATATAGATTGCCCCATTATATTACGTTCCTGTTATATAAAATAAGCGCCACAGAAAATCCGCTGTGACGCTTTATTTATTTATTTATTTATTTATTTATTATACTTCCAGATTCTTTTTCAATGCCGCCAGTACCGCACAGCCTGCAACAGAACCGATTACAATCGCTGCCAGATATCCAAATGGATTGCCGATGGTAGGAAGAACAAAAATACCTCCATGGGGTGCTCGTAATGTGCAGTTAAATGCCATGGATAATCCTCCGGCTATGGCGGACCCTACCATACAGGATGGGATCACACGGATCGGATCAGCCGCTGCAAAAGGAATGGCACCTTCCGAAATGAAGGAAAGTCCCATAATATAATTGACCAGACCGGACTGACGCTCCTTTTCGGTAAATTTCTTCCGAAAGAAGGTGGTACAGAGGGCGATGGCAATGGGCGGAACCATACCACCTGCCATAACAGCGGCCATAATATCAAAATTCCCTTCCGCAAGCTGTGCGGTGCCGAATACATAAGCGGCTTTATTCACAGGTCCGCCCATATCCACAGACATCATGCCGCCGACCACTGCTCCCAGGACAATTTTGCTGGTACCTCCCATGTTGTTCAGGAAGTAGGTAAGTCCGTCATTGATGGCTCCTACAAAAGGATTGATAAAGGTTGTCACAACCGCTGTCAGCAGAATTCCAAGCAGCGGGTATAAAAGCACAGGCTTGATTCCTTCTAAGGATTTCGGAAGCTTGCTGAATGCCTTTTTTAACATCAGCACAATATATCCTCCGATAAAACCGGCTAAAAGTGCTCCAAGGAATCCGGAGTTTACACTTCCGCCTCCAGGATTTGCAAAGGTCGCTCCCATCTTTGCAATCAGGCCCCCTACAAATCCTACGGCAAGACCCGGCCTGTCAGCAATGCTCATGGCAATGTAACCTGCCAAAACCGGCAGCATCATTCCGAAAGCCTGTTCTCCGATGGTTTTTAAATAAGCGGCCAAAGGCGTGTTCTTACCGAAATTTGCAGGATCAATGGAATAATCATCCAATAAGAATGCCAGTGCGATAAGGATTCCTCCGCCGATCACAAACGGAAGCATATGGGAGACACCATTCATCAGATGCTTATAGACCGAATGGCCCATACCTCCCTGTTCCCTGTTTTCCGTTGATACAGCTCCGGAATGACGGTAGACAGGCGTTTCACTGCTGACCGCTCTTTGAATCAGCTCTTCTGCCTTCTGGATTCCTTCCGAAACCGTAGCCATGACTACCCGTTTTCCGTCAAATCTGGCCATGTCCACATTTTTATCTGCGGCAATAATAATTCCCTCCGCCGCTTCGATCTCCTCCTTTGTCAGAACATTGCCCGTTCCTTCTGCTCCATTGGTCTCTGCTTTTAAGGGAATTCCCATCTTCTTTCCGGCCTGTTCCAGATTCTCTGCTGCCATAAAGGTATGTGCAATTCCCGTAGGACAGGCGGTTACTGCCAGTACCCTGTATCCCTGGGCATTGGAAGAGGCTTTCTTTTTATATCTCTGGGATTCTTTATCATCAATCAGCTTTAAAAATTCTTCTTTTGATTCCGCATGTACCAGATCCTCTTTAAAATCCGGATCCATGAGAAGGGTGGACAGTCTTGACAATGCTTCCAGGTGAAGATCAGCACCTCCCTCCGGTGCTGCAATCATAAATATCAAATTGGCATCCGTTCCGTCAAATGCCCCATAATCTACCCCATCAGGCACTACGATAGCCGCAAGACCCGCTTCCTTTACCGCAGCCGTCTTGCCATGGGGTATGGCAATTCCTTCCCCCACCGCAGTACTGGAATGAGCCTCTCTTTTTAAAATTTCTTCTTTATAACCGGCTTTGTCATTCAACCTGCCGCCCCGGTCCATTAAGGACACCAGCAGATCAATGGCTGCTTCCTTATCCGCTGCCTTTACCCCCAATTCAATGCTTTCTTTTTTCAGTAAATCTGTAATCTTCATCAAAACCCCTCCTTTGATAATGCTTCATACAGTTTCATGATCTCATCCTTACCAGCAAGCCCCTCTGAGAAGGCACTTGCACTTCCAGCGGCACTTCCAAGCCTTAAAGCATGTTCATAACTGCCGTTTTCCAAATAGCCTGCAAGAAACCCTGCTACCATGGAATCTCCTGCTCCCACAGAGTTTTTCACCGTCCCTTCCGGAACTCCCATCCGGTATACGTCTCCTTGTTCCGTAATTAAGACAGCCCCATCCCCTGCCATGGAAACCAGTACGTTCTCTGCCCCCTTTTCCTGAAGGCGTTTTCCGTATTCAATGATTTCCTCTATCCCGTGAAAGGTCACATGAAACATCTCTCCCAGCTCATGGTTATTGGGTTTTATTAAAAACGGATGGTAAGGAAGCACATTAATAAGCAGGTCTTTCGTCGCATCCACCACGATGCGGATTCCTTTTCCCCCTAATCGTGCCATGATCCGTTCATAGATGTCGTCATTGATGGATTGGGGGATACTGCCGGATAAAACCAGCACATCTCCCTTTTTCAGACCGTCCAGTCTGTCATAAAGCTGTTCTATATCTTCACTCGTAATTTCTGGCCCTATTCCATTTAACTCTGTCTCTTCCTGTGATTTAAGCTTTACATTAATTCTCGACATCCCTTTTTTCACCTGGATGAAATCCGACCGAAAGCCCAATTCCCCGACTCTCTGTAAAATCTCCCGGCCTGTGAAACCTGCCACAAAGCCAAGGGCCGTACTTTCGTATCCCAAAGCGGCAAGAACTGCGGAAACGTTCAGTCCCTTTCCCCCACAATAGATGTCCTCCCTGCTGGCTCTGTTGACAGCTCCAAGGGTGAAGTGATCCACTTTTACCACATAATCCAAAGCCGGATTAAATGTTACTGTGTAAATCAAATGTCACTCCTCCTTTAATCTGTAAAATTTTATTTCATCTCCTGTTAATAATATAATACGATTGTTTTATTTCGTCAATATATTTCATTAAGAAATATTATTTCTTCTAGTTTTTCAGCATTTTCCACAATTTCATACAATCTTTCTTTAATTATGCAGTCTTATTTTGTCATTATTGCACTGCTTTTATCTTAGCAACTGGAATAAAACACAGCAAATTAGGAATCAAAAAAGAACGCACTCAAGTCCATGCGTTCCCTGCTAAAAATCCATCTATAATATTCTTACTTTTTATCGTCTGAAATGGCGATCTCATGACGTCTGATATGATCATGGGAATCTTTCTTGCTGACCGATAAAAACAGATATAAAATCTCTATGACCATGGTAGCCGAAACCCTTGAAAAGCAAAACTCTCCCAAAAGAAGCTTTTCTCTGGTGGCCGTAGTAATATGGTAATCACATGCCTGTCCAAGAGGCGAGGAAGGGTTATTGGTAATGGCAATGGTCGGAGTATGGTTTTCCTTTGCCACTGCAACAAGGGTCATCAGACGTTTGGAAAACCCGGAATTGGAAATGACGATAATGGCATCTTCCTCTTTTAAATTACAGGTGTAAGCCATCTGAGTCTCCCAGATGGGGCCTGCCACCGCCGCAATTCCCAGCTGATTGAATTTAAAGGAGCCGTCAAGAGCCACTGGAATGGTATTACCGACTGCTACCAGCTGAACGGTCTTTGCCCCTTCAATCACACGAAGAATCCGGTCAAGCTCCTCTGCATCCATCATTGAAATCGTCTGAGTAAGCTCCGCCACTTTATTGGCCAGAATATTCTGAAGGGACTGGGCCAGGTTCTCCCTGTTGATCTCATTGGAAACTTCAACAGAATTTCCCCGTTCCTCGGCGATTTCCTTTGCCAGATTTATTTTCAAATGATGAAAGCCGTTAAACCCGCATCTTTTGCAGAATCTGGATACTGTAGCATCGCTGGTTCCGCTTGCAAGAGCCAGTTCTGCTACTGTCATATCAATCATCTCATTTTTATGAGCCAGAATATAGTCCGCAATCTTTTTCTCCGCTTCAAAGAAGGAATCATAAGAGGAACAAAGCACTCCTGACACACTGATATTTTCCTGCATTTACAACCTTCCTCTCATGTAATATTATTTTATGATTATATCATGATATGAAATATAATGTAAAGTGGTTATCTTTGCTTCTCCATGGTGAGAAGAAAAATAGTCGATAAAATGCAGACAAAGCCAAGCAGGTCCATCAGGCCGAAGCTCACCTTTAAAAGCAGAACAGAAAAAACAGTTGCAGATACCGGCTCTATCGCTGCAAATAAACTTCCCCTTTTCGGTCCTACCCATTTTACTCCTTCCAGATAACAGACAAAAGCAGTGATGGTTCCCACCAGAATGATAAATGCCATTCCGCTGAATACGATTCCATCCACAGCTACGGTCCTGGTCCATGGCCTGAAAAACAGGCAGAGTAAGATTCCGCCGATCAACATCCCCCACCCCGTCACCAGCATGGAACCGAATTTATTCAGCAGGCGTCCGGGCTGGACGGTATAAACAGCCAGGGTAACGGCGGAAGTCAGCCCCCAGAAGAGAGCCTGATGGGAAATGGCAAGGCTTTTTAAATTTCCATGAGTGGCTAACAAAACCGTTCCAAACACAGCCAGTACCACAGCAAATAATTCCACTTTTTCCGGGGCCTTACCCGAACGGAAGGAAACATACAGCATAACGATCACCGGCCCTATATACTCCAGCACCGTGGCTGTCCCTGCGTTTGAAAAACTAATGGCTGTAAAATAGGTATACTGGCACATAGACATCCCAAAAATACCAAAAACAACAACTTCCAGCCAATCTCTTCGTTTTTTAAATATATATAACACTTTTTTTCCATCTTTTATTGCGCAAATACCAAGAAGAATCACTCCTGCCATGACCAGACGTATGGGGATGAGCCAATCGGCTGTAAGGCCCTTTACCTGCATCAGATACTGTCCGCAGGTACCTGAAAGCCCCCATAAGATACCTCCAATCAAGGTCATGATGCACCCTTTTTTAAGGCTGCGTGCTGTTGCCGTATCCATTGCTGTCTTTTGTCCTCCCATTCTCCATTGTACACTCTTATGGATCAAAGTTTTTCTGCCGTATAAAGATTCCTTTTCGCAGCCTTTTATTTATCCCAAGGAATCATAACACTAATTTCTTAAAACAGCAACCATAGAATCGTAAGTTCAAATGCTTATGGGATTGACTTTTAACGTTCTTTTATTTATTTTATTCAATATATGATGAAACAGACTATCTTCGATTGTTTATGGAAACCATAAGAATCAAAACAAAGGGGGTATCTTGTAGCATGGAAATGGACTATTATCCCGTTTAAATACCAGCGTTTTGATTTTTAAGATTGCATAGAATTCCCACCATCTACATGAAGGACCTGGCCGGTCACATAGGATGAGTCACCGCATGCCAGATACACATAGGTGGGCGCAAGCTCAACCGGCTGACCCGCCCTTTTCATGGGAGTATTGGACCCGAAGGTCGGTATATGATCCGCCGGCCAGCTGGCAGGCTGAAGGGGTGTCCAGATAGGGCCTGGTGCAACTGCATTCACACGGATGCCCTGTGACACCAAGGATCTGGCCATAGCGCGTGTGAAGCTTACAACGGCACCTTTGGTGCTGGAATAGTCAATCAACTGGTCATTTCCCAAATAAGCAGTCACTGAGGTGGTGTTAATTATGGTGCTTTTGCATTTCATATAGGGCAGAGCAAACTTGGTCATCATAAAAACACCATAAAAATTGACCTCAAAGGTCAGTTTCAGCTGCTCGACTGTAATATCCTCGATACTACTTTGGGGGAACTGAACACCGGCATTATTAACCAGCACGTCGAGGCCGCCCAAAACGGAAACCGTTTCGCATACAGCATTTTTACAAAATGTCTCGTCTCGTACATCACCTGAAAGCAACAGACATTTTCTCCCAAGAGATTCTATATAGGACTTTGTTATCTGGGCATCCTCATGCTCATTATAATAAACAATGCAGAGATCGGCCCCTTCTTTTGCAAATGCCAGACAAACCGCTCTGCCAATTCCGCTGTCGCCGCCAGTTACCAACGCTACCTTATTGCTCAATTTTCCAGTTCCAACATAATTGGGATCGTTAAAAATGGGCTGCGGAACCATCAGAGTCTCTAAACCAGGCTGCGCAGGCTGATGCTGCGGCGGAAATTGGATCGGGATTTGCTGGCATACTTCTTCATAACCTAAATATGGATAAGATTCAGACAATGTTAATCTCCAATCAAATAAAATATTTCTATTAACTGTATATTAACAAAAAATTTCACCTGTTACTGATTTACGAAAAAACATTCCCGGAGATTAAAAAATATACGTTTTGTTTCTTGTTCCCTTAATACCATCTGGTCATAGGAAGCTGGTTATTGACGCCCTTTGAAACAAGGATCTGATGAAGGTCTATAATGCCGTTATGAAACGTAGCCGCACATGCGTTTAAATAAAGATCCCACATCCGGACAAACTCAGTGCCCATGCTTTCCTCGATTTTTGAACGGTGGTCGTTGAAATTCTTATCCCAATGACGCAGTGTCTTATAATAATGGCGGCGGAGACTTTCCACATCCAAAGTGTAAAAACGGTGCTCACTTAATGTATTAATCATTTCCCGAAGGCTTGGGATCACTCCTCCCGGAAAAATGTATTTTTTAATCCAGGGATCACCAGGGTGTTCCTTCAATGCGCTGATAAAGTGAAGCAAACATAGCCCGCCTGGATTTAAAACAGCTTCTACATTTTTAACAAACAGGTCGTAATGTTCCCTTCCCACGTGCTCCAGCATTCCCACACTTACCACCCGGTCAAAGGTCTTTCCCCAGCTTTCCAGATCCCGGTAATCCATTAATTCTGCGGATACCATACCCGTAAGCCCTTCTTCCTCGATCCGCTCATCAAATTTCTTCTTTTGTTCTTTGCTCAGGGTAATCCCGACTCCCCGCACTCCGTATTCCTTTGCCGCACGGATCAAAAGATATCCCCAGCCGCATCCAATATCCAGAAGAGTCATGTCCTTTTTTAAGTCCAGCTTTTTTAAAATCCGTTCCACTTTGTTGCACTGTGCATCATATAAGGTATCTTCCTCGTTCTTAAAATAGCCACAGGAATAGCTCATGGTATCATCGAGCCACAGGCTGTAAAATTCATTGCCGATATCGTAATGGGAAGTGACCTCTTTTTCCTGGTTCTTTTTGGATTGGGAAGAAAAAATCAGTTTTTTAAGCTTCTTATGGTCCGTTGAAAATTTCCCCATCTGCCCCAGAAAATGATCCAGTGCCTCAAACAAATCCCCTTCGATTTCCAAATCACCTTTCATATAGGCTTCTCCAAGGGCTAACGAAGTGCTTGTCAACAATTCCTTGGCACTGATATCCTCTTTTAAACGAACGCGGAAGGCGGGCGTTCCGTTTCCTATTTGATAGGTCTTCCCGTGAAGCGTTACCTCAAACGGATGCTCATCGAATCTCTGAAGAAAAGTAATTACAAAATTATCTGTCATGTTACTCATGGCTTATCCTCCTATCATTTTATATCTTTATAAGATATTCGCCATAAAAATACTATTTTATAAGACTTTTCATAAAAATAATACGATTAAACCCGTAAAGTTTTCTTCTATTATAGAATCATTATCCAAATTTATGGAATATTCAGTTCTTGAAACTAAAAAACCGGATTTAATGTCACGTTGACTTTTTCGTTCCCCTTTTGACAAACGGAAAGAACAACTCCATCCTCTAACAGTTTTTGAAAAAAGGACACTCCCGGAACAGAACAGCCCGGATTTCCTATATCCGAAAGTGTAAAGGTAATGTCCGACATGGGCATGACAATCCCCGTCCCAACTGCTTTTCCATAGCTTTCCTTTAAGGTCCAAATACGGAAAAAGTATTCCCCACGCTCTTTTTCAGACAGTTCTCTCATGCCGTCTTTCTCTGACTCTGACATCACTTTTCTTAGTACGTTATCCTTATAGTCACGAATCCGTTCCACATCAACGCCTAATTCCCTGTGTGAAAAACCACAGACAGCCATCCCATCGGTATGGCTGATATTATAGTGAATATGTGGAAAATCCTTGAGATATGGCTTTCCATAGGTTCCCGTTCCGAACCGTATCTGCTCTGCCGGAGCCTCAATCCCATACTGCTCCTTTAATCCAAGGAAGAGAAGCTTTTTTCCTAGCTCATGCTCCCATTGATACTTTTTCATCCCCTCAGGCACCTCAGCTCTTGCCAGGTATATTTCTATCATTCCGTATTCATCCTCTTTTATATTCCGATCCTGCCCCATTCCTGGTTTTCCACCGGATTTCCATGACCAAAATAAATTTTTCTCGCGCCCAGTGCGCTGATTTTCTGTGCACTTTCTATCATCCTATCCCTGTCCCAATAGATCATGGACAGTCCTGGATAAAATAAATTCATCAGTGCATCTCCTGCAATAACCGCGGTTTCCTCCACATCAAGGCCAATGGAACCTCTGGTATGCCCAGGGAGCTCCAGCACACGGGCATTGATTCCGTACGCTTTTAAAGAGTCACCCTCGCGTACATATATTTCCGGAGTGAAAACAGGGATCTTGTCTTTATCAACGCTTTTGGCAGAGACCTCCGCGACCAGCATTCCCAAAAATCCCTGATAGGAAACAGGTTCTGGAAAATCGGCCTTCAAAAGGGAAAGATCTGCCTGATGCATGGCCACCGGAACGTCCAGCTTATGGGCCAGATATGCCGTATTCTGTACATTGTCAAAATGTCCGTGAGTCAAAAGGATCAGTTCCACCTTTGTCCTCCTGCACACATTCAGTATCTTTTCTTCAAACCCTTTCCTTCCTGTATCCACAAGAATGGCTCTTCCACGTTCTTCGATCAGATAGCTGTTCACACTTCCGCATCTGATTTGTTCTATCACTGCCATCTTTTTTTCTCTCCTCAACCTCTGATCCAAATCATATTGCCTATTCCGGCATTATACTATTGTTCATTGTATTGACGGAGATCCCTGTATATTCCTTTTTCAGATCCATCTTTTCCTGTAAATACAGTCTATGACCCCATTTTCCGTTTGTACGGAAATAAGCTTCAGCAAAGACTCATTTTCGCTTTCCGGAAAGAGACGAATCCCTTTTCCAAGAAGAACCGGCATCACTGTGAGATGGTATTCGTCAATCAGATTTTTTTCCATCAGCTGTCCGACCAGGCAGGACCCTCCGCAGATCCAGATCCCTTTTCCTTCCTCTTTTTTCAAACGGTCAAGAAGAACCTCAAGGGGCTCCCGGGTAAAACAGATCCCAGGCTTGTCCTCCATGTCCCTATGGGTCAGCACATAGGTTTTCTTGTCTGCATATACCCATTCTCCCGGAGAAAGCACTGTTACCACCTGTTCATAGGTGTTGTATCCCATCAAAACGGTGTCCACCTGGCTTGCAAACGCTCCATACCCGTAATCACCGGTATATTCGCTGTCATGGCCGCCAAGCCAGCCTACACCGCCATTCACATCGGCAATATATCCATCCAAGCTGATGCCGATATATAATATAACCTTTCTTTCCAGCACAAATTCCAGCTGACAATCAAAGGGTTCTCTTGCAACATGCTCCTTGTCATATTCCATTGCTTCCACACAGCCCATGGCTCTGTAAAATGCCTGGGTCTCCACCGAAGAATGAGAGGAGATATAGAGCTTTTGGGCGCCCTTCAGCCTTGCCCATTCGGAAGCCATCTGAAACAGGCGGCGTCCGGTCCTCTTTCCCCGCAGATCATAGGATACGTGAAGACTGGAAAGATCCAGATAATTCCGTTGTTTCCCAAGAGGAACTCCTTCCACAGACGCAAACCCCTTCAATACTCCGTGAAGAAATGCTCCGAAAACAACACCCCCGGTATGAATGGTAATTTTCAGGCATCGGATCAACACCTCATAATCCTCATCCTGCCACTGCTCCGTAAAAGGATTCTTAACTGCCGCCCAGGTCCCATCCACCTTTCTGAGACACTCTTTCACTTCCTGGTAGCGGTTAAACTCTGAAAACAGTTCTTTATTTAATTCACTTTCTTTAATTTCTCTATATTCCATGATCCTTCTCCTTATGAACCTGTTTCCACAAGCATACCATTTTTCTGCGTTTTCATCAATTCCTTTTCTTTGCACCAGGAAAGAGCCTGAGAGGTCTGCTTTTGCCCAAATAAATAAGCCTGTCAGATCGTTCAAGAATCTGACAGGCTTCTTTCAGGCAATTAAGAACGGCGGATACGGAATGCATCCAATCCCGGATATACTGCACCTTCTCCAAGTTCTTCTTCAATGCGGAGAAGCTGGTTGTATTTTGCCACACGTTCGCTTCTGCTTGGTGCCCCTGTTTTGATCTGACACGTATTGAGGGCAACGGCAAGATCTGCAATGGTGGTATCCTCCGTCTCACCGGAACGGTGGGAAGCAATGGCAGTGTAACCTGCACTGTGAGCCATCTTAATGGCTTCCAGGGTTTCAGATACGGAACCAATCTGATTGAGTTTAATCAGAATGGAGTTGCCGCAGCCTTCCTCAATTCCCTTTTTCAGACGCTCTGTATTGGTTACAAAAAGATCATCGCCTACCAGCTGGATACGGCTGCCAAGTTCCTTGGTAAGCAGCTTCCATCCTTCCCAGTCTTCCTCATCAAGGGCATCCTCAATGGAGTAAATCGGATACTTGTCGCAAAGGTCTTTCCAGTGTCCGATCAATTCCTCAGATGTAAAGTGCTTTCCGGCCTTAGGAAGAATGTATTCTCCTTTTTTCTCACCCTTCCACTCACTGGAAGCTGCATCCATCGCCAGAACGAAATCACGGCCTGGTTCATAGCCTGCTTTTCTGACTGCTTCAAGAATCAGTTCAATGGCAGCATCATCGCTCTCTAAGTCAGGAGCAAAACCTCCTTCATCACCAACAGAGGTAGCAAGTCCTTTGGATTTTAAAATGGAAGCCAGGCAATGGAATACTTCGGTACACCAGCGAAGTCCTTCCTTAAAATCTGCTGCGCCCACCGGCATGATCATGAACTCCTGCACATCAACCGTATTGGCCGCATGAGCACCGCCGTTTAAAATATTCATCATCGGAACAGGAAGACGGTTGCCCGTAATGCCGCCCAAGAAACGGTATAAGGGAATTCCCATACTCATGGCTGCTGCTCTTGCACAGGCAATGGATACTGCTAAAATGGCATTGGCACCCAGTCTTGATTTGTCCTTTGTTCCATCTTCATTGATCATTTTGCGGTCAATGGCATATATGTCGGAAGCATCCATTCCCACAAGCGCAAAATGAATGACTGTATTGATGTTATGGACAGCTGTTAAAACACCTTTTCCTCCAAAGCGGGATTTATCCCCGTCACGAAGCTCCAGCGCTTCAAATTCTCCGGTAGAAGCACCGCTCGGTGCAGCTCCTCTGCCAATGGTCCCGTCTGCCAAATGCACCTCTGCCTCTACGGTAGGATTTCCTCTGGAATCAATTATTTCTCTTCCTATTACTTTTTCAATCTCCAGATAATTCATCATGTTTTCTCCTTTTCATTCAATGGTTTCCAGTATGTTCAGAAGTTCCTCTACGGATTTCTTCCCAAACTCAACTTTTTCCTGATTTATAATCATACAAGGGACACTCATGATCTGATACCGTTCTTTTAATTCCGGATATAACGCCAGATCATAAGTCCACGCCTTTACCATTTCATTCTCTGCCGCAATGCGTCCGGCAGACATAACCGTAGTGGGGCACATGGTACAGGACAAAGAGACTGCCACCTTAATATCAATAGGCTTTTTAATGTTCCTTATCCGTGCTTCTTCCTCTTTCGTAACCGTCTGCCCCGGACCTGCTGCATTGTACAGCCCTATCACAAAGGAATTAAACTCATGGCCTCCCGGAATTCCATAAAACCGGATTCCGGATTCTGTCCCGTCTTCTCTCAGCACACAAAGCGCTGGAATGGTTTCACTGGAAACGGTTTGGTCGGATTCCCGGCTGACCACACATTCCACACGGTCAGAGATACCGGAAAGTTCCTTTAAAAATCCTTCCATCTGAGACGCCAGGGGGCTTTTATCCAAAAGACCCTTCACGGTTATTTTACTGTTGAATTTACCAAATACTTCTTTTAACTGTTCTTTCATCTCCGGTGTAATAAACGCTTCGCTCTCTCCGCTTTCCTTCGCAGAAACTTCTGCCCCGGTTGCTTTCTTTGGAATGTCTTCTCTCTGGGCGATTCCATGCTTCTCCCACATCTTCGCAACATACTTTTCCAAAGAGGTCGCCGCAACCGCACCGTCGGAAACAGCGGTCACCACCTGCCGGAGGTTCTTCACACATACATCTCCGGCAGCGTATACACCGGGAACATCTGTCATCTGATCCTGATCCGTAATTAAGTACCCGTAGTCATTTAAGGACACCTTTTTCCGGACCCAGTCGGTATCCGGTACATAGCCGGCAAACACAAAGATTCCAAAGGTTTTGCCTGGTTCTGCTTTATACTGCCACTCTTCTCCGGTCCTGTTATCCCGGAATGTGGCACTCCGAAGAACAGAATCTCCCGCCGCCTCTATGATTTCCGTATGAAAATGAATTTCAATCTTCTCATGCTCCCTGGCTTTGTCCGCCACGGAAGCGGCACAGGTGAAATCATCCTCCCGGACTATGATGGTTACTTTTTTGGCATATTTTGTTAAAAAGACTGCCTCTTCCGCAGCCGCATAACCGCCTCCTATGACAAATACCTCCATACCGGTAAAAAACTCTCCGTCACAGGTGGCACAGTAAGCCACTCCCCGTCCCTTATATTCCTGTTCTCCTTTGAATCCAAGAGACCTGGGATTGGCTCCGAGAGCCAGAACAATTCCAAAGGTCTTTAAATCTCCCTTATCAGTTTTTACCACACGGATGTCTTCAGACAGATCCATGTCAAGGGCACGGGCCATCTTAAACTCCGCACCAAAGTTTTCTGCCTGTTTCCGCATCTTTTCAGTAAGAGCAGAGCCATCAATGGTTTCAATCCCGGGATAATTAACGACTTCAGAAGTAATAGTGATCTGGCCGCCCAGCTTTTCCTTTTCCAGCACCAGGACCTTAAACTTGGCTCTGGCAGCGTAAATGGCGGCGGACAGGCCCGCAGGGCCTGCACCGACAACAATTACATCATACAATTCATCCATATACTCCCACCTTTACAGAAGTCCCACTAAATCAAGGCTGGGCTTTAAGGTCTTTTCGCCTGGTTTCCACTTTGCCGGGCAAACCTCATCTCCATGTTCGGAAACGAACTGGGAAGCCTGCACCCGGCGGAACAGTTCTTCTGCATTCCTTCCTACGTTGCCTGCAATGACTTCATAGGCTACGATCTTTCCTTCGGGATTCAAAATGAAGGTTCCTCGTTCCGCCATGCCGGAAGATTCAATCAGTACATCGAAATCTCTTGCCAAAGCTCCGGTCGGATCAGCCAACATCGGGTATTTAATCTTTTTTATTGTTTTAGAAGCATCATGCCATGCCTTGTGTACAAAATGGGTGTCACAGGATACGCTGTAAATCTCACAGTCTATCTTTTTAAATTCTTCATACTTATCTGCCAGGTCTTCCAATTCAGTAGGGCAAACAAAGGAAAAATCAGCCGGGTAGAAAAAAAACACTGACCATTTCCCCAGGACATCCTCTTTTGTTACCTCTTTAAATTCTCCATTAATAAAACTCTGAACCTTAAAATCGCTGATTTCTTTTCCAATATATGACATACCATCTATCTCCTTTCATAAAAGCTATACTAAATTAATATGGCTTATTTCTAAGTTTTTATGAGTTAGTCTCTACTAATTCATGTATTTATATTAGCACACTTAATCCGAAATTACAATAATGATATTGATAATAATTATTATTTTATTAAAAAACACCGCAGAAGCACAAAGGAACTGTTTTCCCTTGAATCTTCTCCGGCGTTCCTTTTTCCGGTATTAAAGAATCCAGAAATTCCTTCTGTCTTCTCCGTATTCCAGTTGAAAGCGAAACCTTGAAAAATATTCGTCCAAAATCTTATAAAGGTCTTTGTACTCCTCATCTCCATTATTACTGTCTAATGATTCAATGGAACAGGATTGTTTTGAGCAGGCGTCCCTTAAATGAATCCGAAAGGCCAGCCCTTTCTCTTTTATCATCTGATTGCATTCCAGAATTTCTGCGATGGATACGATCTTCATAGATGCCTCTATTCCTGACTCTGATACTTCTTAGACTGTTCTTCAATCAGTTCCATGTCCTCAAAGTAATTGATTTTCATCGCTTCTTTCACGTCCCGTAATGTATTCGCAGCCGCTGCCGCTGCCTTTTCTGATCCTTCTTTGAGAATCTGGAATACGAATGGAATATTCGCCTCATATTCCTTTCTTCTCTGACGGATGGGTTCTAATTGAGCCTGAAGAACGCTGTTTAAGAACCGCTTCACTTTAACATCGCCTAAACCGCCCCGTCTGTAGTGGGCTTTCAGCTCATCCAGGTTGTTATAATCCGGAAGATACTTGACAAAGTCCTCATCCTTACAGAATGCGTCAAGATAAGTAAATACCGTATTGCCTTCCACTTCTCCCGGGTCAGAAACCTGGATATGGTTGGGGTCCGTGTACATGCTCATGATCTTCTTTTTTACCTCTTCCTCAGAATCGGATAAATAGATGCAGTTGCCTAAGGATTTGCTCATCTTTGCTTTGCCGTCCGTACCAGGAAGTCTTAAACATGCTTTATTGTCAGGAAGCAGAATCTCCGGTTCCACCAAGGTCTCTCCGTAAACAGAATTGAATTTGCGGACAATCTCCCTTGTCTGCTCCAGCATAGGCTCCTGATCCTCGCCTACCGGCACAGTGGTTGCTTTAAAAGCCGTAATGTCAGCAGCCTGGCTGATGGGATAGGTGAAAAATCCCACCGGAATGCTGGTCTCAAAATTTCTCATGGCGATCTCAGACTTTACCGTAGGATTCCTTTGAAGCCTCGAGACAGTGACCAAATTCATATAGTAGAAGGAAAGTTCCGTCAATTCCGCGATCTGGGACTGGATGAACAAGGTACACTTCTTCGGGTCCAGGCCACAGGCAAGATAGTCCAGCGCAACCTCAATGATATTCTGACGGACTTTTTCAGGGTTGTCCGCATTGTCCGTCAATGCCTGGGCATCCGCAATCATAATATAAATCTCGTCAAATTCGCCGGAATTCTGCAGTTCTACCCTTCGTTTGAGTGAACCAACGTAGTGGCCGATGTGCAGCTTTCCGGTGGGCCGGTCTCCCGTTAAAATAATCTTTCCCATGTTTGTACCTCCAGATGTATTATCAAGTTTAATTGTACCATTCATTCTGTATTTGTCAATGAGGCACCTTATTTTCCTTCAAATACTTCTTCTGCATAATTGACGGAAGCCATAGCATCACGGCAGTACCGGTCCGCCCCTATGGTTTTTGCATAATCCTCTGTTAAAACGGCCCCTCCTACCATGACTTTGGTATGGGGTGTGGCCTTGTGAAGCTGTTGAATGGTTTCTTCCATACTGGGAACGGTGGTTGTCATAAGTGCGCTTAAGCCTACCAGCCTGATATTTTTTTCAAGAGCTGTCTCCACGATCAGTTCCGGAGGCACATCTTTTCCTAAATCAATCACCTCATAGCTGTAATTTTCAAGCAGGACCTTTACAATGTTTTTCCCGATATCATGAATGTCACCTTTGACGGTCGCAAGGATAATGGCACCTTTTTCAGCTTCAACCGTACCGCTCTTTGCCATCTGCTCCCTAATGACTTCAAATGCGGCCTTGGCTGCTTCCGCACTCATCAAAAGCTGGGGAAGAAATACGGTTCCTTTTTCAAACCCCTTTCCCACCCGGTCCAGAGCCGGGATCATTTCTTCATTGATAATCGCCAAAGGTTCCTTATCCCTTAAAAGTTCTGTAACCGCAGAAAATGCACGGTCCTTCAGTCCTTTTGCAATGCTTTCAGATAAGGATAACTCTCCCCCAAAAGCATTCCCTCCGCCGGTGCTGCCAGGCTTAACCGTACCGCCAAGGGTGGCCACCTGACCGCTGTAGACGCTGATATACTTACTGCACTGGGGATCCAAGTCCGAAAGTGTCAGAAAGCTTAAATAAGAGCGCATCATGGCCTCTGAGTTAGGGTTGATGATGGCAGCGCTCAGCCCATTTTGCAGCGCCATGGTAAAAAATGTGGCATTCACGATTTCCCTCTGAGGAAGTCCAAAGGAAATGTTGGAGACACCGAGAATGGTTTTACCGCCCAGTTCATCCCGCACTCTTTTCAAGGTCTCCAGAGTCGTCAATGCGCCTTTACTGTCAGCGCTTACGGTCATGCACAAGGCATCTATGATAATGTCCTTTTGATCAATTCCATACTCGGCCGCCTTTTTATAGATCTTCCGGGACACGGCGATCCTGCCTTCTGCCGTCTCAGGAATTCCGCCTTCATCAAGTGCCAGGGCAACCACAACTCCGCCGTAGCGTTTTACCAGAGGGAAGATGGCCTCCATCATTTCCTCTTTTCCGTTTACGGAATTGATCAGAGGCTTTCCATTGTAAATCCTCATGGCCCGCTCCATGGCTTCGATATTTGAGGTATCGATCTGGAGCGGTAAGTCGATGATGCTCTGAAGCTCTTTTACCACCTCCACCATCATAGAAGGCTCATCAATTCCAGGAAGTCCTACGTTTACATCGAGAACATGTGCACCGTTATCCTGCTGGGTTACGCCTTCCCTGAGGATATACTCCAGATTATGGTCCCGGAGAGCCTGTTTGAATTTGGATTTTCCCGTAGGATTGATCCTCTCCCCGATGATGACCGGCTCACGGTCCATGACCACCGCCTGTGCATAGGAGGAGATAACCGTCCGGTTCTTTTTTTGAGGCAGTTTCACAGGGAAATTCTTACACAATGCCACCATTTTTCTAATGTGCTCCGGTGTGGTGCCGCAGCATCCTCCGACCACACAGGCCCCCATTGTAACAATTTCGGCCATTACCTGTGCAAACTCATCGGCATCAATATCATAAACCGTTTTACCTCCTTCACTTCTTGGAAGTCCGGCGTTGGGATTAACGATGACGGGTATGGATACGACCTCCATGAGATCGGAAAGAATCCCCTTCATCTGAATGGGTCCCAGGCCGCAGTTGATCCCAAGGGCATCGACTCTCAGGCCTTCCAGTAAGGCTACCGCAGACTCAACATTGCCTCCTGTTAAAAGCTTTCCTTTTTCATCAAAGATCATGGTAACAAATACAGGAAGACTGGAATTTTCCTTAGCAGCCAGTACAGCTGCCTTGGTCTCATAGCTGTCACTCATAGTCTCTATGAGTACCAGATCTGCCCCTTCCTGCTCCCCGATCCTCACTACCTGGGCATACATATCATAGGCATCTTCAAAAGCAAGGTCTCCGAGAGGTTTTAAAAGCTTACCGGTAGGACCTAAATCCAGGGCTATATACCCCCGTTCCTTACCGGAGGGATAGCGGGCTGTTTCCACCGCACGTTTTGCATTCTTAACGGCTGCAGTGACCACCTCGTTTAAGTCAAATTCAGCC
Source organism: uncultured bacterium (assembly GCA_905215155.1). Taxonomy (GTDB): domain Bacteria; phylum Bacillota; class Clostridia; order Lachnospirales; family Lachnospiraceae; genus Lacrimispora; species Lacrimispora sinapis. The sequence continues at coordinate 26,659 of CAJMPJ010000019.1, read as the reverse complement.
CCTTGATAGAATTTCAGCCCGTTGGCTCCAAAGGTATTGGTCTTTATAATATCCGCTCCCGCTTCCAGGTAATCACGGTGAAGCTTTGTGATGATATCCGGATGCTTTATGTTCCAGGTCTCCGGCAGCTCTCCCGGCTTCAGGCCATTGGCCTGTAAAAGGCTTCCGGTACCTCCGTCAAAAAATACGATTTTTTTTCCGATCTCTTTTAAAATCCCTGTCATACATTCCTCCATCTGCATCTGTAACTTTTAATTTCTACGGTATGCGCAGTCTGTTTTTCTACAGGATTCACACCCTTTTTCCTCGCACCGGTAAGGCTTTGTGCTCACACCGATCACCGCTGTCACCGATTTTGACGGTGTCATCAAAAGACTGTCCGTAAGCATGATGCCCACCCGTTTTGCTGTTTCCAAAACGGCAGTGATGTCCCGCTGGCATTCCAGAGAAAAATCTCCGTATCCGGGGCTGAATCTAGGTCTTAAATAAAGACCCGCCGCTTCGTACTCCTGTTTTAATTTCCCGTTTTCTTCATCACAAAATTCTTCGATCATGGCCGCTGCTGCTGCCTGCATGGTAACCGCTTTGCTCATCTGGAGCTTGGTGTATTTATGAAGAAGCACATCCACACCGGTCCCCAAAGTGGCGGCAAATAAAATCACCTGATCGCAGTCTGCCAGATTTTTGCTTAGGTTTTGGCTCTTGGTCTGAAAGACCGTAAAATCAATTCCATGATCCGGAAGCAGTTTTAGGGGATATGCCCGGCTGACGCATTTGGGAGAAGCAGCCTCCAAAAGTTCACAGATGCACGCTTCAATCAGAGCATTGACGGTATCATCGCCTTCCTGTATCCCATACCCTAAATACCGCCGAACCTCCTTACGGCTGATTTCCATGGCCTTCCCTCCCTCTCTGCAATTCTAAAAAACGGGTCCGGCCCTGCAAAGGCGCCGAACCCTGATTTAAATCCATTACAATATTTCAGATAAATTTTCCTTGATTTTTAATGCCACATCCGGTTTGTTCATGGAATACACATGAATGGCATTCACGCCGTTTGCAATCAGGTCAATGATCTGTTCCGTGGCATAAGCAATTCCCGCCTGCTTCATCGCCGCAGGATTATCTCCAAACCGGTCAACAATGGCTTTGAAACGGGAGGGCAGATAGGTTCCTGACAGCTGACAGCTGCGAATGATCTGTCTGACATTGGTTACAGGCATGATCCCCGCAACCACGGGTACGGTAATTCCCTTTTCCCTGATGCGGTATAAGTAATTGTATAGTATATTATTATCAAAAAACATCTGAGTGGTTACAAAATCACAGCCTGCTTCCACCTTCTGCTTTAAGTAATCCATATCAATGGTTTTGCTGGCTGATTCCACGTGGCCCTCCGGATAGCAGGCGGCACCGATGCAAAAGTCTCCCGCTTCCTTTATCTCCCGGATCAATTCTGATGCATAGCTGTATTCCCTGGAAATCAGTCCATTGGGAGGAATATCTCCGCGAAGAGCCAGCACATTCTCGATCCCGGCTTCTTTCAGGTCATGAAGAACCTCCCGCACCTTTTCTTTCGTAGAAGATACACAGGTCAAATGAGCCAGAGCTGTAACGTGATATTCATGATGAAGTGCCGAGGCGATATCAACCGTATATTTGCTGGTGCCTCCGCCGGCTCCGTATGTGACACTCATGAATGCCGGATTCAGTTTGGCGATCTCTGCCGCTGCCCGTTCCACAGATTCGTACTTATCCTCTGTCTTCGGGGGAAATACTTCAAAAGACAACGTCGGCTTTCCCTGGCTCAAAATGTCTTTTATCTTCATGCTGTCTATCTCCTATCTTTCGCTTCTTTTATCTTTTAACACTTTACCACAAAAAATTCGTTCCTGCAACCATTTACGGCCGGTAAATCAACGAGCGGTAAATATCTGCGCCAGCGGAGAATTTCCCGGCAGAATCAAGGTATTATTTTTCCCGGTCAGGGAATTTCTGGCTGCTTCCAGAGAACGGACAAAGGAATAAAAATCGGCTTTCTGAGCATCATTATAGGATTCAGCCAGGATTCTCATGTACTCTGCTTCGCCTTCTGCCGTTATGGTCGCCGCCTGGGCCTGGGCATCTGAAATGCTGATTGCAATTTCCCTGTCTGTTGTATTTTGTATTTTCTTAGCCTCCGCCTGACCCTCTGCCGTATAGGTAGCGGCAATCTTATCACGCTCGGATATCATCCGCTCATAGACGGCAGCCTTATTGTCCACCGGAAGATCAAGACGTTTGGTTTCCACAGCCAGAAGCTTGATGCCGTACTGGACCATATTTTCGCCTACGTTATTCATGATTGCCTGAGAAAGTTCTTCATCCCGGCTGCTGATCACATCATTCTGGCTCATGCTGCTTATGACGTTCTTTACGGAGTTATATACCACAGTATCAATTCTTGCCTCCGCATTGGTAATGGAGGAATTTAAGGACTGGGCAAACTTCAAAGGATCTTCGATCCGCCATAACACATAGCTGTCGCTTAGCATGGTCTTTTTATCCTTGGTGATTACATCCGATGCTGCCAGATCATAAATCAGGATCTGCCTGGGAAGGGTATCCGCCGTCTGAATAAATGGAAGCTTCATGGATAAACCGGCGGTTCCAATCACCCGTTCCACACGTCCGAACTGACGGATCAATTTATATTCATTTTCATTTGTAATTACAACACAGCCCAATAATACGATTACCACTGCCAATGCTGCAAACGCCAAAGCCGCTTTTTTTAATCTTTTTCTCATTCCGTTTTCTCCTTTTCTCCATTGGTTTTACCATCCCCGCTGGCTCCGGTAAAGCTGTCAAGGGGTAATATCGTACTGGTCTTATCCGTCCCGTCTATAATCACCTTCATATCCGGCAGTACCTTTTCCATGGTTTCATAAAACATTCGTTTTTTGGTTACTTCGGGATTCTTCTGATACTCGATATACATGGCGTTAAATTTGGCAACCTCCGCATTGGCTTCATTGATTCTTTTCGCTTTCGTGGATTCTGCCTCCTGCAATATCTTATCGGTCTGGGCAGTTGCCTCAGGCAGCTTTTCATTCCGGTACTTGTTGGCGTTATTGATGGCCGTTTCCTTTCCCTGCTTTGCGGTTTCTACCGCTTTAAAGGCTTCCATGACCTCTTTTGTCGGCGGCTCGGAGTCCTGAATGGTCACGTTTACGACCGTCAGGCCAATGTCGTGCCCTTCCAGCTTTTCCATGATCATCTGCTTGATCTTTGACTGGATTTCATTCTTCCCTGTAGTCAGCACCGAATCCACATCATAGCTTCCGATCACCGTGCGGATGCAGCTTTTGGTAATGCTCTGCAAAACCTTTAAAGGATCTTCCGACTCATAAACGGCCCTTACCGGGTCTGCCACCTTATACTCTACGAAAAAATCCACATTTACAAAGTTATAATCCTTTGTAATCATCAAAGAGTCTTCTTCCTTGCTTTCATTGTCGTTGGGATCATAGCCGATTGCAAATCCCTGGATCGTGGTATTGACCTTTTTAACACTTTGGACAAACGGAATCTTAAAATGAAGTCCCGGCTCTGCTACCGTTCTTGCTTTTCCCAAGGTAGTCACTACAGCCTGTTCCTGCTCCTGAATATTGTATAATGACCCAAAACCGATAACCGGAATAGCCACAATAAGAACAGCTGCGATTCCTGATTTCTTCAAAATCCTTTTCAACTTTTTCAAAACCTCATTCTTTTGGGAATCCATTGTTTCCATAATACGGCTCCTTTCTTTACCTACCCTTTATTTTATGCTCTCGTAAAGGAAATAAAAAAGACTCTTACTGACACCTCTTAGGGCATCAATAAAAGTCTTGCACATTTCATAAGGATGCGGATAAATCGCTTTACCGTTTTGACGCAATCTTATCCAGCTCAACGCTGGCAGCTACTCCCTTTTACGATTGGCATGATTATATCAGATCTAAGATCTTATGTCAATCAAAAACCAACAGTTTTTCGTAAAATGGTCACAATTCGTTGTTTTCCGACGATGGAAAGTCATGAAAAGAAACAGCGGCACGAACCATATCTCCCTCCCGGTAAACAGAGACCCGGAACATTCCCTCCGCAAGATCCACCATATCTCCCTGGGTAAGTCCGGCTCGTATCCTTTCCATCAGAATTGGAAGACTGCTTTCCTCTTTGGAGACACCACCAGCGGTCTCCGTAAGCTCAAAGAAATGTTCCAGATAATCCAGACAAGCTTCCTCATTATTCATGGAAGAAATGTAATCATGCATCTCACCGGTTCCAGTATCATAATTCACTTCCACATACTGGTAAACATATCCTTCCTCTTCCGGATTTAACTGGCTGGTCTTTTCATCTTCCAGGTAATAACCCATAAAGGTCTCATAATAGGATACCCAGCCATCTTCCAGCTCTAACTGGTAGTTATCCGAATAAAAGTCTTCCGGCATAAGCTGATATCCATAGTTGTTTTCATTTATGTATTGACCCATACCATCTGCAATGGTCTTTCCGTCTACAGGAAAATGAGTATATCCGTCGCATGGGATGCCGTCAGCAATGACTTTTTCTTCCGAGAGGGGAGCAATGCCGGGATCTTCCGATGGTGCTGCCGTTTCATAGCTGATATTACGGTCCAGAATCTGATCTGCCTTCCTCATCACATCGGGAGCTGCTCCTGCAATTACAAAAAACAAAGTGGCAAGCCCTGCTATAGGTATGTGAAATTTCCTTTTCTGTGCTTTCCGCTCATGGCCTGAAGAATCCGGTATGGTTGTGGGGCTTTGCGCAGCAGTCCGGCCAGGTATTGCTGCACCGCCTTGCGTTCCAGTCCAGGGCGGCACAGATCTGGAATTTTCATTTTCCGGCCGCTTTTCATTTAAATAATAATTAACTTCCCATAAAACAGGCCGGCGTATCACCTTCTTACACTGTCTGCAGTAGTTCACTTCATTGACCGGAAGATCGCAAATCGGACAAATCTTTCTCTTCATGACAATTATCCTCCTATCCGAGCACCAGGTGAGCTACGGCAATCTCATCGTCCTCCCGAAAGCCCTGGGCACAGACCTGAATGTTATATACATATGCTTCTTCCAATCCGGTGATCCCAACAATTTCTGCTATGGTTTTTCCCTCCTGGGCCAGAGTAAGTACTTTATGAACATCAGCTACGGTTTTTTTCAATCTCTCATCAGCAGGATCAAAAGACAGCTTTTCCCCTTGTTCCAAATCTGATTCCGTTATAAAATCCTCCAGGGACAGATTCCGTTCTTCCTCTCCATTGTTGTAATAATCCTCAGAGATCTCCCAATCCTTTTGTTTTTCAGACATACTGTCACTCCTTTCCAAAACAGGCAGGTTCGTCGGAACCTGCCTGATATGTAACATAATATGCTTTATCTTTTATTTCTTAAAAAATCTGGTATGTTAATCTGTACTTCTTTATTCACCGTGGGACGATAAGGCTGTCCGCCTTGCTGCGGAGTGCTCTGAGGATTATTCTGTCCGTTATAATTCGGCTTCTGATAATTGGAACCTGCATAGCCCTGATTGTTATAATTCTGATTGTTGTTGTAAGCAGGAGCAGAATAGTTTCCGTTGTTGTAGTGCTGGTTAAGGTTCTGGTTATATCCAGGAGTTGCTGCAGTAGCTGCCGCTTCCTGGTTCCCCGGCTGATTCTGTGCTGCTTTTGGCTGTTTAAAGTTTGGATTGGAGAAATTGGTCATAACCTTGGATACCGGTGTCTCTGCCTGCATATCAAGTCCCGTAGCAATAACGGTGATGCTGGCTTCATCCTGGGCATTCTCATCATACATGGCACCAAAGATGATGTTCGCATCGTCTCCTGCCATCTCCTGTACATAGCTTGCTGCTTCATTGGCCTCAATCAGGCTGATATCACCAGAAATATTAATAATCACGTGGGAAGCGCCTTCAATGGTTGTTTCAAGCAGCGGACTGGAAACTGCCTGTTTCACAGCTTCCAGGGCTTTCTCATCACCCTTTGCATGACCGATACCGATATGGGCAATGCCTTTGTCTGTCATAACAGTCTGAACATCTGCAAAGTCCAGGTTGATAAGTCCAGGCACGTTAATCAAGTCGGTAATCCCCTGAACTGCCTGCTGAAGCACTTCATCTGCTTTTTTAAGTGCATCCGGCATGGTTGTGCGTCTGTCTACGATCTCCAAAAGGCGGTCGTTTGGAATAACAATTAAAGTATCAACACTTTCTTTTAACCGCTCAATACCGGCAATTGCATTGGACATACGGGTTCTTGCTTCAAAACGGAAGGGCTTTGTGACAACACCGACAGTCAGTATTCCCATGTCCTTGGCGATCTTTGCAACCACAGGAGCCGCTCCGGTCCCGGTTCCGCCTCCCATACCGCAGGTAACAAATACCATATCGGCACCCTTCATGGCCTGAGCCAGCTCGTCCGCATTCTCCTCTGCTGCCTTTTCGCCCATCTCAGGCTTTGCACCTGCACCAAGCCCCTTGGTCAGCTTTTCTCCGATCTGCATCGCAGTTGGAGCCTTGCAAAACTGCAGTGCCTGCTTGTCCGTGTTAATACCAAGAAATTCCACACCAGCGATATTCTCATCGATCATGCGGTTCACCGCATTGTTTCCGGCACCGCCTACTCCGATAACCAGAATTCTTGCGGCATTGTCCGCCTCATTTATCTTAATCTCTAACAAGATTATATCCTCCTTTAACCATAAACAGCTTACTTTATAAACCTAATTAATATAATATTTGATTTTAACAAAAATATCAACTATTTTTTAAACAAAATTGCTTGCAAATTATGTAAATTCATTTGTCCTTTACAAACCGATAAGAAGTGACAGTTTTCGCCTCATCGTAAGTATCCAGATATAAAATCCCTTTAAGCCCTGATAAAACGGGCATTTGATCCTTCAGCTCGGAGACCTTTCCGTTCATCTGATCATTGCTTCCCAGATAAACTCTGATGCTTCCCATCACCAGGGTGGCATTCCCTTTGGAATCGTACTGGATCTGATCCACAGCAATTCCGTGGGTGGATAACAGCTGGGTCAATGTCAGGATCTGATCAAAGATCCTGCTGTTTTCCACCGGCAGGGGTTGGTGCAGGGCAATATGCCCATACTCCAGCCCCACAATCTTTGGAGTGCCGGGCAGCTGTCCGCTGGAGCTTTCTACGATGATTCCGTCTTTATCAAAATACATATAGCTGCCCATATAGGAAACATACCCTACTACAGATTTCTCATAGACGATCACTTCCACTTTTACCGGGCTTTGGAATACGATTTTATAATCCTCCACAAAAGGAATCTGCTCATGTTCTTTAAAGCGGTTCTTATAGAAACAAAAAATCGCATTCCGGTCCCAACGGTCTTTAAACAAAAGATTGACGATCTGTTCGGAAGTATATTTTTTATTGCCTGTCACTGTAATTTCCTTGATCTGAAGTGACAGGAAAGCTGCACCTCCCAGCAAAACCACTGCTGCCGCGATAGCTATTATTATTTTTCTTCTGCTGCTTTTTAGATCTCTCATTCTATCCCTCTGATTGTGGCACCAAGACTGCTTAAATCCCGGCAGATGTCTTCATATCCACGTTCAATGTGATAACATTCATGGATTTCCGTCAGGCCCTCACACGCCAGGCCTGCAATCACAAGCGCTGCGCCGCCCCGCAGATCAGGAGCGGTTACCCGGTTTCCTGCCAGCGGATAATGGCCATGGACAATGGCTTGTTTTCCTTCGATTACAATGTCTGCCCCCAGTTTTTTAAGTTCCTGCGCAGTTCCAAACCTTCCTTCAAAAATAGTTTCCGTCAGTCTTCCGCTCCCCTGTCCGGAGGCCATTACCGCCATCATCGGAGACTGAAGATCTGTGGGAAATCCTGGATAAGGTTCTGTTACTGCATCAGCACAGCGGGGTCTCCCCTTCATGGAAACTTCCAGACCATTTTTATAGGATCTTAGCTCCGCACCCATTTTCTCTGAAAGAGACAGTGCAGCCGTTAAATCCGCAGGCCGGATTCCATTGATAAAGACACTCCCTTCTGCGGCCATCACAGCCGCTAAGTACGTTCCCGCAACAATCCGGTCACCTGCAACCGAAAACTCTGAATCATGAAAGCCTGTTACACCTGTGACCGCCAGCCTTGATGTCCCAATCCCTTCAATCCTGGCCCCCATGTTGTTTAGGAAATCACAGAGTGCAGTGATCTCAGGCTCTTTTGCAGCTCCTTTTATGATTGTTACTCCCCGGGCATTGACGGAGGCCAGAAGTGCATTCTCCGTTGCTCCCACACTGGGAAATGGAAACTCAATCTCAGCCCCCGTCAGGGTTTTGGCTGACACAATAAGTTTTTCAGCTTTTTCCTCTACCTCCGCACCCAGCTTGCGAAACGCAGACAGATGCAGATCAATAGGCCTCTCCCCAATGGAGCAGCCTCCCGGAAAGCTTGTGACTGCAAGACCGGACCTTCCAAGAAGCGGGCCGGATAATATAATGGAGGAACGCATGCTTTTTATATAATCTTCCGGAATTTCCGCCTGAGTAAGTGTTGCTGCGTCGATAACCAATGTATTATCTTCCAGCCGGCAAATACAGCCAATACGCTGAAGTATCCCCAGCATACAGAACACATCCTGTATCCTGGGGACATTATGAATCACTGTTGTACCTTTATGGAGAACCGCCGCTGCCATCATTGGCAGAACAGCATTCTTGGAACCCTGAATTTTTATCTCACCTTTTAAGGATCGTAACCCCTGGACCTGTATGACTGACAATCCGGTACCTCCCATGGCTTCTTATATACTATCCTATGTTAAAAGTGAGAGAATGGTATCAAATCTTATCATTTTTCCAGTTTTATCTGGTTAGAAACGCTTAGAACCATACCCATTTCTATCATAAGAAACAGGACTGAAGTACCTCCGTAGCTGATAAACGGAAGGGTAATCCCGGTATTTGGTATGGTGTTGGTAACGACTGCAATATTAAGGATTACCTGAATGGCAATATGCCCCATGACTCCAACCACCAGCAGTGAACCGAATAAATCAGGCGCATTATCTGCAATCAGCATGAAACGGTAGATCATGAAAAGAAAAATCAGGATCACAGACACCGCTCCAAAAAGTCCCAGTTCTTCACAAATAATGGAAAAAATCATATCATTCTGCGCCTCAGGCACAAATCCCATCTTCTGTATGCTCTCTCCCAGTCCTCTTCCTACCAAACCGCCCGAACCAATGGCATAAAGTCCCTGAAGCACCTGATACCCTCCGGTGGATGGATATGCCTCCGGTTCCAGCCAGACCAGAATCCGCCCAAGCTGATAATCATGTAAAATATTGAGTTTTTCCAGGAAGGTAGCTAATGGACCAGCAAATGCCAATAGGCCGACTCCCGCGAATCCACAGGCGAAGAATGGCCATTTCTTTTTGCACGCCACAAACAGCATGACAAAGGCAATTCCGACGATGATGATACCGGAACTTAAATTGTTTGCAGCTACGATTCCTGCAATAGGAAGTGCCGTTACAATTACAAGAATAATTCCATTTCTTGTATTGATATTTTTGCCCATCTGTACAATCATAGCAGCCAGCATGACGATAAGGGCAATCTTTACAAATTCCGTAGGCTGAAAGGAAAGGGCTCCAACCCCCAGCCATCTTTTTTTACCATTACGCTCAATTCCAAACAGGGACACGGCAATCATAAGAACATACGAGAGGATATAAGCAAATACTGCAAACTTCGCATACCAATGATAATCCATTTTGGATATCACAATCATAATAGCAAAGCCTCCCAGTGCTATTTGGGCCTGCCTCATCATAAAATAAGCGGCATTGCCAAATTTAAGCTGGGCTGCATAGGAACTGGCACTGTATATCATTACCAATCCAAAAACAGTCAGGAATATAACAGTAAACAAAAGGCTGTAATCATAAAAACGGCGCGGCTTATTTTTCTTTTTCACTGGCCTTTTTTCCGCCATATCATTCCTCCTTGCCAACCATACTCCGACGCAATAGCAGCATTACAGATTGCGGACGCACTCTTTAAAGATGTCACCGCGCTCCTCATAGCACCGAAACATTCCCCAGCTGGCGCATGCCGGTGAAAGGAGCACATAATCTCCGCTATTGGCATAGGAAGCGCAAACACTGACTGCCTCCTGCATGTCTTCCGCATACATCACATTCGTAAAACCATGCCTTGCGGCACATTCAGCAATCTTTTCCCTTGTCTGTCCCAGCAAAACCATATAACGGACTTTTCCTTCAAAGGATTCGATCCACTCGTCATATTCAGAGTTTTTATCGTATCCTCCTGCAATCACAATGGTTGGCCCAGGCATAGCCTTGATTGCCTGAATGGCCGCATCCGGATTGGTTCCCTTGGAATCATTATAATATTTAACTCCCGCCTTTTCAGCTACAAACTCGATCCGGTGCTCCACCGCTTTGAATTCACAGATCACCTTTTTTATAATATCCAAAGGAACTCCCATCACCATAGAGATGGCAACCGCCGCCATAACATTCTCATGATTGTGCCTGCCAAGAAGCTTTAAATCTCCTGTGGATACAATCTCCTGCCGCTTTCCAAGATGGTTAAAGACAATCAGGTCGCCCTCCATGCAGTAGCCCTCTTCGAGTTTCCCACGGCTGCTGAAATAGACAACCTTGGGTTTTATGGTTTTGCCAAATTCACGCAGAACAGGATCATCATAGTTTAAAATACAGCACTCCTGCTCTCCCTGATTTTGTGTAATGCTTTCTTTTACTTTTATGTAACAATCCATAGTTTTATGACGATTTAAGTGATCCGGTGTTATATTAAGGATGGCACTGACATTTGGTTTAAAGTCAGTTATGGTCTCCAGCTGAAAGCTGCTGATCTCAGCCACGGTCACCGAATCTTCCGTCGTCTTTAACGCTTCCTCCGTATAAGGAATCCCAATATTCCCTACTACAAACACATGATCGTAATAAGCTTTCATGATCTCCCCGGTAAGAGCCGTGGTGGTCGTCTTACCATTGGTCCCCGTGATAGCTGCCAGTTTTCCCCTGGCATGATGATAAGCCAGCTGAATCTCGCTCCAAATAGGAATATCAGCCTCTTTTAAAACGGAAACAAACGGAGCATCCAGTGAAATACCAGGACTAATGATACAAAGGTCAACCTCCTTTATATCTTCTTTTCGTAATTCTCCAAGCAAAACGCGAATGGCTCCTTCGCCTTTAAACTGGTTTAACAGCTCATCCTTCTTTATAGCATCATTGCTGTCATAAAGAATCACTTCATCACCTGTTTTAAGTATCAGCCTGGAGGCGGCGACTCCACTCTTTCCGCTGCCGGCAACTAAAATTTTCTGACTCATATGGTTTTTCTCCTATAATCCAAGGTATGCAAGCAGGCAAAGAACCGCTGTCATGATAGCAAACACTGCAACCACCCGTGTTTCCGACCATCCGCTAAGTTCAAAATGGTGATGGATGGGAGCCATCTTAAAGATTCTTTTCCCGCCTGTTTTTTTAAAATATGTCACCTGAAGGATGACCGATAAGACTTCCAGCAAATAAATAAAACCAATGATGGCTATAAATATAGGAATCTGCATCATGAAAGCACTGGAGGCCACAAATCCTCCTAGTCCAAGAGAACCGGTGTCTCCCATAAAGACTCTTGCCGGATACACATTGAATAATAAAAATCCAAGCAGGCTTCCAACAACCGCACCGGTGATAGGACTGATCCCCGTCTTTTCTCCAATGGCTACTACAGTCAGGAAGGTGGCGACCAGAATGGTTACGCTGGTGCAAAGTCCATCAAGACCATCGGTAAAGTTCACACCGTTGTCCGTTCCGATTACAATAAAAAATACTGCCGGAACAAAAAATATCCCCAGATTCAGATACAGTCCCTTATCAAAACCGCCGGTAAACGGAATCAGCATACCGGTGCCTACATCTTTTGAATGGACCAGATAGTAAGCAAAAATCCCTGTGATGATTAACTGTCCTGCCATCTTCTGAATTGGTGTAAGTCCTTCGGACCGCTTCATCACGATCTTGATGTAATCATCAAGAAATCCTACAATTCCAAATCCAACAGTCATAAACAGCACTGGAATGATCTTTGGATAATCCCTGATATAAAACAAGGACGTGATGATAACGCTGGTTAAAATAATGAGCCCTCCCATAGTCGGAGTACCCTGTTTTTTCAAATGGCTCTCCGGTCCTTCCTTACGGACCTCCTGGCCAAATTTCAGCCTATGGAGAAATGGGATTACTATGGGACACAGCATAGCGCTGATGGCAAAAGCTATGATAATAGCCAGAATCGTTTCGTTAATCATCTCACACCTCAATATTTTATGTATTCGTATATCAAAAGTACACAGTAAGTAGTATACGTCTTTTTACCTGAATAATCAACCACTGATTCGAAACGTAGAAACAGTTTTTTCCTCTGTTGGCTCAATTCCCAAATAAGGAAGAATATTCTTAAAAACGTCCGCGATGACCGGTGCAGCAATGGTTCCTCCATAGTAGATTCCCTCTGGTTCATCAATGGTAATCAATGCAATCACCTGGGGATTATCTGCGGGCGCAAAGCCTACAAAGGAAGATATATACTTTTTTAAGCTTCTGGGAAGCTTTTCAGACGTAGCAGTTTTACCGCCGATCCGATACCCTTCCAGTTTTGCTCTTTTCCCGCTTCCTTCAGATACTACCTGTTCCAGAATATAGCGCATGGTTTCACTTGTTTGGGGAGATACAATTCCCTTTTTTACCGGATAAGTAAAATTATGGGATGTTTCTCCATCCGGGCTGACTGCTTTTACTCCAAAATGAGGCGTGATCCGGTTGCCGCCGTTTACAATTGATGCGGAGGTAGTAATAAGCTGCATGGGCGTAATCTGGAATGACTGTCCGAAAGACACAGTCGCCAGCTCCACCAGACCCATATCCTGTTTCCGGTGCATAATCGTTGATGCTTCTCCGGGAATGTCGATCCCTGTCTTTCCTTTTAACCCAAACTGTTCAAAATATTTGTAGTAATTATCCACACCCAGCCGCTGTCCTACATCAATCAGAACCGGGTTACAGGAATTCATCATTCCCTGAAGAAATGTTTCTGAACCATGACCACCTACTTTGTGGCATCTTATCTTCCGGTCCTCAACCACGCGGAATCCGGGACAGGAAAAATGATCGTCAAGCTTTACCACTCCGGCTTCCAGTCCGGCCGCCGCAGTAATGATCTTAAAGGTGGAACCCGGCTCATACGTATCATTGATGCTGGGATTTCTCCACATCTGGTTCAACAGATCCTGTTTTTCTTTGTCTGTAGCAGGAATCTCAGCTGTTGTATTTAGTGTAAACGGATCATTCAAATTAAATTCAGGTGCATTGACCATAGCCATTATTTCCCCATTCTGAGGATTCATAACAATAATCGACACCTTTTTTGCATGTTTTCTCTCCATGACCTGATAAGCTGCCTGTTCGCAATATCTTTGTATGTTCACATCCAGACTGATCTGCAAATCCTGACCTGCAACCGGCTCAATCCGGTCTTCTGCCGCATTTTCAATCTCGATCCCCGCTGCATCCGACATGGTTAAAATCTTTCCGTTTGTTCCTTTTAAATACTGTTCGTATTTTACTTCCAGACCGATGATCCCCTGATTATCTCCTCCGGTGAATCCCAATACCTTTGAAGCAAGGGTATCATATGGGTAATACCGTTTGTAATCTTCATCCACCTTGACACCTGCCAGGTGATAGGTCCTGATCTGGTCTCCCAGGGCCTTGTCTACATTGGTTTTAATAATTTCCCTGGAACTGTATTTCTTTACCTTTTTACGAACTTCATCTTCACTGATCCCCAGTTCTTTGGACAAGACCGCCACCACCTCATCCGGCTGTTTGATCTGATTGTGAATGACTGAAATCGTACATACCGTCCGGTTGGTAGCGATGACGGTACCATTGGCATCAACGATATTCCCCCGGGCAGCCTTTATGGTCCTTTCCCGCTCATGGAGATCCTCAGCCATCGCACTGTAATGCTCGGAACGGAATATCATCAGAAAAATAAGCCGCCCCATAAGTCCTGTCATGGCAAGAAATAACAGGAAAAACAGGAGGGCTATTTTCTCTCTGTGATGTGTTTTGTTTGAATTCATACACTGCTCCACCGCCATTATTGTTACAGTATATGAATGTCTGCTTTTTTTATGAGCCCTCCAGAGTTTTTTCTACTGGGCTGAGGTTTCTTCCTCTGATGCCTGCGGACTCTCAGAGGAATCTCCTGTCTCTCCCGGTACACCGCCTGGCAAAACAGAATCTTCTCCCTCCGGCCTGTTGACGTATTCCTCCGAAGGATTTAAGTATTCATCCGGAACCTGTTTCCCATTTTCCATCGTGGGTGCTGGTACGGATGTCTCCGCCGCGCCCGCTTCTTCTGCCGTAGTCTCCCCCTCAGAGCCAGCCTTTGTTTCGCTGGTGATGCCTTCCTGCTTTGGAAGCTTGGAGGCTTCATCAGATGGAAGCGTTGCATCAACATCCGTATCAGGGAACACATTTAAATAAGGTAGAATCTCCGTCATAATCTTGCGGAAAACTTCACTGGCATACGTGCTGTGAGGCTGATCCTCCACATGAGGCTCATCAATGACGACATATACCAAAACCTGAGGATTGTCTGCAGGCGCATATCCGCAAAAAGATACCACATAGTTTGTCTTATCACGAGGGAATTTCTCGGCAGTTCCGGTCTTTCCGGCAACTTTATATCCCGCCACCCTGGCTGCCCCGCCGGTACCGCCTTCTGCATTAACCGTCTTAAACAGGGCTTCATTGATAAATTTTGTGGTCGACTCAGAAACGGTTTCCCGAACAAGCACAGGATCTACTTTTTTAATTACAGACCCCTGCTCGTTCAATATCTGTTTTACCACATGAGGCTCATAATAAGATCCGCCGTTAATGACAGAGCAGTAAGCGGCTGCCATCTGGATCATTGTGGAGTTAAAGTTCTGGCCAAATGAGTTTGTGGCCAGATCTGCATCACCGGCCGTATCCGCTTTATAGATATTGGTCTTATTATCAGCTTCCCCCGGAAGGTCGATTCCTGTTTTAGAACCAAATCCAAAAATCTGCTGATATTTATAGAACTTTTCCTTTCCCATCTGACTGGCAATCCGCATCATAACCACGTTGCAGGACTTCATCAGTCCCTGTTCCACCGTGATAAGGCCATGTCCATATCTGCTGACACAATGGATCTTATGTCCTCCCACTTCCAAAAAGCGATTGCACTCATAGGTCTCTTTCCCTGTAATTGCCCCTTCTTCCAGGGCCGCAGATACGGTAAATATTTTCTCCGTGGAACCAGGCTCAAACCCATCACTGATGGTAAAATTTCGCCAGGTCTGATTCCATGCCACCTGGGTCCCCAAAGACATAATCTGTTCATTGCTGTAATGCTTGGTAACCGTATCCGCAGTCAGCGGCTCGGAATTTTTGTTCTTCCGCTTGTAATCATCAATGGCTTCCTGAATCCCAAGCTGACGCAGCACCTCATCCGTATATTCCGGTCTTAGGGTACGCGGATTATTTAAATCAAAGGATTTGCCATCGGCCATTGCCAGCACTTCTGCATTGTTCGGGTCCATGACAATGACACCGATTTGTTTGCTGCCCGTCTGCTGCTGCCATTCATTTATGTACTTCTCTACAATTTTCTGTATGTTGGCATCAATGGTAGATACCACGGTATTTCCGTTGGTGGCAGGTTTGATCACCCTTTCCAGATTGGAGTCATCATTTAAATACCCATATTCTCTTCCATTGGTTCCCATAAGCGTGGAATTATAAAACTGTTCGATTCCGCCGGTGCCGCTCATACCGTCACTATTAGAAAATCCAATGACTTTGCTGCCCAAAGAATTATATGGATAAACCCTCTTATATTCATCTTCAAACCAGATGCCCTTAATGTTTTTTCCGGCCTTTTTCAGTTCTGAGGATTTATCGGATTTATACTTTTCATATTTGGCTTTATCATCATAAGTCAGCTGTTTGGCATAGCGCACGTACTGCTTGTCTTTCTTTTCCTGAATCAGATTCATGATTTCCGTACGGTCGTAACCAAAACATTCTGTAAGTGCATTCACCGAAGCTTCCAGATAGGCGTCCGGGTCAGTCATGATCTGCTTGGGATCAAGAATCAGATTATAGACTTTTTCGCTGGCTGCCAGATAGGTACCGTTCCGGTCCATAATATCCCCCCGTTTAAACGGGATCACGCGGCTGTCATACTCCTGCTGGGACAGCACAATCTGGTTATAGTCTTCTTTTTTATTGGTCATCAGATTATAAAGGACCATAACCAATGCAAACAAAGCCAGCGTAATTACAAGAACCGTAATCGCCAGCTTTTCCTGCATATAACGTGGGAATACCTTACTCTTATTATTCCTGTATTTTTTAGTGTTTCGGGATGTCCTCATTCTGTCTTACATACTCACTTTCCGTTTTATCATAGTGAAGGATCTGGCCCTTGTTTGCATAGACCATACCAAGTTCCTCAGTGGCTACTTTATACACATGATCCAAATCAACGGAAGTATTAATACTCATTTCCAGTGCATTATTTTCAGTTCTTAACTTCTCTAACTGTGCTTCCTTTACCTCAATTCCGTGAATGCTGGTTGTAATCGACGATTGCAGATGTAAGTATTTTACACATAAGCAGAGCGTAAAGACTACAGCAACCGTCAGCATAAGAACGTAAGGCAAATCCATCTGCAGAGCTTTTTCACGATTCCGGCGGACTCTGTTATTGACAGACGGCCGGCGGACTTTATCTGGCGTATGAACCGGCATACGGGCCGGCATGGCTTTACGGACAGTGTTTCCATGTACATAAGCTGTATTCCCGTAGGAACGCACATTCTTTTTGGCAGCCACTCGAATTTCCTCCCTTATTAAACTCGTTCAAACACCCGAAGCTTCGAACTCTTCGAACGCTTATTGTCTTCGATCTCTTCCTCCGTAGGTATTACAGGTTTTCTTGTAATCACCTTTCCCTTGCTTTCTCTGCCGCATACACAAATCGGAAAATCCGGCGGACAAATACATGGATTCTCATTGGTCTTAAATCTCGTCTTTACAATTCTGTCTTCCAGAGAATGGAATGTGATAACGGATAAGCGTCCGCCCGGATTTAACAGATCAATCATTGCATCAAGGGATTGGCTTAATACCTCCAGTTCCTTATTGAGTTCAATCCGTATGGCCTGAAATGTCTTTTTCGAGGGATGTCCTCCCACCGCTCTCACTTTTGCAGGAATGGCCCCTTTAATGATCTCTGTCAGTTCTCCAGTGGTTTCTATGGGCTTTGATTCTCTGGCCTTTACAATATGCTTTGCAATATTCTTCGCAAACTTGTCCTCTCCGTAATCCCGAATGATACGGTATAAATCAAATTCGCTGTAATTGTTGATAATGTCGGCTGCCGTCTGTTCATTCCTTTGGTCCATCCGCATATCAAGCGGTGCCTGGTCTTCCCGATAGGTAAATCCCCTCTCCGGCATATCCAGCTGATAAGAAGAGACTCCCAGGTCCAGATATATCCCGTCCACCTTTTCAATTCCCAAATTTTTTAAAACTGTCTGTATATTTACGTAATTGCTTCTTACGACTGTCACTTGATCCTTGTAATCCTTCAGCCGTTCTGTAGCTGCCTGAATGGCATCTGCATCCTGATCAATTCCGATTAATCTTCCGTATTCTCCGAGACGCTTACATACTTCCAACGCATGTCCGCCGCCTCCCAGTGTTCCGTCCACATAAATCCCGTCCGGCTTTACATTCAGGCTGTCAATGGTCTCATAAAGCAGCACTGACTTGTGTTCAAACATCATATTCCAAGTCCTTCCATAGCTTCCGCAATTTCTTCCATATCATCATAAGTATTGGCTGCTGTCCATGCATCCCTGCTCCAAATTTCAATCCGGCTTCCTACACCTACAAGGACTGCCTCCTTATCAATGCCTGCATGTTCCCTGAGCACTGCCGGAAGCAGAATTCTTCCCTGCTTGTCCACTTCACAGGAGGTTGCACCCGCCAGGAAAAATCTCGAGAACTTTCTGGCATTGGTATTGGTTAAGGGCAGGCTTTTCAGTTTTTCCTCCAGGGCTGTCCACTCCTTATTGTCATACACAAATAAACAGCCGTCCAAGCCCTTCGTCACGACGAATTCTTCTCCAAGCTGCTCTCTGAATTTTGACGGGACAATGAGACGTCCCTTCGCATCGACTGTATGATTGTATTCGCCCATGAACATACCAATCACCTGCTTGTACAACGGCAGGAGGTTTAAACCACTTTCCCTCCATCTTCTACCACTTTGTACCACTTTCCTCCACTTGTAACTTAATTTTAGTACATTTACCGGGAAATAGCAAGAAGATTTTTGAATAATTTTCATTGATTCGGTTACAAACAGCTGGATACCCATATGCTTCCAAAAATTTCCATAATCAGACAAACTAAGGCTTTTTTTCAGCACCACTACAATTGCTTCTTATTATAATGGGCATTATGATCAAAATTATGATAATGATTTATGGCATAAAAAAACACGGGGAGGTTTTCCTTCCCGCGTTCCATAAAATTATCCTAAAATCCTTTTTATTTCTGCTTTAATAACCAGCTTCAATATATTGTTCAATTAATTTATCCAGTTCTACACTCCTAAGATAAATAACATCTCCGTCATCATGATCAATACTTTTATTTAATCTTTCCCTTGCTTCCTCGATATTTCTAATCAACTCTTCTTTTGAAATCATCATATCATGTTTCTCCTTTGCTCTTTTTTCTAATCTGTCTGTGTTGGAAGAAGAGCACAAGAGTAGATATCACTACCAGAATAAATGACAGTGCCTGTGACACTGCAATGCCAGTACCAAAGAACATTAGCTGGTCCGTACGGATTCCTTCTATCCATACTCGCCCCAATCCATAGCCAAGCAGGTAGATAAGAAAAATCTCCCCATCAAATCGTTTGCGTTTCCTGTACCAGAGCAAGAATGCAAGTACACAAAGATTCCAGACTGACTCATAAAAGAAGGTTGGATGTACTTGTATATACTCTATGCCATCTTTCACGATCAAATGGTTCAAAAGTTCTTTCGATATCATATTCTCATTAACCAGCGCTCTTCTGATTCTCATAGCAAACAGGCCGTCGGTATATCCGCCAAACGCTTCGCAATTAAAGAAGTTTCCCCATCTTCCTATAATTTGCCCGGTTATCAGTCCAAGACATCCTGTGTCCGCCAAAGAAAAGAAGGAAAGTTTCTTCACCTTGGTATAGACGATCAGAGTTATGGCAGCTCCTATAATGCCTCCATAAATTGCCAGTCCCCCTGCCCTTAGATTGAAAATTTGTAACAGGTCGTCTTTATAATTAGCCCAGTCAAAAACCACATAATATATTCTGGCACTTATAATAGAAACTACGATTGCATACAGGGCAAAATCCAGATAAATTTCCGGGTCTTGTCCTCTTCGTTTTGCATCATTTACTGCAACCCAGAGGCCTGTCAAAATTCCAATCCCAATGATAATCCCGTAGAATGCAATGCGGAACCCAAATATCGAGATACTGTTTTGCAAATGGTCAATGGTGATTCCCAAATGCACAAAACTAATATCTGCCGTATTTGCCATTCGTCTTCTCCTTTCGATGTTTTCTTTATTTTACCCCGTGAAAACACAAAAATCAAACAGATTCGCCCGACATATTCAACTATATTTCGACAAAGGATATGATTCTTGCGTTTTTCTCTTTTTTTTTTACGGATAATATGATATTCTATATTAGTTGCAGCGAAAAATCAACCATGAATATAAACAATATTAGGAAGGTAATTGCTATGAAATTAGGTATTGTCGGATTACCGAACGTAGGTAAAAGCACTTTATTCAATTCTCTTACAAAGGCCGGGGCAGAATCTGCCAACTATCCATTCTGTACCATTGATCCAAACGTCGGAGTCGTTCCCGTTCCGGATGTGCGCTTAGGACAGCTGGCTGAACTATATAATTCCGCTAAAATCGTTCCGGCTGTCATTGAATTTGTGGATATTGCAGGACTTGTAAAGGGAGCTTCCAAAGGCGAAGGTCTGGGCAACCAGTTTCTTTCCAACATCCGCGAAGTAGATGCCATTGTACACGTGGTACGCTGCTTTGAAGATGCCAACGTCATCCATGTAGACGGAAGTGTAGACCCGCTGCGTGACATTGAAACCATTGATCTGGAGCTGATCTTTTCCGATCTTGAAATTTTAGACCGCCGGATCGCAAAAACTGCCAAGGGTGCCATGAACGATAAATCTCTGGCAAAAGAACTGGACATGTTAAAGAGAATCAAATCCCATTTAGAAGATGGCAATCTGGCAAGAAGCATGGAGATCGACGATGCAGATGAAATTGAATTTGTATCCTCCCTCAATCTTCTCACCTACAAACCGGTAATCTTTGCCGCTAATGTATGCGAAGATGATCTGGCCGACGACGGCGCATCAAACGAATATGTAGCAAGGGTACGGGAATTCGCCAAAGAAAACAACAGCGAGGTATTCGTCATCTGCGCACAGATCGAGCAGGAAATCTCCGAACTGGAGGAGGACGAGAAAAAGATGTTCTTAGAGGATCTTGGTCTTACCGAATCCGGTCTTGAAAAGCTGATCAGCGCCAGCTATCACCTGCTTGGACTTATCAGCTACTTAACTGCAGGTCCAATGGAAACAAGAGCCTGGACCATCAAAAAAGGAACAAAGGCTCCCCAGGCTGCCGGAAAGATCCACTCCGATTTTGAACGTGGTTTCATTCGGGCAGAAGTGATTAACTTCCAGGATCTTCTGGACTGCAAAAGTTACAATGCAGCAAAGGAAAAGGGTCTGGTCCGTTCCGAAGGCAAGGAATATGTGGTAAAGGATGGAGATGTGGTCCTGTTCCGTTTTAATGTATAAAGCACTCTCGCCGGCGTTGAAAAGCGCCGGTTTTTTTTTGTCTTTTTTAGGAATCATGATAATTTATGTCATTAGTGCGATTGAACTTGTAAACTCCTTTTCTTATGCTATAATATGACAAGGCTAAAGACAAAAAACCTTCTTACGCTCTGGCAGAAGGTTTCAAGAAAAGGAGTATTGGAATGAAAGCATTGATAAAAGCAATCGCTGCAGGAATCTGTATCAGCGTGGGCGGAGTGATTTACCTGACTCTTGACAACCGCATTGCCGGTTCTTTTTTATTTTGCATCGGTTTATTTACGATCTACACATTCGGTTTTAACCTCTATACCGGAAAGGTATGTTACATCGTTTATGAAAAGCCTTCCTACTTATTGAATGTCCTCATTGTATACATAGGAAATCTGGCAGGTACGGTTGGCTCAGGTTTGATTTTCCGTCGTACGAAGCTGGCAAAATTAACGGAGCATGCCGCTGAAATTGTGAATCTGAAGTTGACGGATACTTTATTCAGTACCTTTGTCATGGCCTTTATGTGCGGAGTTATGATGTGCATAGCCGTCATCGGCTTCCAGACGATCAAAGACAGCGTGGGAAAGCACCTGGCTCTCACCCTTCCTATCATGGTGTTTATCCTTTCCGGCTTTGAACACAGCATTGCCGATATGTTCTACTTTACAATGGGAGGTGCCTGGGGAGAAAAGGCAGTCCTCTACATACTTATCATTTCCTTAGGGAACATGGCAGGGGGGAAGTATGATCCCCTTGCTGAAAAAATGTTTGAAAGAAGAGTTTCCGGTTTTGCATTAATTTCAACAAACAGGAGGCAGGTAACGTAATCACCTGCCACCTCTTTGATTATGCCAGGTTGGAATAGCCCATTAAGTCCATATCCACTTCCTTTGCAACCTCACGGCCTTCTCTGATCGCCCATACCACCAGGGACTGGCCTCTGTGCATATCTCCTGCCACAAACACCTTATCTACGTTGGTCTTATATTTATCTTTTAAAGTTTCCACGTTTCTACGTTCATTTAACTTTACGCCAAACGCTTCTGCCACATAGCTTTGTGCCCCCAAAAATCCAGCTGCGATCAAAACCAGGTCGGCAGGAACTGCTTTCTCACTTCCAGCCACCGGCTCCATACTCATACGTCCGGTTTTTTCATCTTTTTTCGGCTCCAGATTCATTAATACGGCTTTGACTACCTTGCCGGACTTATCTTTGACAAATTCTTTTACTGTTGTCTGATAAAGCCTTGGGTCCTTGCCGAATACGGAAATGGCTTCTTCCTGGCCGTAATCCGTTTTCAATACTCTGGGCCATTCCGGCCAGCTGTTGTCCGGCGTTCTTTTTTCCGGAAGCCTGGGCATCATCTCTAATTGAATCACAGATGCGCAGCCGTGGCGGATTGCGGTTCCCACACAGTCATTTCCTGTGTCACCGCCTCCGATAACGATGACATGCTTTCCTTTTGCAGAGAGAAATAATTGATCCTGCAAGTCGGAATTAAGCAGGCTTTTGGTGGTAGACTTTAAAAAATCCACAGCAAAGTAAATTCCCTGCCCGTCTCTTCCAGGAACCTTTAAGTCTCTTGGTTCAGACGCACCGCAGGCTAAAATAACGCGGTCGAAATCTTTTAATAAATCTTTCGCCTTCTGGGTCTTCCCTACATCAGCTCCGGTTACGAAGGTGATGCCTTCCTGCTCCATGATATCCACTTTTCGGTCAATAATATGTTTTTCCAGCTTCATATTTGGGATGCCATACATCAAAAGGCCTCCGATGCGGTCTTCCCGTTCAAACACAGTCACACTGTGCCCCCGTTTATTCAACTGGTCCGCTGCCGCCAGACCCGCGGGACCGGAACCGATAACCGCTATCTTTTTCCCGGTGCGGATCTTGGGCGGGTTGGGCCCTGCGATTCCAGTCTTATAGGCCCGTTCAATGATGGCATATTCATTTTCCTTGATGCTCACCGGATCTCCATTTAAACCGCAGGTACAGGCCGCTTCACAGGGTGCCGGACAAACTCTCGCCGTAAACTCCGGAAAACTGTTGGTCTTTTTCAGCCTGTTATAAGCCTGCTGCCATGTACCTGTATAAACAAGTTCATTCCATTCCGGTATCAGATTGTTGATGGGGCAGCCGGAAACCATCCCCTTGATGATCACTCCGGACTGGCAGAAAGGAACACCGCAATCCATACAGCGCGCACCCTGGCATCTCTGTTCTTTTTCGGAAAGAGGCAGATGGAACTCGTTATAATTTTTAATACGAGTCTTGGGGTCTACCGTTTTTCCTGTTTCTCTGTTGAATTCTAAAAATCCTGTTGGCTTTCCCATTGTCTACTCCTCCTTATCCTTTTGTATTGGCATAAAATGCTTCGATCTGTGCCTGTTCACTGCTTAATCCCTTTTCTTCCATCTGGACGATGGTATTCATCATACGTCTGTAATCATGGGGCATGATCTTTTTAAATCTGGGCAGATATTCCCCGAAATGATCAAGGATCTTTTTCCCCTTTGCAGAGTTTGTATAAGCCACATGTTCCTTGATCATTTCCTTTAATTCCAGAACATCGTACTTGTTTGTCACTTCTTCAAAGGAAACCATTTCCTTATTCAGTCTCTTGTAAAGATCTCTCTTTTCATCTAATACATAAGCAATTCCGCCGCTCATTCCTGCGGCAAAATTCTTACCGGTGGTACCAAGGACCACGACGCGGCCGCCTGTCATGTATTCACAGCCATGATCACCGACCCCTTCAACCACAGCGGTCGCACCGGAATTACGCACACAGAACCGTTCCCCGGCAACTCCGCAGATAAATGCCTTGCCGCTGGTAGCGCCATAAAGTGCCACATTGCCGATGATAATATTATCTTCCGCTTTAAACTTGACTCCCTGAGGCGGATAAACCACCAGCTTACCTCCGGAAAGTCCTTTTCCGAAATAGTCATTGCTGTCGCCCACCAGTTCCAGCGTAAGGCCTTTGGGAATAAATGCTCCAAAACTCTGACCGCCGCTTCCCGTACAGTTGATGGTAAAGGTATCTTCCGCCAGCCCATCCGGATAAAGCCTTGTGATTTCGGAACCAAAAATGGTACCCAGTGCGCGGTCCGTATTGGAAACATCAATTTGAAGTCCTTTTTTCTGCCCCGTCTGCAATGCCTGTTTTAATTTCTTTAAGAAGATCTTTTCATCCACAGTCTTTTCCAGTTCAAAATCATAAATCTGTTTCTGGTTGTAACCTGCAAGCTTCTGTCCGGCAAATGGATTTCCCAAAATTGCAGAGAGGTCCACTTTACGTGCGCGCTCAGAGGAAAGGGTCTCTTTCTTCTTTAAAAGATCGGTTCTTCCAACCAGCTCATCCAACGTGCGGATTCCCAGTTTCGCCATGTATTCTCTCAGCTCTTTTGCAATAAAATACATGAAATTGACCACATACTCCGGTTTTCCTTTAAACCGCTTGCGAAGCTCCGGATTCTGGGTGGCAACCCCTACGGGACAGGTGTCCAGATTGCACACTCTCATCATCACACAGCCTAAGGTAACTAACGGTGCAGTCGCAAATCCGAACTCCTCTGCTCCCAGCATGCAGGCGATGGCCACGTCACGCCCCGTCATCAGTTTACCGTCTGTTTCAAGGATCACTTTATCACGAAGCCCGTTCATGATCAGGGTCTGATGCGCTTCTGCTACCCCCAGTTCCCAAGGAAGGCCGGCATTATAGATGGAGTTTCTGGGCGCGGCTCCGGTTCCTCCGTCAAATCCGGAAATAAGGATAACCTGGGCACCTGCCTTGGCAACACCTGCTGCAACCGTACCTACTCCCGCTTCAGAAACCAGTTTTACCGATATTCTGGCCGCTGTATTGGAATTTTTCAGATCGTAAATCAGTTGGGCCAAATCCTCTATGGAATAGATGTCATGATGAGGCGGCGGAGAAATAAGTCCCACACCCGTTGTGGAATGTCTGGTTTTTGCTACCCATGGATAGACCTTTTTCCCCGGGAGCTGGCCCCCTTCTCCTGGCTTTGCACCCTGAGCCATCTTAATCTGGATTTCTTTTGCGCTTACCAAATATCTGGAGGTCACACCAAAACGTCCGGAAGCCACCTGCTTGATGGCAGAGCAGCGGTTGATTCCATCGCCGGCGGTGGTCAGACGCTCCAAACTCTCTCCGCCTTCTCCACTGTTAGATTTTCCGTGGATCTGGTTCATGGCGATTGCCAGTGTTTCATGAGCCTCCTGGGAAATGGAGCCATAGGACATGGCACCGGTCTTAAACCGTTTTACAATAGATTCCTCACTTTCCACTTCTTCAAGAGGAATCTCTTTCGTCTTGGAATAGTCAATATCCAGAAGGCTTCTTAAATTCACCATCTGGCCTTCCTCTGTAAGCGCATGGGAATATGCTTTAAACGTTTCATAGCTTCCGGTTCTGGTCGCCTCCTGCAAAAGATGGATGGTAAGAGGATTATAAAGATGTTCCTCCTGACCCGCTCTTGCCTTATGGCTTCCCACACTGTCAAGAGTCAGATCCACGTCAAGCCCGAGAGGGTCAAAGGCTGCAGAATGCAGAACATCCACATCGCTTGCAATATCCTCAAGGGTAATCCCTCCGACCCGGCTGACTGTATCTGTGAAATATTTCTCAATCACGTTTTTGGAAATACCAACTGCTTCAAAAATCTGTGCGCCCTGATAAGACTGAATCGTGGAAATCCCCATTTTTGAGGCAATCTTTACAATGCCATGAAGAACTGCAGAATTATAGTCTTCCACAGCCGCATAATAATCTTTATCTAACATGCCGCTTTCAATTAAGTAGTGAATGGATTCCTGTGCCAGATACGGATTGATGGCACACGCTCCATAGCCCAGAAGCGTTGCAAAATGATGGACTTCTCTTGGTTCTCCGCTTTCTAAAATCAAAGCCACAGAGGTCCTTTTCTTTGTCTTCACTAAGTGCTGCTGCAATGCTGATACCGCAAGCAGAGACGGGATGGGCACATGATTTTCATCAATATCACGATCAGATAATATGATAATATTCGCTCCATCCCGGTGCGCCCGGTCCGCTTCCAGAAACAGTCTGTCAATGGCCTTTTCAAGAGAAGTGTTCTTATAATAGGTAATCGGAATCACTTCCACCTTAAAGCCCGGCTTTTTCATATGCTTGATCTTTAAAAGATCCGTACAGGTAAGAATGGGATTATTCACTTTTAAAATCTTGCAGTTTTCTGAATCTTCTTCCAGAATATTGCCTTCCTCACCCACATAAACCGTAGTGGAGGTAACGATCTCTTCACGGATAGAATCAATGGGAGGATTGGTAACCTGGGCAAACAGCTGTTTGAAATAGTTAAACAAAGGCTGGTGCTTCTTGCTTAAAACGGCCAGAGGACTGTCTGCCCCCATTGCCGAAACAGCTTCCGCCCCATTTAATGCCATAGGAAGGATCATGGTCTTATATTCTTCATACGTGTAACCATAGGTCTTCTGCATTTTAGCCCGCTCATCTCTGCTCATGACAG
>CAJMPJ010000018.1 GCA_905215155.1 uncultured bacterium | reverse complement strand
TTGTGGGTATTTGCCTTGATCACATTTACTTTCGTCCTAAGATCAGCGCTGCTTGCTTGGCGCTGCCCACCCTTGGTGTAAAATGTCGTTCTCCATCTCCAATTGTTTATTTCGTTTACGCAGTTCAATTAATTCTTGTTGTTCTGTGGAACGGTTATCTTTCTCGTGGAAAGAACCAGAGATGGCAGACTGCTTGAGCCACTTATCCAATAGTGAGGTGGCGATATCATATTCACGGCAGATATCACATTTTCTTTTTCCATTTTGATACAGCTGAACTAACTGTTGCTTAAATTCATCTGTATAGGAACGAGGCTTTCTTCTTTCGGTCATAATCGTAACTCCTTTTCTACTTTCTATTTTACATGACCTTAAAATATCTGTCCAATTTATTGTAGCCTATCCACATAGACAAAATCATTAGAAAGCTATATGAAGACAATGTGATGGGCAAAATTCCCAAAGAGCGTTTTTACAAGATGTCGGCGGAATATGAAGCCGAGCAGAAGGCACTGGAAGAAAGGATAACCAAATTAAAACATACCATTGATGCAACAAATGAGCAAACCCTCAATACCGACCGCTTTTTGGCACTGGTTAAAAAGTACACAGAAATTACAGAATTGGATGCAGAGATTATTCGAGAGTTCATTGACAAAATTATAGTATTCAAGGCTGAAAAGGTAGATGGCCGCAGAGCCCAGCGAATTCAAATTTTCTATAACTGCATTGGCGCTATCGACTTACCAAAATAAACGAAAAAACGGCATAGCCGAAAATCTACGACTATGCCGAATTTTTCAGGAATTAATAATCCCTATCTGACCGCTCCAAACTGCGGCTTTTTGTTATGAAAAATCAAAATTATTCTTTACATCAGCGTCAGGTCAACTGCCGGCTGGCCCTGAAAATTTTCCCACATATCCAAAACCGCTGGCAAATATCCTGTTTTCATGGTATTTTTAATGAAAGAAGTGATAGTTAAGAAGAACGTATGTCAGGTGTCTCTGGTGCTTTTAAACCACGATTGGTTTGCGGTATTCCTTAAAAGGGGAACATACAAAAGAGGAGGGAAAAGAGAATGATATATGCAAACTTTAAAAGTCCCCTTGGGAATTTAACTGCAGCAGCGGAGGGCAATGGAATTACCGGACTCTGGTTTGAGGGGCAAAAATATTTTCCGGGGAATACGAATTCTTGGATTTATGAACCGGAGCATCCGGTTTTTATAAGGCTTCACCAGTGGCTTGAGGATTATTTTAAAGGAAACAAAGATGCAACGCTCCCCGATCTGCAGCCAAAAGGAACGGATTTTCAAAAAG
Source organism: uncultured bacterium (assembly GCA_905215155.1). Taxonomy (GTDB): domain Bacteria; phylum Bacillota; class Clostridia; order Lachnospirales; family Lachnospiraceae; genus Lacrimispora; species Lacrimispora sinapis. Next base: position 55,724 of record CAJMPJ010000018.1, on the reverse strand, counting down.
CTGTCTGGGAGATCCTTCTTCAAATACCCTATGGCACTGTCACCACCTATGGAGAAATCGCAAAAAAGATCGCAGCCTCAAGGGGGCAGGACACCATGTCAGCCCAGGCGGTAGGAGGAGCGGTAGGCCATAACCCTGTTTCAATCCTGATCCCCTGCCACCGGGTGGTTGGGACAAATGGCGGTCTGACCGGATATGCGGGCGGATTGGACCGGAAGAAGGCTCTGCTTCAATTGGAACAGGAGGCACTGGCACGGAAATGAAGCATGAAAAAACAGGCAAAATAGTTCAAAAAGAGAAAGAAGGTAACTGATGCAGGAATATAAAAACAAAGAAGAACTGATTGCGGAAATTGAAAAAACCGCTCACTTATTTATTACAGAATTTGATTCCGTTGAGGAAGGGGATCAAGATAAAATTCTGGAAGGTGTTGACCGCAGCCCAGCCCAGATGATCGCCTATCAGCTGGGCTGGATGAATCTGCTCCTGGGCTGGGACCGGGATGAACTTGCCGGAAAAGAGGTAGTCACCCCAGCGTTGAATTACAAATGGAACAAGCTGGGCGGTTTATATGAGAACTTTTATAAGCAATACGAAGCCTGTACCCTAAGCGAGCTGAAAAGCCTGTACCGGGAATGTGTGGCAGAGCTTATTTTGTGGTTGGATTCCTTTTCTGATGAGGACTTATTTGGCCAGGATGTGAGGAAATGGGCTTCCTCCACCCCATCAAAATGGCCGATATGGAAATGGATACACATCAACACTGTGGCACCCTTTCAAACCTTCCGAAGCAAGATCAGGAAGTGGAAAAAACTCAACCGAGCTGCAATTCAGTAAAAAATACGAAGTGTTAGATAAAATGAGAGGCATAAAAATGGGACAGGAACGTTTGAAAGATTTTAAAATCAGGGAAGATATAGGAAGAGCACTTGATGTTCTGGGGTATGAAATCCCTACGAAGGTCCAGGCCAGCGTCCTTCCATTTGCCTTAGAAAGACAGGATCTGATTGTCAAAGCCCAGACGGGCAGCGGGAAAACGGCAGCCTATGCCATTCCCATCTGTGAAGCGGCAGAATGGCTTGAGAACAAACCACAGGCGCTGATTCTCACCCCGACCAGAGAGCTTGCGGTCCAGGTAAAAGAGGAGTTTACCAATATTGGCAGATTCAAACGAATCAAAGCGGCAGCAGTCTATGGAAGACATCCGTTTTCCCTTGAGAAAACAGAATTAAAGCAGAAGACTCATGTGGTGGTGGGAACTCCTGGGCGGGTGCTGGATCATATGGAAAAAGGAACGCTGTCTCTGGGGAACATAAACTGCCTGGTAATTGATGAGGCCGACCAGATGCTTCATATGGGATTTATGGAACAGGTGGAGGCGATCCTTGAGAGGCTTCCCAGAAAACGGTTGACGATGCTGTTTTCCGCCACCATGCCGGAGGAAATCATAACCATTTCCTCAAAGCATATGATAAACCCAGTCAGAATTGATGTGAATGAGGAAAATATCACAGCGGCGGACATTGAACATGGGCTTTATATCACCAGGGAGGAGGAGAAATTCCAACTTCTGACCGAGGTGACCATAATGGAAAATCCGGATAGCTGTATCATCTTTTGCAGTACCAAGGACCGGGTGGACCGGGTGTGGAAGGATCTGGTTCGTATGGGCTATGACTGCAAAAAGATTCATGGAGGGATGGAACAGAAGGAACGGTTTCTCGCCATGAATGCATTTAAACGCGGGAAATGCCGGTATCTTGCCGCCACGGATCTTGCCGCCAGAGGCATTGATATCGACCATATTTCCCTGGTTATCAACTATGACATCCCTTTAGAGGCGGAAACCTACGTTCACCGGACCGGAAGAACCGGACGTGCCGGAAAAAAGGGAAAAGCATTATCCTTTGCCACCCCAACCCAGACAAGATTTCTCAGGGAGATTGAAGCACTGATCGGTTTTGAAATCCCGAGGTTTGAGAAACCCTCAAAAGAGGACGTGTCCGGTCGGAAACCGGCCTTTGAGAAAAACATGAAAACGGCTCCCCCGGAAAAACAGATGAAGGGGGATGCATTTAAAAAAGGCATTATGAAGCTTCGCTTTCATGGGGGAAAGAAAAAGAAGCTGAGAGCGGCCAGCTTTGTAGGGGCCATTTCCGCAATTGAAGGCGTAAACGCGGAGGACATCGGAATCATTGCAGTTCAGGATACCCTGACTTATATTGAGATTTTAAATGGCAAAGGCCCCCTGGTTTTGGAAGCAATGAAGCATACAACGGTCAATGGAAAGCAATTAAAGGTAACGAAAGCGTTGGATAAACATTCGTAAAGCGGTATTCTGGTGAATGGTTAAAATAATAATAGGAAAAGAGGAACCAATGGATAATAACGATAGATTGATTCGATTAAGATATGCTTTGGATATCAAGGACATGGATATGGCGGAAATGTTTCAGCTGGGAGGAGTTACGGTAACAAAGGAAGAATTGGAAAAAATCCTGTTAAATTCCGACAGCAGCAAATGCAGCAATCGTATGCTGGAGTCTTTCTTAAACGGTTTTATTACCCGGAAAAGAGGAAAAAAAGAACCTGCATCCGGAGAATCGGAAAATCAGCTTTTTATGATAAATGACGACCGTACCGTTAATAACGTATTTCTGAAAAAAGTAAAGATCGCACTGTCTCTTACCGGTGAGGACATGCTTCAGATCATGAAAGACGGGGGAACCGATTTATCAAACGGGGAGTTAAGTGCTGTTTTAAGGAGAGAGGGTCAGCGGAATTATAAGGTATGCGGAGATCGTTATGTGAGATCGTTTTTAAAGGGTCTGGCTGTCAGATACCGGAAAAAATAAAGTAGTGCAGGAAAAAGGCATCAGGAGCTTTTGGGGGTCACCTAAAAGGTCCTGGTGCCTTTTTTGACTGCACCGGCGTTAAACTACCAATGGATAATGACCACTGGTTTGATTAAATCCTTTGGCTTATCCTTCATCAGCATAAGAGCCTTTTCAATGTTTTCAAAGCCCTCAAACCGGTGGGTGATCAGCTTGCCTGGGTCCAGTCTGCCGGCGGAGAGGAGAGAAGCCAGCTTTTCCATTCTCAACCGGCCGCCTGGCATCAGCCCGCCGGAAATCTGTTTATGTCCCATGCCGCATCCCCATTTGATACGGGGAATCTTTATGTAATCGCCTTCTCCGAGGTAATTGACATTTCCTATTTTTCCGCCCGGTTTTAAGATGGCAATGGCCTGTGCAAAGGTGTCGTTGTCCCCGCCTGCGATAATAACACGGTCCACACCCTTTCCGCCTGTTTTTTCCAGAATCTGATCCGCAATATCGCCTTCCCGGTAATTGATGATATCGGTGGCACCATATTCTTTAGCTAACTGGACGCAATTGGGGCGGGAGCCTACGGCATAGATATGGGAAGCACCGTGAAGGGCAGCACCGGCTACGGACATCAGACCAACGGGTCCGATTCCAATAACAGCTACCGTGTCACCAAAGTGTATGTCGGCAAGTTCGACTCCATGAAAACCGGTTGGAACCATATCAGAAAGCATACATGCGGCCACCGGGTCCACACCCTCCGGCAGATGGGCCAGGTTTCCATCCGCATCGTTTACGTGGAAAAATTCACCGAATACCCCGTCCTTGAAATTTGAAAATTTCCAGCCCGCCAGCATTCCTCCGGAATGCATCTGATAGCCGCCCTGGGCCTCTATAGAATTCCAGTCCGGTGTGATAGCCGGTACAAGGACCTTGTCACCTGGTTTAAAATCTTTTACCAGGCTTCCAACTTCCACCACTTCAGCCACGGCTTCATGTCCCAGGATCATATCATGGCGTTCCCCAATCGAACCCTCCCATACCGTATGGATATCAGAAGTACAGGGAGCCAGAACAATGGGGCGGCAAATCGCATCAATCGGCCCGCATGCGGGTTTTTCCTTTTCCACCCAACCCGTTTTACCAATATTTAACATTGCAAAACCCTTCATTAAGAACATCTCCTTTTCAAATGTTTGCTTGTTATTTTATTAACAAATAAAGCTAAATTTATTATACCTCATAATGTATTTACAGTCAATTCGTATTTGGCATTTGATTACACGATCTATTTGTAGAATTTTGTCGAATTTTGGGATAATTATAGGGAGAGGGGACTAACAAAAAAGTGCGTTATGTACATTGCAACTGCTTATTGCTATAATTGGTTCAAAAAGGAGAGAAAGAATATTCTATCATTTCACGCAAATTTTATAACGAACAATCCAGGAGGGTCAAAATGAACGTATTAGCGGTAAACGGAAGTCCACGGAAAAATGGAAATACAGCGGTGCTTTTAAAACACGCACTTCAAGGAGCGGAGGAACAGGGGGCAGGTACCCGGCTTGTGAATCTGTATGATGTGAATTTCAAAGGCTGTGTCAGCTGCTTTGCCTGCAAGCGGAAGGACAGTCAATGCAATGGGGTCTGTGCGGTAAACGATGAGTTGAAGGAAATCCTTCAGTATGCCCTGACCTGCGATGTGATCATTCTTGGTTCCCCCGTTTATATCGGGAATGTTACAGGAGAGATGCGTGCATTTCTGGAACGTCTGATATTTCCAAACATTTCTTATAATGAAGGGGAACGGTCATTATTTCAAGGGAAAATCGCATCCGGCTTTATATACACCATGAATGTCCCGAAAGAGTATATGGAGCAGCTTCATTATAGGGAAGTCTTTGTGCAGAATCAGATGCTGTTACAGCTGTTTCATGGTGTATCAGAGATATTGACCAGCAATGACACGTATCAATTTAAAGATTATTCCAAGTATGAGGCTTCCAAATTCAATGAGCCCCACAAAGCCAAGGTGAGGGAGGAACAGTTCCCGGTGGATTGCCGGAATGCATTTGAAATGGGTGCCCGGCTGGCTGCAAGAGGATAAGGAGTCCAAAACTCACCTTTTGGATAGTATCTTACAAAAAAGTGCATACTTGCGAATATTATCCCGTCTGTTTATGATTATAGCAACCATATATCAAAAAGGAGGCTGCAATGAAAAAGGAGATAGAAGTATTCGATCATGCCAGTGAGATCCTAAAAGCGGTAAACAAAGGAGTGTTACTGACCACAAAGGCAGACGGAAAAGTGAATTCCATGACCATTTCCTGGGGGACACTGGGAATTGAGTGGGGAAAACCCATATTTACTGTTTTTGTGAGAGAGCACCGTTTTACAAAGCAGCAGCTGGATAAAAACTCTGAATTTACCATCAATATACCGTATGGTGATTTTGATAAAAAGATTTTGGGGATATGCGGAACAGAGACGGGCCATTCTGTGGATAAAATCCAAAAGCTGAACTTAACACTGGTGGATTCCGATGAGATTTCCGTTCCGGCAATTAAGGAACTGCCGCTGACTCTGGAATGCAGGGTGGTCTACAAGCAGAAGCAGGATGAACATGCGATTTTGGAAAAATACAAAAAAGAATGTTACCCTCAGGACGTGGATGGCTCCTTCCACGGTGCCAACAGAGATTATCATACTGCATATTACGGAGAAATCGTCAAAGCCTATTTGATTGAGTAATTATTTGATTGGAACATAAAATGAATGGAAAAGGTCTCCCATTCCGGAACAGATTTTATTGCTCTGTTCCGGGGGGAGCCTTTTTTGCTTTCCTACGTCATTCATAAAGGGAATTCTGAAGCCTCCGGTACCATGTTTAGAGGAGTGGTGCGGCAGCATACATGACCCGTATCTCCACTTCCGTCCCCTTTCCCGGAATGCTTTTATAGGTCAGGCCGTATTCAGGGCCGTAAAGAATCTGAAGGCGGCGGTGGGTGTTAAAGACTGCGATGTTTGTTCCTGTTCTGCTGGTTCCCTTTCCGGATAAAAGACCGGAAAGTTTATCCTCAGGGATGCCCACTCCATCATCGGAAATCAGGATGACAGCTCCATGTTCTTCCAGCCAGCCGGTGATAACAATGGTTCCGCCTTTTGGAACCTTTTCCAGAAGTCCGTGGAGAATTGCATTTTCCACCACGGGCTGAAAGGTCAGCTTGGGAATGGTGCAGTCCATCATATAATCCGGCATATCGTTGACCAGGTCAATGACCTGATGATACCGCATATTCTGAAGACGCACATAGATATTTGCATGCTCCAGTTCATCTGCAATGGTACTCAAGGTCTCTTTTCTGCTCAGCGTCAGCTTGTAAAAACGGGATAAATCTACAATTGCTTCCGATACCTCATCAGTTCTGCCCTGCTTTGCCAGCCAGTTGATCATGTCCATGGTGTTATAAAGAAAATGGGGATTGATCTGCGCCTGGAGCGTGTGAAACTCGGCATGCCTTAAATCTTCTGCGGCTTTGATCTGTTCCGCAATCAATTGATTCATGGTTCTGGTCATATAATTGTAGGTATCAATCAACCCGCCGATCTCATCGTGGTACACGGAATCCGGCAGAGGGGTGGGAGGACCGGACCGGACTTTGGACATCTGCCGGATGACGGAGGAAATGCGGTTGGTGATGGAATGAGACAGTTTGATTGCAATTAAAAATGCAGATATGATGCAAAAAAGATAGATAAGAAAAAAGCCTATCACAATAAGAACACTTTTCTGGATGATGGATTTGGTGGGAATGATGGCAACCATAAACCAGTTGGTTTTCTGAATGTAATAGAAGCCTGCATACACATCTTCTCCCAGGATATTTTTCAGGATAAAGTTATCCGACGACATAAAATAATCCCGTACCTTGTCATAGCTGAAATGATAAATTCCGGAAAGCCCATGATTGGAGGTGGCCACCGTACTGTCCCGGTCATTGATGATATAGGCCACACTGGTATCTTTGGATAAGTTGTTTTTCAAAAGAGCAGTAAAGGGTGCCTTGGAATAGTAAATGGCAATATAACAGGTGCGTAACTCATCCTTATAGGGAATGGAAGCTTTCGTGATAAATGCCATATCCCCGGATTCCTTTACCTCTATGGGACTTAAATAAAACTCAGGACAGAATAGAGAGCGGTAAGAACGGTTTCCCTGGAAGATACCATGCCAGTAAGCGCCCCTAGCTTCCCTTACTGGCCGGAAGATCCTGCTTGTGTTCTTCTTATAAAAGATGGGCTGGGAAGCTGGCAGATCCATATAGATGCGAATGTCGGTTATGGTTTTTCCGTCAATGGTTTTCTCCGCCAGTCGGCAAAAGTCCGAGGCATCAGCAGAATCCGTGAGCGGGGCATCTGTCTGGGAATCTGTGGAGTGGAACAGCTTCCGGTAGTAGGGATGCGCTTCCAGGCCATTTTGTGCGGTAAGAATGGTATCAATAAGCCCATTGATCTGAGGGATGGTCATGGCAGAGGCGGTCTGTTCTGAGCGGACGGTATAAGCTAAAACCATATCGTAGAGTTTTCCGTAGAAAAACAGAAACATGACCAGCATGGGAATGGTGGTGATGAGCAGATGGGTAATGGTAAATTTTGTCTGCAGCATCATATTGTTGTAACAGGTCTTTGCTCTTTGTATCAGATGTTTCATTTCAGCATCTTCTCCCTGTAATCAGACGGTGATAAACCAGTCAGCTTTTTGAAACTTTTGCTAAAATAATTTCCGTTGCTGTAGCCTACTTTGAAAGAAATATCGGCGATCTGATAACGAGGGTCCGCCAAAAGTTCCTTTGCTTTTTTCATCCGGAATTCCGTGAGATACTGATTGATGGTCTGCCCGGTTTCATTTTTAAAATAGGTACAGACATAAGAGGCAGATAAGAAAACCTGATTGCCGATATCCCGAACCGATAGGGAATCATGATGATAATGCTTGTGAATGTAATCTTTTATTAAAAATATGGTGGAATTCTCCGGCATATAGGACCTGGCTGCTTCAAAAAGCAGCTCTGTTTTTTGGGTCAGTCTCTCATGAAGTTCATGGAAATTAAAACAGTTTTCAAGAAGCTTCATGGCATTTTCCGGTTCCGCAGCCGGAGCCAGCCGAAGCTGCTGGCGGCAGTCCTCTAATGTCATGAAAAGTTTATAATACAGGTCTCTTGCTTCATGGGGAAAGATATGTTTCTGCTGGTAAAATTCATGATGAAGCTGAAAAAGCAAATCTTTGACGGCGTTTAAATCCTTTGACAGGACAGCATTTGAAAGAAGGGGAACATAACGGTCATAGGAACCGTTTCCCGTCTTTTCCTTGTATCCGGTCATCTTTTTTTCAGGGGTAAAATAAGTCCCTGAATCAAAGAAAAAGCTGCTTTGCATAAGGGAAACTGCACTGGCATAGGACTCATAGGCTTTTGAGATTCCGGTGCAGGTCTCCCCTCTGCTGATATAAAAAGCACAGGTCTTCTGAAAACGGTTTTTTAAAAAGGTGCCGATCCGGTTCATGGACGAAGAAGAGGGCGGTGCAGGAGATACGATGTGAAAAATGTGGTATTGGATGTATTTTGAAATATAATAAACCCTGTTGCGGGAATAGGAAAGATATATTTCCAGATCGGCAAGTATTTGATTCACGTGGTTTAAATCGGCCTGGCTTTGCTCCACCTTCACGACAAAGGAGGTGACGCTTAAAGAAGGCGTAAGTTTCAGATTCAGTTCCTTTGCCAGGGCAGCGATGATTTCTCTGCTGTCTTTATAGGGCTGAGTTAAGGCAGCGGCAAAGGAAGAGTCCGCTTCTCTGGAATAAAACAGCTCATTCTTCACGGTTCTCATATGTTGTCTGACGCAGTGATAAGCCTCCTTTATGGCAGAGGCCACTTCTGCCGGGGCCAGAGGCTTTTCCACATAGTTTATGGCTTTTAAGCGGATAGCAGCCTTTAGATATTCTTTGTCGGAATAGCCGCTCATGAAGATAAATGCGGAATTCGGGAGAAGTTTTTCCAGCCGTTCCACCAGCTCGATCCCGTTCAGCCTGGGCATTCTCACATCACATAAAATAATTTCCGGTCTCACTTCTCTGGCAATACGAAGTCCGCTTATCCCATCCTCGGCCTGGAACAGATTAAAAATCCCCAGAGACTCCCAATCAATGGAGTTGATCAGACCGATGCGTGTAAGCTCTTCATCATCAACAATCAGTAATTTCATAACGGTACCCCCAACCAGCACTCATATAATTCTATTTTAACAAAATAAACAAATATGACAAGCAAAAATGGGAAATTAACTCCATTATAAACAAAAACATAAAAAGAAATTACCCGATATCAAAAAATAATACTGTTTGCCTTCCATTCGTTCAATGATAAACTGAGATCAGTTGAGAAGGGAGGATGAAACGGTGGCCGATTATGTATTGGAATTGAAAGGGGTTACAAAAAAATTTCCTGGGGTCAAAGCCTTGGATCAGGTTCATTTTAATCTGAAAAAGGGAGAGGTCCATGCACTGATGGGCGAGAACGGGGCAGGAAAATCCACATTCATCAAAGTGATCACAGGAGTCCACAAAGCGGAAGAGGGAGAGATCTTTTTAGACGGTGCTGAAGTGGATTTTAAGGGGCCTAAGGATGCCCAGGCAGCAGGGATTGCAGCAGTTTACCAGCACCCCACCTCTTATCCCGATCTTTCCGTAACGGAAAATATTTTTATGGGTCATGAAATAATAAAAAGAGGAATCCTTCAGTGGAAGCGGATGAATCGGGAAGCAGATCAGCTGTTAAAGGAGCTGAATGCAGATTTTAAGTGCTCCGATGAGATGGGAAGCCTAAGCGTGGCTCAGCAGCAGATGGTGGAAATCGCAAAGGCCCTCTCCACACAGGCGGGAATCATCATTCTAGATGAGCCGACCGCAGCCCTGACTAGAAATGAATCAGAGGAATTATACCGGATCGTAGATAAGCTGAAGGCTTCCGGAGTATCGGTTATCTTCATTTCCCACCGGTTTGAGGATATGTACCGGCTGGCTGACCGGGTGACGGTATTTCGCGACTCGAAGTACATCGGCACTTTTAAGACCGATGAGATCACCAATTCTGATTTGATCCGTGCCATGGTTGGCCGTGAAATCAAAGATCTTTTTCCAAAGCCGGAGATCCGGAGAGGTCCGGAAGTCCTGCGGATTGAAAAGCTGTCAAGGACCGGATATTTTAAGGACATCAGTTTTGAACTGCATCAGGGGGAAATCCTGGGACTTACCGGATTGGTGGGAGCAGGACGGACCGAGGTGGCTGAGAGTATCTGCGGAATCACAAGACCGGACTCAGGAAATATTTATCTGGAAGGAAGACGGATTTTCATTAAAAAACCGGCGGATGCCATGAAGGAAGGGATTGTACTTCTCCCGGAAGACCGTCAAAAAGAGGGGCTGATTCTTAGCTGGGGACTGGGACGCAATGTGACCCTTCCTAATTTAAAAAAATATTCCAGACGCGGTGTGATCAATGAAAAGCTGGAAGAGGAAACCGCAAAAGAACTTCTGGAAGAAGTGGATACCAAGGCAGTTTCAATTTTTGATCCTGCAAGCTCTCTTTCCGGAGGAAACCAGCAAAAGGTAGTTGTGGCAAAAGCCCTGAGCCAGGAGATGAAGGTGGTCATTATGGATGAACCCACCAAGGGGGTAGATGTAGGGGCAAAAGCGGAGATCTATCAGATCATGGGGGATTTAGCAAAAAAGGGCTACGGCATTCTTTTGATCTCTTCTGAAATGCCGGAAATTCTCGGGATGAGTGACCGGATCCTGGTGATGTGCAGTGGCAAACTATCCGGAGAATTATCCCGTGAAGAAGCCACTCAGGAATCCATTCTTCAGTATGCCATGGAAAAATCCGAAAAGGATACGGAAAGGAGTCTGCACTAATGGAAAAAAATAGCTTGATCAAAAGGATCACAGGCTCCAGAGAGGCCAGCCTGCTCCTTGTCCTCCTCGTGTTATGCATCCTCATACAGATTTTAAGCCCTTCGTTTCTGACGGCCAAATCCATTCAGGATATGTTAAAAAACAACGCAGTCATTATGATCATGGCATTGGGAATGCTGTGTGTTCTTCTCATCGGAGGCATTGATATTTCCATTACCTCCACCCTGGCGGTATCCGGTATGGCTGTGGGAATGCTTTTAAAGTATCATGTAATACACAATACATTCCTGCTGTTTCTCATTGCCATAGGAATCGGTGCCGTATGCGGCGCTGCAATCGGGCTTGTGGTATCAAAAGGAAAGGTGCTTCCCATCATAGCGACCATGGGATTTATGTATATCTACAGGGGCTTTGCTTATCTGATTGCCAAAAGCCAGTGGGCCAGCGCGGAGAATCTGGGAGAGTTTAAAAATTTTGCTTTGGAAAAGGAACTGGGGTTTGGACGTTTAAATAACGTAATCGTCATTGTACTTCTATGCTATCTCATCTTTTTTGCGGTCATGAAATGGTCGAGGACGGGAAGGAAAATCTATGCGGTGGGAAGCAATCCGGAGGCAGCGGCCATATCCGGAATCAATACCGCAAAAATCAAACTCATCGTCTATACCGTTATGGGGATGTTGTCCGGACTGTGCGGTGCGCTGGCGGTAGCCGTCTATTCCTCCGCCCAGCCAAATATGCTGTATGGAAAAGAAATGGATGTGATTGCCGCCTGTGTCATTGGCGGGGTAAGCATGTCCGGCGGGCGGGGGACCGTAGCAGGTGCATTGCTTGGCTCCCTGATCTTAGCGGTCATAGCAAAGGCTCTCCCTCTGGTGGGAATTGATTCCATCGTGCAGAATACGGTAAAGGGCGGCATTATTTTAGCCGTAATTATTTTAAATGTAGGGACTCAGCGCATGATGCAGAAGAAAAATTTAAAAAGGAGGGAGATGTAGCAATGGCGGGAAAATCAGGCAGAAGCATATCTGCGCAGTCAGATCAAAACTGGAAAAAAAGGATTTTAAGCTGGGAAGGTGTACTGGTCCTTCTGTTTCTCATGGTAAATCTGTTTTGTATGGTTATTTCACCAAGCTACAAACCGGTGAATGTCCTTCGGGAAATGCCAAAGTATTTAACGGAAGTCTTCCTTCTGCTTCCCATGGCGTATATTTTGATTTTGGGTGAAATTGATTTATCGGTTGGAGCGACGGTCTGTCTGTCCGCAACCACCGCCTGTCTTGCAGGCAATGCGGGGGTTCCCTTTCCTATGGTGCTGTTGATCGGAATCTTAGCAGGAACCGCCTGCGGACTCTTTAACGGAATCGCAGTGACCCTGTTTACAGAGCTGCCGTCCATGATTGTTACGCTGGCAACCATGATTATTTTCCGTGGAATTGCGGAGATTGCTTTGGGCAGCGGAGGCTCTGTCTCCTTGAAAAACAATCAGGGCTTTCGCGCCATGGCAGGAAAAATCGGGCCAATTCCTTATATCTTCTTTGTTGTTCTGATTGCGGCAGTCATTTTTACCTTTATTTTAAGCAAAACAACCTTTGGGCGAAAGCTGTATGCCATTGGAAGCAACCGGAAGGCTTCTTATTTTTCCGGAATCCAGGTTCAGAAAATTCGTCTGCTGGTCTATTCCGCTGCCGGAATGATGGCGGGCGTCAGTGCCATGTTTCTTGTATCCGTGCTGTATGGTGCCAATACCACCACGGGCACCGGCTTTGAATTGGATGCCATTGCCATGGCTGTGTTTGGGGGGATTTCGACGGCAGGTGGAAAAGGAAAGCTGACCGGTGCCATCATATCTGCATTTATCATCATCTGTTTAAGAATCGGATTGGGCCAGATCAATATGAATCCCCAGGTCATTCTGGTGATCCTTGGAACGCTGCTGATCCTTGCGGTCATGATACCGGAAATAGGGAAAACGATGAAAAGGAAACAACTGTGATACAAGACACCGGGGGGTGTTTCGTATAAAAGTATGATTAAAAAGGGAGGTAATCGTAAGATGAGAAAACAATTGGTTTGGGGAGTTCTGTGTGCGGCAATGGTGCTTGGAGCACTTAGCGGCTGTTCGGGGAAAACAGAGACCGGGGGAACTCAGATATCCGCGGCTCAGGACGGAGGGGGAAGCTCCTCCAAAAAGACGTATGCGGTCATTACTAAAGCAGCAGGAAATCCCTACAATGAAAAGATTGCTCAGGGCTTTCAAAAGGTCATTAAAGCAGAAGGAGGAACCTGTATCGTAAAGCATCCGGAATCTGCTACGGCTGATGCGCAGGTTTCCGTTATCCAGTCACTGATTTCCCAGGGAGTGGATTCCATCTGTATCGCCGGAAATGATGAAAATGCCCTGCAGGCGGCCTTAGAGGATGCGATGGCAGCAGGAATCAAGGTATCCTGTCTGGATTCCAAGGTCAATAAAGACAGCAGGCAGACGTTTGTCAACCAGGCTGGAATCAAAGAAATCGGTCAGGCATTGATGGAAGCAGTCTATGATATCTCCGGGGGTGAGGGAGATTGGGCCATTCTTTCCGCCACCTCCCAGGCAACCAATCAGAATGCATGGATCGAATCCATGAAAGAGGTTATGAAGGAAGAAAAGTATTCCAAACTCAATCTGGTTGAAGTGGCATATGGAGACGACGAACCTCAGAAATCCACGGATCAGACTCAGGCTCTTTTATCAAAATACCCGGACTTAAAGGTGATCTGTGCGCCCACTACCGTGGGAATCAATGCGGCTGCCAAGGTCCTTCAGGACGAGAAATCAAAGGTAAAGCTGACCGGTCTTGGACTTCCTTCTGAAATGGCGGAATACATTGGAGAGGATGAAGCACATTCCTGTCCCTATATGTATTTATGGAATCCCATTGATGTAGGGTCTTTGGGAGCATATACTTCCATGGCTCTGGTAGAGGGAACCATCACAGGAAAAGCCGGCGACAAGTTTAAGGCAGGAGAAATGGGAGATTACGAGGTAAAAGAAGCCTCCGACGGCGGTACAGAAATAATTCTCGGGCCTCCATTTAAATTCGACAGCACCAACATTGAGGAATGGAAGTCTGTATATTAGTATTGGGATAAAACGGGTCTCAAACCGTTCCAATGGCTGTTTAATTCCCTTATGAAAAAAAGGGTTTATTTGGAAGCAGATATTGTATTGACAAACCGGAGTTTCAATAGTATAAGTTTAAATATAAAACGCAATGGAGTCTTTGGCTCCGTTGCGTTTTTTTTACCCATTTACCAGCTTTTTGAGGAAAGAGGGATTGCCTATGAATGGAAGAAATCAAGTGGATATTCTGCATCCGAAACAGCCAGGCTTTGTTTTGGTGACTGGCGCATACAAGAAATATAATGTCATGCAATATGGAATCTCTCATTTCTATCAGTTTGAGGCGGAAAATAACCTTATGACCGGAATTCCCGATGCCTGTGTGGATATTCTGTTCTGCAGCAGCGGAAGCAGGCTTGAATCAAGAGTTGCCGGCACACTTCTTGCCAAAACGGATGTAGAGACAGCAAGCCGCTGCAAGTATTTTGGCGTCCGGTTTCTTCCCGGCTTTAATCCGGTGGGAAAACACAGGAAGATGTCGGAGCTGGTTGGCAGGGAACAAAAATATGAGGATATGTTTGATGTTATTTCTGAACAGGAAGAATTGTTTGAGAAGCTGTGGAAGGAAGACAGCTTTGAACAGAAAGTCAAAATATTCACAAACTTTTACTTAAAGCATTACGATGCAGAACGGTATGAAGCCTATAACCTCCAATCCCTGTTAAGGCAGGAGATCGTAGCGTCGGGAGGCAATATCAAATTAAAAGAGCTTCAGGAAAAAACAGGCTATTCTCTCCGCTATCTAAACCGGGTCATTACCGATGAGTTCGGCATGGCGCCCAAAGAGCTGATGAGGATCATACGCTTCCAGAATGCAATTGACGAACTGACAAAAACCATGGGTAAGACTGGTATGACACGAGCCGCCCTTGATGCGGGATATTATGACCAGTCTCATTTTATAAAAGATTTTAAGGAGTTTACTAATCATACTCCCACAAAATATATGAACGGATTAATGCAGAACAGCTATAGGGAAAAACTGCAGGTGATTATGCAGGTATAATTTTAGTTAAGAAAAATTAATAGCACTTAGTTCCGATTTTTACAATTCTATCGTGATACATAACGATAGAATGTAGGAAAATGAAGGACAGAGAGGTCTTGTGATAATTATTATCACAGGGCCTCTTTTTTGTAAGGAGGCTGGAAAAGTGAAAAGAATCAATGATTCATCGGGAGCACCTTTAGAAGAAATCACAGGATATTCCAGGATGATTCAGGCAGGAAAAAACGAACCCGAAAACAGGATTTGACGGAATGGAGGAAATAAAAATGAGTGATCAAAAGATTGATTTTATATATCTCAGTGAAGAAGAAATGATTGAGGCAGGTGTAACGGACATGGCGGGCTGTGTAGAAGCCATGGAAGAGATGTTCAAGTTAATGAAAATCGGCGATTTCCGAATGGGAGGACCCAATGGGAATTCCCATGGAGTGATGATGACATTCCCCCAGGAATCCCCATTCCCCAATATGCCGACAGACGGCCCAGACCGGAGATTCATGGCAATGCCCGCCTATCTTGGGGGTAAATTCGATATGGCAGGCATGAAGTGGTACGGTTCCAATACGGAGAACCGAAAAAAGGGGCTGCCAAGATCCATTCTGATGCTTACGTTAAATGATAAGGATACGGGAGCACCATTAGCTTATATGTCAGCCAATATACTAAGCGCATTTCGTACCGGTGCAATCCCGGGAGTGGGAGTTAAATATTTTGCAAAGGAAGATTCTAAAGTCATCGGTGTCATTGGACCCGGCGTTATGAGCAGAACGGCTTTTGATGCCACTATGGCGGTGAGACACGGAATTGAGACCGTTAAGATTAAGGGAAGAGGCAGGAAGTCCATTGAGAGTTTTATTAAATATATCAACGATAAGTACCCGCAGATCAAGGACATTCGGGTCGTGGAAACCGAAGAGGAAGCTGTCAGAGATTCCGATATTGTACATATTGCAACTTCAAGCCCGACCGGTGATATCAGCGAGTATCCATTTATCGAAGAAGCATGGATCAAACCGGGTGCCATCCTTTGCTGTCCGGCAGCGGCAAGATTTGAAGATGAATTTATTAAGAACCGTGCAAGAACGGTGACGGATAATATTCAGTTATATGAAGCATGGAAAGAAGAAATCGGAGAAAACGCATATCATACCATTCCCATACCAGCGGTGCACTGCATGGATTTAATTGAGGAAGGAAAGATGAAAAAGGAGCAGATTGATGATCTGGGAGATGTACTTACAGGGAAGATCCCGGTTCATAGAAATGACAATGAGATTATCATTTATTCCGTAGGCGGAATGCCCATTGAAGACGTTGCATGGGGAACCATTGTATACCGCAATGCCCTGGAAAAAGGAATTGGGAAAAAACTTAATTTGTGGGAGACCCCTTATTTGGCTTAAAGAGACGGAGGTTATTATGAGAATTAAAGAGCATCCAATACTTGGAAAACCGGAAGAGAAGCCAGTGGTTTCATTTACTTATGACGGAAATACCATAACCGGTCATGAGGGGGAACCCATTGCCATCGCACTGGAAGCGGCAGGAATCATGATACACCGGTATACAAAAAAGTACCATGAGCCAAGAGGAATCTTCTGCGCAATCGGCAGATGTACGGACTGCGTTATGGTGGTTGACGGAAAACCCAATGTCAGAACCTGCATTACCCCTTTAAAAGAGGGAATGGATGTGAAAACCCAGTACGGCGTAGGAGCAAAGGAATAAAGGTGCTGGCGGAGAATTAAAATGGAGGGCAGGCAGGATGACAAGATATGATCTAATTATTATAGGAGCTGGTCCGGCTGGTTTGTCAGCAGCCATAGAAGCGGCAAAAAGCGGCTTAAAGGTAATTGTATTTGATGAAAATGCAAAGCCCGGCGGACAGCTTTTCAAACAAATCCATAAATTTTTTGGGTCAAAAGAACATAAGGCTAAAATCAGAGGTTATAAAATCGGTGAAGATCTGTTAAAGGAAGCAAATGACAATGGCGTTGAAGTCGTGTTAAATGCCACTGTCGTGGGACTTTATCTGGATAAGGAAGTTACGGTTTCCATAGAACAGGAAATCAGGCATTATAAAGGCGATGCGGTAATCGCAGCCACAGGCGCATCTGAAAATATGATTACGTTTGAAGGCTGGACGCTTCCCGGCGTTATTGGCGCAGGGGCGGCACAGACCATGATGAATCTTCACAGCGTCAGACCCGGGAATAAGGTATTGATGCTTGGCTCCGGAAACGTAGGCCTTGTCGTGAGTTACCAGCTTTTACAGGCAGGCTGTGAAGTGGTGGCACTGGTGGATGCGGCACCAAAGGTAGGCGGATACGGGGTTCATGCGGCAAAGGCGGCACGATGCGGAGTTCCCTTTTATCTATCCCATACCATCATCAAAGCGGAAGGAACGGACCGGGTGACCGGTGTAACCATTGGTGAAGTGGACCAGGACTGGAAGATCATTCCGGGCAGCAGCAAGTATTTTGAAGTGGATACTATCTGCCTTGCCGTTGGATTATCCCCCATGTCCCAGCTCACTAAAATGGCAGGCTGTAAGATGAAGGATACCCCGACCGGATATGTACCGGAATGCAGCGAAACAGGAGCCACCAGTGTTCCGGGAATCTTTGTGGCAGGGGATGTATCCGGCATTGAGGAAGCCAGTTCGGCTATGATTGAAGGACAAATTGCTGGAATCAGTGCCGCAGAATATTTGGGATTTCTAAAAAAGGAAGAGCAGACAGAAAAAATAGAGGTACTGCACAAAGCCTTATTAAGTCTCAGGGAAGGAATGTTTGCACCGGAAAACCGTGGAAAAACCATAGAAAAGACAGAAGAAGGAATCGACATCTCAAAAAGTCTTTTAACGAAAGGCTATGTGTCTGAATCAGAACTCGAAAGATTTCCGGGAGTCACCAGACGAAAGGGAGTCCATCCGGTGATTGAATGCACCCAGAACATTCCCTGTAATCCCTGTCAGGATGCCTGTCCAAGAAAATGTATTAAAATCGGCAGTAAAATCACTGCACTTCCTGTGCTTGATGAGGAACGGGACTGCTCCGGCTGCGGATTATGCGTGTCCGCATGCTCCGGTCAGGCTATATTTCTCATTGATGAAGACTATGAACCTGGCTATGCGGCGATTACCCTTCCCTATGAATTTCTTCCCCTTCCGGCACCGGGAGATAAGGGTGCAGCTTTTGACAGAAGCGGAGCTAAGGTATGCAGGGCAGAAATTGTGGAGGTAAAATCAAAAAAGGTATATGACCATACCAGCTTATTGACCATGAAGGTACCCGCGGATATGGCAATGAAAGCCAGATTCTTTCGCAGACAGGAGGCAGAAGAATGAGTAAGAGAAGCGACCGGTCCAGGCCATTAAAGGAATTTGTACAGGAGCCGGATGATGGACTTATCATCTGCCGGTGTGAGGAAGTAACAAAGGGTGAGATAAGGAAAGCGGTCCATGACGGTATGTTCACTTTGACAGAAATCAGGCGTTACCTGCGATCCGGAATGGGACTCTGTCAGGGGCAGACCTGCGGGGCCCTGGTAAAAAGGATTGTAGCAAGAGAACTTTCAGTCTCCCCTCTTGAGCTGGAACCAGCCCATTCCAGAGCCCCTATGCGGCCAGTGGAAATGAAGGTACTTGGAAATGAAAGAAAGGAGGACTGATTCCTATGGCACAATGTGCGGATATCATTATTATCGGCGGAGGAATTATCGGTAATGCGGCCGCCTATTATTTGGCAAAGAAAGGCTGTTCTGTCATCGTTTTAGAGAAAAGTGATCATATCGGAAATGGCGGATCAAGCAGAAATGGAGGCGGTGTCAGACAATCGGGCCGTGATAAGAGAGAATTGCCTCTGGCCATGTATGGAGCAAAACATTTATGGCCGTTCCTTTCTGAAGAACTGGGTATGGATGTGGAATATTATCAGAAGGGAAATCTTCGCCTTGGTAAGACAGAAGGCCACATGAAGATCCTGAAGGGCCTTGCTGACAACGCCTCTTCCCTGGGACTGGATGTCAGGATGATTGACAGAGAAGAAGCAAAAAGTATCTGCTCTTATCTTTCTGATGAGGTGGTGGGTGCAAGCTGGTGTCCCACCGATGGTCACGCCAACCCCATGCTTGTGACCCTGGCCTATTATAAAAAGGCCAGAGAGCTGGGAGTAAAATTTATCACTGGAGAAGAGGTCATCGGGATTCGTAAAATCAAAGGAAAAGCAAGGGAAGTCATTACCTCAGAAGACCATTACGAAGCAGAGACCATTATCCTTTCGGCAGGCTATGACAGCAGAAAGATCGCTGCAACTGTGGGGATTGACGTGCCCATGACCCAGGCTCTTTTGGAAGTGCTGGTTACGGAAGCCCAGCCTCCCATGTTTTATCAGATGCTGGGAACTGCCATGGCAGACTTCTATGGGCACCAGAGTACTCACGGCTCCTTTGTCTTCGGGGGATCATCAGGCTTTGAAGGAGTGAATAAGGACAATGGAACGCCGGTGACAAACAGCCTGACCGCTTCCTGCATCTGCAGAGGAATCATGAAGTATTTCCCATGTCTTGCGGATGCCAAAATAGTCAGAACCTGGGCCGGCTGGATTGATGTCTGTGCGGATCATGTACCAGTGATCAGCCGGGTGGAAGAGGTTCCCGGTCTGATTCTTGCATGCGGCTTCTCGGGCCACGGGTTTGGAATTGCACCTGCCGCTGGCACCTTATTATCTCAGATTGCAATGGGGGAAGACACGGTACTTGATGTAAGCTCCTTCCGGTATGACAGATTTAAGGCAAAACTATAATAGCATCGTACAGTGACTAAGGCGTCTACGGCAGAAGCAGGCGCTTTTTGTATTCTCAAAACATGTGATGGAGGATTTGATATGGAAAAACAAGGAGTCGGGACAACATTAAAAAGAACACTGAATACAAAAGATTTGATTATTTACGGTTTGATATTTATGATTCCTTTGGCACCGGCAGCGATGTACGGCACCTTTTTGGCACCTGCAGGAGGAATGGTGGCACTGTGTTATTTAATCGGAATGGCAGCCATGTTTTTTACAGGCTTAAGCTATAAGCTCATGTCACAAAAATATCCCATGGCCGGTTCCGTATATATATATGTACAGAAAGGGATTTCTCCTGCCTTCGGGTTTCTTACCGGCTGGTCCATACTGCTTGATTATATTTTGCTTCCGGCCACAGTCGTTATTATCGGAAGCTCCTTTGCAAATGCCATGCTGCCGGCTGTTCCCACCTGGATATGGGCGATTTTGTTTATCTTATTCAGCACAGTTACCAATGTCATAGGAGTGGATATTATGTCAAAATGCAGCTGGATCTTATTCGCCCTGCAGATGATTGTGATTCTTGCGTTTGTATTCTGCACCCTCCGTTTATTGCTGAATGGAACTCTTGAATTTAACACTCTTTCCTTTTACAACCCCGATCAATTTAACATATCCGGTATTCTGCGGGCAACGGGAATCGTCATACTCAGTTACTTAGGCTTTGACGCTATCAGCACTCTGGCAGAAGAAACCATTGATCCCGAAAGGGCAGTAGGAAGAGCGATTATTTTTGCAATTTTAATCATTGGAACAATCTTCATCGTCATTACTTTTTTTGCAGGAATTGCATATCCCAATTATGAAGAACTGAATGTGGATACTGCTTTTATTGATGTCATTGGCTTTGTAGGCGGCAAATGGCTGACAGCCATTACCTCCTTTACACTTGTTCTGTCCTTTGGCGTTGCCGCCGTACAGGCATCTCATACGGCGATTTCCAGAGTGCTCTTTGCAATGGGCCGTGATGGCGTCCTTCCAAAACAGTTATCCTATGTCAGCAGGAAATATCACACGCCGTTTGCAGCTACCATATTTGTTGGAATCGTTATTACACCCATATCTCTATTCTGCTCCCTGGGACTGATCTCCACCATGGTCAGCTTTGGCGCCCTGTTTGGATTTATACTGCTGAACTGTGCGGTAATATTAAAGTTTTTTATTCAGGAAAAAGAGACAAGAAAAAGGCTGAAGGGAAAAGCCGTTCTCCAGTATTTAATCTGTCCGCTCATCGGCCTGATCGTGACTCTGTGGATTTTTATCAATCTTGGAATCAATGCCCATTTGGTCGGCTTTTTATGGCTTGCAGCCGGATTTTTATATCTGGTCTGCTTAACCAGATTTTTCAGCAGTCCGGTTCCCCAGCTTGATATGACTTAAAAGATGTAATAAAAAAGGGTTCTATTGGCGAAATAATTCCAGCTCATTCCGCCAATTAAACCAATGGTCTTCAATCGTAATGCCTCCGTTTCCTGAATTTAGTATGTTTTTTATCATATGTTACAATATTTTTCTACTGGATTAGCAGGGGGTGGGGTTCTTAAATCAATGAAGTGTCCCATATCTCCCCCTAAAAAAGTGTATAGTTTACTTTACATGAAAAATAAACTATACACTTTTTTAGGGGGAGATTATGGAAACATTAGAATATATGTAAACGTCCGCAAGGTAAGAGATATATCAAACGTGGCAGAGCCCTTGTACGTTACAGATATATAGTATTACAGCAAAGAGGATTTTGACGGGGTTCCGCCTCTGATCCTTCATTTGGCTAAAAATGAGATTTATGCAAGGCATGGTTATATTTTTAATAATGAAGATCTGAATAATTACTTTATGGGACAGCTGTGGTATGAACCCTCCGTTAATCCCGATGGCTTTGACCCAAGTAATTTTAATGATTACGAAAAGGTGAATTTAGAATTACTTGCTGGTCTTGATTAATATTGATCATTAAAAGAATTTGCTTGCTTCCTTAGGTCTCTGTAATGGCCTTGGGAGCATTTTTTTATTTACTTGGCAGGGAAAATATATTAAAATGGAAGGTATAGGAAAATATTTAGGATCTTACTCTGATAATGATGGTGAAAATCATTAATATATAGAAACAAAAAAGAAAAGGAGAACTGAGTGAATAACAAATATATTATACTGACAGCTATGTACCGCTACGGAATTCTTTACATGGAAGATAAGCCTTCTTTGGAGCAGATCAGAGATGTGCTTACTACGACAAATCCCCACACGGTAATCCCAGGCAGTAAAATGCTTGTTAAAAAAGCCTTAAATGATAATTACGGAATCAAAAATCTCCAGGATGCAGAAAACGTGATTGACGGATTGATGGAGTATGTCTTTACAGACGGAATTGTTTACAGCGGTCTCATCGACTTATTTCTTAATGCTCCCGGAGATTTTGCTTCCATGTCTTATGAACAGGCAGAAGAATATCTTCGCAAGGAAGAGAAACTTCGGGAATATATAACCCCCTTTTCTCCGGTGCAGGAACAGTTTCATCTCACAGAGGATCTCAATGACTGTTTAGAGGACATAAAAATATCCATCTTGTATTTCTTTCAGCCGGAAAATGCGGGGGAACGGAAGTCACTTTCTCAGTTATTTGAGAAAAACAGGTCCTGGCTTGCTCTGACCAAAGGACGTTCTATGGCAGGTTTTCATCTTTCCCGGTTGATTTCCATTATTGCCGATGCAACTATGTGCGGTTATCTGGAGGATTCTAAGGCGGAAGAACTTCTAAACCATTATGGCGCCTTTGCCGAAGCCCTTTTTGACAATTGGGAGACTTTTTTATCCAGTGCCCTGTTTGGCAAGCAGCTCATGTCCTCCAACAGCGGAACGTTTATTCTTGATTCCTCAGACTATGTAAAAAGCTGTTATAAGCTCGCAGCCCATGAAGGCAGGCTTTTAGAAGTGTCAGGGCTTTGGACTGGCAGTGATACTACAGAGCTTTGCAGATGCTTAGGGGAAACCTATGGAGTGTCCCTGGAGAAAGGTGAATCAAAGGCTTTCGGTTCTGATCCCCGGTACGCATTTGTCCAAGCAACAATCCTGCCCGTGTTTGAAAAATACGGAGTAGAATATCTTTTGGATCAGGAAATGTGTGAGCTTTCTTATACGGTTCCGGTTTCCGATACAGAATCCGGCCCGTACTATGACATGGAGGCTCTTATCAAAAAGAAACGATTTGAACAGAGCTCCGGAGAGATTCCCTTTATCGCTCATTCCAAGCTGCTCGTAACTGATCAGAGCATTCGGATCATCGAAAAAAAACTGTTCGGTTCCAAACTGCATACGTTTTCCTGGACTCAGAAGCTTCAGTTTTCTTATGATTTTACAAAGCTGGATCTGATTGCATTTAAGGTAAACGGCATTACCATGTTCCATATGCCCCGGAATTATAAGAAAGCCGGCATCAGCAAAAAGGATGATGTGTTCCTGGATAAAGAGCAGGTATTAAAGCATTATTCCGAAGATATCAGGAATGCCCTTCTGGCTTTTTCAGAGCTGAACCAGGTGCTTGGAGAAAAACGAGGATAAGAGAACAACGCCTACTGAAACTCCTTGACCCCAAACAAAAGCCGGTATTTTCTGAGGGTGTATCCCGTCATCTTTTTAAACTGCTTTCCAAGATGGCTTTGTGAGGAAAAGCCCAGATAAGCGGCAATGTCGATATAAGAGTATCTGGAATAGATTAAAAGATTTTTGGTGCGGTCTATTTTTTCCTGTAGAATGTAGGCATACAAAGAAATGCCCTCACTTTTTTTAAACAATTCAGAAAGATAATTGGGATTTAGATGCAGATGCTCTGCCAAATCCTGAACGGTAATTTTGTCATGCAAATGAGAGAAGATATAGTCCTTGCATAAGTTGATATTGGGATTATTCTGTTCGGGGTTCTGATTTTTTTTCATCTGATGAAGATCATGAACCATGGAGGTATAATGATATTCTGCACCTCTGAGGAGATGAAGCAGGGAAGGGGTATCCATGGTTTCTTCAATTTTCTGTATGTAATTGTCACTAAGGGAAAAAGAAATTTCCGGATGGAGTCCTCCCCGGATCGCGGCGCGGCTTGCCAGTGCGATGACCACAATGCAGAGGTTTTTTAAATTCCTGGTTTTATCCTTTGCCAGAGTGCCCAGCTTGGCGTTGTAGTTTTCTGCGATGCTTTGCTCCAGTCCTCGGATGTCTCCACGCTCGATGCTGGATAGTTCACGAATTTCCTGGTCATAAGGATTATGCCTGGTTTGATGCTCTTGCGTTTCAAAAACCATGTCGGAAAAATTTTTTTCAATCTGATTGTGTAAGGATTTGTCAACACAGTTATGTAAAATCACCTCCTGCTCTTTTTTTATTTTCTTATGA
Organism: uncultured bacterium; assembly: GCA_905215155.1. Classification (GTDB taxonomy): domain Bacteria; phylum Bacillota; class Clostridia; order Lachnospirales; family Lachnospiraceae; genus Lacrimispora; species Lacrimispora sinapis. The sequence continues at coordinate 31,507 of CAJMPJ010000018.1, read as the reverse complement.
AAGAGGTTGTAAACCAGAAGAATTTCTCTTAAATAGAAAGAAAAGTCCAGGGCTGGAATAAAATCAGGATTGTATTCGGACACGGGAACGTTTGGAAATTCATGCTTCATATCAATCAGACCTTCCAGCCGGACCGGTCCGATTAAAAAGCTCACTGCCCCGCAGGAAACCACAGCATAGATTAAGTCCTGGTTCACACAAAACAAGGTGGGAGAGTTCTCTTTATCAAAAGAGAGCATTATTTCTAAAAGTTCCGGTGAAAGAGAGAATACCGGATCAATAAAATCATATTTTTCACAGAACTCCAAAAGGAGTTCTTTTTTTTGACTGTATTTTCTTACGTTTGTGTGCAGCTGTTTTGAAATATACTGGATCAATGCCATCTGATTCATAGAGCGTCTCCCTTCTTTGAATATAATCTTATATGATAAATATACCAAAAAAACAGAGAAATGTATCAAAAATATGTGAAAAGTAATATAGATTTTTGATGATGTTTCGTATGATGAGAGTATCAATTGCGGTTGCTAAAAGGTTATAGAACATGCCGCACAAGAGAAGAAAAGGGGAATGCATAGTGAAGGTAAAAGGAGTTAATTTAGGAAACTGGCTTGTTCTGGAGAAATGGATGCATCCGGCACTATTTGAAGGAACCACAGCAGAGGACGAATACTGGCTGCCAAGACAACTGGACCGAAAGGTATATGAAGCAAGAATTAAGTTACACCGGAGTGAGTATATCACAGAACGGGATTTCGTGACGATTCGTTCCTGGGGACTTGATTCCGTGAGAATACCGGTGTCTTATTTTGTTTTTGGAGACAGGGAACCGTTCATAGGTTGTATTGAGGAGCTTGATAAAGCCTTTGGCTGGGCGGAAACGTATGGACTTACCATTTTAATTGATCTCCATACGGCTCCAGGAGGGCAAAACGGTTCGGATAATGGGGGCATCTGCGGAGTCTGTAAATGGGCAAGCCAGCCGGAGGAAGTGGAGTTTGTATTAAGCGTACTGGAGCGTCTTGCCAGGCGGTATGGAAACCGGAAAGGGCTGTGGGGAATTGAAGTGATCAATGAACCTATGCTTGAAAAGATGTGGAACAAGATGGAGATTCAGAAGCGGTATCCTCCTGTGGATTTAAAAATGGCGGAGGGGAGCAGGGGGATTTCCAGAGAATTTTTAAGAGACTTTTATTTGAAGGCATATGACCGTCTGAGAAAATACCTTCCAAAAGAAAAATATGTGGTGATCCACGATGGGTTTGAAATAGATATCTGGAAGGACTTCATGCAGGAAGAACGGTATGAAAATGTGGTATTGGATACCCATCAATATTTAATGATGGGTGAAATGGAGGGATGTGAGCAGACGATTGACGGCTATTTAAGCTATATCAAAGAAAAGTTTGAAAAACCAGTTGAAGAGATGCAGCAGTATTTTCCGGTGATCTGCGGGGAATGGTGTCTCTTTAATTCCTTGGTTTGCGGTCATGATACCCAGGGGGGAAAGTCGGTGTTAAATGGGGTAGAGGGGGTAAAACAGGAAGTCTTTTCCCCGGAGCAGAAACGAGAAATCTACCAGGCTGTGGCAAAGGCCCAGCTTTCCGCTTGGAATAAGGGGGCCGGATATTATTACTGGAGCTATAAGCTGCTGGTGGATACGGTAAATTCTAAGGGGTGGATTGGCTGGGACAGCTGGGACCTGGGAAGATGTGTGGCCTTTGACTGGTTTCCTCTGGAAAAGTAGGAGAAGAGGGTCGGTTATAAACGTAAGGGATGGAGGAAAATAAAATGAGAGCAGAAACAAATATGGAACCCAATGCAAGGCTTTCTTTTATAGAGCGTCTGGGATATGGGCTTGGGGATTACGCAGGAAATTTAGTTTATTCTGCCATCAGTGCATTTTTACTGATTTATTATACCAATGTGGCAGGGGTTAGTGCAGTAGCTGCGGCAGCAATCATTGGGGTTTCCAAAATAGTGGATGGATTTACAGATCTGTCCATGGGATACATTATTGATCACACCCACAGCAAATGGGGAAAAGCAAGGCCATGGATCGCCAGATTGTGTGTTCCCCTGGCTGTCTGCACGGTATTGATGTTCAGCGTCCCTTCCGCTTTGGTGGGAAAGGCACAGCTGGTCTATATTTTTCTGACCTATAACCTGGTGTCCAGTATCTTTTATACGGGTATCAACGTTCCATATGCCACCATGAACGGCCTTATGACCACCAATAAATATGAAAGAGGCCTGCTTGGAAATTTCCGTATGCTTCTGGCGACCGCAGGCACCATGACCATTAATACGGTGGTTTTAAAGATGACCGCTGGATTTGGCGGAGGAGACGTATATTCTCAAAAGGGCTGGACTCTTACCTTTGTTGTGCTTATGATTGTTTTTGTCATCTTGAATATGTTCATGTTTCTGGTATGCAAGGAGCGTGTGGTGGAGAATCAGGGAAGCGGCAAGGGGCAGGAGCAGAAGATTTCCTTTCTAAAGGGAGTTGCCGGGCTGTTTCGGAACAAGTATTGGGTCCTCCTTGTCATCTGTCTGTTTTCCATGTACTTTATGATGTCCACATTTTTTGGCTCCGCCGTATATTTTGCCCAGTATAATTTAGGAAATGCGGGAAGTTTTACCCCAATTTCCAACTTTCTATCCATGTCGCAGATTATTACAATGGTTATTACGCCTTTTATTATGAAAAAGGTTTCCAAGCGAAATTTGTTTTTATGCGGCATGCTTATTTCCATGATCGGCTTCTGCCTGACCGGAATATCCACGGATCTCACATTTTTGTGTGCCATGTCTGTAATAAAAGGAATTGGCTTTGGCTGCTCCGGAGCTACCATGTTTGGACTTCTGCAGGATGCCATTACCTATGGAGAATGGCAGAACGGATATGGCACAGCCGGTATGGGAAATGCAGCCTCCTCCTTTTGCATGAAGGTTGGTTCCGGTGTGGGAACGGCAGCATTAGGCGCAGTTTTAGGACTGGGAGGTTTTTCTGTTGACAGGGCGGTACAGAGCCAGGAGGCCCTGCAAGCGATTTCATGGTCCTTCATCTGGATTCCGGCAATCACTATGTTGGTAGCATTGGTATGCCTGGCATTCTTTGATCTGGATAAGTACTATGACGCAATTGTAGCAGACCTGGCAGAAGGAAGACATAAAGGAGATATATGAGAAAAGAGATTTTATTTGGAGCGGCCTATTACCCGGAGTACTTACCCTGTGACCGGATAAAAAAGGATCTGGTCATGATGAAGGAAGCCGGTATGAATGTGGTAAGGATAGCCGAATCTACCTGGAGCACTTTGGAGCCGGAGGAAGGAAGATATAACTTTTCCTACGTTGACCGTGTGCTGGAGGAAGCTCAAAAGCTTTATATGCATGTAATAATTGGAACGCCTACCTATGCCATACCTTCCTGGCTGGTAAAAAAAGACCCCTCCGTAATGGTGGAAACAAAGGAAGGAAGGGCATGGTACGGCCACAGGCAGAAGATGGACCTTGTGAATCCGACATTTCGTGCCTGTGCAGAAGCCATGATCCGTAAGCTGTTCTGCCATACGGCAGAGCATAAGGCTGTCATAGGATTTCAGCTGGATAATGAAACAAAGCATTATGGGTCGTATTCTTCATTTGTGCAGCAGATGTTTTTGGAATATTTAAAAGAAAAATTTAAAACAACAAAGACGCTGAATCAGACCTTTGGGCTGGCGTATTGGAGCAATTCCATTGAAAACTGGGAGGATTTTCCGGATATGAGGGGTTGTATCAACGGAGGACTTGCAGGTGAGTTTGAGGCTTTTAAGCGGTCCCTTGCAGCAGATTATCTGAAGTGGCAGGCGGATATTTTGGCGGAGTATAAAAGAGAGGATCAGTTCGTTACCCACAATTTTGATTTTGAGTGGAAGAAATTCGGGGCGGATATTGCACAGGATGGGTATTCCTACGGAGTCCAGCCGGATATCAATCACTATGAGGCCTCCAAAGCGGTAACTCTGGCAGGAACCGATATCTACCATCCCACTCAGGATGCTTTGACCGGAGCGGAAATCGCCTTTGGAGGGGACTGCATCCGAAGTCTTAAAGCGGACAATTATCTGGTTTTGGAATGTCAGGCCCAGGCGTTCAAATACTGGACGCCCTACCCCGGACAGCTTCGCCTGCATGCATACAGTCATCTGGCAAGCGGCGCATCAGGTCTTCTTTACTGGAACTGGCACTCCATTCACAACGGGTACGAAACCTATTGGAAGGGCTTATTGAGCCATGATATGGAACCCAATCCGGTTTATGAAGAAGCAAAACAGTTTGGACAGGAGTGGAAGAAAAACGGGGCAGAACGGCTTTGTCTGTCCAAGCAAAATGAAATCGCTCTTGTCATAGACAACCGTTCTCTGACGGCGCTGCAATGGTTCCCCATTGATAAAAAGATCAGCTATAATGACGTGGTCCGCTATCTCTATGACAGCTTATACGAATTGAATCTGGAATGTGATGTGGTGGATATCCATGCACTGGAGCCTTCCAGATACAAGATGATTCTTACACCAGCCTTGTATAGCATCAGCGAAGCGGATATTAAAAGGCTGGAACAGTTCGTCCTGGAGGGAGGGGTGCTGTTCAGCACCTTTAAGTCCTTTGCAGCCAATGAGCAATTAAGTGTCTACCCGGACCGGCTTCCCCATCTGTTAAACTCTGTTTTTGGAATGTATTATCAGCAGTATACACAACCGGATAAGGTGTCTCTTCTTGGGGAGCCGGTTACCGGTCTGGCTGAGCTTTTATGTGTCGGGGATGCCCAGGTTCTCGGTTCCTATCAGCATAAATACTGGAAGGCTTATGCCGGAATCACAAAAAACAGGGCAGGAAAAGGTATGGGTTACTATCTGGGCTGTCTTGCGGGCAAGGAAGTTTTAAAAAAGGTTTTAAAGGAAGCTGCATTGGATGCCGGCATAACTCTTAGCGGCATAACATGGCCGGTAATTGTACGAAGTGGAATCAATCAAGCCGGAGATAAGCTTCAATACTGGCTGAATTACAGCAGCCAGCCAAAGGAATTTTCCTGCCCCTGCCAAAAAGGAGAGGATTTGCTGACGGAAAATGTCTATGCCCGGGGAGAAAAGATCCGTCTGGAGGAGTGGGGAGTGGCTGTACTAAAGGAAATGGAGGAATGAAAAATGATAAAAAATCCGATTTTGCCCGGTTTTAATCCAGATCCCTGTATATGCAGAAAGGGGGAAGATTATTATCTGGCAGTATCCAGCTTTGAATGGCTTCCCGGAATTCCCGTTTATCATTCAAAGGATTTAGAGCATTGGGAACTTTACACCCATGTGCTGACTGATGATACGGCGGTGGATCTAAAAAAACTCCCCTCTTCCAAGGGAATCTGGGCACCGTGTCTTTCCTGGTGTGAGGAAGAGGATTTGTTCTATGTGGTTTATGGTGTGATGAACTCCATGAATGCCAGATATTTTGACGTAGACAACTTTCTGATTACGGCAAAGGATATCAAAGGGCCATGGAGCCAGCCGGTCTACATTCATTCCTCCGGGTTTGATGCCTCCATTTTTCACGACGATGACGGAAAAAAATACATTGTTTCTCTGGAATGGGAGACCCGGGAAGGATATGAAAAGCCCGGGACGATCTGTATGGTGGAATATAGTCCGCAGGAAAAGAAGATCGTGGGATTTCCCAAACGGATTTACAACGGCGGAACGGACAGAGGGTGTATCGAAGCGCCTCATCTGTACCGCCGGGGGAAATATTATTATCTCATGTGTGCGGAGGGAGGAACCGGATATAACCACTGTGTGACCATGGGGCGGTCTCAATCGGTCTTCGGTCCTTATGAAGCGGACCCGGGAAACCCCATTGTCACATCGGCACCAGGCAATTCCAACGAGCGGCATAATCCCGATCATTTGAAGCCGGAGTACTATAATCCCGATTCGATTCTTCAAAAGTCCGGTCACGGGAGTTTGATAGAAACCCAGACAGGAGAGGCTTATCTGGTGCACTTATGCGCCAGACCCTTTGTGCCGGAGCTTCGCTGTACCTTAGGCCGGGAAACTTCCATCCAGAAGATGGAGTGGACAAAGGAGGGCTGGCTGCGCATGAAAGGCGGCGGCAATCTGGCCAGGCTTGAAACGGAGGAGAGTGGTCTGCCAAAGACCCGTTTTCCGCAGCTTCCGGAGCGGGATGATTTTGACAGCGGGCAGTTGGGAATACAATACTACGCCCCCCGCATCATGCCGGAGCGCTTTGCGGATGTTCACGTAAGAAAAGGGTATGTAAGAATCCGGGGGCAGGAATCCAGGACCTCTTTGAATCGAGTCAGTATTCTTGCCAGAAAGCTTACCTCTGTACACGCAAGGATCACGACTAAAATGGAATTTGTTCCCCTGGTGCATCAGCACAGTGCAGGACTGATTCTTTATTATGATAACATGAACTATATCAATCTCCGCAAGTATTACAGTGAAACATTAAACCACAGTGCTTTATCCGTGATCCATCTGGAAAATGGCGAAAAAACGGAATTTTTAAATACCAGGATTCCGGTAAAGGACGTTCCCGTCTGGCTCCGCCTTGAAATCAATGGAAGAGAATCTTATTTTTCCTGGAGCTATGATGGGATGGAATATAAGAGAATCGGAAGAATTTTTGACACCACCCGGTTTTCCGATGAGTATTGCCATTATGGAGAATTTACCGGTACAATGGTGGGACTGACCTGTGCAGACCGCGTCAGACATGAGCATTATGCAGATTTCGATTTTTTTGAATATCAAACGCTTCCTGTCTGACCGGCCATTCCAATATAAAAAGAGTAACTGCCCGCAGGCAGTTACTCTTTTTACAGCATATTGATTGTACCTATGTCGAAGAAGCCTCATCAGCAAACTGGCTGTTGTAAAGCTTTTCGTAGAATCCTTTTTCTTCCAGAAGCTGTTCATGGGTTCCCTGTTCGATGATGGTACCGTGATCCATCACAAGGATCAAGTCCGCATCCTTTATGGTAGATAATTTATGGGCGATGATAAAACTGGTCCGCCCCTTCATTAAGTTGTTCATGGCCTTTTGGATCTCGGCTTCGGTCCGGGTGTCCACGCTGGAAGTGGCTTCATCAAGGATCAAGATGGCAGGATCAGCCAGAATGGCTCGGGCAATGGTCAGAAGCTGCTTCTGTCCCTGAGATATATTAGAACCGTCTTCGTCCAGAATGGTCTGGTAACCTTGGGGCAGAGTGCGGATAAAGTGGTCCACTCTCGCAGATTTTGCGGCTTCTATGATCTCCTCATCCTTTGCATGGAAGTTGCTGTATGCAATGTTGTCCTTTATGGTTCCTCCAAAGAGCCAGGTATCCTGCAGCACCATGGCAAATTTGCTTCGGAGCTCCGCCCGGGACATGGATTTAATATCTATGCCGTCGATCTTGATGGACCCGCCCTGTATTTCATAAAAGCGCATCAGAAGATTGACTAAGGTAGTTTTTCCCGCTCCCGTAGGGCCAACGATGGCGATCCGTTCACCGGCATTGATGTTGATGTTGATATCTTTCATTAAAATGTGATCGTCGCTGTAACCGAACCGTACATGCTCAAACCGAACGTTTCCTTTGGTCTCTGGCAGAACCTCTCCGTGAACCTGATCCGGAACCTCATCCATTTCATCCATGATCTGAAAGAATCTTGCGGAAGAGGCAAAGGCGGACTGCATGGAGCTGATGATCTGGGAGCATTCGATGACCGGTTCGGAAGCCTTATCCGAATACTGGATAAAAGCCTGAACGATTCCGATGGTAAGCCGTCCCTGTATGATGGAAATTACACTTAAAACTGCAATCATGATATATCCGAAGTTGTTGATCATCCGTACACAGGGAGACACAATAAACTGGGCGATCTGGGAAGCGCTGCTGTGCCGATATAAATCGTCATTGATTTCCCTGAATTTTTTTAAGGAATTTTCCTCCTGGTTAAACGCTTTGATCACCAGCTGCCCGGTAAAGGCTTCCTCGATGCTGGCATTCAATTCTCCGAGGGAAGTCTGGTATTTGAAAAAGTAATTCCTGGATTTTTTGGAAATCAGTATGGTCAGGACGGTCGCCGTTCCCAGGGTAAGGAAGGAGATCAAGGTCAGGGCCGGACTGATGACAAGCATCATGGTTACTGCACCGATGATGGAGATGATACAGCCGATCAGACGGTTAAAGCCTTCTCTTAAAGCATCCGCCACCTTTTCCACATCATTGGTGGCACGGCTCAAAATATCTCCCCGCTCCGTCCCATCGAAAAAGCGGAGAGGAAGACGATTCAGTTTTTCCATCAGGGACTTACGCATATTTAAGGTCACAGTTTCCGTAACGGCTGCCATCATATAGCTGGCAAAATAATTGCAGATAAAGCTTAAAACATAGAGGGAAAGAAGGATGGAAAAAATATTTCCCATGGTCTGCCAGTTTACCTGAAAACGGGTTCCCTGGGTCACAGCCGTTTGAATTCCTTCCGCCAGCTGGTCCAGCGCTTTTCCTAAAAAGAAGGGGCTGGCAATAAAGAAAGCAGAGCTTAGTATGGAAGCAGTTATGATAAATGCCATCTTTAATTCCATTCCTCTAAAATAGGGCAGAAGTCTGCGGATGGTTCCTTTTTTACGCTTGTTCATGTGAATGGTCCTCCTTTCCTTGTAATTCTTTTTCGCTTAACTGAGTGGCTGCGATCTGCTGGTAGATTGGACAGCTCTTCATCAGTTCCCCATGGGTCCCAATGCCTGCCACCTTACCGTCGTCAAGGACGATGATCTGGTCTGCATCTAAAATGGTGCTGATCCTCTGTGCCACGATGATGAGGGCGGAATCCCTGACTTCCTCCTTTAATGCTTTCCGGAGCAGGGAATCGGTCTTAAAGTCAAGGGCGGAAAAGCTGTCGTCAAACACATAAACCTCCGGCTTTTTCACAAGCGCCCGGGCAATGGCAATCCTCTGCTTCTGTCCGCCGGATAGATTGGAGCCGGCCTGAGCCACATAAGACTGATACCCATTTTCCAGACCTTCGATAAAATCATGGGCCTGAGCCACCTTTGCAGCCGCTTGAATCTCGTCTATCGTAGCATCCTGTTTCCCAAAACGGATGTTGCTTTCTATGGTCCCTCTGAATAAGAATGCCTTTTGGGGAACGAATCCGATCCGGTCCCTCAATGTCTTCTGGGGATATTTTCTGATATCAATTCCATTTAACAGGATTTTTCCCTCATGGATCTCGTAAAAGTGAGGGATTAAGTTGGCAATGGTGGATTTTCCCGAACCGGTGCCGCCGATGATGGCTGTGGTCTGCCCTGGCTTTGCCGTAAAAGAAATGTGGCTTAAAACCGGTTCCTCAGCATTGGCATACTGAAAGGTAACATCCTGAAATTCCAGGGTTCCCCTTGTGTTGCTTTTAATATCAGATGCTGGCTCATCTCTGATTTCCGGAGTCAGGTTTAAGATCTCGTTGATCCGCACAGCGCTGCTTAAAGCACGTGGAATCTCCATAAAGCCCATAACGGCCATAACACCGCAGAATAAAATAATGGTCAAATATTCGATCAAGGCAAAGATGCTGCCGATTTCCATGGAGCCGTTGGTTACCTGGATGCCCCCGAACCATATGACAGAAGCAACGCTTAAATCCAGGATAAGGAACAGGGAAGGAAGTAAAATGGCAAATACTCTTCCCGTCTTTACCGCAATTTCCCGGTAATCGTGACAGGACTCCACAAACCGGTTTTTCTCAAATTCCTCCCGGTTGAAGGCACGGATTACGCGGACGCCGGTAATTCCCTCCCGGAGCACATAAGTCAGCCGGTCCATTCTTCTTTGAAGCTGCTGGAACAGAGGAATGGCTTTTCGGCCGATCAGATAAGCCATGATGCTGAAAAATACGATAACGGCAATAAAGAAACAGGCCATACGCACGTTGGTGCGGAACGCCAGAGTAAGTCCTACGATGGTCATCAAAGGAGCCGGAAGAAGAATCCTTAAAAACATCATTCCGGATCTCTGCATAATGTTGATGTCATTGGTACAGCGGGTGATCATGGAAGCGGTGCCTATTGTCTGAAAATCCGTCAGGGAATACTGCTGGGCTTTGATAAACACGGCTTCCCTCAGATCTCTGCAGAAACCGGCAGTTGCTTTTGATGCCATGATCGCGGAAACGATGGCGCTGACCCCTCCTAAAACTGCGACGGTAAGCATAAGTATACAAGTACGGTAAATATATGGAATGTCGCGGTTTGCAACGCCTACGTTGATGAGTTCCGCCGTAAGCGTGGGGATGAACATGGCAGTAAAATTGTTAAAGAATAAAAATATTACAGCACCTGCCAGCATATTTTTATGCGGCTTTATGAAATGCAGTAATTTTCTCATAATAGTCCTCCTGTATAAAATCGTTTGATGGATGCGAATCCTTGATTCGCCTGTTTAGAAATATTTCTTGACGGATTTCAGCAGCCATGTCATTATAAAGGATAGGGTAACCCGAAAGTCAAGAGGATTTTAAGGGTTCTACAGAAAAATAAAAAGTATCAGAACAGGAGGCGGCTGATCCATGTCCGGAAAAAACAATCAATACCTGACCACCAAGGAATTTGCGGAGCTGTGCGGGGTGACCAAGCATACCTTATATCATTACGATGAAATCGGGATTCTGAAACCGGAACTTGTAAAACCCAATGGATACCGTTACTATTCTTATAAGCAATTCTATCTCCATGACATGATTTATATGTTAAAGCAGGCCGGGTCGTCTTTGAGTGAAATCAAGGATTACATTGGAGATTATAACCCGAATCACTTTCTTTCGATCCTGAAGCAGAAGGAAAAGCAGCTGGAAGCGGAGATAAAGAAGACGGTTTTAATGAGAAATAAAATACTTGCAGCCATTGATACCACAGAGGAAGCTTTAAACTCGGTCTATGGGGTGCCGTTTATCGAGGAAAGCAGGGAAGAGTATTATATTGTGGTAAAAATGACCGGTTATACCTCCGGAAAGGAAGAACTGGAAAAGCTTCGGGAGCATTTTGAATATTGTGATGAATTAAGCGGCGAAAGTGAGCTTTTGCTGGGCGCCATCATAGAAAAGAAAGATATTCTGGCGGGGCAGTACCAGAAGGTGGCTTATTACAGCAGTAAGATCCGCACCTATATTGACAGTGAACGCCTGCGCATCAAGAAGGCAGGAACCTACGCCGTTGTGATCCATAAAGGGCCGTATACGGATTTACATAAGTCTTATGACCAGCTCAAGGCATTTATCGAAGAACATAAAATGGTCATTGACGGAGATTCTTACGAGGACGATATGTTAAGCCATCTGGCGGCTGTGGATTCCAACCAGTATGTAATAAAAATACAAATACCAGTAATTTCTGCCCAAACCCGTTGAGAATCGGTTTGATGTGCGGTAAAATTTATAGGAACAGAATAAAACAAAAGGAGGCTGTTACTCTGAAAAAGAAACGATTATCCGGAAGAAGACCAGGAATCATAGGAGAAGAATCATTCCGCAAGTATGCGGTTTTGGTTCCTGTCATCGACATTGACGGAACGGCGCATCTTCTGTTTGAAAAGAGGTCTCCCAAATTAAGGCATCAGCCAGGGGAAATCTGTTTTCCCGGAGGAAAGCTGGAATCAGGAGAAACACTGAAGGCCTGTGCGGTCCGGGAGACCGTGGAAGAACTCAAGGTCCTTTCCGATCAGATCAAAGTCATAGGACCGGGAGACATTTATCTGTCCCCGTTTCAGCTGATGATCCATTCGTTTATCGGAACCATAAAGGAGTATCAAGATACCTTCAGTACCGATGAGGTGGAAGCCATCATCAAGGTTCCTCTGGAATTTTTCAAAACCAATCCGCCTAAGACCTATATCCTCCGGCTGGTCCAGGAACCGCCGGAAAACTTCCCTTATGAATGGATTCCAGGCGGGGAGGAATATCCGTGGATCAAGGGGAACCATGAGATCTTATTTTACCAGTACGGCAATATTACGATTTGGGGCATGACGGCCCAGATCGCCAAGTCAGCAGTGGAATTGATGGAAGAATACAACATCGGTTAAAGCTGCCTCCGTGATGGCATAGAGTTTGCCTATGACGGAATGAAGATACAACTTTAGAGAACGGCAAAAGGAGAAATTGTATGCATTATTTATTTTTAGGAACCGCCATTGCACTGGAGCTGGTGGCAACCACCTTATTAAAGTATTCCGACGGTTTTAAACGCCTGGTGCCGACGGTAAGCTGTATCCTGGCTTATATTTTATGTTTTTATTTATTATCAAAAGCACTTGATAAAATCAATTTGGGAGTGGCATATGCCACATGGTCCGGAATCGGGATCGTAGCGACTACGGTCATTTCGGCAGTTTTATTTAAGCAGGGAGTCTCTCTTATAGGAGTGATTGGGATTGTTCTGATCATCGTTGGGTGTGTTCTTTTAAATATGTTTGGAACCGTTCACTGATGAGAAAAAGAGAAGGAAAAGATGCATATGAATGACCTATGAGGTGCCTTATAATGGAGGTGCCTCATTTTAGATGATAAATAAAAGGGTAAAAGTGGTGCGGATTAAAAATGTTGGTATATCAAACGTTTTATCCAGAAAGATAAGGATCACGGAAAACAAATATAGAAACTAAAATTAAAATAATATATATTACATATAAAAAAATGAGATAAATTCACGAAAACGTTGACATAGTTTTATAAAAAAGGGTATATTATATAATATAAAGGAGGTGTCATATGTTCGTACAATTCACACTAAAAAACTTTCTGTCTTTTAAAGAAGAAACAACATTGGATATGACTGCAATTAATGCATACAAAGAACATCCAAATAATTTGATTGATATTGGAACAAAAGAAAAATTTCTTAGGGTTGCTGCAATATATGGTGCAAATGCGAGCGGTAAATCAAATCTATATTTAGCAATCCGATATTTTCAAAAAATAATTAAGGAATCTTTGAATAATGCAGATGATACGAAGGATCAGGCAATCTCAAAGTATTATATTCCTTTTGAGTTTGATAAGAAAAAAGAAAACACCGAATTTGAGATTATTCAAATTATTGGTGATTATGAATATAAATATGGTTATGAATATAATCAGGAACGTATAGTAAGTGAGTGGTTGTATAGGAAAAATATTGCTACAAACAGAAATACGATTATTTTTGAACGGGATAATGATAGTTTAAAATTTGGGCCGGCTGTTAAAAAAGAATGTGACATGTACAAAGAACAAATTCCTTCTGAAACATTAGTTCTTACATTTTTTAATAAATTAAAATTACAAACAGAGATATTCAATGGTGTATTTTCTAAAATCATGAGCATTTTAGTTGCGGATACCGACTTATTTGAAAATATAAATGTATTAAAAAAAGTTTTACCTGATGTGATTGATAATGATAAAGAAAACTTGCTGAAGTTTTTAAATGCAATAGATACTGGAATTAAAGATATCTTTTATGAACAAAGTGAAAAAGATGTCAGGTTTTTGACCACCCATTACGATGGCGCAGGAAATATTTATAATATTAATCTGTTAAGTGAATCAGAGGGAACGATCAAAAGTATAATTGTTTATATTTATGCAAGGGTTACAATTCTTACCAATAAAAGTATGTTCATTGACGAATTAAATGTTAAATTGCACCCACTTTTATTAAAGTTTATTGTTGACCTATTCTATGATCAAATGTCCAAAGCCCAATTGATTTATACGACTCATGATACAACTTTGCTTGATAAAAAATTTTTTAGGCGGGATCAGATTTGGTTTGTACAAAAAGATGAGATTGGTCATTCTAAGTTGCTGGCTTTATCAGACTTTAAGGTAAGATCAGATTCGTCTTTTGAAAAAGATTATTTAGCTGGTGTATATGGAGGAATTCCGCTTATTAAAGATTTTGAAATGGGGGCAGGTGAATAAGTGGGAAGTGATGATTTATTTAAAAAAAGAAGAAAAGAAAGAAAAAAACGTGAATATGGATATAAGCAGCCCAAGGCTAATTCATACCTTATTGTAACAGAAGGAGAAAAAACGGAACCGTTGTATCTACGTGGTATTATACAACTGATTGAAGATAAGATGGGCGGAAATGTTGATGTCGTTGAAATCCCAATCATAGACATAAGCGGCGAAGGCTGTTCAACCTGCAAACTGATTGAAAAAGCGGATGAGTTGGTAAGTAGAGCAAAAATAATTTATCAGAACGTTTGGGTAGTGTTTGATAAAGATGATTTTGAGGACTTTGACCAGGCCATTTTTGAAGGCTTGAAAAAGGAATATAAAATTGCATGGAGTAACCAATCCTTTGAATATTGGGCTTATCTTCATTTCCATTATAGTGATGTTGCATTGCATCGAGATCAATGGTGTGAAAAATTAGATGAAATATTTAAACATTATCACTTAGGGAATGGTCAATATAAAAAAAACTATTCAGACATATATCGTATGTTGGATACCTATGATGGTGTGAATACTGCCATAAAAAATGCCAAGAGAAGAATGGGAGAATTTGATTTTAATAATATGAAGCCATCCGAATATGATCCGGGTACAACCATGCATATTCTGGTAGCCGAATTAAAAAGGTATTTGGATGAGTAGTATGGAAGACCGTTCCACAATTACCAATTAAAGTACAAGCAAAATATCTCTTTCCCTACGGCCTATAAAATGGTAGTATAAACATACCATTCTTCTATGACAAGGAGCTCAGAATATGAAACACATAATTGATAAACTGTATCAGACACATAACCTATCTAAGGATGAATTCATTGATCTGTTAGAACATTACGACCAGGAGACAAGCGATTATTTATTTTCCCTGGCAAGAACCTATAGTGAAAAATATTTTGAAAAGGAAGTTTATATCAGGGGTCTGATTGAATTTACCAATTACTGCAAGAATGACTGCTTTTACTGCGGAATCAGAAGAGGGAACCAGCATGCGGACCGGTACCGTCTGAGTAAGGAGGAGATTCTTTCCTGCTGTGAAAGCGGATATGGGCTGGGATTCCGTACCTTTGTACTGCAGGGAGGAGAAGACCCCTATTATACCGATGAGATCATGACAGACATTATTGCGTCCATTCGCAAGGGGTATCCGGATTGTGCCATCACCCTTTCCATCGGAGAAAAGACCTATGACCAGTACTTGAAATATTTTGAAGCCGGAGCAAACCGCTTCCTTCTCCGCCATGAGACCGCAGATGAGCTTCATTACTCCAAACTTCATCCTTCTTCCCTGTCTTTGGAAAACCGGAAAGAATGTCTGAGAAATTTAAAAAAGATCGGTTATCAGGTTGGGACAGGATTTATGGTAGGTTCCCCTTATCAGACCGCCCAGTGCCTTGCCGAGGATCTGGCATTTATCAGAGAACTGTCTCCTCATATGGTGGGAATCGGACCGTTTATTCCTCATAAGGACACGCCGTTTGGAGAATTTCCGGCGGGAAGTGTTGATTTGACCTTATTCCTCATCGGAATTTTAAGGCTTATGCTCCCCAATGCCCTTCTCCCCTCCACCACAGCTCTTGGGACTCTGGACCCTAAGGGAAGGGAAAAAGGAATTTTATCCGGTTCCAATGTGCTGATGCCCAATCTTTCCCCTATCGGAGTGCGCAAAAAGTATGAGCTTTATGATAATAAGATCTGTACAGGAGAAGAAGCCGCAGAATGTAATGCCTGCCTGAGGAAAAGGGTCTCCTCCATCGGCTATGAGATCGTGGAAAAACGAGGGGATTTTGTAGAATGTTGATGGATTGACAATATTCACAAATTTAAAAGGGTATACGTCTCGGTTTTTTGTTTTTTATAACGAAGAATCCATGCGTTTTTGCATATATTTAAAAACAATATATGAATTGTTCCGAAAATGTAAGCTGCTTTTCTCATATAAATAGAAAATAGTTAAAAAAATACGAAATAGATGTTGTTGCGTAAGTGGTACGAAATCTATATAATTATGGCGATGTATAGGTAGAAGGTACAGGAGACAAAAACAGAATATAGGTACTATATGAGGAGAGCAGCAATGAAGAAGAAGCTATTTTGGATCGCAGTGGGGCAGTTTATTTCTGCATGTGCTTATTGCCAGATATTAAATGCCAATCATTTGGTCGCGACAGGACTGGGGGGTCTTGCGGCGGTCATCAATCAGCTCACGGGAGCAGATGTCCAGCTGCTGCTGGTGATTATGGCTTTGCCGATTTTTATCTGGTCGTTTTTCAGCTATAATAAAAAGCAGATTTTTTATGCAGGATTCAGTTATTTTATGTTTACTTTTTATGTTGGGCTTGTCAACCGGTATTTGCCGATGCTTGAAACGGACCCTATTGCAGCAGCAGTCAGCGGCGGAGTCGTGGGAGGAATCGCCGGCGGTATCATTATGAAGCAGCGGGTAGCCAACGGACCGGAATCCATTGTTGCCTTGTATCTAAAGGAGAAAAAAGGTATTTCTGTGGGTACCTATTATATGGTCATTAATTCCGTTGTCATTGGTTCCTCCATCATATACGGTAACGTTACGATGATCATTTATTCCCTGATCTGCACCTTTATTCAGAGTGCCGTGACGGATAAGCTGATCATAGGATTTGAAAAATATTATAATGTGAGCATCATGTCAGACCAGTATCTGGAGATCACCCAGTTCATTCAGAAAGAATTGAACCGGGGAGCCACCTTCATTCAGGGAATGGACACCTCCAATGTGAAGAAAAAAATGCTCATTCAGTCTGTGGTGAACCAGCAGGAGCTGATCGCCATAAGAGATTATGTAAAATCTTTTCATGACGACAGCTTCATCTGCGCCAGCAGAAGCAACAGCATCATCGGAAGAGGCTTTGATGTGGAATAAAGGATAACGCTGTTTTTTAAAAGACTTACCGTCAGTGCTGTGCCGGTAAGTCTTTTTGATCTCACAGGAAATTTAATCACTCAGTAATTGAATGAGATACGCCGGAGTTTGCGGCGGGATCATGGGGCTCTGAAAATCTCCGTATTCCACACGAACCATTTGACCGGGGCGAAGGGAGGGAAGGGGGATGGCATTGCCCTTGTGGTCAAGGATTTGAGTCATATTGGAGATGACGAACCGGGTCTGATCACCAATGTTGCTGGAATCTCCCATATTTAAAAACTGATTGGCAGAATCGGCATAGGCAACACGGTCCGTGAGGATACTGACACTGGGAGCAGGCAGAAATGCCATGATCCGGTAAGAATGAAACTGAAACAAGAAGTTTAAAAATGCGTTCACACAAAGTGAAAATAACAGAAAATGAAAAGGAGAATGAAAATGGAAATGTCCAACGAAATGTTAGAAGTGATGAAATGCAGAAGATCCATCCGTAAATTTACAGAAGAAAAACTTACCGGAGAAGAGGTGGAGAAAATTTTAAAAGCCGGCCTTCTGGCCCCCTCCTCTAAAAATAAAAGACCGGTGGAACTGATTCTCGTAGAGAACCGTGAGACCATTAAAGCCTTAAAGAACTGCAAAAATATGGGAACTGTGGCATTAGATACTGCGCCCTGTGCCATTGCGGTGATCGCAGATACCCGCAAAAGTGATGTGTGGGTGGAAGATGCATCCATTGCGGCAGCCATGATGATGCTGGAGGCAGAAAGCCTTTCCTTAGGCTCCGTTTGGATCCAGATCCGGAACCGCCGGAGTGATTCGGCTGATTCTGAAGCAGAGGTCCGGAAGGTACTTCATATTCCGGAATACTATGGAGTATTGAACATTCTGGCTCTGGGCCGGAAGGCCGAAGAAAAAGCACCTTATACGGAGGAGGATATAAATCTGTCCTCTGTCCGCAAAGAACAGTTCTAATCCAGCTTATTTGGAATATTCTTTTTTCTGCCTATATTTAAGCATTTCTACCAGTTCTCCCGCTTGATGAGGGAGAACTGGTTCGGTTCTTTCCCTCCAAATTTTCCAATGTCTTCTGTTTGACCCGCAGGAACCTCTTTGTTTACGGTGCGTCTATCTGATTTTTGTCTTTACGGAAACATCCATCCAAACACTCTGCTTTTTATCTGCTTGTTTTGTGGTTCAAAGCCTTTGCCAGGCAAGAAGAAATTACCACATTAAAAATGGAAAAAAGATTCATTTAGTTCACAATTGGACTGTGGTATCATGTAAATATGCATAAAAAATATTAAAATAAGAAAGAAAAAAAGTATATAACAAACAAAAATCTGACCAGAACGATTTGCGTATATTGGAAATTATGAATTCGGATAAGTGATACCATATATTAAATAAGACTGGCATGGGTAGATAGGAGTGAGTATATATGGACAGACGGATGAAGCAGATCCTCAATATATTGTCAGATGGAGTATATTATACGGCAGAAAATCTTGCAGAACAGATGCATGTCGGTACGAAGACGATCCGAAACCTGTTAAAAGAAATGAATCAGGAGATTGAGCCGTATGGGGCATTGATTCTTTCAAAGTATGGAGTTGGGTATTATTTAAATGTATCGGATCAGGAAGCATTTGATGCTTTTAAGCGTAAATTATACACCAATAGTACCAATGAGTACCTGCCGGAAACGTCAGAGGAACGGATCCAGTATTTGCTGGAATATTTATTTAACAGCACTTCCTATGTAAAGCTTGACGAGTTAAGTGACAGCCTGTATATCTCAAAGAGGACATTAACCGCAGATTTAAAAGAGGTGGAAAATTACTTAAATAAATTTAATATTAAAATCATACGGAAACCCAATTATGGGATACGGCTGGAGGGCAGAGAGTTTGATGCCAGATTGTGCATTGCATCCTTTTCCGGCAAACGGCTGCACAAGGGCAATCAAAGTATGGATGAGATCGCGGTATGTGTTTTTGAAGTGTTAAAAAGCAATGATTTTTTCATTACCGGAGCGGCCTATCAGAATCTTGTGGTCCATTTATACATCGCCATCAGCCGGATCATGGAATGCCATTATGTGCCCATGCCGGAGGAACCGATGGAAAATTTAAACGGAAGGCTGGAATATCAGATCGCAAAAGAGATCGTCGGGCGGCTGGAGTCCGCCTTTCACATCACCTTTCCGGAAACCGAGATCGTGTACATAGCCATACATCTGGCTGGGAAAAAGATGATTTATCATGCCGACGAATCGGACCAGAACATAATCATTACCCAGGAAATCAATGATCTTGTGACCGTCATGCTGGACCGGGTGTATGATCTGTTTAAATTTGATTTCCGCAGTGATTTGGAGCTGCGTATGCTTTTGTGCCAGCATTTGGTGCCGTTAAGCGTCCGCATCAAATATGATATGAACTTAAAAAATCCTCTTCTTAGGGATGTAAAGGAAAAGTTCTGCCTTTCCTATACTATGGCCTGTAATGCGGTCACGGTCATAAACGAACATTTTCATGTCCTTTTATCGGAAGATGAAATCGCATATTTTGCCTTTGCTTTTGCTCTGGCCCTGGAACGGAAGAAAACAGAAATCCAGAAGAAAAATATACTTCTGGTCTGTTCCTCCGGACGGGGAAGTGCAAAGCTTCTTCAGTATAAATACCAGAATTTCTTTCATGATTATATTGAAACTATCACAGCCTGTGACGTGGGAAGCCTTTATAAAGTAGATTTTTCAAACTATGATTATATCTTTACCACCGTTCCTATTACCATTCCTGTTCCCCTTCCCATATTGGAGGTCCAGTATTTTCTGGATGACAAAGACATCATCAATGTAAAAAAGGCGCTCGCTTTCCACAAAGGCGCTTCCGTTCGGAATTATTATGAACGGGATCTGTTTCTGCCTCATTTGAAGCTGCAGACCAAGGAGGAGGTCCTGCGCTGCATGTGCCGGTTTGTTATGGAGAAAAAGAAACTGCCGGAGGAATTTTATGCTTCTGTGCTGAAACGGGAATCCCTGGCAATGACCGCCTTTGGCAACATGGTGGCAATGCCTCATGTATATAAGGCCATCAGCAAGGAGACCTTTGTCTGTGTTGGGATTCTTGATGAACCGGTGGACTGGGGCGGCCAGAAGGTGCGGGCCGTTTTTCTGGTCTCCATTGCCAATAAGGATCATACCAGCGCAGAGCTGCAGCGTTTTTACCAGATGACCGCCGCTTTTCTCTTAAATCAGAGGCAGATACAGGATCTGGTAAAGAAACAGGATTATGATGCGTTTATCGAAGCCATGAGTGATATCGAAGCACAGCTTCCAAAGGTGCTGTGAAATAAAAAACAGAGGGTGCCCAGCCATCGTTGGTGCATCCTCTGTTTTTCCGCCGTTATTCTTCTGTATAAAGACTGGAACCATTGGTCTCGATCACTTTTTTATACCAGTCAAAGGATTTTTTCTTAAACCGTTGATACGTCCCTTTTCCGTAATCGTCGCATTCCACGTAGATAAAGCCATAGCGCTTGGACATCTGCTTGGTTGATTCGGAAACAAGGTCGATACAGCCCCAGGACGTATACCCAAGACACACAACCCCATCCTCTGCAATGGCGTCTGCCACTGCCTTCAAATGTTCCCTTAAATAGGCGATGCGGTACGAATCGTCAATGGAGCCGTCCTCCTTTAATATATCCTCGGCACCCAGACCGTTTTCCACAATAAACAACGGTTTGCGGTAGCGGTCATAAAGATCCACCATGGAGATCCGCAGACCGGTGGGGTCGATTTGCCAGCCCCAGTCGGAAGACTTAAGATAAGGATTTTTAATCGCATGGATGGTGTTGCCTGCCGTCACATTCAAATGAGAGGTGTCCCTGGCGGCGCAGGAGGAGTGATAGTAGGAGAAGGACACGAAATCAACGGGATGGGCCTTCATGACAGCTTCATCCCCTTCCTCCATTTTGATATGGATTCCATTGTTCTTAAAACGGGAAAGCAAATAGGCCGGATATTCTCCGAAGACCTGGGTATCGCTGTAACAGTAGGTGCTGCGCATGGTCTGCTGAGCCTCCAGTACATCCTCCGGCTTGCAGGTATAAGGATAATAGGTCAGCTTAGTCAGCATACAGCCAACCATAGAGTCTGGAATGATCTCGTGGCAGATTTTGGTTGCAAGGGCGGAGGCGACAAACTGATGATGCATGGCCTGAAAGATCACTTCCTCAAAATTCTGTCCGGGAAAACGGTCCTCCACCAGGGCACCGGTGGTATAAGGATGGCGGATCATGGAGTCCACTTCATTGAAGGTAAGCCAGTATTTCACCTTATCCTTATAGCGGGTGCAGATGGTCTCTGCAAACCGGGTGAAGAAGCCGATGACCTCTCTGGAATACCAGCCCTTGTAACTCAGGACCAGGTTGATGGGAGGTTCATAATGGGACATGGTCACCAGAGGTTCAATGCCGTATTTATGAAGCTCATCAAACACCTGGTCATAGAATTTCAGCCCTTCCTCGTTTGGTTCGGCATCGTCGGCATTGGGAAAGATCCGGGACCAGGCAATGGACATCCGGTAGACCTTAAAGCCCATTTCCGAAAATAACCGGATATCTTCTTTGTAATGGTGGTAAAAGTCTGATCCATGGCGTTTGGGATAATAGACTTCATCATCGGTGGCAAGCGCTTCTTCTATATCTTTTGATGTCACCTGGTTGTGTGCCTTATAATTGGTCACCTCCGTATCAAAGCGGGCCTTGGCGCAGTCCGACACAGAGATCCCTTTTCCTCCCTCCCGCCAGCCGCCTTCCACCTGGTTGGCAGCCGTTGCTCCGCCCCAGAGAAAGCCCTCCGGGAATGTTCTTTGTTGTTTCATGTATCCCCCTCCTCTTTATAAATTGAAGTGAAAACCGGACTCCAGTAAACAAACAATCCGGGTAGCGGTTATAAAAAGATTATAACAAAGCTGAAAAATAATCTCAAAGCACAGTTTTTCCAATTTAATCGTGGTGGTTGTTTCTTTGATAAGAGAAGAAAAAAATGCCATTATGAAATTGGAAAAAGACAACATGGAGTTCTGAAAAAAAGTATGGTACCATGTAAATACGCACAAATAAATGCTTGTAAAACCATGGAAAGCAGTAATCATGCACAATAAAAACCGTGAGTTTTGCAGAGCATCTACATTGGTGCGTGAAAAGTGGGGAGGGCTTAAAGAAAGACTCTTAGGTCCCTAAAATAATGACCGTAAAAGACGGTGGAGATGGAGGAGAAGATGAAAGAAAAATTAATGAACGGTCTGCTTGCGGCCGCAGGCGTCATGCAGACACAAAGACATCTGGCAGCCATTAAAAATGCATTTATGAGCCTGCTGCCTATTATTATCATTGGTTCGTTCTGCACTCTTTTTTCAAATGTTATCTGCAGCACCACGCCAGGCTACTTCAGCCTTGCCAATGTTCCCGGAATGAGCTTTCTGGGAAAACTGAATCCCATGTTTACAGCGGCAAACTATGGAACCATGAACTTCATTGCCATTGGCTGTGTGATCCTGATCGCCATGGAGTTGGGGGAACATTACGGAATCACGGATAAGGCCCTGCCGGTGGTGGCTCTGGGCGCTTATATTTCCCTCTGTGCTTTTTCCGAAACAGGAAAAGCAGCTGACGGAAGCGAGGTCGTGGTGGCCAACGTTCTGTCCAGAATGTATACCAATGCACAGGGATTGTTCGTGGGCATGTTTGCTTCCCTTGCGGCAGCAGAAATCTACTGCAGACTGGTAAAAAGCGGAAAACTGGAGATTCGTATGCCCGACAGTGTACCTCCTAACGTGGCAAGGTCCTTTACCATCCTGTTTCCGTCCCTGATCACCATTATCATCATTTCAGGCGCTGGCATGGTGTTTGAAATGATTACAGGAATGTCCCTGTTTCATGCCATTACAGCCTTTATCCAGAAGCCGTTATCCAATATTTTAACGAGTTTCCCCGGATACATAACCCTGATTTTCATTACCACACTTTTATGGTCCTTCGGTCTGCATGGGACCCAGGTGACAAAAGCGGTTTACGAGCCCATTCTGCTGGCGGCCTTTGCAGAAAACGAAACGGCTTATGCAGCAGGTGCCGCCATACCCAATATCATCAATACCCCGTTTATGTCCTGCTTTTCTACTGTGACCGGAGCAGGCATTACAGGCGGCCTTATCATTGCCATCATGATATTTTCAAAGAGAGCGGATTATAAGGCCATTGCAAAGCTGGCTCTTCCCTGTGCATTTTTTAATATCAATGAGCCGCTTATCTTTGGTCTTCCTATTGTTATGAACCCGATCATGGCCATTCCGTTCATGATTGCACCGGCAGTATCAGCCACCTTTGCCTATGCAATGACAAACCTTGGTTTTGCAGGTAGAATGGTAGTAAATGCACCTTGGACCACACCGCCCGGACTCATGGCGTTCCTTTGCTCCGGCGGGAGCATCGGAGCCGCAGTCACCCAGATCATCTGTATCCTTCTGGCGTTTGTGGTTTACATTCCGTTTGTGCTTGCGGCTAACAAGCAAAGGATCGAAACAGAGAGTGAAACATTTAAACCATGAGGTGATTATGAGAAGAAAAAAAGCGTCTGAGAAACGGATAGAAACAAGAATACAGGAGACCGGGATGGAGGATGTTTTCTCCAGAGAGAGAATGCTGTCGTATCTGTGGATTATCTTTTTTCCGCCCTACGGGTTATACCGTGTCTGGAACAAAGCATCGTCGTTTCGCAGGTCTGAAAAATGGGTGTGGACCATGATGATTATGGTATCCATGATAACCTTTTTAAAGCTCATAATTACAGGTTAAGAGAGAGAGGCAGCATAGGAATGGATATTGAAATGATTGTTATGAAGCTCGTAGTCAGCGGAGGAAATGCTAGAAGTACTGCCATCGAAGCGCTGCGGGCGGCAAAGTGCGGTGACTATCTGCGCGCGGATGCACTAATGGAGGAAGCAGATCAGACGATTCTGGAAGCCCATGAGATCCAGACAGAGATGATCCAGAATGAATTAAACGGCAATAAAGTGGAGGTGGGCTTACTGATGGTACACGCCCAGGATCATCTGATGAATGCCATGACGGTCATGGATCTGTGTAAGGAAATGATTGATATTTTAAAAAATAAAGACGGCATAGAAAGGGGTATGTTATGAGAACGATCGTATTGTTTTGTGCGGCTGGAATGTCCACCAGCCTTTTGGTCAATAAGATGAAAGAGGCAGCGGCAAAAGAGAATTATGAATGCAGGATTAATGCTTATGCGCTTGCAAGTGCCAGAGAAAAGGGGCCGGAAGCGGATATCATCCTTCTTGGCCCCCAGGTCCGTTTCAGTAAGGGGAAGGTGGAAAAAGACTGTCCTGGTAAGATCATTGAATGCATTGATATGCAGGCTTACGGGACCATGGACGGTGCCAAGGTCATCGCTCAGGTCAAAAAGGCTTTGGGGGACTAAACGGAAAAGAGAAAATCATGGACTTGGCCTTTATTACAGCAAAAAATATCATTGAAATGTTTTTGATCCTGTTTATTGGGGTATTTACCTTTAAGGCAGGCATTGCAGACAGCGGTACCGGCAGTCGTCTGACCTCCCTCCTTTTGAATGTGATCTCTCCATGCGTGATCCTCCTGTCTTATCAGATAGATTTTGACAAGGACCGTCTGATAGGACTTTTGCTGACTGCGGGGGGATCGGTCGTCAGCTTTCTGGCAGCGATTCTTATTGCAAAGCTGGTGGTCCCGGAAAGGGGACGCCCCCACATGGCAGTGGAACGAATGTCCATTGTTTATTCCAACTGCGGATTTATCGGGATACCGCTCATTCAGGCACTGTTAGGTGCACAAGGTGTCTTTTATATGACCGCCTATATCACGGTGTTTAATGTGTTTGTCTGGTCCCATGGAATCATGCTCATGAGCGGAAAGGCAAAAAGCCCCGGGGCAACATTGAAAAATCTCATTCAGCCTTCCACCATAGCTATTGTTGCGGGATTGGTATTTTTTATAACAGGGTTTCGTTTTCCAGCTGTGATCAAAGCCCCCATATCCATGATCGCTGACATGAATACACCGGCAGCCATGCTCATATCCGGCATGAATCTGGCAGAAAGCAACATCATATCCTGCTTAAAGACTCCTGGTACCTATTTATTGAGTGCGGCGAAGCTGATTCTGGTTCCGCTTGTGACCCTGCTTTTTCTTATGGCAGTCCGGGCGGACCGGGTCATTGGAATCACCATTCTGGTTGCAGCCGCATGTCCGAGCGGAGCCATGGGAACCATGTTCGCGCTGCAGTATCAAAAGGACAGCCAGTACGCTTCCAGGCTTCTTGCCATAACCACGGCCCTGTCTTTGGTCACCATTCCTGTCATCATGATGGCGGCCAGCGGAATTTTTCATTAAAAGAAAAAACTGGAAGCATCTGTTTTAAGAGGGAGTCCCCTTGCAGTATTTCTGCTTTTGGGACTCCCTCTTTGCCATCCTTCTTCTGGCTGATTTTTCCCATTTTTGGATGTAATATTAATAATTTTTATTAGTTATAGCATAAGACAATTGATTATCCATGTGTTATACTAATTCTGATTAACCTGGTATGGGGTGCGGCTTTTCCGCCTTTAGAAACAACGAATAAGGGGAAAGGGGGGAGTGGTTATCCGTCGTAAATATACATTGCTTTTAACGGTAATCAGCAGTATCATCTGTGTGGTTATGGTGTGCTTTTATTTGTTTTCCATTGATAAGGTCGGGGAGATCTACATCAAGGAATCAAAAGAAACGATCTACAACATAAAGAAAGATTTCTTAAAGGATACGGTCAATAATCTGGTTTCTGAAATAGATATGAAACGGACCGGAAAATCTTTATATATGGAAAAGTTCGTAAACAGGACATGTGCAGTCATCAATTTGAAGATGGAGCTTTCGGACCGGGAATTTTGTGATTTTTTTATCGGTTTTTTCAATAACAACCCCGATTATAAATCCATCACGGCGGTCCTTTGGGATGAGTCAGAGAAAAAGGCGGTCTATGACCCCAAGAATATTTGCGGGGCCTCCTGGGAAGATACGGTCTATAAAAATTCAAAAACCTTTACTTCCTATCAAACATCCGAACATGGATCATACCGGTTCCTCATCGGAGTCACAAAGGATTATACGGAAAATCTGGTAAAAGAGGATATCTTCCAAACCATCAAACGTGTTCAGTTTAACGGCAGCTCCTATATCTGGATCAATGAAATACTGGATTATAAGGGTGGAGAGAATTATGCCGTAGGCAGGATCTGTACGGACATGCCGGAGAATGTGGGAAAATATTTTTCCGCAGGCACCTCTGATGTTGCAGGTACGTTTCCTTATCGGACGGAACTTGATCGAATCAACCGGGATGGAGAGCTTTTTTTTACCTACAATCTGAAAGACAAGGAAAAAGGAGAGGGCTCCAAAAGGCTTGCCTACTCCAAGTTGTATAAAGACTATAACTGGGTCATTGGTATGGGCCTGTACCTGGATGATCTTAATCCTTATCTGGACCAGATCAACCGGGAAAGCAGGGGCATGGTATCCAGGCTTACTTTTTTGCTGGTATTGCTGTTGGTATTCATACTTGGCATCGGTTTAGGCTCCATTTCCATGATTGAAAATCTATATCATTGGAAGTCAAAGCACTTGATGGAATCCGAGCTGAATGTGGATTCGCTGACTGGAGCAGAGACCCGCAGAAGCGGAACAAAAGACTTGCGGCAGGCGTTTAACAAATATAAGAAGCTGGGTACCGGACCGGGGATCATGATGTGTGATTTGGATCATTTCAAATACATCAATGATAAATACGGGCATTCGGTCGGAGATCTGGTACTTGTAAAATTTGTGAATGTATCAAAAGATTATTTGAGAAGCTCCGATAAAATCATCCGCTGGGGCGGAGACGAGTTCATTATTATCCTATATGGTATGAAAGAAAAAGCAGCATTTGAATTTTGTGATAAGTATTTGTCTAAAATTGCCGATTTAAAAGTAGGGGATGGAAACAAGGAATTAAATGTTACCGTTTCTGTGGGCATTTCCTTTTTCCGGGATACTGACGAAGATTATACAGACGCGATAAATCGTGCCGATGATGCACTTTACCAGTCCAAGAAAAAGGGGCGCAACCAGGCAAGCATCATCAAATAAACATAAGACAAGGGCCGGAGCATGGTTTTCCGGCCGGAAAAGGGGTAGAGTATGAAAATAGAATCAAAGAAATATCAGGTACATGGTTTAAATTATATCATTCGTTCCGCTGCAGAAGCAGATGCAGTGTATTTGCCGGAGTTAAGAGTCATGATTGACGGAGAAACGGAAAACCTGGACAGGGAAGCAGGAGAACATTTGCAAAGCCAGGCCGATTGCAGCCGGCAGATCAAAGAGGATTCGGAGGCACCAAATCATTTGTTTCTGGTGGCGGTAGTCGATGATATCCCCATAGGTTTTGCCAGATGCGAGGGAAGTTCCTTAAAACGGCTGTCCCATAAAGTGACATTTGGAGTGTGTGTCAGAAAGGATTACTGGGGACATCAGATTGGTAAAAACCTTCTGTTGCAATCCATTGCCTGGGCAGATAAAAACGGAATTAAAAAAATGGAATTAAGCGTTTTGGAAACCAATAAAAAGGCCATTCTCCTGTACATGGATATGGGATTTAAAGTGGAGGGGCTGTTAAGGTTTGATAAGCTTCTTTCTGACGGACGCTTCTATGATACCATTGTTATGGGCAGGATCTCTTCCGTAATTTAAGCAACGAATGATTGAATATACCAAACTGTTATGATACTATGGGTGATAGATTTATAAAGAAGGAGCTTATGGTTTGGGAGAAGGCAATCGTATGAAAAAAGAGAATCTTGAAACTGCCAGTCTTACGGAAATGGAGAAGGGCGATAAACGGATCGACAGAGACTGGCTGTTGCTGCATTACAAAACCACCATTGGTGTAGTGGTTTTTGCTGTCATTGTGGAATGTCTGTTAAGTCTGCTGTTTGTAGGTTCTGATCTGGTTACGATTCCCACTGAACGATATATCTTCAAGTACATTGCAGTGCCCAGCAGTCTCAATTTTATCTGCATCGGAGTAGAGACCTGGGCACTGAGATCCAAATATTTATCTCAGGAGCAGAAGATCTATACGGTTTCTCTTGTATTTGTTTTTATTTGTTTCGTTCTCTTTTGTGCTCACAGCAGGTTAACGGCGATTTATTATATTTTTACAGGGGCGATCATGCTGACCACAATCTACGCCGATTATTGGCTGACCAGCATTACTGCAGCCATGAGCATTATTTCCATTGCAGTATCAGAGATTTTTATAAGGTGGAATCCGATGAAGCCCTATGTGTTTGACAGCATGCTTGAATTCGGAGATTTTCTCGTATCCATACTTGTTTTATTTGCTTTTTCCGCGGCATGTATGGTAGTGATCCGGTTTGAAAAAAAGAAGAATGAAGCCAGTTATCAAAAAGAGATTGAACGGTATGAGCTGAAACAGAGCATTAACCGGGATGAACTGACCGGCATCTATAACCGGAAGGCCATGCATGAGGCGCTTGGCGCTCTGGAAGAACAGGATTCCTTTGAGACCTGTATCCTTGCAACTGCAGACATTGATTATTTTAAAGGAATCAATGACAGCTGGGGGCATTCCGCCGGTGACTGGTGCTTAAAAGAATTTGCCAGGATCTTAACGGAAAATGAAAGGCATTATACTCCATTCCGGTACGGGGGAGACGAATTCTGCCTGCTGTTTGAAAATGTGACCATGGAGGAGGCTGTCAGCATCTGTGACAGAATAAGAAGACAGGTGGAAGAACTGAGTTTAAAGGATCACCCCCAGATCAAGCTGACTGCCAGCTTCGGGCTTGCGGCTTACGCTCCTTATATTGATGCGACCCGTCTTTTTATTCACTCGGATCACGCACTGTATGATGCAAAGAAATTAAGAAACTCCATCTGTATTTATGAAAAAGACCGGTTAGAAAAGAGCCAATGGATGAAATAACGCCATTGGTATTTTTTTTTGAATCAACAGAGTGTTGTTGAACTTGTTGAAAAATCCTGTTATAAATAGAGTATAGCGTACCAAGTATGCCGCATTCTACCGGACGAAAGGAGAATAATGATGATACATCCTATGTTTTTATGCCATGGAGCACCGGATCTTGTATTAGAAGAGAATGATTTTACCCGTTTTTTAAAAGAAATTGGAAAGCAGCGTCAACCAAAAGCCATTGTACTGTTTACGGCCCACTGGGAAACAGAGGTTACTGCCATTTCCTCGATAGAAGGAACCTACGATATGATTTACGATTTCTATGGATTCCCAAAAGAACTCTACCGGAAGCAGTATCCGGCAAAAGGTTCCCCGAAACTTGCCAAAAAAGTAAAGCAGCTGTTGGAGGACAAGAACATTCCAGCCAATCTTGATGAGAAAAGAGGCGCGGACCACGGAACCTGGTCTTTGCTTTCCATCATGTACCCGGAAGCAGAAATTCCTGTAGTTCAGATATCCGTCAACCCCTTCCGGCCCATGGAGGAACAGTTTCGCCTTGGAGAAGCATTAAAATCTCTGGCGGAAGAAGATATCCTCATCATCGGAAGCGGTTCCACCGTTCATAATTTGAGAACCATAAATGCAAATGCCATAAAACCGGAATCCTGGGCGGTGGAATTTGATGACTGGCTGATTGAAAAAATAACACACGTAAGCCGTAAGGAGCTGTTTGATTATCAGGCTCTTGCCCCTCATGCCAGGCTGGCAGTACCCCGGGAAGAACATATCGTTCCCCTTTTTATTGCAATGGGCAGCGGGCAGACGGAGGCTCCTAAGCTGCTGTACCGGAGCTATGCCTACGGCACCTTGACTTATCTGGGAGTTGAATTTTAAAAATAAAAAGGCGGACTTATCCGGGAAGCGTATTTCCCAGGTTGGATTGGTTAAAATAACTCTGAACTTTTAAATGACGGAGGGAACCAATGCAATCGCTGCAAGATGTAAAAATAGGAGATACCTACACCATCAACTGGATGATGTGCGATCCTCATACCACCAAGATTATGCAAAGCTATGAGCTAAAGGAAGGAATGACCGTCCGTGTGGTAGGGGAATATTATGGAAGTGTGATTCTTGGTGTGGGAGAGAAACGGGTGGCCATTGGCAAAGATGTTGCAAAAGAAATCAAGGTATCCAGGAATATGGAGGCCAAGGACCCGTACCGGTCCATAGTGCCTGGGCCATTCCGGTAACCCCACCGTTTCCTGGTTTCTGATATGGAACAACAGAACATAAAAAACCGTGTGTAAGCAAAATTCAGACTTACACACGGTTTTTTATGATTTTTTATCCTTATTCACATGGTCTTTGATGGCCGCGAAGCTTTCCGCACTGATCACATGTTCGATCCGGCAGGCATCATCAATGGCTACCTGTGGGGTAACGCCCAGAGTGATGAGCCAGTCGGACAGCAAGGTGTGGCGTTCGTACATCTTTTCTGCAATTTCCTGTCCTGCCTGCAGCAGAGAGATGTAGCCATTTTCATCAACTTCAATGTATCCGTTCTCACGGAGATTTTTCATGGCTACACTGACGCTTGGCTTGGAGAAATCCAGTTCTCCGGCAATGTCAATGGATCGCACATGACCGTTTCGTTTATGAAGCATCAAAATGGCTTCCAGATAGTTTTCTGCAGATTCTTGAATCTTCATAACAACACCTTCTTTCAGCTTAATCTTTACTCATTTTAACACAGATCACCAGGTTTTTTCAAGTCAGGTGTTCTTTTCACTGTTTTTATGTTTTTTTATCATCGTACGAAACTGACTGATTGTGATTCCAAGTGCATTGCTTGCCGTTTTAAGGCTGTATTCCCTCTGCTTCCATTTTTCGTAAACCGGATAAAACTCCTCCGGAAGAGGAGAGGGAAAACGTCCCAGATGCCGGCCCTGTGCCTTGGCGATGGCGATTCCCTCCGCCTGTCTCTGTTTGATGTTCTCTCTTTCTGCCTGGGCTACATAGGAGAGAAGCTGCAGGACGATGTCAGAGATCAGGGTTCCGATCAGATCCTTGTTGGTCCGGGTGTCAAGTATGGGCATGTCAATAATGACAATATCTGCTCTTTTTAATTTTACAATTTCCCGCCACTCCTTCTGAATGTCCTCATAATTTCTTCCCAACCGGTCAATGCTTTTTACAACAAGTACGTCACCTGCTTTTAATTTCCGCTTTAATTTCTGATACTGGGGCCTGTTAAAGTCCTTACCTGACAATCTATCGCAATAAATGTTCTTTTCCAATACTCCCCATTTAATAAGCTCAACCAATTGCCGCTCTACGTTTTGGTCAAGGGTTGATACTCTCACATAGCCATAAAAATTGTTCATATTGTATTTAAAACCTCCAGTCGTTTCTAGTATGGCAGAAAACGCAGATTTTAAAATAAGACAAGCATACCACGTTGCTAAAAAGGTGTACCTTTTT
>CAJMPJ010000017.1 GCA_905215155.1 uncultured bacterium | reverse complement strand
CAATTACCTCAGACAGTCCCACAATAGGAGCCAGCTCTATGGATCCGTTTAACTTGATGATTTCTACCGTCTGGTGTTTTTTATTATAAAAATAGTCTTTTGCGATGGCCGGATATTTGGTAGCGACCCGAATCCGTTCATGATGCTTTAACAGTTCCTCTGCGGACTGGGGACCACAGACGCACATGCGGCAGTTTCCCAAGCCTAAATCCATCACTTCGTAAAGCTTCCGTCCTTCTTCTAATATAGTATCCTTTCCTGCCACTCCGATGTCAGCGGCACCATATTCTACATAAGTAGGCACATCACTGGCCTTTGCAAGAAAGAAACGGATACCCAGTTCTTCATTGACAAAGATCAGCTTTCTGGAATCCTTATCCTTCATCTCATCGCATGTGATGCCGATTTTTTCAAACATGGAGAGCGACTGTTCCGCCAGACGCCCTTTTGCAAGAGCAAATGTCAAATATTTCATAAGTCCCCTCCCATTATTTCAAATATTCTGAAAGCGGTATCTCGTCCATACGCCCCAGAGTAAGATTACGGATGGCAACCGATATCCCACGCTCATCCAAATACAGCAGATTGGTCAGATCTCTTCGCCGCGCATAGGCTTCATAGTCCTCTATGGAGCGGGAAGGATCTCTGGGCTGAAGCTGGACCGCCATACCGGAGCTTCGGAAATGCCCGGCCAGGCCAATGGCTTTTTCCCTGGAATCCAGTTCGTAAAGAATCATGGTATTGGTCATAGGAATTTCCGTCTTTATGTTCTGGCGGGACAATGCCAGGAGCAGATGATCCACGGAAATCCCAAACCCTACAGCCGGAGAACCTTTTCCAAACTGTTCTAAGAGTTTGTCATATCTGCCTCCATTGACGATGTAGTCGCCGGACCCGGACGTGTAAGCTTTAAAAATAATCCCGGTATAGTATTGATACTGACTCAGCATCCCAAGGTCATAGGAAACATAATCGGACAGCCCATACATTGAAAGGATTCGGTTGACTTCTTCCAAACGTTCAATGGCTCGAAGTGCTCTTCGATTCCTGGTCAGACTTTCTGCTGCCTTTATCTGATCAAGGGACCCAAAAAGCTCGGGAAGCTTTAAAAATACCTGTTTCAGTTCTTCAGAAATGGGCTGTGCCATGACCAGTTCTTCTACACCTGTATAGTTTTTATTCTCAATCAGCTCCCGCAAAGCTTCTTCCTGTCCCTCATCCATGCCGGCTTCTTCCAACAGCCCTTTGAAAAAATCCACTTCCCCCAGCTCTATTTTGATATCTGTGAGACCTGCATTCATCAGCGCTCCTATGACCATAGACAGGATTTCACCGTCAGCATCTGCTGAATCATCGCCAATCAGCTCCACACCTGTCTGGCTGGCTTCCTTCAGCCGCCCCTGATAACTGGAGTGATTGATAAAGGTCCGTTCCTTATAGCAGAGGCGGATGGGCATATCTTCATTGAGAAAATACTTTGCCGCACATCTTGCGATGGCAGGCGTCTCATCCGGCCGAAGCACCAGAGTATGGTTATCCCGGTCAAAAAACTTAAACATTTCCCTTGCCTTCACACTTCCCCGGGCTTCGCTGAAAATATCAAAAAATTCAAAGGTCGGAGTCTCTATGTCCTGGTAGCCGCATAGATGGAAGACATTTAGCATCTTCTCCTGTACGACTGCCTTTCTCGTACATTCCACTCCGTAAATATCCCGGACACCCTCCGGTGTATGTAACAGTTTATTTGCCATAACAACCTCCTGGCCCCCAAAAGCCAACAAAGAAATTTTATTTCATGATTAATTACTCGACAATGCTTTCTTGTAGTAAAGTGCTAATTCAATGATGTGTTGTTTATTATAGGTTAGAATTCCAGTCTTGTCAATCTCTTCCGATCAAATCTTTTTGAATCATTTCCAGATAGTGGACAAATATATCCCGGTGGCTTTCGATCTTCCAGGACTTATCCACTTCCTCGTAAGTGAAGCTTTTTCTTCCTCCGTCCTCCATCCTCTTCCAGAATTGTTTTAAATGTCCAAGGGGCAGGTAATAGATTTCATTCTTATGGGTATAAGACAATATAATAAAAGAGATTCCGCCCTGCTTTTCAAACTCTTCCATAAAGGCAATCTGATGAGGATGAATATTTTGCAATGGAAACGTATTGGACGAGCATTCTTTTGCATCAAAACATACGGGGATTCCCTGTACGGAACCAATATAGTCTACCGTACTCTTCTGGTCAAAATAAGCAAGCGTAATGTGACGGCTTTCTTTATCAATAGAAACAGGTGTAATGGGGGTCGGTATTTTCTGGATCAGAGCCAATCCTTTTTCCCGGTAGCTATCGTTGCTGCGGTTGATCAGGTCCTCCAGGCTTGACCCTCTTAAGCCTCTTGTTTTCCAGGTTCCCATGTGTCTCCTATCTCCAGTCTTTGCATATTTTTGAAAAGGTCTTTGGCAGAGGTGCAAGAAAGGATTTCCCTGATAAATATGCCAGAGGCTCCTTGAGCTGCGGGAAAACCACCTGATAAGAATGGAGCATCTGGGAATTGATATGGTATAACCTTTTTGCCTCCTCATTGACCTGGCTGCTGCCATACTTATGATCTCCTACGATCGGATGTCCGATGGAGGATAAATGTGCTCTAATCTGATGAGTGCGTCCGGTGATCAAGGTGACTTTTAAAAGAGTGTAGCCGCCATAATACTGGAGCG
Organism: uncultured bacterium; assembly: GCA_905215155.1. Classification (GTDB taxonomy): domain Bacteria; phylum Bacillota; class Clostridia; order Lachnospirales; family Lachnospiraceae; genus Lacrimispora; species Lacrimispora sinapis. Next base: position 55,476 of record CAJMPJ010000017.1, on the reverse strand, counting down.
GCTCATATTCCGTGGTAATCGGAACGCTGTCCGGCACCTGGGATTTGTGCACAGCCACCTGATTGGCTGCTTCATCTTTGATTAAGAATCCGCTGATTTTCTGTCTGTCGGAAATGTGCCCTTTGACCACACACTGATAATATTTGTGGATGGTCCGGTCTTTAAAAACTTCTGACATGATCTGAAGCCCTGCCAAAGATTTTCCGCCGACCACAAGGCCGCTGGTATTCCGGTCCAGCCGGTTGCAGATGGAAGGGCGGAAGCTCTTTAGCTGGTCTGTGGATAACTGGCCGCTGGAGATCAAATAGTCGATCATGTATTCCACCAATGACTCATCGGATTCTTTTGCTTTCTGGGAAAGCATGCCGGAAGGCTTATTGACCAGCAGGATATGGTCATCTTCATAGATAATATTTAAATTAATCTTTTTCACAACCGGAATCTTTACCTCGGAAAATTTCAAAATAGTCTCATCCGATAAAAAAAGCTTAATTTCATCACCTGGCATAAGCTTTTCCGAGCCATCACATTTCTTGCCGTTAAGAGTGATATTCTTTTTTCTCATCATTTTATAAAGGAATCCTTTTCCGGCAAGATTTAAATACTTTGCAAGCAGTTTATCCAGACGCTGGCCTGCTTCATTTTTCGATACAATCAAAGACTGCATGATTTATCCTTTCTGTCAGCGGCTTATGCATTTTTAGTGTACCTTTAAAAAGCCTTTCATAAGCCGGATAATTACGATATGAGGCAATGCTTTGCACAGAACACGGAAGGCCTTCATCAAACTGCCGTATACGGAAACAGGACGCCCCATCATACTGTCACGCAAGGCCAGTTTTACAACCTTCTTTGGGTCCGCCATTACCATCTTTTTGTAAAGGGGCATTTCACCTGTGGTCTCTGCAATGCTGAAAAATTCCGTGCGTACCGGTCCGGGGCAGACTGCTGTTACGAATATCCCCTTTTCATTCAGTTCTTCATTCAATGCTTTGCTGTAGCTCAAAACAAAGGCCTTTGTAGCCGCATAAATAGCAAATCCCGGCTGCGGCATAAAGGCGGCGGCAGAAGAAAACTGGACGATCCGGCTGTTGGCAGATAGGTAAGGAAGTGCCAAATGGGTGACTGCGACCAGTGCTCTGCAGTTTAAATCCACCATTCCCATCTCATCGCTTAAGCTCACGTTTCCTACGGTACCGATTTTTCCAAAGCCGGCGGCATTAATGAGCCATTTTACCTCCGGCTTTTCTTTCCTCAAAAGCTCTTCCAGCTGTTTTAAATGACGCTCATCCGTTAAATCAAGGGAAAAGGACCGAAGCTTTACCGGCACCATGGAGGACAGCTCTTCCATAGGTTCCTTACGTCTGGCAATGGCCCAAATCTCTCCGATTCCGTTAAAGCGGTCCGCTATCTGCATGACAAACTCTCTTCCCATACCGGAAGAAGCACCCGTTACAATCGCAATCTTCATTTTGATCCCTTCTTTTCCTAATCATTTTGAATTTATTTTTTTACAGACTTTTTATGAACATTTCGTATGGTCTTTTTCTTGCGGTTTTTCTGGGTTTCACCGGAAGAAGCGTCTGACCTTCTCATACTTCTATTATTTTTCCCACTTTTTCCATCGGTAAAACCGTTAAAGGCTCCAGTTCTTGGACGTATTAAACATTTCTTTTCAAATCCGATCAAGTCTGTGCGGCCAGCCAGTTTTAAAGCTTCTGCAACAAGCTCATAATTCTTTGGATTTCGATACTGTATCAAGGCTCTCTGCATGGCTTTTTCATGGGGATTGGTGGGAACATATACCCGTTCCATGGTTCTGGGGTCATAGCCCGTATAATACATGCAGGTAGAGATGGTGGAAGGGGTAGGATAGAAATCCTGTACCTGTTCCGGCATATATCCCAAATCCCGCAGGTATTCCGCAAGTTCTATGGCTTCAGCCAGGCCGGAACCGGGATGGGAGGACATCAGGTACGGCACCAGATACTGTTTTTTCCCAAGCCTGCCGTTCATCTCATTGTATTCTTTTACAAACTCACGGTAAACTTTATTCTTCGGTTTCCCCATCTTTGAAAGCACCTTATCCGCCACATGCTCCGGAGCAACCTTTAACTGTCCGCTGACATGGTATTCGCACAGTTCCTTTAAGAATTTCTTACCCGGATCGGCCAGCACATAATCAAAACGGATACCGGAACGGATAAATACTTTTTTTACTTTCGGCAGATTTCTGAGTTTTCTGAGAAGTTCAATGTAATCCGTATGGTCCGCTCTTAAATTTTTGCAGGGTTCCGGAAAAAGACACTGCCTGTTGGGACAGGCTCCTTTTGTGGTCTGTTTTTCACAGGCCGGAAAACGGAAATCCGCCGTAGGGCCGCCCACATCATGGATGTATCCCTTAAAATCCGGTTCTTCCGTCAGCATCTTTGCCTCTTCCACCAGTGATTCATGGCTTCTTGCCTGTATGATTCTTCCCTGATGAAAGGTGAGGGCGCAAAAGCTGCAGGCACCAAAGCAGCCACGGTTATTGATGAGGCTGAATTTGATTTCCCTTACGGCAGGAATTCCGCCTTGTTCCTCATAGGAAGGGTGATAATTACGCATGTAAGGAAGTCCGTAAGTATAATCCATCTCATCTTTTGAAAGAGGCTTGGAAGGAGGATTCTGGACCACGTATAAATTTTCTTTGTACGGCTCTACCAGACGTTTCCCGAGAAACGGGTCTGTATTGCAGTATTGGACGTAATAGCTTTTTGCATACTCCAGCTTATCTTCCTTCATGCGGTCAAAGGAAGGAAGCACTTGGGCATTATAAACGGATTCCAGGCTGTTTGTCTTGTAAACCGTACCGTCGATAAACGTAACGTCTTTAATATCAAGCCCGCTGTTTAACGCATCCGCAATTTCTACGATGGATTTTTCTCCCATACCGTAGGAAATCAAATCTGCCTGGGAATCAATGAGAATGGAATGCTTCAGCCGGTCCGACCAATAATCATAATGAGCCAGACGTCTTAAACTAGCTTCTATTCCTCCGATAATAATGGGAGCATTTTTATAAACGGAACGGATCAGGTTGCAGTAAACGGTGGTCGCATAATCGGGACGTTTGCCCATGACTCCGCCGGGAGTATAAGAATCCTGCTGCCTCCGTTTTTTTGAAACCGAATAATGGTTTACCATGGAATCCATGTTGCCGGCGGAAACCAGGAATCCAAGCCTGGGTTCTCCAAGAATCTGAACGCTTTTTTTATCCTTCCAGTCGGGCTGGGAAATAATTCCCACTTTGTATCCATGAGCCTCTAACAGACGGCTGATAATTGCATGTCCAAAGGAAGGATGATCCACATAAGCATCACCGATCACATAGACAAAGTCACATTGTTTCCAGCCTCTGATATTCATATCAGCCCGGCTGACAGGAAGATAATCGTGTATCATTCGTTTGCTCCATTTCTATTCAATATCTGGTAATAGTCACTGATAAAATAATCAGCCAGCTGTCTCTTTTCTACTTCCATTTCCCTGGAGAATTCATCGTCAATGGCACAGACCGTCATCCCTGCTCTTTTTCCCGCAAGGATTCCAGCAGGGACATCTTCAAACACCAGGCAATCGGAAGGGGACACCGACAGCTCCTTTGCCACCTTTAAATAAATATCAGGTGCTGGTTTTCCTGCCGCTACCTCACAGGAAGTAGCCACTACCTGAAAATATTGCCCGATGTGAAGGGACTCAATCACCGCGTCTACCATTTGTCTTCCATTGCTGGTGGCAATGCCGGCTTTCAGACCATTCTTTGCTATGTAGTCTAAAAACTCTTTGGCTCCTGGTTTGAGCGTGACCTCCTTCCTGTATTTTTCAATGGACATACCCACCCATATTTCTTTGATTTCCTCCAGAGACTCTTTGAGTTTAAACCGCTCTTTAAAATAAAATGCAGTTTCAGAAAAACTCATTCCTTCAATCTCCTTTTGCAGATCATCGGGACATTCCATGCCTCTGCTTTCTAAAAATTCTATGTCTATGGCTTTCCACATCCACATGGAATCTACCAGAGTTCCATCCAGATCAAAAATCACAGCCTTTTTCTCGTTCAACATGTACGCGTTTACTTTCCTTTCTTCAATTCCTCGATTTCCTCTTCACGGAGCGTGCGGTATTCGCCGGGCTTTAATGCTTCATCCAATAACAGAGAGCCCATTGAAATCCTTTTTAAGTATACCACATGGCACCCAAGAGTTTCAAACATACGTTTCACCTGATGGAATTTTCCTTCCCGGATGGTCAGGTACACCTCTGTAACCTCTCCGGTTTCAAGGACCTCCAGCAAGGCCGGAAGGGTTGGTGTTCCATCCGAAAGAATAAGTCCTTCCCCGATGCGCTCCTTTGCATCCGAAGGCAGCGTTCCTTCAATCCGGGCGTAATAAACCTTATCCACATGCTTTTTGGGAGACAGAAGCTTGTGAGCAAGCGCTCCGTCATTGGTGATAAGAAGAAGTCCCTCCGTATCAATGTCAAGTCTTCCTACGGGAAATAAATCGTCCCGCTTTCTCTCAGTAATTAAGCTGATCACGGTTTCATACCGTTTGTCCTCTGTAGCTGAAACCACTCCCTGAGGCTTGTTCAGCATATAATATTCAAAATCAACGTAGGACACCTGCCGTCCGTCTACGGTTACCTGATTTCGCTCCGGGTCGATCTTTCTCTCTGTCCTTTTCTCCGGGATGCCGTCGACCCATATTCTGCCTTTTTTTGCCATTTCCTTGATCTGGCTCCGGGTTCCTTCTCCCATTTCACCAAGGTATTTATCCAATCTGATTTCCTTCATCACTGCCACCGCCATCCAGGGTAATATTTATTTTTTAAGGTACTTCCCGTCCCTTTAGCAAATCCAAGAGGAAAACCATCGAAACAGACCAGGCACCAGCCTTTTATCTTTCCCTCTTCTTCCTTTAATGAAATGGTTTCTCCCTTTAAATACCGGATCACCCTCTCATCAGACTTCTCCCAGCAGACTACCTGTTTAAATTCTTCTGCTTTTAAGGCCATGGCAAATGCCTGTGCCGGTTCAAACCGTCCTTTTTTCATTTCCCCAAGTAACAAGCCGGTTCTTAAAAAGCGAAGACTTCTGGCCTGCTCCGGAAAGCCTTCCGGAAGATAATATACCATTTCATTTTTGATTCGGATGCGGCTCCGGTCAAGAGGCTTGGTTGTCATAGAAAGAAATTCCGTCAGTTCTTCCGGAAAGGCTGCCTCTTTCTCTTTACGGCTTTCCTTCCTGTCAGAAACAATATCAGCTTGTCTTTTCTTTAACAAAGCCAGAAAATGACCTTCCCCTTTTATCCGGTGGGGGAACAGCCGGAGACAGCCGGAAAGCCCGATCCCCTCCGATGCTCCCTCAAATAGAGGAAGAGGAATCAGTTCCATATCCGGATGCTCTTCCAGAAGAAATCGGATGATATCTTCATCTTCACAAACGGAAAACGTACAGGTGGAATATAAAAGAAGGCCGCCCGGAACCAGCATGTCCACCGCCTGATTCACGATTTCTTTCTGTATCTGAGCATAATACTCCGGACCATGCTCCTCATAGCTTTTAACCATATCCACGTCTTTGCGGAACATTCCTTCTCCCGAACAGGGGGCATCAATTAAGATCTTATCAAAAAATGACCCAAAGGTTTCTTTTAATTTCCTTGGTTCTTCACTGGTAACACAACTATTTTCAATGCCCCAAAGTTCCAGATTTTTTAAGAGTGCCTTTGCTCTGGAGTTGCTGATGTCATTGGACACAAGCATTCCCTTCCCACTCAGCTTTGCTCCCAGTTCCGTACTCTTTCCTCCGGGAGCAGCACAAAGATCGAGGACCTTATCTCCGGGCTGGACCGGAAGAAGGCTGGCCGGAGTCATGGCACTTGGTTCCTGCAAATAGTATAGTCCGGCATAATAGCAAGGGTCCTTGGCCGGCCTCTCATCTCCTTCATAATAAAATCCGTTTTTGATCCACGGAACGGGTTTTAAAGAGAGAGATGTCATTTCTTTAAAAGTTTCCGGGGTTATTTTTAAGGTGTTGACACGCAGACCGTAAAGGCGTTCTTCCTCAAAGCTCCTTATATATGCCTCATACTCCTCTTCTCCCAGCAAATCTTTCATTCTATTTAAAAATGCTTCCGAAAGCTTTATTTCCTTCAACGTTTCGCTCCTTTCCTGTATTAATAGGAATATTTCAACCGGTATTTCTCCAGATATTTTAAAATCCAATAGGGATTTACACTCATCTCTTCCTTATGGTCTGTTTTCAAATAAATGCCCACATGAAGGTGTACGTCAAAATTCCCGGTTGTTCCTTCAATTTGGCTGTAGCCGGTATCTCCCATAAAGCCAAGAAGTTCACCGGCTCTTACGGTGTCTCCCTCGTTCCATTCCTTACTGTAACCATAAAGATGTGCATAATAAAGGTACGCACCTTTAGGAGCCCGGATACCGATGCGCCAGCCGCCTTTGTTCAGCCAGCCGACTTTCTCCACCACACCATCGCTCATGCTGACCACGGGATAGTAGCCTCTGGGCCGCTTGTTCCCCATAAGATCACAGCCTTCGTGTCCCCGTTCTCCGCCATAGGTGCGGGGCTGCATCCACCCGTCTTCATATGTAATATCAGGAGCATCGGCGTTCATATTGAGCGGAACCGGAAAAAACTTTAAATCTCCCAGCAGGCTTATGTAGGCATTTTTCAGCTTCTTATATTCCTGGGGCTTTACTTTTCTCAGCCTGGCTCCCCGGTTATTCTTATCTTTTACCTTCGTCAAATCGTACTGGTGTTCCACCATCAGGGAGGTAAGCGTATCGTAATCAATGGAATCCCAATCTGCAACCATTTTACCAAGTTTCAAACTTCTGAAATCATCACTTTCCCACGTGTAGGCATTCAGCTGGTAAAAGGTAGGATTATTATATAAATAATCAATCATGGTCACATGGAACACCGACAGGATCAAAATGAAAAAAAGAATCAGCATCATATCGGTCACGCCTTTTCATATAAATATATAAAACAATCTATTCAGGTGCCTATGAAAAAATCCTTTTTCCGCCTGCTTTCCGTTGCCGCACTGTTTTTATTGCTGCTTCGTCCTTCCATTGCTTATGAAGGCGCCAGAAACGGACTGCTCCTGTGGGGAGCTGTGGTGGTGCCTACTTTACTGCCCTTTATGATCTGCTCCAATGTCATTGTGGCCTTAAATGCCATCCATATTCTGATTTTTCCGGTAAAAAGACTTTTACACCGGTTTTTCTGCCTGTCCGATGCAGGCAGCTATGCCCTGGTCTCCGGTCTTTTATGCGGTTATCCCATGGGGGCCCGTACCTGCAGTGACTTTATGGATCAAGGGCGTATTTCTGAAAAAGAAGGAAAATACCTGCTGGCAATCTGCAATCATCCAAGCCCTATGTTCCTTCTGGGATATGCGGCTTCCGGCCTTCCGCAAATGGTTCCGGTCTGGCTGCTGCTTGCCTGTATCTATCTCCCTATTTTGCCTGTATCCATTGCGGCAAGGTCCTGTTACCGGATCACAGGTCCAGCGCCTTCTCTTCCTGTCAATACAAAAGCCGCCCAGTCCTTTGATGACAGTCTTATGGATTCCTGCGAGGTCATGGTAAAGATCGGAGGATATATCATGCTTTTTTCCATTCTCGCCCTGTACATAACAAAGCTCCCGGTCCATATTCCGGAATACAAGGCAATTTTACTGGGCCTTGTAGAAATCACCACCGGAATCAAAGCCATATCCGAAACCTTCTCCGGAATGTCCGGCGGTCTCTGGATCGCTGCCGCCACCGCATTCGGCGGCTTATCCGGAATCTTTCAGACAAAGAGTGTTATAAAAAATGCCGGATTATCCATCCGGCACTATGTAGCATGGAAAGCCTTTCACGGCCTTCTAACCATTATCCTGTTTATTCTGCTGACTCAGGTTCCTGCGCTTGCGGCGTCCCCATAACAGCTCCCGTCAGTTCCTGGCGATTGGATGAGACAATATCATAGCTTGACTGCATGGAAGTCATAAATGCATCAAAACGGCCCTGTGCTCCTTCCATGGAGTGACTGATAATGGTCTGGAGACTCTTTAACATGTCATCCGTATACTGTACAGAGCTTTGTCTGATGCCATTGGCATCGGCAACTGCTTTTTCCACAATCTGCTGAGCCTGCAGGCTGGCCTGCTCGATGATGTCATTGGCCTGGGCATAAGCCTTCTGCATGATCTCATGTTCATTGACCAGTTCATTGGTCTGAGCATTGGCCTGGGCCAGTATGGAATCCGCCTGCTGACGAGCTTCATTGATGATTGCATCACGATTGCTGATAATCTTCTGGTATTGTTTGATTTCATCGGGAATGCGGAGACGAAGCTCCACCAAAAGTTCCTCCAGTTCATCCCGGTTTACCACGATCTTACTGTTAGAAAGGGGCTGATACTTACAGCTGTCAATATATTCTTCAATTTCACCGATTAACTGCTCAATTCTGCTCATCATAAATTAGAACACTCCTTACTTTTATTTCCTTCTATCTTTTATTTTCTTCATCACACGTTCTGCAACAGCTTCTGGTACAAACGCGTTTATCTCTCCGCCAAAAGCGGCAATCTCCTTCACAATGCTGGAACTCAAGTAAGAATATTTTAGATTCGTCGTCAAAAACACAGTATCCACTTCCGGTGCAATCACCCGGTTGGTCTGTGCAATCTGCAATTCATATTCAAAATCTGTTACAGCGCGAAGCCCGCGGATAACCGCATCCGCCTGTTTGGCTCGTACAAAATCAACCAAAAGTCCTCCAAACGATGAAACTTCCACATTTGGTAAATCTTTGGTTAGGCTCTTTAACATATTAACACGTTCTTCTACAGAAAACAACGGAGTTTTTGAATTATTATTTAAAACTCCGATAATCAGATGGTCAGACATTTTAGCGGAACGCTCGATAATATCCAAGTGTCCAAAAGTTACCGGATCAAAGCTGCCCGGATATACTGCTTTTCTCATAGTTTTTTCCCTATTCCTTTTTTTCTATAAAAATATGTTTATTGGTCTTATAGCTTTTATCCTTTGTCATCCGATATCCGAAGGTTTCCAGATAATCAAAAGAAGTTTCCAGAGAAGCCTCCACAATGATTACGGTACTTGCATCAATGAGGGAAGAAGATGAGAGATACTGCAATACTTTCTTTTCCCATTCAAAGTGATAGGGCGGGTCCATAAAAACGAAATCAAAAACATGTCCCTTTCCTTCTAATCTTGAAAGACCGGTCAGCACATCACAATTCATGACGATGGCATCGTCTTCCAGCCGGGTCGTTTTTAGATTCTCACGGATGCATTCAGCCGCTTTGGGATTTTGTTCCACCATCACCGCCATTCTTGCTCCCCGGCTCAATGCTTCGATTCCAATGGCACCGCTTCCCGAAAACAGATCCAAAAAACAGCAGTCCGGCATTTTTGCATTGATCATATTAAAAAGAGTTTCTTTAATTCTATCGGTAGTAGGCCGGGTATCCTGGCCTTCTATTGTCTTTAACAAAAGCCTTCTGGCTTTTCCTGCGATTACTCTCATGACATATCCTCACTTTATTTTTCCAAATAATTATAGTATGAAATTCACAGATATACAACCAGATTTTGTCCTCTCATGCACCGGCAAAGAAAAAAGGAGCCGCAGCCCCTGTAAATGATAAATCAATTACCAGACTGCAGCTCCTCTTTTCTTTTTTACAGATTATTTACCTGCAAGATTTCTTTCATAGGATTCGATCATTTTCTTAACCATATAGCCACCTACGGAACCATTCTGTGCGGAAGTTAAGTTACCGTTGTAACCATTGGTTAACGGAACACCTAATTCATTAGCTACTTCCATTTTGAAACGGTCCATTGCTTCCCTTGCTTCTGGTACATTTGTAGTGTTAGATTTTCCTGACATAGTAAAATGCCTCCTTTTCATCTATTTCACCATGTTATTGTTTTGTTTTTACATGGTGTGTTTTGTGCTACACTCCTATTATGGCTGAAACAGAATGAAATACACTAGAAGGTTTTTCGTAAAATGTCATTTTTAGGAAAAAGATTTTGAACCCTTAAAACGATTCTGATACCGCTTGGGAAACGGTCAGTCGGAGCCAAGCATTTTTTCAATATTGGTCTTCATCAGCTGGAACGCAACTTCATTCATACCGCTGTTAATGATCACATCCGCAAGGGGCTTCGTCGGCTCGACATATAAATAATGCATTGGCTTTACCGTGGTAAGATACTGTTCTACCACACCTTCGATGTCTCTTCCTCTGTCCTTTACATCCCGGATCACCCGGCGCAGGATTCTCTCATCTGCATCAGCCTCTACAAAGATCTTGATATCAAACATGTTCCTTAACCGCTCATCTGCAAAGACCAGGATTCCTTCAACTAAAATCACCTTTTTCGGCTCAACAGTTACCACCTTATCGGAACGGTTATGCATGGAATAATCATAGATGGGACACTCCACCGTTTTCCCGGAACGGAGCATGGACAGCTGGTCCAGCAACAGCTCCGTTTCAAATGCCTCAGGATGATCGTAATTCATCTTTTTTCTTTCATCAAAAGGGATGCCATCCTGCTTTTTGTAATAATTGTCGTGATACAAGACAGCGATATTATCACAAAATGCTTCTTTTAACCGGTTGGTAAAGGTTGACTTTCCTGAACCGGTTCCTCCGGCAATACCAATTAATATACACTTCATCTTCCGCACTCCTTTAATCCTTTTTCAATTCTAATTGTACATTTTATTTAATTATGATTACGTTTTCCTTCAGCACTCTGTCATTCTCGATGGGATTATCGGTACAGATTATAGTTTTAAGTTCGCTTAGATTCTGAAGTGGTTTTAAATCCGTCACATAATTTCCACTGATATCCAATTCTTCCAGCAACGGAAGTGAAGATGCAAAACCGATTCCTGTTAATGTATTATCTGCCAAACTCAACTTCTTAAGCCCTGGAAATTTAGCAAAGAAATCCAAATGTTCATCCAACACTACTTTGTCGTAATCCACGGAATAAATTCCGCTGCCTCCGCTTATTTTTACATTTTTATAAAGCTTCACGCCATCCATTTCCAATATCTTCAACCCTTCAGAAGGCCGGACTTTTTCAAAATCAAGTTCACATTCCACGCCGTTCAAACAGATTTCCTGCAAAGCAGGTGCTTGAAAAATTCCGGATATGTCTTCATAGGTGGACATCCCATCCACATTTAAATATTCCAGAGAAGGGATAGTGCTCACAAAACCCAAATCAGAAAAATCGCCACGCAGCCGGCTGCAGGTTAATTTTTTTAATCGGGTAAGCCCGGAAAACGCATCTTTGCTGTTTACCCTGCAGCCTTCCAGCTTCAGTTCTTCCAGTGCATTCATCCCATGCAAAAATCCAACATCACCGGCACGGGAAACTGAAAGCTTTGTCAGGCCGGTCAGTCCGCTTAAATCCGGCTGAGGACAGCTTCCCGGAATTTCCAGAGTGAGTTCTTTTAGTCCGGTCAGTCCCTGTATCCCGCTTAAATCCTTTAATTCATCGCACTGATCTATGGTCAGCGAAGTCAGTCCAGTGAGAGCCTTTAAATCATTCACACTTAAAATTTTTGCATCAATAAGGGAAAGTGATTTTAAATTCCCAAGACCGGCAATAAATCCAGTATCGCGGATTCCTTCAGATTCTACTGATAAGGATTCCAAGCCCTGCATAATCGCAAGAACAGAAAAATCACTGACATTGTCGCAGTCTGTAAGGATTAAACGCTTCAAATTCTTTCGGCTGGCAAGTTTTTTTAGATCAGATATGTAAAGTCCGTCAAACGTTAAGCTTTCCAGCTTTTGATACTGTTCCAGCCCATCCAGATTTTTTATCCCCGAAAGGAAACGGACCTCTTTTAACCCGGACACTCCAGGATAGATTTCTGCAAGTTCTAAAGGAGATTCTGCGTTACAGCTGATTCCTTCCAAAGTAAGGCCTTTTAATGAATCTGAATTTAAATATCCTGCCATATCAAGTCTTTTAAGACCGGTAAAACGGGAAATCAGTTCATAATCAATTCCACCGTTCTCCCTTGGAAACGTTACCCATGTCAGTTCTGCATCAGGAGCTTCATATGGATTTTCAAGGCTGTATCCTATACGGACATGATCGGCATCATATGTAATATCAAGCCATTTAAAACGTGATAAATCTTCCTGGGTCAAATCTTTTGCCGGACGGCCTGCCACGGATTCCGCCATCGCGCCAAGAGGACCTGATAATACTTTTTCTTCCTTTTCCATCCCTTGGGATTTTAAAGCTCTGTCATTTTCTGAAACCGTATCTTCCCCTGCCTTTTTTTCATTGTGGGAAATAACTCCCCTTGCCCCTAAATAAAAGACCGTTAAAAGAACCAGGAAAAAAAAGATTCTGACTTTTGCCTTAGCTTCCGGTTCTTCTTTCTTATCAGAAACAGCTGACTTGCCATTCTGCACAGAGTGGGTAAAATATACATTTTCGTGATTATCTGATTCAATTGCATAGGTACTTTGACAATATTCGCAAACCGCAATGTGCGGGTTATTCTCGTCGATCTTTAAAGTTCCATTGCATGCCGTACATTTCAGTTCTGTTATTTTCATCTTAAGCTCCCTAATACCCACCTTCCAATATTTACCATTCATATTCTAGCAGAATCATGGCTTTTATTCAATTCTTTTCCCTTACTTAATCTTCGTAAAAACCGTTTCCGGCTTTATTGCATTATAATCGTTAGCCGCGCCGGAAGATAGAGTCACATCCCTGTTTGTACTTCATTACAGATTTAACTTATCGTAGCTTTTTTCCAAATATTCCTGTAATTTATTTTTTAGTTCCTGATGTTCCTCTTTTTCCAATTCCGGATCTTCTTTCAATAGATGATTTACCTCCTCAGATACTGTTTTCAGCAAATTTGCATCCGTAAAAATATCCCCTAGCTTAAACTCAAGATCTCCGCTCTGGCGGATTCCAAAAATATCGCCCGGGCCCCGGAGCTTTAAATCTTCAGAAGCAATATAAAAACCGTCATTGGATTTATTTAAAATATCCAGACGTTTTTTTGTTTCATCCTGGTCGGAACCATTTACCATAATACAATAGGACTGGTATTTTCCACGGCCTACCCTTCCTCTCAGCTGATGAAGCTGGGCCAGACCAAAACGTTCCGCATTTTCAATCATCATAACCGTTGCATTAGGCACATTCACCCCCACTTCAATTACCGTGGTTGATACCAGGACCTGAATTTCCCCGTTTGAAAATCGTTCCATAATCTTATTCTTTTCCCTGGGTTTCATCTTTCCGTGAAGATATTCCACCGCAACGCCTGGAAGTGCTTCCTTTAGTACCTTTGTATAATCCACCACGTTTTCGGCTTCGATCATCTCACTGGCTTCCACCATGGGACAGATGACGTAAGCCTGTCTCCCCTGTGCCACTTCATTCCGGATGAATTCATATGCTTTTTTCCGGTATCCGGTATCCACTACACAGTTTTTAATAGGAAGGCGGTTGGCCGGAAGTTCATCAATAACAGAAATGTCCAAATCCCCATAAATGATAATGGCAAGGGTTCGTGGAATCGGTGTAGCACTCATAACAAGGACATGAGGCTCTTCTCCCTTTTGTCCAAGCATCTCTCTCTGCCCCACCCCAAACCGGTGCTGTTCATCGGTAATGACTAACGCCAGGTTATCATAAACCACTTTCTCCTGGATGAGTGCATGCGTACCTATGATAATATCAACTTCATGAGACGCAATTTTTTCATAGGCGATCCTTTTTTCCTTCGCTGTCATGGAACCGGTAACAAGCAAAGGAGTTTTATCAATTCCAAACGCTGCAAACAGCTCTGTCATGGACTCATAGTGCTGCTTTGCCAGGACTTCCGTAGGAACCATCAGCGCCCCCTGACAGCCATTATAAGCCGCCTGAAGAAGAGCCAGGATCGCGATAATGGTCTTACCCGATCCCACGTCTCCCTGAACCAGACGGTTCATCACCCGCCCGCCTGTCAAATCATCATACACTTCCTTCAAAACCTTTTCCTGTGCCTTAGTCAGGGAATAGGGAAGATGATTCTTTAAGTCCTCCACTTTCTGAGACAATTTCATCGAATAGGGACTTGGCTTGTCTCCCCTTTTTTCTTTCAGCTTTCTGACAGCCATTAAAAACAGGAAAAATTCATCAAAAACCAACCGTTTTCTGGCGAACAGCAGTTCTTTCCGATCTGACGGAAAATGGATATGTTCAATGGCAAAATTATATTCCGCAAGTTCATGCTTCTTTCTTAGCTCTGCAGGCATATAATCCCGTACCATCTTGCGTATTTCAAGTGCCTGTTTTTCTGCTCTTACTATGGTTTTATTGCTGAGGCCCTTGGTTTGTCCATAAATCGGCTGCATGGAATGAATGATCTGTCCATAGGCTTCTGCCGTAAATATTTCGGGTTGTTCCATGGTGAGCCGTCCGTTTTTCTTTACCACCCTTCCCCTAAAAACCGCACGCATGCCCGCTTTCAAGGTTGAGTGGAGATAGGACATATTAAACCAGGTCAGGGTCAGCGTTCCCGTAGGATCTTTTAACGTCGTGGTGATTACCTGTATGTGGCTGTACCGTTTTACGTCCGGAGTTTTATAAAGCATTCCAGCCACCGCCATAACACGTTCGGGTTTCAGCTCCCCAATAGCTGCCGGCTCCTCGTAGGCATCGTAAGCTCTTGGATAATAGCCCAGAAGATCCTCTACCGTCACCACCCCTACCTTTTGAAACAGTTTTCCTGTTTTTTCACCAATTCCTTTCAACGTATCAATGGATTCACGGTTCACAGATTTCTTCACCTCCAGGTTCTTTTTATAGCAAAAACCCGGACAGACGATACCCCGTCTGTCCGGGAGTTATGTGCATTATTCTACGGAAAGTAAATAATAGTAGATCGGCTGACCGCCTGCATGAAGTTCAACTTCACAGGCTGAGAATGTCTCTTCTGCCTTTTCCTTCAGCGCCTTCGCCGCTGACTCGGTGACATCCTTTCCATAATAAATAGTAACTAATTCTGATTCCTCCTCGATCAAAGCCTGGAGGGAATCCAGCACGGTGGATTCAATATCTTTTCCAACCGCGAGTATTCCGTTGTCTCCTAAAGCCATGATATCGCCTTCCCGGATCTCAATGTCATCAATTACAGTATTGCGGACCGCATAAGTAATCTGTCCTGTCTTAACTTTGGACATCTCTTCTGTCATATTTTTTTCATTATCTTCCGGTGATAAATCCGCGGAAAAGTTAATGATGGCAGTAATTCCCTGAGGAATGGTCTTTGAAGGGATCACAATGACATTCTTGTCCTCCACCAGACTTTTTGCCTGCTGGGCAGCCAGGATAATATTCTTATTATTCGGTAAGATGTAAACGGTATCCGCATTCACCTGCTCTATGGCATTCAGCATATCTTCTGTGCTGGGGTTCATGGTCTGCCCGCCCTCAATCAAATAATCTGCACCAATGCCCCGGAATATCTCATCAAGACCAGCACCTGCTGAAACAGAGATAAAGCCATAAGGTTTTCTTGGCTGTACCCGTTTTTCTCTTTCCGTTTTTTGCTGTTCTGCCAGCTTTTCTGATTCCTTAATCAACTTCTCCTGATGCTCTTCCCTCATATTATCAATCTTCATACGGGACAAAGAGCCATAGGTGAGTGCTCTTTGGATGGCAAGTCCAGGGTCATTGGTATGGACGTGGACCTTCACGATGTCATCATCGGAAACAACGACCAGAGAATCTCCGATGGATTCCAGATAATTCTTAAAATCAATCTCTGTTTTATCATCATATGGTTTCTCCAAATTGATGATAAATTCGGTGCAATATCCAAATTTGATATCAATATCAGCGGTCCTTGGAGCATCGGCTCCTGCAGATATTCCTGGACGGGCACTGACCTCTAAGGATAC
The DNA here is from genome assembly GCA_905215155.1 of uncultured bacterium. Lineage (GTDB taxonomy): Bacteria > Bacillota > Clostridia > Lachnospirales > Lachnospiraceae > Lacrimispora > Lacrimispora sinapis. Next base: position 39,424 of record CAJMPJ010000017.1, on the reverse strand, counting down.
ATCAACCTCTTTTCCCATCAGGCAGTCAAACGCACCCTTCATGACCTGCATCAGTCCCTGGCCGCCGGAATCCACCACACCAGCCTGCTTTAAAACAGGCAGCATCTCCGGCGTCTGGCTCAACACATGATCTCCGTGTTCAATCACCTTCTGACAGAACTCAATCACATCTTCTGTCTCTGTAACAAGCTCTGCCGCTTTATCTGCCATTCCCTTGGCTACCGTGAGAATCGTTCCTTCCTTCGGCTTCATAACAGCCTTATAAGCCGTCTCCGCAGCCCTTACAAAGGAATTGGCCAAAATAGTTGTGGTCACCTTGTCTGCGCCGGCGATCTCTTTGGTGAAGCCACGGAACAACTGGGATAAGATTACACCAGAGTTTCCTCTGGCGCCTCGTAAAGAACCGGAGGAAATGGCTTTTGCCAATGACTCCATGGTAGGATCTTCAATGACCGCCACCTCTTTGGCCGCCGACATAATTGTCATGGTCATATTGGTCCCGGTATCACCATCCGGTACTGGAAACACATTTAATTCATTAATCCATTCTTTTTTTGCTTCCAGTCCCTTTGCACCTGCCAGAAATGCTTTCTGCAGCATTTTGGCGTCTATATACTTCAAACCCACAGGTAGTTTCCTCCTTAATCAATCACTCTTACGCCTTCGACGTAGATGTTTATTTTATCTACCGTCATTCCGGTGAATTCTTCCACTTTGTATTTTACATTCTCAATCAGATTATCCGCAACTGCAGAAATGCTGATTCCATAAGCAACGATCACATGAAAATCAATGGTGATATGGTTGTCCTGAATATCCACACTGATTCCGTGAGTCAGGCCTTCCCGTTTTAACAACTTAACGAGCCCATCCTTCATACTGACAGCCGCCATACCGACAATACCAAAACATTCTACTGCAGTAGTACCGGCATACATAGCGATAACATCAGGGCTTACCTGGATTTCGCCCAGTTTATTATTGATATAACCCTTCATAGTCTCTACCTCCGTTCTTTCTGTCTGTTTTGATTATACATGATTTTTCCAAAAAAAGAAACAAATTTTTATTTTTCACTTGCAAATAACGGTGTTTTCTGTTATCATACACTTGTTGTGGATTTTTCAATCATAAAAAATCCAAGTAGCTTTTAAGGAGGTGCAATCATGGCTAAATGTTCAATTTGTGAAAAAGCTGCTCACTTTGGTAATGCAGTGAGCCATTCCCATAGAAGATCCAATAAGATGTGGAAAGCAAATGTTAAGTCCGTTAAAGTAAAAGTTACAGGCGGCGCTAAGAAGATGTACGTATGTACTTCTTGCTTAAGATCCGGATTAGTAGAAAGAGCTTAATCGAAGGAAACTCCTGGCTGTTATCAGTCAGGGGTATTTTTTTAATTATAATGGGGCCCGGTTTCTCACAAAGAAACCAGTCCCCATTTCTACTTCTTCTATGCCAATGCTCTGTCAACAGCAGAACAAATTATATCCCACTACCAAACATCCAATGATAAACAAAATTGTAACGATTGTCGCCGGGATAAAAAGCAGGGTTGCCATTCCTGCTCCGAAACAGAACAGCATAAGTCCGCATACTCTTCTCATATCATCCCTCGATTCATTCAGGCTATATGACATCCTATGCGGCTTATCCCCTTCTTATTCCTCTCCTTTTTCCTTCTCTTGTGCAGCGGCCATTTCTTCTGCTACCTTTATCGCATCAGAGGATACTTCTTTGGAACCTCCCGCAAATTTATTCACAAAATCAGGTACCATGTCCAAAATTTTTGTAACCGCATCCTGCTGTTTGATATTCACCAGCTTTGTGACCCCATTCTGTATAATGAGGACCGCACTGGGACTCATCTTTGCATGCATTCCGCCGGCCCCTCTTTGCTTGTCATTCTCAGCAAAAGAACCAGCCGCCATTCCGCAGGTCACATCCACCAAAGGAAGAATGATCGCATCATCAACCTTTACGGCATCTCCTACCACTGTTTTTGTTGCTACGAAAGCATCCATTCCTTTAAACAGAGCCTCCACTGTAGATGTAAAATTATTGTCTGCCATCGAAAGCTATTCCTCCTTTATCGAAGCCATTTCTTCAACAGAATCCTGAAATTCTTATCCATTAGCATACGTAACCCGATGAATAACACGGTTCCCAACCGGATTCTGCCGCGAAAAGTACCCTCCGCAGTAAATACTGTTTCATCAAAAACCGGATAAAGATCCAAATGCTTATGGCAAAGGGGATATACCACACTTGCATACATAAGTACCTGACCTGTCAGGTAAGGATCGTCAAAGCCAAAGGTAACCGTTCCTTTTCCTTTTAGAGGAAGAACATGGCGCATCAGTTTTTTGCTTTGCTTTATAACCAGCTTTACGGTTCTCTGGTTGTCCTCGTTGGAAAACCAAGCATAAATTAAATCTTTTTTTTCTTTTACTGTCCTCAGTGTATCATAAACTCTATGGAAAAAAAACTTAATTTTTAATAAAAACCAAAGCACAGCATTCTTTATTTTTTCCCAAAGCGTCATGAAAAAAGAGTCTTTCTCCTTTATAGGGGGACGTTTTTCTGATGTCCGTGCGGCATGATCCGGGTGCTTTTTGATTTCCTCCTGAACATCATCTTTCATTTCAACTGCTTCTTTAACGGCATCCGGTTCCACCCGCTCCATGGCATGAACCACCATATCTTCGGCTTCCTTCAATTCTTCGTCAATCTTCTTCGGCTTTAGGATGCGGAAACCAAATAAGCGGACTGCAGCCGTTACATCCCCCTCGTACTCCACCTTTACGGTAAGGATATGTAGCAGCCAGGAGAAAACAACACTCCCTTTTCCCTTTCCGTAATAAGACCCGGTTCCCCGGTACCGTATCGGGACCAGAAGCACCAACAGCAGCACGGTAAGAATAAGCCCCAGAATGACCAGTAAAAGCAGTCCAATTATTTTTAATATCAATAAAATTATATGAAGCATGAACACCTCACACCTTACCGGCTCTCTTCCTTCATAAAGGAAGATAAATCAAAGCCTCCTGTTATCCGGTACATATCATGAATCACACGCCCGGCCACTTCCAGCGCTTCCCAATAATCGGCTGCAATACCTAAAATGAGAATCTCCTCTTTTCGGAAAAAAGGGGCAAACACTTCCGCAGTCGGATAGATATCAAGTATATTATTCCCATTTGAAGCGGGTATAATCACATAAATATCCGGCCTTGGTATTGATTTCCGAATTCCCTGAATGATCCGGTAACGTTTTTTCTTTGCTTTTTCTCCAACATACAGACGGTCAAACCAGCTTATTCTCATCATCCATCAGCTCTTCCAATAATTCCTTGCACGTTTCCTTTTCCGCTTGATCCAGGCAGCTTTCAAGACTTCCACTGATGTATGCCTGTATTTCATCAATGGAGTTAAAATAAACGGGAAGGTCTGATAAAACCTTGGCCATAATGGCTCGTACCACCTGCTTTGACGAACCGGAAAAAACGTCTTCCAGTTCCTTTAAATAAGCACCCGCTTCTGTTTCCAAATAAGCCCGGTCTACCAAAGATCCGTCTTCCTGTTTCTGTTCTGAATCAAAACCAGGGCCGATCAGCTCTGCAAAGCTGCTTCCGGATAACAGTCTGTCTACATTTAACGCCTTTACATAATCCGGGTCCTTGTTCCATTCTTCCCTCTCCTGAGGAAGTTCAATCTTTAAATACCGTTCATAATAAGTTTCCTGCCGTCCTTCCAGCTGAGTCAGCTTCTCAAAGAAGAAGTCTTCTCCAAAGGAGTAATCTTCCTTGCGGAACTTTTCCAGAATATCCGTAAGGATTGACCGGTAAAGTTCTTCCTCCTTTACATCAATGACTGCATCCTCTCCTGCAAACAGCAAAACGCAGAAATCATTGATAATTTCCTGAATCATAACATAAAGGCCGGATTCATTGGTAAGCCTCTCACTGGCGGAGATCAGCTTTGCCATTGCTTCCTCAAAGCCTTCCCCAGTCATATTCCGATAGTCTGCATGCCGGAACTGTTCCAGAAGTTCATAAAGCTCCTTATGGCCAATTTCCATATTTTTGGGAAGTGTTGTCATGGATTCTGTCCGTAGGATATAAAGCATATCCCTAAGATTCTCCCGGGAGGACCCGATATAAACAGACAATCCCTCCATCACAAGGCTGAAAAACTTCTGTTTTGTCAAACGGATGGGAAGTTGACCGATGATCTGTTTAATTCTCCCATTCATCACCAGGGATTCGCTGGTTTCTGTAACAAATTCCAAAAGACGCCTGACAAATGCCTCATCCTCAGTCCCTGTATCCGGCTTTGTCTTAAATTTCCGTTCCAGACGGTTTAAGACATATTCATATATCTGGAAGCAGTCCGCATAGGAAGTCATCACCTCTGCTTCATGTGTCATGTCTTCTCTAAGTTTTAACAGTCCCTCCAATGGATCCTGTCCGGAAAAATAACCGGAAAGAAGCTCATTCAACCGATTGACAGAATCAACAATTCGTTCCGGAATGTGTACTTCCTCTGCAATCGTCTCAAAAAAAGTATAATAGTTAAGTGCCAGCCTTACATAAGAATACTGGTAAGCAGCGGTCATCTGTTTTTTCAGCAAACGGGTTTCCACGATCTATCTCCTTTCGGCTCCTCTTAAGTATTGTAATTGGCAAGGATACTCCGTCTCAGCAGATCCAGCGCTTTTACCACAGACTGTTCTCTGATTTTTTCACGGTTCCCTTTAAAGTGATATTCCTCTACTTTTACCTTATCCTTCAGATAGCAGGCAATATACACAAGGCCTACCGGCTTTTCTCCCTCTGAATCAGGTCCGGCAATTCCTGTCACAGCAATACACACATCCGCATCTGTGGCAAAAACTCCGCCGGTGGCCATCTCTTTGGCAGTCTGTTTGCTGACGGCCCCATATTTTTTCAATGTACTTTTGTTTACATTGAGAAGCTTCCTTTTTGCCTTGTTGGAATAGGTGACAAAGCCTTCCCTAAAGACCTCAGAGGCACCTGGTACATTGACCAGACGTCCCGAGATCAGTCCTCCGGTACAGGATTCTGCCGTAGTTACCGTTAATTCGTGCTTTTTAAGAAGGCGGACCACTGCCATTTCAAGAGTTTCTTCTTCTTTTGTCGTATATACATCATTGCCAAAACGGCTTTTGATTTCTTTCACCACAGGTTTTAAGAGCTCGCTGGCTTCTTCTTCGCTGGAAGCCTTTGCAGTAATTCTTAAATGTACCTCCGCGGTTTTTGCATAGGTAGCGATTGTTGGATTGGACTGACCGTTGATTAAATCAAGAATACGGTCCTCTACCTGGCTTTCTCCCAGTCCGCAGATCTTTACCATCTGAGACCGGATTATCTCCGGCTGACGTTTCTGAAGATAAGGAAATACTTTTTCAAGAAAAAGAGGTTTTAATTCATTCGGAGGTCCAGGCAGCAAAATCGCTGTTTTTCCGTCTTTCTCCATAATCAGTCCGGGGGCAGTTCCGTTGTTGTTGTCAAGAACAATGGCTCCTTGTGGAACCAGAGCCTGCTTCCAGTTGTTATCCGGAATTTCTTTATAAATACTGTTCTTAAAATACTGGGTAATCCGTTCCTTGGTATGGGCATCTTCTACCAACTCAAATCCCATGACTTCTGCACAAACTTCCTTTGTCAAGTCATCTTCCGTAGGCCCCAGGCCTCCGGTCAAAATAATCACATCGGAACGGTCCAGGGCAACTAAAATCACTTGAGACAAACGTTCTCTGTTATCCCCCACAGTCACCTGATGATACATAGACAACCCCAAAAGAGCACATTGTTCTGCAAGATACTGGGTATTGGTATTCACAATGTTACCAAGCAAAAGCTCTGTTCCGACGGAAACCAGTTCAACAACCATAATGTTTACATACTCCCTTCTGTAAGAACCTTATAATTTTTCGCAATATAGTCAATCAGAGATACCACCGTCAATATGGCAGCGATCCAGATAAATACGACAGTAACCGGAAATAACAGCGGAATATTTAATATAAGAAGGACCGACATAACCATCTGGGATACGGTCTTAAATTTCCCCCATTTGCTGGCCGCAATGACAACACCGTTATCCGATGCCACCAGACGAAACCCGCTGATGATAAACTCTCTGCTGATAATGATAATTACGATCCATGCGGCAAGCTGCCCAAGGGCGGTGAAACAAATGAGTCCGGAACAGACCAACAGCTTATCTGCAAGGGGGTCCATAAATTTACCGAAATTAGTAACAAGACCATATTTTCTGGCAATCATGCCATCTAACATGTCCGTAAAGCTTGCAATGATAAATATGGCAGCTGCAATAAAACGGTATGTTGCATTGGTCCCTCCGTCCAGCAGAAGGAAAAAAACAAAAAACGGAATCATGAGAACCCTTAAAATCGTCAATTTATTCGGTAAATTCATCTTCCAACTCTCCCATCAAATCATATTCCATAGCTCCGGTTACCCGAACCCTGGCAAAATCACCTGACATCAATTCCTCTCCGGTCTGAACGAATATCATTCCATCCACACCCGGACCATCCATATAAGTACGGCCTACATACGCATTTTCGTCCGCTACCTTGCCTTCGATCATCACCTCTACGGTTTTTCCAATCATGGAATTGGAGTGTTCAAGGGAAATTTCCTGCTGGAGTTCCATGATGGCATCCCGGCGTTCCTCTTTCACTTCCTGTAACACCTGATCGGGGAACTCAGCGGCGGGAGTATCTTCCTCTGCAGAATATGCGAATACGCCAAGACGTTCAAATTCCATCTCATCCACAAATTCCATAAGTTCTTCATGGTCGGCCTCTGTTTCCCCTGGGAAACCGGAAATCAGTGTGGTACGCAGTGCGATATCCGGAATTTCTTTCCGAAGCTTTCCTACAATGCTGCGAAGCTGGTCCTTGGTGGTCCTGCGTCCCATGCGCTTTAAAATCTTGTCACTGGCGTGCTGAATCGGCAGATCCAGATAACGGCAGATCTTTTCTTCTTCCTTTATGGTCTGAATCAGCTCGTCCGTAATCTCCTCAGGATAGCAGTACTGGATTCTAATCCACTGAATGCCCGAAATGCGGCAAAGCTTTTTCAATAATTCAGGAAGGGATTTTTTGCCATATAAGTCCACACCGTAAAGAGTGGTCTCCTGAGCCACAAGAATCAGCTCCTTTACCCCCTTCTGTGCCAGGTCTTCCGCTTCTTTTAAAAGCCGTTCCATGGGAACGCTGCGGTAGTTTCCGCGAAGTGTGGGAATGATACAGTAAGTACAATGTTTGTCACAGCCTTCTGCAATCTTTAAAAATGCGTAATGGCCTCCGGTCGTAAGTACACGTCCTGCCTCCACTTCCGGAATGCCTTCCAGTTCATGAAAGCGCTGTACATGTTCTTTGCCGCCCAAAGCTTCCTGTAGAACATTGGAGATCTCATCATAGGTGGAGGTTCCAAGAATCCCATCCACTTCCGGAATCTCGTCAATGATCTCCTGCTTATACCGCTGGGCAAGACAGCCCGTTACAATAAGCGCCTTGCAGTTGCCGTCTATCTTTCTCTGAGCCATATCCAGTATGGTATTAATGCTTTCTTCTTTTGCATCTCCGATAAAACAGCAGGTATTGATGACAATCACGTCTGCCTCATATTCATCGTCGGTAAAGGTATATCCGTCTTTATTCAGAAGGCCCAACATCATCTCCGTATCAACAAGATTCTTGTCACAACCCAGTGAAATACATAATAATTTCATTATAAAACTCCTGTCGTTTATATTTCGCATAAGAGAAAAGCCATCTACCAAAGGGAGACGGCCTTTTTCTTCATTAATCGTCTTCTTCTGTTGCGTCCGCTTCGCTCAAAATCTTCACTTGGCCCTCATACAGTTCCTCTACGGCAACAGAAAGCGGTTTTTTACCGTATCCCGGTACTTCAGGTTCTGAGCCTGCAATGATCTGTCTTGCTCTTTTAGCAGCAGCGATTACGATGGAATAACGGCTCTGGACAACCGGAGTGTCTCCAGGCTCTACCTCACTGTTTACTACATTAATTAAATCTGAATAAGATGGATGTAACATCTTTTATTCCCCTTTCTCAATCGACTATATATTCTTTAATTCTTCCCGGATCTGGGATAAAAACGCTTTATTATTGGAAGCACGGTTATGCTGCACCTGAATCATCCGGTGTAAGTCTTCCACACAGGTATCAATCTTGTCATTGATAAGGATATAATCATAAGACTCCATGCCCTCGGCTTCTTCCAAAGCCCTGCGCAGCCTGGCATTGATGATTTCCATGCTTTCTGTGCCCCGTCCAATCAAGCGGCGCTTTAATTCTTCCGCATTGGGAGGCATGACGAAAATCAAGATGGTTTCCGGAAAGCGTTCTTTGATTTTCAGCGCTCCCTGTATTTCAATTTCCAGTATTACATCCTTGCCTTTTTTCATCTGGTTTAAAACATATTCTTTGGGTGTTCCGTAAAAATGTTTTACATACTGGGCGTATTCAATCAAAGCGTCATGCTCGATCATTTCCCGAAAAGATTCATCTGTTACAAAAAAGTACTCTCTCCCATCCACTTCCCCGTCTCTGGGAGATCTGGTCGTGGCGGAAATGGACAGCGCATAATTATCATACCGTTTCAGAAGCTCCTTCATAATGGTTCCTTTGCCTGCTCCTGAAAAACCGGATACAACTGCCAACATGCCTTGTTCATTCATGGGTTTGTTACACTCCCTACTCAATATTCTGGATCTGTTCCCTGACCTTTTCTATCTCAGTTTTTAAGGTGATCGCCTTATCTGAAATCTCCAAGTCATTGGCTTTTGATAATATGGTATTGGCTTCCCGGTTCATCTCCTGAGCGATAAAATCCAGTTTCCTTCCCACACTTCCGCCAGCCTCCAGCTCTGTCTTGGTATTTTCAATGTGGCTTCTTAAACGTACCGTTTCTTCATCCACACATATTTTATCAGCAAATATGGTAACCTCTGTAGCAATCCTTCCTTCATCAATGGAGGCGCTTGCCAGCAGTTCCTTTACCTTGTCCTCAAGCTTTGTGCGGTATTCCTGAAGAATCTTCGGAGATCTCTCTTCAATAAAATCCAGAAGTTCTGTCATATAACCAAGCTTTTTCATCAGATCGTTCTTAAGTGTCTCCCCTTCGGTCATTCTGGTTTCCACAAACCGCTTTGCAGCTTCTTCTACCGTCTCTGAAAGGAACTTCCACATCTGATCTTCGTCCTCAGGCACCTCATCCATTGTAAGGACCTCCGGAAATCTTGCTAAAGACGATACTTTGATATCGTTCTCTATCCCGAACTGTGCCTCCATCTTTGCGAAATAATCCATATATTCAGCAGCCAGAGCGCTGTTATACTTTAAACATAATTTATTCTCGGTATAATCTTCATAGCTGATGAAAACATCAACTTTTCCTCTCTGAATATAATTCTTTAACAGATTTCTGATCCCTGCTTCAAAGAAATTAAACTTTTTCGGCATCTTTATGCTTAAATCCAAATATCTGTGATTTACAGCCTTCATCTCGACGGAAATCTTATATTCATCCGTGACGGTTTCGTACCTGCCGAAACCTGTCATGCTCTTAATCATTGCAAATGCCTCTCTTTCGCCATAGATATCATTCATTATAAGTCATATTAAAAAACAAGTCAATTGGTTTTAAATTTTACACAACAGCGTTTTTGTGCTATACTGTTTCTATCATATAGACCATTTACCGGAGGAATCAGACGATGGCATTAGACGGAATTGTTATGGCTAATCTCGCAGCAGAAATGAATTACCGGCTGGAAGGCGGAAAAATCGCTAAAATTGCCCAGCCGGAAAAAGACGAACTGCTGTTTACCATTAAAAATCAAAAAAATACCTGGAGACTTTTAATCTCCGCCAGTGCCAGCCTTCCGCTGGTTTATTTTACGGAATCCAATAAGCAAAGCCCCTTAACCGCCCCTAATTTCTGTATGCTTTTGAGAAAGCATATTGGTAACGGGCGCATTATCAAGATAAGCCAGCCCGGACTGGAGCGCATACTTTGTATGGAGATCGAGCACCTGGATGAGCTGGGAGATAAGCGGACTAAAAAACTAATCATTGAAATTATGGGAAAACACAGCAATATTATTTTCTGCAATGAGGAGGATGTTATTTTAGACAGCATCAAGCACATTTCCGCTCAGGTCAGCTCTGTCAGGGAGGTTTTACCGGGAAGAACCTATTTCATCCCGCAGACCACAGAAAAGAAAAATCCCCTGACCATCTCTCAGGAGGAATTCGCAAAAGTGATCGGCAGCACTGCCGCGCCCATACAAAAAGCACTATATTTAAAACTGACCGGCTTCAGCCCTGTTATGGGACATGAGCTTTGTCATCTTGCATCCATTGACGGGGATCATTCCGCCAATGAACTGACTGACGTGGAGATGATTCATTTATACCGGATGTTTTCCCTGATGACAGAAGATATAAAACAGGGCAATTTCACTCCCAATATCATATACCGGAACGAAGAACCGGTGGAGTTTTCTGCACTTCCATTGACGTGTTATGAAGGAGACGGCTATCATGCCGTAGGTTTTGAATCCATCAGTTCTCTTCTGGAAACCTACTACGCTGCCAAGAACACTCTTACAAGGATTCGTCAAAAATCTGTAGATTTAAGAAAAATCGTCCAGACGGCTTTGGAGCGAAATTATAAAAAATATGATTTGCAGTCCAAACAGCTAAAAGATACGGAAAAGCGGGACAAGTTTAAGGTCTACGGGGAACTGCTGAATACCTACGGATACGAATTGACCGGCGGCGAAAAAAAACTCACCTGTCTCAATTACTATACCAATGAAGAAATCACGATTCCTTTGGATGACCAGTTATCCGCAAAAGAAAATGCACAGAAATATTTTGACAAATACAACAAACTGAAACGTACCTTTGAAGCCGTAACCAATCAGCTTAATGAAACCAGACGGGAGATTGATCATCTGGAATCAGTGAGTGCCTCCCTGGATATTGCATTAAAAGAAGAAGATCTGGTTCAGATCAAGGAAGAACTGATGGAGTACGGTTACATCAAGCACCGCCGCACCGGAGATAAAAAACCAAAAGTCACAAGCAAGCCTTTCCATTTTATTTCAACGGACGGGTTTCATATTTATGTAGGAAAGAATAATTACCAAAACGAAGAACTGACCTTTAAAGTTGCAAACGGCAATGACTGGTGGTTTCACGCCAAAGGGATTCCCGGTTCCCATGTTATTGTAAAATCGGAGGGAAAGGAACTCCCGGACAGAGTCTTTGAAGAAGCCGGGGCTTTGGCCGCATACTATTCCAAAGGCAGGGACAGCGATAAGGTTGAAGTGGATTATATTCAGAAGAAAAACATAAAAAAAGTGACCGGGGCTGCTCCTGGTTTCGTCATTTACCACACCAATTATTCCATGGTTGCAGAGCCAAAATTAACGTTAAGGGAATGTCAGTAAATTTAAATTATTCTATATAAACTCTTTATTCCATAAATAAATAAGCATGAATAAGGGATTAATATAACATAATTTTATCGAATAAACACAGCTAAAGGGGAAATGGTCAAATAATGTACATTATTTGACCATTCGTATTGATTGAAAACATATAATTTTTTATCAGCCTTCTCTAAGACTGTGGTCTTGCCGTAACCGGGAATGACCGATAGGTTGGCCGCCCGTCTACAACCGCAGCCACCTTATACTGATATTCCACATCTGCATTCAAGCCTTTGTCCTGATAGGTCAGCACATTTCCCTCTACGGTTGCCACCGCTTCATACTCTCTTCCGGATTCTGCCCGGTAGATCTCATAGCCGGATACTTTATGACCATACTTACCGTCACTTGCTGCACTCCATTTCAGCCGGATAGTGTGATTTTTTTGACCTTTGGCCGTAATTTCCGGTACTTTTATACCAGAAGATAACAAATAGCTCAAATTTGCAGGCTGATTATAAGCGGTATTCTGCCATGCCACGCCTTCCGCATAAGACCGGTCTGTCAAAAGACATGGAATCCGGTAAGCGGTCTCAATGGGTGTGCTGTAAATTCTTATTTTATTTTTATTTTTGGCATCCCGGACAATTATCTCTTCCCTCCAGTCGCCGATTAAATCAGCCACCAGTCCGGCATTTGCTTTTGACCCATTGTTGAGCTTCGTTCCGTTCATCTGAAGAAGAATATCTGTTTTCTGATTTTCATAATCCCATTTCTGGACCTGGGGAACCAACTGAGAGGAATCATTGGAATCAAACAGTTCCATCAAAAGATCGCCATCCCAGAAGATGGAAAAATTCTGGCTTGGCCTGACTCCTTCTCTGTATATCTGCTGTCCTCTTGCATTGTAGGTAATTGCCTTTACGGCTGCCCACATTTCTGCTCCAGGATATCTTGGGTCGATATCCGCGGCGATACCACGGCCGGTATCCTTTCCGTAATTATATCCCCAAAGAATCCGCCCGGTTTCCGCATCGTGAAGTTCTATATGGTATTGCGCCTTTTTGTCCTCATGCACCTGAAATACTTCCAGCTTTCCGTCATCATTCCAGTCGCTGACATGCATGGCGTCTCCGTGCCCCAGTCCAGTGGTATATTTAGGCGTACCGTTATCATCCAGTGTCAGGGAACCGTAAATGATTTCATCCCTCCCATCTCCGTCTACATCGTTGACAGACAGATTATGGTTTCCCTGACCTGCAAACCGGTCTCCCGTCGGTACATCAAAAACCCACTTTTGAGTCAGTTTTCCATGCTTCAAGTCCCAGGCGGCAATGGCTGTTCGTCCGTAGTACCCGCGGCAAAATACAGCGCTTGGCGTTGTTCCGTCAAGATATGCGGTTGCAGCAAGAAAACGGTCCGCACGGTTTGCATAACCCGCAGGCTCCGGGTTTCCTTTGCTGTCCAGTCCCCACATGGAGGTATCCCAGGTTCCTGTTTTTTCGTTATAGATTCCACGGGAAGGAACATAGGCAGTGGTATCTATGATTTTGCCGGTTTTTCCATCAAATGCGGTCAGGTATTCATCCCCGTTTACAATGCGTCCGATTCTTCCTTTGGAACTGCGGAAATCATATTTTTTACTGATTTTATGGGTAGGAAGTGCTGCAGCATTCACCGCTCCAACATGTCCCGTTTCCCTTAAAACACCATTTACATTCTGATAAGCCGTAGAACCGTCAGCCGTTTTGCAGATCAGTTCTGCACAGCCATCCCCATCGTAGTCCCAAACCTGGAACTGGGTGTAATGGGCACCGGAACGTATATTAACCCCTAAATCGATTCTCCACAGCAGCTTGGCTGCTCCGGTGCTTGTATCAAGATCATATGCATCGATAATAGTCGTTCCTGTATAACCGTCTTTTGAGTTATCCTGTGCATTATCGGGATACCATTTTACGACCAATTCCAACTGTCCGTCTCCATCCAAATCCCCAACAGACATATCATTTGCCGTATAATCCGTGACCGTACCATCCGGCATTACCTGCTTATCCGGTGCCTGAAGATTCACCTCCAAATACTCTTTATTCCATGCAAGTGCCGTTTGACCTATTTTATGGCTGCCCCTGTTGTCTGCCACATCATACCGGTCTCCCCCGTTTCCGTCCTTGTCTAAGAAATTAGTATTGGTTCCCCGGTAAATTTCCCGGCCATTCCGTTTCAGGATAAAAAATGCTGATGGTCCGTCTTCCTGGTAAAACCGCCAGCTTACGAAGACTCCCTGATCTGTTTCCAAAGCGGTCAATGCCCGGTCTGAAGGATTGACTCCTTCGTACTTCTGTCCAGTCAAAGAACTTTTTGCTTCTGCCGTTTGCACCCATGATACTCCAGCCATAAGAAAAACACTGGCAAATACAAACAGCCCCCGTTTTAACTTTGTTCTTAGAAACATGTGTTTCCCCCTCCATTTTTTTATTTTAACCCCTTCCCCAGTTTCTCCTTTCTGTTATTGGGAAATGGGAATTCCCATAAAGATTTTAGCATTAGCACAAATTAGTTGTAAACAATCATTTTATAACGTAATAAACCTGCCTGAATCACTGGGATTTAAGTGGCCTGTTATCATAATATTATATAAATATGATATTTGTTAATGTTCCTTTATTGTGTATTTTCATGAATTCTGAGGGAGAAACAAAAAATCCCTGTAGCTTGCAGTAAGGTTTTCACCAACTTGCAAGCTGCAGGGAACTGATTCTTTCATTCCGTATCCAAACACTTTTTATTCACTTAAATAAGCCTTCTTTACAGAGTCATTATTCATAAGCTCCTTGGCATCACCGCTTAATACGATTTCTCCTGTTTCCAGAACATAAGCACGGTTAGCGATGGACAAAGCCTTTTTCGCATTCTGTTCCACCAGAAGTACGGTGGTTCCTGACTTATTGATTTCCTGAATGATATCAAAAATTTCACTGACATAAATCGGAGAAAGCCCCATAGACGGCTCATCAAGTACGATTACTTTTGGATGGCTCATCAATGCCCGTCCCATGGCTAACATCTGCTGTTCTCCTCCGCTCAAGGTTCCTGCCGGCTGGTTTTTCCGTTCCAGAAGCCTTGGAAAGCGCTTGTATATCATCTGCAGCGTTTCTTCAATTTCATTTTTATCCCGTCTTGTATAAGCACCGAGTTTTAGATTCTCATAAACACTCAGGGACGCAAATACACGGCGCCCCTCTGGGACATGGGCCATTCCCATTCCTACGATTTTATCTCCACGTATCTTCGTAATATCGTGTCCGTCAAACTGAATGGTACCGGAAGCCGCTTTTAAAAGACCGGTTATGGTATGAAGAGTCGTTGTCTTTCCTGCACCGTTGGCACCGATCAAAGCAACGATCTCCCCTTCGTTCACTTCAAAGGAAATATTTTTAAGCGCCTTAATGACGCCATAATATACTTCCAGATTCTTCACTTCAAGTATTGCCATGTCTTAAGCCTCCTTATTCTCCCAAATATGCCTTGATGACTTCCGGGTCATTTAACACATCTGCCGTCTTTCCCTGGATAAGAACCTGGCCGAAATTCAAAACAGTCAGCCGCTCACAGATGCCGGAGACAAGTTTCATATCGTGTTCAATCAGCAAAATAGTCATATCGAAATTATCCCGGACAAAGCGGATGGTATCCATAAGCTCTGTTGTCTCATTGGGATTCATTCCTGCCGCAGGCTCATCAAGAAGCAAGAGCTTAGGACCGGTTGCAAGGGCACGGGCAATCTCCAGCTTTCTCTGCTTTCCATAAGGAAGATTGGAGGCAAGGATGTCCTTTTCCTTATCCAGATCAAACACCTTCAAAAGCTCAATGGCTTTTTCGTCCATCTCCCTTTCTACTTTATAATACTTGGGCAAGCGGAGAATTCCGGCGATTGTGGAATAAGTATTCTGGTTATGAAGTCCGGTTTTTACATTATCCAGCACCGTCAATTCCTTAAACAACCGGATATTCTGAAACGTTCTGGCAATTCCGGACCGGTTGATATCCACCGTTTTTTTGCCTGTTATATTCTCCCCGTCAAGCAGAATGGTTCCTGCATTGGGTTTGTATACTCCGGTCAAAAGGTTAAAGATGGTAGTCTTACCGGCTCCATTGGGACCAATGAGACCATATAACTGTCCTTTTTCAATGGTAATACTGAAATTATCTACGGCACGCAATCCACCGAAGGAGATTCCAAGATTTTTGATTTCCAGCAAAGCCATGGTTACACCCTCTCTCTTTCTGTCCTGTTCTTATGAAAATAACGTTTTCTGAAGTCAATCAGCTTAGGACTCCAGTTAAATATCATCATGACAATGAGAACGATGGCGTAAATCAGCATTCGGTAGGTATTTAATCCTCTTAACAATTCCGGAAGCAGAGTCAGAATTACTGCAGCAATCATAGATCCCCGGATATTACCGATACCGCCAAGAACTACAAACACCAGGATCATAATGGACTGGTTATACCCAAAGTTCTTCTGGGTTGCAGTAAGTGACGACAAGTTATGGGAATACAATACTCCGGCAACTCCAGCCAGCGAAGCCGATATGGTAAATGCCATCAGTTTATATTTCGTAATGTTAATGCCAATGGACTCTGCCGCAATACGGTTATCGCGAACGGACATGATTGCACGTCCGGATCTGGAATGAATCAAGTTCAGCACAATAAATAAAGTGACCAGAATAAGAATCACCCCCACCAGGAAGGTGGAATTCTTTGGAGTTCCGGTAATTCCCTGGGCTCCGTTTAAAATCACGATTCCATCTTTATCCAGGTTCAGTGCCATGGCATTTTTCATGGAAAAATGCAGACCGCTGGAATCTTTGCCGATATAAACAACATTCACCACATTTTTAATAATTTCCCCAAAAGCCAGTGTAACGATGGCCAAATAGTCGCCACGCAGCCTTAATACCGGGATTCCTACGATAATTCCGGCAGCCGCAGCCGCAGCTGCACCAATAAGGATCGCAAGGAAAAAACGAAAGCCGGCATTCGGTATGGTCTCAAGCATGGAAATGGAAAACAGGGCACTGGAAAATGCACCCACACACATAAAGCCGGCATGTCCCAGACTCAGCTCTCCAAGAATTCCTACGGTTAAATTTAATGAAATTGCCATGATGGTATAAATACAGAGCGGTACCAGGAGCCCTTTCATCAGACTGCTGACCTGACCTGCATTGATAAGAATCTGCACAAGAATGAACGCTGCGATCACGATTCCATAAGTGATGATATTACTTTTTAAAGTTTTACTCAGACGAAAACTTGCTTTATTACTCTTTTCCATATGCTCCACCTATACTTTCTCGCTAATCTTCTTGCCCAAAATTCCCGTCGGTTTTACAAGAAGAACAACAATAAGAACTCCAAATACGATGGCATCAGACAACTGGGAGGAAATATAAGCTTTGCTTAGATTTTCAATAACCCCCAGCAGAATTCCTCCGATTAAAGCTCCAGGTATTGAACCGATTCCACCGAATACAGCGGCTACGAATGCCTTAATGCCTGGCATGGATCCGGTATAGGGGGTTAAAGTCGGATATGCAGAACATAAAAGGGCACCTGCAACGGCAGCCAGAGCAGAACCGATTGCAAACGTAAGTGCAATGGTACCGTCCACATTGATTCCCATTAACTGGGCAGCTCCTTTATCTTCTGATACCGCTAACATGGCCTGTCCGGCTCTTGTTTTTTTAATAAATGCGGTCAAACCGATCATAATAACAACACAGCTGATGATCGTAACAATTGTCTCTCCGGAAATAGTCAGTTTTCCATCTGCCAGCTTCAGTGCCGGAATTGTTACGACTGATGTAAAGGACTTGGGATTGGAACCGAAAACAAGCAGTGCGATGTTTTGAAGTAAGTAGCTCACACCGATTGCCGTAATCAGAACTGCAAGAGGACTTGCCATACGCAAAGGACGATAAGCGACGCCCTCAATGACCACGCCCAGTACAGTACATAAAATAACCGCAAGGAGAACGCCGGCAACCGGACCTAAGCCCATCGTGCTGACGACTGTGAACACCACGTATCCTCCAATCATAATTACATCACCATGAGCAAAGTTCAGCATCTTGGCAATGCCATATACCATGGTATATCCTAAAGCAATGATTGCATAAACGCTGCCCAGGCTTATACCATTAATAAAATAGGATATGAAACTCATCATACCAACGCACCTCATTCGTCGTTTATTTTAAAAAAGAGAGTCGTCCCTTGGACGACCCTCCATTGGGTCATTTACCAAATGATATTCATTTCGTAATTACATTGCAGTATAAACACCGTTTACAATCTTAACTGCTTTTGGAGCCTTCTCCGGTTCCCCGTCGGCAGTCCATGTCATATTTTCACCGGTCAAACCGTTGATGGTGATTTCTGTCATGGATTTTTTCAGTGCATCACAGATTGCAGATGCATCCATATCCGGTGTTATAGCAGCTTTTTCAGAAGCAGCTTTGATTGCATAGATTGCATCATAAGCATCTGCCGCAAACTGGTTTGGTGTTTCTTTATATTTTTCTTTGTAGGAAGCTACAAACTTCTGAGTCAGCTCATCTTTTGCATCCGCAGCAAAGGGAGTCAGAAGCATCACGTTCTCAGCCAAAGCTGTGTCAAAATTTTCAACATTCAAAAGTCCGTCAAGTCCGTCGCAGCCAAAGAATTCTGTCTCAAAGCCCATTTGTTTTGCCTGAGCAAGAATGAGAGCTGCCTGTGAATAATAAATCGGGAGAAATACCAATTCAGCACCGGAATCCTGTGCTTTCTGAAGCTGTACGGAGAAGTTGGTGTTGTTATCAGCTGTAAAAGCCTCATCCGCTACCACTTCAATCCCCTGACCTTCTGCTTCAGAAACGAACTTATCATGGATGCCGGTAGAATAAACATCAGAGCTGTCATAAATCACAGCAACTTTGGTTGCCAGTTTATTTTCTCCAATATACTGTGCGGATGCAGCACCCTGATTGGGATCAGAGAAGCATACACGAAACTGATTTTCAAATTTAGTACAGTCTACAGCGGAACCGGAGGGAGTGAGCTGAAACAGATTGTCTTTGTTGGACTCTGCACCTACTGCGATACATGGTGCGGATGTAACCGTACCAACTAATATCTGCATTCCCCAGTCTTTTAAGGTATTATAAGCATTGACCGCCTTTTCTGTATCACCTTCATCATCCTGGAAGTCATATTCAATCTTAACACCGTTAATTCCGCCGCCTTCATTGATTTCGCTGATTGCCAGTTCCGCACCATTCTTTACTGCCTGTCCGTAAATTGCCGTACTTCCGGTAATCGGACCGATGCCGCCAATTTTAAAAACAGCTTCTCCAGTTGCGTTTGACGCAGCAGCAGATGAAGATGACTCTGGAGCTTTTCCACCGCAAGCAGTCAAAGATGCTGCCATAGCAACCGCCAAGGTAACACTTAATAACTTCTTCATAGATTTTTTCATAATCCATTCCTCCTCATGAAATGTTTTGATATATACAGTCCCTCTGACCATATATACATAGTCTTTATAATAGAATGGCTTTAAAAAAATGTCAACTGCTTTTGTTTTAAATATAAAAAATTCAGTTTTCTTTTAATTATCCCAAGGAAGATCAGAACTTTCAATTGTTTTATCCCGTAACATCAAATCTTTTACCGCTTCAGAAGCAGGCTTTCCGTTGAACAAAACTTCATTTACCTGTTCTACAATCGGCATGGAAACCTGGTATTTTCTTGATAATGCCAGTGCTGCTTTTGCAGAATACACACCTTCAACTACCATTTTTACTTCCTCAGTGGCCTCCTCCATGGTTTTCCCCTGGCCGATGAGAATACCTGCTCTCCGGTTTCTGCTGTGCATGCTTGCACAGGTGACAATCAAATCACCGATTCCGGAAAGGCCGCAGAAGGTCTGGAACTTCCCGCCCATGGCAGTACCAAGCCTGGATATCTCCGTGATTCCTCTTGTAATCAAAGCTGCTTTCGTGTTATCTCCGTAACCCAGTCCATCTGCAATTCCGGCTGCAAGCGCAATAACATTTTTAAGAGAACCGCCGATTTCTATGCCCTGAATATCCGGGCTTGTGTAAACGCGGAAAACTTCATGCATAAATAACCCCTGAATATATTCGGCTGTCTTTCTGGTACGGGCACCTGCAACGCAGGTGGTAGGCAGACCTCTGCTCACCTCTTCCGCATGACTGGGACCGGATAAAACGGCCACATCTGCCATAGGAAGTTCTTCCTCTAAAATCTCAGAAAGTGTCATAAGCGTAGACTCTTCAATTCCCTTTGCAACATTGACCACCACCTGCCCATACCGGCAGAACGGTTTCATCTTCTGAGCGGTGGAGCGAACGTAAATGGAAGGGACCGCTGTTACCAGAATATCCCGCCCAGTCATAGCTTCCTCAAGACTTTCTGTAAAGATCATGTCATCTGGAAGAACCAGTTCCGGAAGCGTATGATGCCTTCTGGTGGTTTTCATCTCGGCGATCTCATCCGGAAGTGCCGACCATACTGTCACCTCATGCTTATTATTATATAGAAGAGATGCCAAAGCAATACCCCAACTCCCTGATCCAATAACTCCAATTTTTGCCATTTTCTTCACCTCATTTTATTTTTTTCCACTGTTCAAAGAGATCTTATTCTCTGTACCACGGACAAGACGACCGATATTGGCACGATGGCGCCAGAATGCCAACCCGCTTATGACCGCCGCCATTATGTAAAATTCCGGCAGTAATTTTCTGTCCAGTCCGTACGCTCCCATTCCAGCAAAAAGGAGCAGCCAGACAAATAGTATGACTGCAACCACCAAAGATCCCAGCGAAACGTATCTGGTAACCGCAACAATCAGTATAAAAGCAACGATACACAAAAGCGTCATCCTTAAATCTAAGGCCACAATCAGTCCGGCAGTCGCCGCAATTCCCTTGCCACCTTTGAAGTTTAAGTAAAAAGGGTAATTATGGCCTAAAATAACTCCTAAGCCTGTATACAAAATCATCAAATACACCAGCTCCGGTCTGTTCTGGAATATGACACGGATCAGAAGACAGGGAACCAAAGATTTTAAGAAATCTCCAAAAAAGACAATTGCTCCTGCCTTTGCCCCCATCACCCGTAAGGCATTGGTCGTGCCGGTATTTCCACTTCCATAATTGCGAATATCAATCTCATGGGTTTTTCCGTAAAAATAGCCGGACTGTATCAAACCGAGCAGATAACCTGCCAAAAGACAGATAATTCTTTCCATACTATTGTTCCTTTCCGCTTCTTTCTCTATAAATAAATTTCAGGGAAGTACCCTTAAAACCAAATGCATCTCGTATCCTGTTTTCAAGATATCTGGTATAAGAAAAATGGGTCAGTTCTTTATCATTGATAAAGATTACAAAAGTCGGGGGTTTTACGGCGACCTGAGTAATATAGTAGAGTCTCAGACGTTTGCCTTTATCAGACGGCGGCTGCTGAAGAGCCACGGCCTCTGTCATGATCTCATTTAATACTCCGGTAGCAACTCTGAGCGTCTGGTTTTCACGTACCATATCAATCAGTTCAAACAGCTTATTCATTCTCTGTCCGGTTTTAGCAGAGATAAATGCAAATTCCGCATATGGCATAAAGGACAGAGTATTCTTGATTTTGTTGGTATATTCATAAATGGTCTTGTCATTCTTTTCAATGGCATCCCATTTATTCACTGCTACGATAATGCCTTTTCCGCGTTCATGGGCAATGCCTGCGATCTTTGCATCCTGTTCTGTGACGCCTTCTTCTGCATCAATCACCACGATCACCACATCGGCACGTTCCACTGCTGTAACCGTTCGGATGATGCTGTAACGCTCCAGTTCTTCCTTGATCTTACTTTTGCGCCTTAAACCGGCTGTATCAATAAATACATACTCTGTGCCGTTATGGATGATCTCCGTATCCACCGCATCCCTGGTGGTTCCTGCAATATTGGATACGATGACCCGGTTTTCACCTAAAAGCTGGTTTATAATAGAAGATTTTCCTACATTTGGTTTGCCTACAACAGCAATTCTCGGACGGTCGTCCTCTTCTTCATTTTCTTCTGCTGCGTCAAAATGCTTGATCACTTCATCCAGCAGTTCTCCAAGTCCAAGTCTGGAAGCAGCGGATACCGGAACCGGATCACCTATTCCCAGATTGTAAAACTCATATACATCGTTGCCGAACTTTTGGAAGCTGTCCACTTTATTCACGGCAAGAACCACGGGTTTCTTGGACTTTCTTAACATATCTGCAACTTTGGAATCAGAATCCACCAGTCCCTGACGCACATCCACAATGAAAACAATCACATCTGCGGTGGCAATGGCGATTTCTGCCTGTTCTCTCATCTGAGACAAAATGATATCATTGCTGTCGGGTTCAATACCGCCCGTATCAATCAGGGTAAAATTCCGGTCAAGCCAGTTACAATCGGCGTAAATACGGTCTCTGGTAACCCCAGGCGTATCTTTAACAATCGAAATGGTATCGCCGGCTAACACATTAAACAACGTAGACTTTCCTACATTCGGACGGCCTACGATGGCAACTATTGGTTTACTCATATATTATCTCCTTTAATTCATATCCATCATAAGAAGCATCATTTTCTTTTACCGGCCCTAAAACTGCCTGCACAAAATCCTGACCGCTTGATTTTACAATATCTACCTGTACTTGTAAAGCATTTTGTACATCTGTTTTTGTTACATCATCAAGAAAAACCTCTTCCCCGCTGCGGAACATACATTCGGGAAGCAGCAGTCTGCTGCCCAGCTTCTTCCCTTTCAGCTGGCAAATCAGATCCTGGCCGGTGATCAACCCTGCAACCGTAATCTGCTCTCCAAAAAATTCATTGGTGATTGTATAAACATGAACGGTCCTGCCCGGAAACTTTTTCATAACCCTCTTTGCATGTTCCTCAATATAAGGAGCGGCCAGCTTACCTGTCGCAATGGATATCTCTTCCGACTGGTTGTCCCCTTTCAGTTTTGCAAGAGCGGCAACCACTTCCTCCTCCAGAAGACGGATCATCCCAACTCCGTTCTCCAACTGGATATAACCGTCATACTCCTCTTCCTCTGGCAGCGGCAAACCCGCCAGTATATAAAACTCGTCACTTGCATGGATAAAATGACTGCCATGAGTCTTATATAGTTTTTTCTGCCACCGTTTTACAATGTCCAAAACGTTTCTGGCATCTTCCTTATTCAATGCTTCCAGGGGATATAACCCATTGCGGTACTTTGAAATGCCTACGGGTACAATGGAAACACTTTTCATATATGGAAGATACTCTGATAAATCTCTTATGGTTCGTTCCAGCTCCTCCCCGTCATTGACACCCTTGCAAAGCACGATCTGACCGTTCATGGGTATCTCAGCTTCATAGAGCTGACGGATCTTTTGCAGCGCTTCTCCGGCAAAACGGTTATGAAGCATCTTGCATCTTAATTCCGGATTGGTGGTATGCACGGAAATATTAATGGGAGCCAGCTTAAATTCAATAATGCGTTTAATATCGTGGTCGCTCATATTTGTAAGGGTCACATAATTCCCCTGCAAAAAGGAGAGACGGGAATCATCATCCTTAAAATAGAGGGTTTCCCTCATTCCGGAAGGCATCTGGTCAATAAAGCAGAAAATGCAGTTGTTCCGGCAGGAACGGTAATCGCTCATCAGCCCGTTTTCAAAGGTTATCCCCAGATCCTGGTATTCATTCTCTATTTCAAGTTCCCATTCTTCGCCGTTCTTCTTTCTGACGACCATTAATATGGATTCACTGTTTATATAATATTCATAATCAAAAATGTCTTCCAGTACCTTGCCGTCTATGGATAAAACGGCATCTCCCGGCTCCAGTTCCAGCTGTTCTGCAATGGAATCCGGATCGACCGTTTTTATGATATGTCCTTTTATGCTCATATTATTTTACCTTTCTGTAACTATCTAATATATCATAACAAGATTGTTTCTCTTTGTAAAGGAAGCGTTCTTTGTTTTTTTTACGAAAATATAACAAAGACTATTGACGCATTCTGTCATTCAATGGTATAAAAGGGATAAGATTAGAGAACAGGCAGTTTTACCGCTGGCTGTTCATTCATTATGGAGGAATCTTTGTCATGGCAAATGATTATGTATTTAAAGACCAGCTTCCTGTTGCTCCCTTAAAGATTGCAGCACTGGAAAGCTGCAGGGAACTGGCTGAAAAAGTAAATGACCATATTGTTGGTTTCCGCAGAAATGATATCGAGGAATTAAAGCGCCGGGAAGCTGATCTTCACTACCGGGGATACGATGTCAATTCTTATCTTCTTGACTGTGAATGCCCTCGCTTCGGAAGCGGAGAAGCAAAAGGGATTATCAATGAATCTGTTCGTGGGACAGACGTTTTTGCAATGGTGGATGTGACCAACTACAGCATTCCCTATACCGTCAATGGTTATATCAACCATATGTCACCAGATGATCACTTCCAGGATTTAAAGAGGATTTTAGGTGCCTGCTGTGCCACTGCCCACAGAGTAAGTGTTATTATGCCTTTCTTATATGAAAGCAGACAGCACAAAAGAAGCAAAAGAGAATCCTTAGATTGTGCAATGGCTTTAGAGGAACTGGTTCATATGGGCGTCACCAATATCATCACCTTTGATGCTCACGACCCAAGAGTCCAGAACGCCATTCCTTTAAGCGGATTTGATAATTTCATGCCAACCTACCAGTTTATCAAGGCAGTACTCAAACAGTATCCGGATTTAAAAATTGACAAAGAGAAAATGATGGTTATCAGCCCGGATGAAGGTGCCATGGACCGTGCCGTGTATCTTGCCAACAACTTAAGCGTTGATATGGGTATGTTCTATAAAAGAAGAGATTACTCCAAGGTGGTGGGCGGACGCAATCCTATCGTTGCTCATGAGTTCCTGGGTGCCTCTGTGGAAGGCAAG
The DNA here is from genome assembly GCA_905215155.1 of uncultured bacterium. Lineage (GTDB taxonomy): Bacteria > Bacillota > Clostridia > Lachnospirales > Lachnospiraceae > Lacrimispora > Lacrimispora sinapis. Next base: position 14,863 of record CAJMPJ010000017.1, on the reverse strand, counting down.
ACAGTATTGATCGTAGATGACATGATCTCCTCCGGCGAAAGCATGCTGGATACTGCCAAGGAATTAAAAGAACGCAAAGCCGATAAAGTGATCGTATGCTGTACCTTCGGTCTCTTTACCAATGGATTGGACAAGTTTGACGATTATTACAGAAAAGGTTACATTGACCGGGTCGTTACTACAAACTTAAATTACCGTCCAAAGGAATTATTTGAAAGAGAATGGTATGTGGAAGCTGATATCAGCAAATATCTGGCTGCAATTGTGAATTCATTGAATCACGATGTCCCCATCAGCACTGCACTTAGTTCCACAGAAAAAATCCAGAATCTTTTAAGAAAATTCAAGGCTTAATTATTTAATCAATGACTGCAGCATATGAGAATGAAAAACACTCATTTGCTGCAGTCATTTTATTGTTGCGGACCGTTATTCTCTGAAAGTGAGAGAAATGCCGCAAGATTTCCTCTCTCATTGCCTGTAGTCCGGTGGGAAAACAGATAATCAGAATTGCAGTGTGTACAAATATCCGTAATCTGAATATTTTCTTTTCTCAGACCAGCTTCTAAAAGCACGATCTCATTTGCCCGCCAAAGGTCCAGTAAGAACTTTCCATTTTCTTTTTCTGTCAGAATGTCCTTCCAGTATGTTTCTTCAAAACTTTTCCGGAATGCCTCAGCCACATCATTTCCCACCTCATAGCAGGTTCTGCATATGCTTGGGCCAATGCAGGCGATCAAATCTTCCGGTCTGGTTCCAAAAGACTCTCCCATCTTTTTTACCGTTACATCTCCCATACGTTTTACCGTTCCCCGCCATCCGGAATGACTGAGTCCAATGGCTTTATGGACCGGGTCCAGAAAGTAAAGAGGAACACAATCCGCATAAAATGTTACCAGGGTAATTCCAGAAACATTAGTGATCAGTCCGTCCACATCTTTATATTCCCGTTCCTTTGTGATTCCCTTCCCCGCATCAGACTCGGTCACCCGCTTCACATTGGTGGTATGGGTCTGGTAGGACAACACCATTTTCTCTGGATCAACTCCCAGGGCTTTTGCCATGCGCCGGTAATTTTCATGTACATGGTCCGGATTATCGCCGCGGGTAAACGTAAAATTCATCGTAGCATACTTTCCCTGGCTGACACCTCCCATTTTTGTAGAAAATCCCTGTTTTACAAGCCCTGTTTTCTCCAGAATGGGAAAAGATAGAAAGGGGACTCCCTCCACCGTTTTATAAACCAGAATTTTATTATGTCCTTTCCGCTTCCATATATCGTTCATCCGCTTCCCTCCATTAAAATGCATTTTTAATCAGTCTGATTTCCTCCCCCAAAATGGCTACCACATCAAACCGGCAGGGGATATCTTCCTCCAGATGATGGCGATATAAGTATCCTCTGGCACCATTTTGGAGCCTTATCTGTTTTCTTTTGCCTACAGCTTCCGCCGGATCTCCTTTTGAAAGATTGAGCCGGTACTTTACTTCAACAAAAACCAGTTCTCTTCCATCCTTTGCGATGATATCAATCTCTCCAAGCTTATCCCGGTAATTGCGTTCTATTATTTCATAGCCGAAGCTCTGCAAATAGGAAGCTGCCATACTCTCATATTCATTCCCGATCTCTCTGGTACTCTTCTTCAAAAGCCTAACGCTCTCCTTCATTCACAAATTTTTTTATAAAGCTCCGTCTATGAATGGGACAAGGCCCATACTCCTTTAATGCGCTGATATGTGCTGCCGTCCCATACCCCTTATGTTTGGCAAAGCCGTATTGAGGAAATAATGTATCATACTCTTCCATCATATGATCTCTGGTAACTTTTGCCATAATGCTGGCCGCTGCAATGGACACGCTTTTTCCGTCTCCTTTGATGATGGGAACCTGTTCCATGGTAAGTCCGGGAATGATAACCGCATCATTTAAAAGAACGTCCGGCTGAAGGCCCAGCTTTCCAACTGCCAGTCTCATCGCCTCATAAGTCGCCTGCAATATATTGATCTCATCAATCCTGTCAGCTCCTACCACACCAACAGCAACTGCTAACGCTTTCTCCTGAATCTCCAAATATAACGCTTCCCGCTTTTTTTCAGACAGCTTTTTGGAATCGTTTAAGTATAAGATCTCACAGTCTCCCGGCAGTATGGCGGCGCCTGCGACTACCGGGCCTGCCAAAGGTCCTCTGCCGGCTTCATCAATGCCGCAGACGATGATATGCTCCTCATACCGGGATTCGTATTCCTTCATCTTCTCTAAACGTTCCTGCTCTGCCTTAAGTTTTTCTTCTGTTAATTTTCTCATTTCCTCTGCTCCCACATTTTGATTGAAAAACAGGGCCGCCCTTTTAAGAGCCGCCCGTGTATTTTTGTATTACTCTTTTGAAGGAAATTCCATGGTCATTCGGCCAAGTTTCCCGTTTCTGAAATCATCAATCAATAAATTGGAAGCCTTAATAAGATCCAGTTCTCCGCCTTTTGCAAGACAGGATCTGGCTCTTGCCACCTCTTCCAATATATGAAACGGTTCTTCCGTTTCTATCCCATACCGTTCTTTCAGTACATTGGGATAATGCTTCACAAGAAAGCGGATCAGTTCCATTGCCAATTCATCTTTGTTTAAAATCTCATCATTAATAGAGCCAATCAAAGCCAGCTTAATCCCTACCTGCTGATCTTCAAACCTGGGCCAGAGAATTCCAGGAGTATCAAGCAGTTCCAGACTCTTATTGAGACGGATCCACTGGTTTCCTTTGGTCACTCCCGGCTTATTGCCTGTTTTTGCACATGCTTTTCCGGCAAAGGAGTTGATAAACGTAGATTTCCCTACGTTTGGAATTCCTACTACCATGGCCCGGACGGGACGGTTTAAGATTCCTCGTCTTCGGTCCCGCTCAATCTTTTCTTTACAGGCGATCTGAACCACATGATTGATCTGCTTCAAACCGGAACCGCTTTTGGAATTCACCTTTACCACGTGGCAGCCCTGAGCCTCAAAGTATTCCGTCCATGCCCCGTTCATACGCTCATCCGCAAGATCGGACTTATTGAGAAGGACCATCCGGGCTTTCCCGGCTCCCAAATCATCAATATCCGGATTCCGGCTGCTTAACGGCACTCTTGCATCTACCAGTTCTATAATCAAATCAATTAATTTGATATCTTCCTTCATAGCTCTTTTGGCTTTGGTCATATGACCTGGATACCATTGTATATTCATAACATTCCTCTATTTTGAACGAATTAATTCCATCTTTACAAAAGGCATAATCCGAAACCAGACTCTTCCCTGGATCTGACTGCCGCTTACATTGCCGATATTGGAAAACCGGCTGTCCTCACTGCTGTCTCTGTTGTCTCCCAACAGAAAATATTCATCTTCTCCCAGCTTTACAGGCTTTTCTGCCAGTCCAGCCAGAGATACCCGGCCAAGACCTGCCGGTTCTTTCAGCTTCTCACCATCAATATAGATCTCATCGTTTTTAATCTGCACAGTTTCCCCCGGCAGACCAATGACACGTTTTACATTCATCTTCCGGTCTTCTCGCTGAAACACAACCACATCAAAGCGGCCAGGATGACCGAAATCATATGCCAGCCGGTCCATCAAAACCACATCCTCTGATTGAAGGAGGGGATCCATGGAATGTCCAGCGATTACAATCTGAGTGCCAAAAGCATAGACCAGAAACCACGCAAATGCAATCACAACTACAATATCAACAATCCAGTTGACTACATGGCGGAGCTTATTATTGTCTTCACTATGATAAAAATCCATATCAAACACCCCACCTACTAAAGAAAGGGACAATTTACATTGTCCCCTCACATGTTCCGGAATTATCTAACTAATTCTTTAACCTTAGCAGCCTTACCGATTCTGTCTCTTAAGTAATTCAGTTTTGCTCTTCTTACTTTACCCTTTCTAACAACTTCGATGTTGTCTACGGAAGGGGAATGTAATGGCCAGGTCTTCTCAACGCCGATACCGTTTGAGTTCTTTCTTACGGTAAATGTTTCTCTTGCTCCGCCGTTCTGTCTCTTAATGACAGTTCCTTCAAAAATCTGGATTCTTTCGCGGGATCCCTCTTTAATCTTGTTGTATACCTTAACGGTATCACCAACATGGAACTCCGGTACGGACTGCTTTAACTGTGCTGCTTCGATATTCTTAATAATTTCGTTCATTGTGTGAACCTCCTTGATTATATTTGATGTTCTTAATACTTCATACTGAAATCCGTAACAGAGGAGCATCGCCTTTTCATCACAACATTTTGTATTTTATCATAAAGGACTATGGAATGCAAGTCCTTTCTCTCTTAAATTATTCCCGGTTTTCCTGCTCTTTTTCAAGTTCTTTCAAATATTCTTCTTCTTTTTTTGACAGGACGGCTCCTGCCAGTAAATCGGGTCTTCTCTCTAAGGTTCGTTTGATGGACTGCTCCCGTCTCCAGGTATCAATCTTCTTATGATGTCCGGACAAAAGCACCTCCGGGACCCGCAGTCCCTTATATTCTTCCGGTCTGGTGTACTGTGGATATTCCAATAAATTGTCATAAAAGGATTCAAACTCTGCAGAAGCATCGTTATTCAAGACTCCGGGAATCAATCTTGAAATGCAGTCGATCATGACCATGGCAGGAAGTTCTCCGCCGGTCAGAACATAATCGCCGATGGATAAGTAATCCGTGGCAATCAGTTCCAACGCCCTTTCATCAATTCCTTCATAATGGCCGCACAGGAACACCAGATCCTCCTCTTTTGCAAGCTCCTTAGCAATCTTCTGATTGAATACCCGTCCCTGGGGAGTCATGTAAATCACACGGGGCTTCTTGCCAATTCTTTCACAAAGGTCATCATAAGCATCGCAGATGGGCATTGGCTGCATAACCATTCCGGCTCCGCCTCCATAAGGATAATCATCCACATGACGGTGCTTGTCCGTTGAATATTCCCGGATGTCAATGGCCTCAATGGAAAGTAAGCCTTTTTCCGCCGCTCTCCCGATGATACTGGTATTTAGTCCGTTTAAAACCATTTCAGGAAACAGCGTTAATATGTGATAATTCATTCGTACCGCTCCTCCATCTTAATCCAGAAGACCATCCATGATGTGGACAGTAACCGTTTTGTTCTCCAGATCCACCTTTAATACGCATTCCCGGATTGCAGGAAGCAAAACTTCCTTTCCATCGGTTGTCTTCACTTCGTAAACATCATTGGCACCTGTCTTCAGTACATCTGTCAGAGTGCCAAATTCATTGCCGTCTTCCGTAATGACACGGAGACCGATCAAATCAACGATAAAGTTCTCATCCGGTCCAAGGTCTACTGCCTGGTCTCTCGTGATCAACAAGTCTTTGCCCTTGTATTTTTCTATCTCATTGATGGAATCATATCCTTTAAATTTAAGGATTACCATGTTTTTAAAGAATTTTACTCCCTGGATCTCTAAATCCATCTGTTCCCGTCCGGTATCCAGGATTACTTTTTTTAAATTTTTAAAACGGCCTGCGTCATCTGTCGTTGGAAAAACCTTAACTTCTCCCTTTACCCCATGGGTAGAGGAAATCACACCGACTCTCAACAAATTTTCCATCTGTCTCTCCATGTCATACAAAAGAAACCGGATAAGCCTACCCGGTTTTTTCGTATATTTTCACATACCTCTTTTAAAGAACAAAAGAAGACCGTCTTCCCGACAGGCCGGCGGTCTTTCAAGGTTACTGAATCTCTACAGTAACCTTTTTGTCTTCTTTGGAAGCTGCTGCTTTTATAACGGAACGGATTGCTTTTGCAATTCTGCCCTGTTTGCCAATAACCTTACCCATATCGGAAGGTGCAACTGTAAGCTCAAGAATGACTTCATCATCCTTTAAAGTCTCAGTAACAGCAACCTGATCTGGATTATCAACCAGTGCTTTTGCAATTACTTCTACTAATTCCTTCATATGCTTCACCTCTCACTACTGGATACCGGCGATCTTTAAAAGCTTGCTTACAACTTCTGTTGGCTGAGCACCTGTTGCTAACCATTTCTTAGCGTTCTCTTCGTTGAACTTGATTACGCTTGGTTCTGTGTTAGGATCATAGTAACCAACTTCTTCGATAAATCTGCCATCTCTGGGAGATCTGGAATCTGCAACTACAATTCTATAAAAAGGAGCCTTTTTCTGACCCATTCTTTTTAATCTCATCTTTACTGCCATTGTGAAATTCACCTCCTTAAATCTTAAATTTAAAAACTATATATAGCGAACGCAGATACCTGCCTTGCTAACATCAAAGTAAATTAAAACGGTAATTTGAGTTTGCCAAACAATCCGCCGCCATGACGTTTGCCTCCTCCCATCAAACCGGGAAGCTGTTTCATCATCTTCTTCATCTGGTCAAACTGTTTGACGATACGGTTGACTTCGCTGATATCCACGCCGGCACCTTTCGCCACGCGCTGCTTTCTGGAAGCATTCTTCATAAGCTCCGGATTGGTCCGCTCTTTGTCTGTCATGGAAAGAATGATGGCTTCCACACGGTCCATGGCTTTTTCATCAATATCAATATCTTTCAATTGATTCATGCCTGGCATCATGCTCATAATGCTGGCCATTCCGCCCATATTCTTGACCTGGCTCATCTGTTCCAGGAAGTCATTATAATCAAATTCCGCTTTTCGGAGCTTTTGGGATAGCTCTTTTGCCTTTTCTTCGTCGACCTGGTTTTCTGCCTTCTCAATCAGAGAAAGGATGTCTCCCATGCCAAGGATTCTGGAGGCCATACGATCCGGATAAAACTGTTCTAAATCAGAAAGCTTTTCGCCCATACCCACATAAAGAACCGGCTTTCCGGTAACCGCACGGATCGAAAGAGCCGCACCGCCTCGGGTATCTCCATCAAGCTTTGTAACGATAACACCGTCAATGCCAATCTTATCATTGAACATTCCGGCAACATTCACCGCATCCTGTCCAGTCATGGCATCAACCACCAAAATGGTCTGGTCAACCGCTACCACCTCTTTGATTTCAATCAGCTCATTCATCATGTCCTCATCAATATGAAGACGTCCGGCTGTATCGAGAATCACCACATTCTGATCATTCTTTGCGGCAGACGCAATGGCTGCCTTAGCAATGTCAGCCGGTTTATGATTTTCCCCCATGGAAAAAACCGGGACACCCTGCTTCTCTCCGTTGATCTGGAGCTGCTTGATTGCGGCAGGACGGTAAACGTCACAGGCAACCAGCAGAGGCTTTCTGCCCTTTGCCTTTAACTTACCGGCAATCTTGGCTGTGGTTGTGGTTTTACCGGCACCCTGAAGGCCGGCCATTAAAATGACAGTGATATCACTGGCAGGCTTTAACTGGATTTCTGTTGTATCAGAGCCCATTAAGTTTACCAGTTCTTCATTCACAATCTTTATTACCATCTGTCCCGGAGTCAGGCTGTTCTGGACATCTTGTCCAATGGCACGCTCCTGTACAGCACTGATAAACTGCTTTACAACCTTAAAGCTAACATCGGCTTCCAACAAAGCCATCTTTACTTCTTTAAGTGCTGTTTTTACATCGGCTTCAGACAAACGTCCTTTGCCTCTCAAATTCTTAAATACGTTTTGTAATTTGTCGGATAAGCTCTCAAAAGCCATCTAACGCCCTCCTAATGAGCTTCCAGCTCGATGATTTCGCCCGATATCTCTTCGATGCGATGGATCAGATCCATGTTCCTGCTCCCGGAAAATTCTTTCGTCAGGTGTTGGATTTCTCTGGCCAGTTTTTTTGTCTGTTCAAACTTCTCCATAAGATGAAGCTTTTCTTCATAACCTTCCAGAATCTTATTGCACCGCTTGATCAGGTCATGTACCCCCTGGCGGCTGATTCCCTGTTCCTCTGCAATCTCACTTAAAGACAGGTCGTAAAAAACCACATCTTCATAGACGTGTCTCTGATGCTCCGTTAAAAGCGCACCATAGAAATCATACAGCAATCCTTGTCTTGCAATCTTTTCCATATCATCACCTGTGATATCATACAATATTTTTTCTATGGTGTCAAGTATTTTTTCTTTACACCCTTTCCGTCTGCTGGTTTGTTATCCTCTGACGCAGGGGAGCGGAAAGAAAATTCTTCATAATATAGTATAGTTTTTTGCTGTGAACAATATAGCTTCCATGACTTTCTCCCGGTAAAATCCTTAGAGCACTGTGCCTGATCTGAGAGGCAAGATAACGGGTATGAGCCTCACGGACCATGTCCTTTTCCCCTGCCAGTATGAGTGTCGGCACAGAAATCTGCCGCAGTTCTTTTCCCGTAATGACAGGTTCCTTCTGGATCATCCGCCTCCGGTGATCTCCTGTCACTGCTTCTGTGACCGCAAAAATTTTAAGCCACCAGGATTTTAAACCACGGGGGCAGGAATTGGCACCGCAAAGCACCAGTTTTTTAAAAAGTCCCGGATACCGGATGCCCAAAAGAAGGCCGATGATTCCACCGTCGCTGAAGCCGCAGAAATAAGGATTTTTTAGCTTCAATGCTCTGGCAAACGCTGCTACATCCGCTGCCATGGCTTCATACCCAATGGATTTCACACGCATGCTTTTTCCATGGCTCCTGGAGTCCAGCAAATATACGGTATAACTTTTTTTCAGCATCTGCGCCGTTTCATAAAAAATACGGTGATCCTGTGCGTTCCCATGGACAAGAATTATGGGCCGGCCACTTCCTGCCTTCTCATAAAACAGTGTAACTCCATTTACCTCAATATACACGAAACAGCTCCTTATCCGGCCGGTACAATCTCGATCCAGTATCCGTCCGGGTCACTGATAAAATAAATGCCCATTCCAGGGTTCTCAAAGCAGATGATCCCCATCTGCTCATGCTTTTTATGGAGTTCATCAAATTCATCTACATGGAAAGCCAGATGAAATTCGCATTCTCCCAGGTTATAGGGTTCTTTTCTGTCTGTCAGATAAGTAAGCTCCAGTGTAAAATCGCTGATCCCGTCTCCAAGATATACTAACTTAAAGGAACCGTCGTCCGCAACCTTTTCCCGGACAGGAGTAAGTCCCAGAGCATCGTTATAAAATTTCAGGCTCTTATCCAAATCCAGGACATTAAAATTAAAATGGTTGAATTTTATCATATTTTTCCCCTTTCTTCTTTTAAATAAAGGCTGCTGCAAAATGGAGACCAGATATTCTTCTATCTGCATTCTGCAACAGCCCTGTAACATGACTATTTGGTCGGCACAAGCGCCTTCATGCCACCCATATATGGCTGTAACGCATCCGGAATCTTAACGGTTCCGTCTGCCTGTAAGTTGTTCTCTAAGAAAGCGATTAACATTCTTGGGGGAGCAACCACGGTGTTATTCAAGGTATGAGCAAAATACTTTGTTCCATCTTCTGCTGCTACCCGGATTTTCAGTCTTCTTGCCTGAGCTTCTCCTAAATTGGAGCAGCTTCCTACTTCAAAGTACTTTTTCTGTCTTGGAGACCAGGCTTCCACATCCACGGATTTCACCTTTAAATCCGCAAGGTCACCGGAACAGCACTCCAGAGTTCTTACGGGAATATCCAGGGAACGGAATAAATCAACCGTATTCTGCCATAACTTTTCATACCAGTCCATGCTTTCCTCCGGCTTGCAGACCACAATCATCTCCTGCTTTTCAAACTGGTGAATGCGGTATACACCTCTTTCCTCCAGGCCATGAGCCCCCTTTTCCTTACGGAAGCATGGAGAATAACTGGTAAGCGTCTGAGGAAGTTTGGATTCCGGAAGAATGGTATCAATGAATTTTCCGATCATGGAATGTTCACTGGTCCCGATCAAATATAAGTCTTCGCCTTCGATCTTATACATCATGGCATCCATCTCGGCAAAACTCATAACCCCTGTCACAACCTCGCTGCGGATCATAAACGGGGGAATACAGTATTTGAATCCACGATTGATCATGAAATCTCTGGCATAAGAAATCACAGACGAATGAAGTCTTGCAATGTCACCCATGAGATAATAAAAGCCGTTTCCTGCGACTTTTCTTGCACTGTCAAGGTCAATTCCATCGAAGCTTTCCATAATGTCCGTGTGATACGGAATCTCAAATTCGGGAACCACCGGCTCACCGTAACGCTGGACTTCCACGTTCTCACTGTCATCTTTTCCAATTGGAACACTTGGATCAATGATATTGGGAATGGTCATCATGATTTTTTTGATTTTTTCCTCTAAATCACGTTCCTTTTCTTCCAGAGCAGCAAGATGATCCGAAGCATCCGTAACTTTCTTCTTCATCTCCTCTGCTTCTTCTTTCTTTCCCTGTCCCATCAAGGCCCCGATCTGTTTGGAAAGTTTGTTGCGCTCTGCTCTTAAGGCATCCCCTTCCTGCTTTGCCGCACGATTCTGCTCATCCAGTGCAATGACTTCATCCACCAATGGCAGCTTGCTGTCCTGAAACTTTTTTTTGATGTTTTCCTTTACAATTTCAGGATTTTCTCTTACAAACCTCAAATCTAACATGGTATTCCTCCTGGTTTCTCATAAATATTCTTTTGCGGAATCAGATCCACATAATAATCTGCCGTTGATTATACTACAAAAAAAGGGCAAAGAAAAGCCCTTTTCCTAAATTCCCCTTTTGCGATCTCATTCTCAGCTCCGGATAAGCACAGAAAGCAATTCTTCAAAGCATACCCCGTTTTCCCTTGGTACATTCAGCTGGTCCGATTTTATGATACAGCGTTTTACAAAATCAGCTGCTTTTTTTACCCCAGCCGTCAAAGGAACGCCTTTTACCGCCTGGGCAGCAACAATACTGGAAAAAACATCTCCCGTTCCCGGGCGTTCTCTTCCCACACGCAATGAACGGAGAAAATGTCCGGTCCCATCCTTTTGAAGGACCACATTGGTAATAAAGCCGCCTTCTGTCACTCCGGTAATCACCACTTCTTCCGGTCCCATCTGCTGTATCTCAGATGCCATCCGGATCAACTCCGCCCGCTTCCAGCCATCTTTTCGGTACTCCCGTCCCGTGAGAATACATGCTTCTGTCAGATTGGGAGTCACGATATCTCCATATCCAACCAGCTCCTTCATCCGGCTGCACATCAATGGCGTATAGGTCTCATAGGCTTTTCCGTGATCTCCCATGATCGGGTCAATGATCACCTTGGTATCCGGCAAAGAAAATTCCTTTATCATATCAATCACAATCTGGATTTGTGCTTCCGATCCCAAAAAACCGCTGTAAATACCATCAAAAGAAAGGTCCAGTTTTTTCCACTGTTCAATGTATTTTGGCATCTTTTCCGTATAATCATCAAAAAAATAAGTGGGAAAGCCGGTATGATTGGATAATATGGAGGTAGGAACCGGACAGCACTGGATCTTTAAGGCGGAAAGAATGGGTATGACTACGGTCAAAGAGCATCGCCCATAACCGGAAAGATCATTAATGACAGCAATTTTTTTCTGTTGTTTTTCTGACGTCATAAGAACTCCTAATGAATTTTTGAATATAAACCGGACTTGACCAGAGCATTCCTAAGCGGCAGGTAGATAACAACGGAAACAATGGCCGAAGTCACTGCATTGATCAAAGTAGCGGCGGCATTCCATACCAGAGAAACCTCTGCGGCAGGTTTTCCAAGAATCAATAACTTATAAAAATAACCGACCAAAGGATCAAAAATCACATTGAATAAAAGTCCCCCGGCGGCAGCCAGAGCAGTCCAGACAAGGATATACGTTTTATCGGAAGATTCCCCGATTCTTCCCAGTCGATGGGCCAGAAAACCGGTAATCAGACCAATGCATAACTTTAAAAGAAAGGTTTTGGGTGCATAGATTGCATAGACCGGATCAAAGAGATCCCCTATGGTCATTCCGACAGCACCGCCCAAGCCTCCATAAAGGCCCCCGAGAAGCAAAGCACCTAAAACACAGACTGCATTGCCCAGGTGGATGGAAGTGGCATCTCCTCCCGGAAGCGTGATCTTAAACTGCAAAAATGTGAACACCACATAGGACATTGCTGCAAAAAGTCCGGTGAGTGCAACCTTATAAATTCTTTTACTGGATTGATTCATAAATCGTTCCTCCCTTGCTGCATTTGCTGACCCTATCTTACCATGCAGGTGGAATGATATAAATATCCAGTTTTAATACATTAAACCATACCAGTCTAATCGTGGGATTCCACACAGATCAGAGTCCCGGAATCAAATTCCACTTTGCCGGATGCCCCCATCAGCTCATTGCTGATACAAAGACTGGTTCCGATGGTAATATCCTTTTTGAAAAGCGGATACTTAAATCCGGTGAGGGTAATGCCTTTTACCTCTTCGCTCAGAGGAAGGAAGGAAATGTATTTTCCATAGATCTTATCCGCTTCAAAGGTACGGGACTTCTCTATGACTGTGATCCAGTTTCTTTCATCTGCAATCGCTGCCTCCACCCCTTTTTTTAAGCAGGCATAAAGGAGATGGAGATTCCCAAGAAAATGATCCTGTCTTCCACCGGTGGCTCCCAGTAAAACCAGCTTTGTGCAGCCAAGTCTGATTGCCGTATTTAAGGCCAGTTCCGTATCTGTCTCGTCCTTTTCCGGTTTATGGATTTCCCACGTGATATTCTCATGTTTGTTCTTATAATCCTGAAGCACCGATTCCTCTACGGAATCAAAATCTCCAACGATAACCTTGGGAGTCAGATTCAGCTTAAATACAGCATCGAGGCCACGATCGACTGCGATCACCATGTCAAACTGTCTGTTTTCCAAAAAACCTTTGGCAAATTCATACTCCAGAGGTCCTCCCGTTACAATCAAGCCTGTAATGTCTTTATTCACCGCTCATATTCCCCGAATATTTTCAAAAACTCTTTGGTGTTGGCAACAGCATCGCCTTTAAATACGGCAGAACCTGCTACAAATACATTCGCTCCCGCTTCAATCAGCTGCCGCACATTTGCACATGTGACACCGCCGTCAACCTGGATATTTGTTTCAAGCCCCCGTTCCCTGCACATGGCTCTTAAAGCTTTAATCTTTGGAAGTGTATAAGGAATGAATTTCTGACCGCCGAATCCTGGATTTACAGACATGATAAGTACCATGTCAACCTCCGGCAGAATGCAGTCAAGGACAGAAAGGGGAGTTGCCGGATTTAAAGCGATTCCTGCTTTTAAGCCTGCTTCCTTAATTTGATTTACGGTACGGTCCAGATGGACGCAGGCTTCCGCATGGACGCAGATTAAATCAGCTCCGGCTGCTTTGATGCCGCTTACATACCTTCCCGGTTCCTCAACCATCATATGCACATCGAATACCCGGTCCGTGCAGCTTCTCAAACTGCTGATCACCGGCATCCCAAATGAAATGCTGGGTACAAATGCACCATCCATTACATCCAAATGAATATAGTGTGCTCCGGCTTCCGCTACCGCTGACACCTGCTGTCCAAGATTTTTAAAATCCGCAGCCAATATAGATGGGGCTAGTTTTAACATATTAATATCTCCTTTTTTCTTTCAGTTCCTGATATAAAAGCCGGTAATTCTCATAACGGTTCCGGCTGATGGTTCCTTCTTCCACCGCATCTTTCACACCGCAGTCTCTTTCTCCAATATGGACGCATCCGAGAAAACGGCAGTTTTCCTCATAGGCCTCAAACTCCGGAAAATAATTCTTTAAATGGCCGCATTCCATATCTTCGATATACATGGAGCTAAATCCAGGGGTATCCATCATATAGGTACTGTCCCCCATATCGAAAAGCTCCGAATGTCTGGTCGTGTGCTTCCCTCTTTGTATCTTTTCGCTGATGGTTCCGGTCTCCATCTCCGCCTGAGGATACAAAAGATTGGTAAGAGAAGACTTTCCTACACCCGAAGGACCTGCAAGAACCGTGGTCTTTCCCTTTAGGAGAGTCCGTATCTCTTCTATTCCCTGATTTTTGCGGGTACTGGTGAAATACACCGGATATCCTGCTGTTTCATAAATCTGTTTAAGCTCCAGCATCTTTTCATCGCCTGTTAAATCAATTTTATTAAAACAGATATTGACAGGAACCTCCTGAACCTCCATCATAACGAGGAAACGGTCCAGAAGGTTTAAATTAGGTTCAGGATGGGTTATGGAAAACAACACCAGAGCCTGGTCCACATTGGCAACAGAAGGACGGATGAGTGCATTCTTACGGGGAAGGATCTCATCAATGTTTCCTTTCCGTTCCGCTTCATCCAGTATGGTAATACTCACATCATCCCCTACCAGAGGTTTTAAATTCTTGTTGCGGAAAATTCCTTTTGCCTTGCACTCGTAAAGATTTCCGTCTATTGCATGTACATAATAAAATCCTGCAATTCCTTTCAATATTTTTCCTGTCATATATAATCCCTTACGATTGTGGTACCGGAACAAATGTGATGGAATAAGAATTAATCACATCTCCAGTCTCCACATTTACAATTTCTACGGTTCCGCTTGTGACACCGTAAGCTCCTTCAATATTTTTAAATGATACGGGAAGCATCTGGTCACCATTCATAGTGACCGGTCCCATAAGTTCCCTTATCACATCTTTTCCGTTCACCGACTGCCGAAGCTGTATCTTGAGAGTCAGCTGGGTGCTTCCGGAGCCTGGTCCAATGATGCTCTGTAACGAATAGGATTTGTCAATGGAGGCTAAGTATCTGTATTTTGACTGTTGAGCGGTTCCGGTGCTGACAACATAATTCACCGCACTCCCTGCTTCTAGCTGAGTGCCTGCCGCCGAGGACTGGCTGATGACATTTCCTCTTGGTACCGTTTCAGAGGCGGCCTCCGTAATCGTACCTTCTGCCAGGCCAGCATCCGC
>CAJMPJ010000016.1 GCA_905215155.1 uncultured bacterium | reverse complement strand
GCGGTCTTCCGTCACGGTTTCCCTGGTAACCGCCGCCCTGAGGACGGTTGCCCTGGTAACCGCCCTGGCCCTGCGGTCTTCCATCACGGTTTCCCTGATAGCCCCCCTGGCCCTGGGGTCTTCCGTCACGGTTTCCCTGATAGCCGCTGCCCTGGGAACGGTTGCCCTGATAGCCTCCCTGGCCCTGCGGTCTTCCATCACGGTTGCCCTGGTAGCCGCCCTGGCTCTGAGGTCTTGCGCCGTCACTTCCTGCTGAATTATGTTCTCCTGCTTCTGCTGCTGCAGATGATACAGGCTGTTCTGTTACCTGCTGATTTCTAACAGGATAATCTCTTTGTCCTGAGCCTTGATTGGAGTTCTGGTACGGTCTGCCGTCTCTTCCTCTCTGGCCCTGCGGTTTCATCTGCGCGTTTTGAGGGCGGAATACCGCTGCTATTTTCTTCTTTGGTGCATCGTCATCTCCATCTGTGGTGTCTGAAGGTCCGGAAGAATTACTCTTACTATGACCACCCACTTCTTTCTTCACGATTGCTGCCTGCTCTTCTGTAATATTTGATGAACTTTTTAAATTTATACTATGCTTTTCCAAGATATCCAGTATCTCCTTACTACTATCTTTTCCGAGTTCCTTTGCCAGATCATATACTCTCATGCTTTCCTCCATTCTGTGCACATTCTACAGCACATGCTGGTAGATGTGAAGGCTGATTCTCACAATCACTACCGGCCATTGTATTCATTAGTTTCACGACTGCCTTAGCAAACCCGTTATCCACGATAACAAGAGACGCCCTCATCTCTTTCCCCATCGCGTGGCCAAGTTCACTTTTACTTGCAAAGAAGTAGATAGGAACCTTATAGTAAGTACACATGTTGGTAAACATCTTTTTGGTATTATCTGAGGCTTCCTCCGAAACAATTACTAATGATGCCTTTCCTGCCTTAACAGATTTTTCTGTCATAAATTCCCCGCTCGCAGTTTTTCCTGCTTTGGTGGCCAGACCAATCAGATTCAGGATCTTCTGTCTGTTATCCAAACTCTTCCATCTCCTTTTCCAATGTTTCGTATACTTCCTTTGGGATCGCCATCTTGAAAGAACGCTCCAGGCCTTTACTTTTCACTGCCTTCTTAAAACACTCCATAGAAGGGCACAGATAAGCCCCACGGCCATTTTTACGCCCTGTCGCATCGAGGACAATCTCATCCTCCGAGGTCTTCAGCACACGAATCATCTCTTTCTTATTTTTCATCTCACCACAGCCGACACACTGTCTGAGGGGTATTTTTTTTGCACTCACGCTTCCATCACTTCCCGTTTTCTTTATTCCTGGTTGTCACCAGCCAGGCTGTCTTCCTGACCGCCATAAGGATACTCTTCCTGGTAGTCTGTTGTTTCCTGATCGCCGCCTTCCAGAAATTCGCCGCCAAACCCTTCATTTCCTTCCTGGTATTGAAGTCCCAGCTCTTCAAAAAGGCCAAGTTCTCTTGCCTGTGTCTCGCTCTTAATATCAATTTTATATCCAGTAAGTCTTGCTGCAAGTCTTGCATTCTGACCCTCCTTACCAATGGCAAGGGATAACTGGTAATCCGGTACGATAACCTGTGCTTCCTTTGAATCCTCATCCGCAACCACACAAATAACCTTTGCAGGGCTTAACGCATTCTCAATCAGATAGGCAGGATTATCATCCCAGTTAATAATATCAATTTTCTCGCCTCTTAATTCGTTGACAATGGAATTGACTCTGGCACCGTTTAAACCAACACATGCGCCTACAGGATCTACATTGGCTTCATTGGATTTCACTGCGATCTTCGTTCTGGAACCAGCTTCTCTGGCAATGGCCTTGATCTCTACGGTTCCATCCTTGACTTCCGCAACCTCGGATTCAAAGAGGCGTTTTACAAGATCCGGATGGGTTCTTGAAACAGAAATCCTTGGCCCTTTTGGAGTATCCTTTACTTCCAGTACAAGAACCTTGATATGCTCGGTTGGCTTAAATACTTCGCTCTTTACCATCTCTGCTTCGTTTAAAATAGCGTCCACTTTTCCCAGATTAATGCTCACATTTCTGCCCAAGTATCTCTGTACAATTCCTGTAACCACTTCCCTTTCCTGGCAGTACCAGTCATTGTAAAGCGATTTTCTTCCTTCTTCACGGATCTTCTGCAAAATCACATTCTTGGCATTCTGTGTAGCAATTCTTCCAAATTTTTTTGAATCTATCTGACAATGAATCACATCACCCAACTCATATTTAGGATCTGTCATCTTTGCATCCGCAAGACTGATCTGGAGCAGAGGATCTTCAACTGTTTCAACCACTTCTTTTTCCGCAAAAACATTAAAATCACAGGTATCATGATTGATACTTACCTTGATATTATCTGCTTTTCCAAAATGATTCTTGCACGCCGTCAGGAGGGAATTTTCAATTGCTTCCAGCAGGGTTTCCTTGCTGATGTTATTCTCCTTTTCCAGAATATTCAGTGCTTCTAACAGTTCCTTATTCATTTTTTTATCCTCCTAATATTTCTTACTGTTTAGAAATCAAATGCCAGACGGATCAATGCAATTTCCGGACGGCCAAACACGAGCTCGGTTTCATCTTCCTGGATTATGGTTACAGTTTCCTTATCGTAAGATTTCAGTGTTCCATTAAAATCCTTTTGTTTATTCAAAGCCTTATATAAACGGATTTCCACATCTTTTCCAATACTTCTTTCAAAGTCTTTATCCTTTTTAAGAGGTCTGCCAAGTCCAGGGGAACTGACCTCAAGAATGTAGCTGTCCGCAATAAAATCTTTTTCATCCAGCCAGTCTCCCAGCCTGCGGCTGATAATCTCACAGTCGTCCACTGTGATTCCGCCTTCTTTATCTATATAAGCCCTTAAATACCAGTTTCCTGCTTCTTTTACATATTCCACATCAACCAGTTCAAAATTGTTCTCTTTCATAAGGGGCATCAAGAAGCTCTCTGTCTTTGCTTCGTACTCTTCCCTTTTTGCCATCTTCCTCCCACCTTTCCAAACAAATGGAAAGAGTGGACTTCCGCCCACTCTTTATCCGTTAAACTGTCATGTTATCTTTAGTAGTATAGCACCATTTTTTTGTGAATGCAAGGTTTTTTTCTTATTTTTCCAGTTTTTTCGATTTGTTTCCACGTTCCAGCCCGTATTTCCATCCGAATCATCTCTTGGAATCGGAACTCCCTTGATTTTTTCTTTTTTCAGTCTATATTATATAAGGAAGAAACGGGATTTCAAAATCATACATTTTTCTTCATTTATTGACAAATAAGAAGGGATTTTTAGACATTACCTCACACTCCATTTTTTTGTACATATTATAACACTATATCAGATTAAATGATTTAAAAGGAGGACCCATGAAGCCAAAACTGGAAGTTCGCGGGGTCAGCTACTCCTATCATTCCCTTGAAGGTGAGACACTGGCCCTTTCTGATATATCTTTTACGGCAGATAACGGGGAATTCCTGGCAATTGTCGGACCATCCGGCTGTGGGAAGTCCACACTTTTATCTCTTCTCTGCGGGTTATTAATTCCTGATACGGGAGAAATACTCATTGACGGTGTTCCGCAAACGGAATCCGAATCTAATATCGGCTACATGCTGCAAAAGGATCATCTTTTTGAATGGCGTACCATAATGGGCAATGCCGAGCTTGGGCTTGAAATTCAGAAAAAACGAAACAGCAATTCCAGAGAAAAACTGCATCAGATGCTTCATACTTATGGTTTGGGAAACTTTGAGCAGGCAAAACCGTCCGAATTATCCGGAGGTATGAGACAGCGTGCCGCACTGGTACGAACCCTCGCCCTGGAACCGGACCTTCTTTTATTAGACGAACCGTTTTCCGCACTGGACTATCAGACCAGACTCTCTGTCTGTGATGACATCAGTTCTATTATAAAAAGCACTCACAAAACCGCAATCTTAATCACTCATGACCTTTCCGAAGCCATCAGCGTGGCTAACAGGGTCATCGTACTGACAAAAAGGCCGGGAAGAATCAAAGCCATCATACCGGTTTCCTTTGGCGAAGAGAATACAAGACCATTGATGAGGCGGAATATGCCGGAATTTTCCGTCTACTTCAATCAGGTATGGAAGGAGCTTCAGAACCATGATTGAGACTCATCCCTCACTATCCCAGCAGGAATTTATTCTGAAAGAAAAACTGCACCGCCGCAATGTACGGGTAATCCGCATAATGCTGCTGGTCCTGCTTCTGTCTCTTTGGGAGCTTTGTGCAAGACTTGGACTTATCAATGATTTCATCTTCAGTTCTCCTTCCCGCGTAACCGTATGTTTTCTCAATATGGTTAAGGACAGAACCATTTTTTTGCATACCGGTATCACCGTAATGGAAACACTGGTCAGCTTTGCCCTTGTTATCAGCTTTGGTCTTCTGATCGCCATACTGCTCTGGTCCAGCCGGAGCGTGTCAGAGGTTTTGGAGCCTTATCTGGTTATGCTGAACAGCCTGCCAAAGTCCGCTCTCGCCCCTATTTTAATTGTATGGCTGGGCAACAATATTAAGACCATTATTGTGGCATCAATTTCTGTTGCTGTTTTTGGCTGTATTATGACCCTTCACACCGGTTTTGCCCAGACAGACCCGGATAAGATCAAGCTGATCTATTCTCTTGGGGGAAAGAAAAAGGATGTACTGTTAAAGGTACTGCTTCCCAGCTCTGTTCCTCTGATTATCAGCAATATGAAGGTCAACATCGGACTTTGTCTGGTGGGCGTTATTATCGGGGAGTTTTTAGCCGCGAATCAGGGGCTTGGATATTTGATTATTTATGGCAGCCAGGTATTTCAGATGGATCTTGTGGTAATGTCTATCGTAATACTTTGTATTGTTTCGGCAATCTTGTATCAGGGAATTACTTTGCTGGAAAAAAGAATTAAATTTTAATATTTTCACTTGATAAAAGGAGCTTTTACGGTATAGTCATTGCATACTGTAAAAGCTCCTTTTATCTACCTGGCTATTTTGTTTCGCTTCTTTAATATTACCTTTTTACCACACTTCCATCTGGATAACGGGCAAATCTTCCCGTTTCCCTTTCATGAACCGGCTCATCATCATTCCATGGCCAGCCTCCAAACTGGGTATTCTGATAATCCTCATATGCCTCTCGTATTTCTTCTTGGGAATTCATAACAAATGGTCCATATTGTGCGACAGGCTCCTGAATCGGTTCCCCTTCTAACAGCAAAATGTAACTGGGTCTATCTCCATTTACCACCGTAATTTCCTCTTCTCCTGAAAGCCTGATTCGAGAAGAGGACTCAATTTTTTTACCATCTATGATAATATAACTGGTTCCCTGATAAAAATACAGGTTACGGTTTAAGCTCTTAGAACCTGCAGCGATAGGATATTCTGCCTCAGGCTCCAGTTCCACAAGCTGGATTCCTACGTGATTTTCTTCTCTTGCTGCCCACGAATCTTTCGTTGGCTCCAAGCTTTTCTTGTCTTCATATTTCCCGGCAATTAATCGGATGGTTGCTGTCTTTCCTTTTTCATTGGTATGCTTGATCACTGGGATTTCTTCTGCCCAAAGCATCTTGTAATCCGGGTCTGTGAATTTACTCTTTGCCGGTAAATTCAGCCAGATTTGAAATAATTCAAGGGGATTTTCCTTATTCTGATGAACCAGCGGGAACATCTCTACATGCTGGCAGCCTGCTCCGGTCGTCAGCCACTGGACATCTCCATTTCCATAACGTCCTTCCGCTCCCTTGGAATCAAAATGGTCCACAATCCCTTCCAGCACAACGGTAACAGTCTCAAACCCCCGGTGCGGATGAACCGGAAATCCCGGAACCTTTTCTCCATGATACATACTAAAGCCGTCTTTCCCAGAAAAATCATTTCCCATTCTTCTTCCTGCTAAAGAAACTGCAGGCCCTTGTACCTCATTTCCTGCCGGATATTGATCCTTGTGATGCATACATGCCAGAAAGGGACTGTCCATCCCCCATTGAAATCCTATTTTTTCAATTGCCTTTATCTTTTTACTCATTTGATTTTCTCCTTGTCTTAATTTTTTTCAGCAAATGCACTAACATTTCTTTTTCCTCTTCCTCAAGTCCAATAAAACTATCAGCCAAATCTTCCAAATGCCTGGGAAAAATCTCTTCTATTTTCTCTCTCCCTTTTGGTGTAATTGCAATAATACAGGACCTTTTATCATTTGGATTTGGATGTCTTTCTACCATGGCATCTTTTTCTAAGTTATTGATTACCACCGTCATATTTCCGGAGGTAGAAAGAATACTGTCCATGATCTCGTTAATGGTTAAATCGCCTTTGTGGTACAAAGCCTCCAATGCCGCAAATTGCGCTGATGTCAGACCTGCCTGATTAAAGATGGCACCGGCTCTTCTATGAAGTGCCTGAGTTGTTCTGCTAAGACCAATCAACGCTTTTAAATTGAGGTCATTTTCTTTTCCGTAAGATATTGTGTTTTTTTTCATAGATTTAATATATCACTAATTAGTGATAATGTCAAATGCAGTTTGGGGAGCTTTTGCAACATATCGCAATGGGCTGCAAAAGCTCTTTTTTCCTATAAAGACTATTTTCAATCCAGGATTAAACGATTAAAAGTCCGTCTGACCCACACGCGCCGTTACTTCATCGGGGCTTTTTCGCTTATTTAGACATCATTGGTACCACTGTGCCTGTGCTTCAAACATTCCACGGTAAACCGTATTGTTTTTTAATAAATCCTCATGAGTTCCCACTCCTGCAATGGTTCCATGATCCATAACTACAATCCTGTCTGCAAGTCTTGCAGAACCGATTCTGTGTGTAATGATGACAGAAGTCTTTTCTTCTGACAATGAAGCAAATTGTAGGTAAATTCTTGATTCCTCCAAAGGATCAATTGCAGCAGTAGGTTCGTCCAGTACAATCATTTCATGTTCCCGATACAAGCCTCTCCCAATAGCGACTCTCTGCCATTGTCCTCCCGAAATATCCGAACCGCCAAACTCTCTTGCCAGCATGGATTCTATTCCCTTTGACAATGCTTCGCTCTTTTCTTCTAAATTAACTTCCTTCAAAACCCGATTAAGTTTATGTTCTTCCTGATAGCGGCCGGTTTCACTGATACAGATATTATCCTTCAGTGTCATTTTATAACGCTGAAAATTTTGAAAGACGCCTGAAGCTTTTTGAAAAACAGAGTCCGGAGAAATTTCTCTGGTATTACAACCTCCAACGAATACCTCCCCTTCCTCCGGCAAATATAAGCCCAGCAAAAGTTTGGCAAACGTGGACTTGCCTGCTCCGTTTTCTCCCACAACCGCAATCGTTTCTCCTTCTGCTATAGACAAAGTCACATCCTGCAATACCGGCTTTTTACTGTCCGGATAAAAGAAGGAGACATGACGAAATTCCACATCACAGTGAGACAGCTCCACAACCTTCCCTTTTCGTTCCGGCAGCTCCATAAATGCCATGGTATTCGTAACCGCCGATATATAAGTTGAAATATCCCCCATATAATATCCCACATAGTCCATGTAGTTAAACATTTGGTCAATTGACGTTAAAATTGCTGCAAATGCAGCTATTCCCAAATTTCCCCTTATTAAAAAACGATACATCATTCCAAGAATTACCACATACACCAGAAGGCTCAGCAATCGCAGCCCTAACTCTACCAAAGAACTTTTTCGCTCAGTTTTCCAGGATTCTTTCTGAAACAAGAGAACTGACACTTCGTAAAGTTCTCGGAAAAAGAAAACAGCACCTAACAATCTGGTTTCTTTTCCTTTTTCCCTGTCGGCAATGCAGGCCTGATAATATTCCATTTTCCGGCGTACAGGTGCCACCCGGTTCTCCAGCCCTCCATAATATCGGGTGCGGATATACTGCCCGCTCAGTGTTGGAAGTAAGACCAGCAGAATACCAACACTAAGGATCGGGTGAATGCGGTACAGATATACAGAAAAGAACATAAAGTACGGAATATAAAATGCTGCTAATGTTATAAATATCCGAATTAACTCCTTAGACTGCTCTACTCCCTTGTATGCCCGGTTTATGGAATCTAATATTTTATTATCTTCATAACAGACCGGTTCAAGATTTGCTGCTTTCCTATTTACATTCCTTCCTAAGAAGCCGCCGAGCCGGAATCCCAAATCTTCAATAACTAAATCAGACATTCCCTGAACCAACAGAGTAAGCAGGGTAAATATGCCCCAAAATATTCCTATGATTATAACAAATCTCATATGATTGTTATTGGATAAATTCTCTACTGCCTCAAAAAAGTACTGTTTCAGCGGTGTATTTGCAGCAGTGGCAAATCCTCCCAGTGCACACAAAAAAACCGAAAAAACGGTATACCTTTTGTCATTGATCCAAAGAATCCGTAACAATCTGCCTAACAATTTCAATAATGAGACTGACTTTTCCCCACTCACTGATACCACCTCCTTTGGCTTTCAAACATTTCCGCGTAAAGTCCATTTTGTTTCATCAATGCCTCATGAGTCCCATTTTCCTCAATATGTCCTTCCGACAAAACAAATATCTGGTTCGCAAGCTTCGTTGATCCCAACCGATGGCTGATAAACAGTGTCGTCCTCCCTCTACTGATGTCTTCAAACTCCTCATACATTTTGCTTTCACTGATGGGATCAAGGGCCGCTGTAGGCTCGTCCAGTATCAGTACCGGTGCCTTATTCATAACTGCTCTAGCCATGGCAAGTTTTTGCCATTGTCCCCCTGATAAGTCAACGCTGCTATCCCTGATTTTTCCCAGGTTGGTTTTCTTACCTTGTGGTAATCTGCAAACTTCCTCATACAATCCAACGGTTTTTAAGGCAATTTCGATCTCAGCCTCACATTCCGGCTGGCTGAGCCGGTTGATTGCTCCCACAGCGACATTTTCTTCTACTGATATGTAATATTTGGCAAAATCCTGGTAAAGTCCACAAAACAGAGCTTTTATCTGGGGTTGTGTATAGGTTCTCAATTCTTTTCCATTTACAAGAATTTCGCCTTCATACTGATCGTAAAGGCCTGTCAGCAATTTGGTAATGGTTGTTTTTCCCGTTCCGTTGGCACCAACAAACGCATAATGACCTCCCTTTTTGATTTTGAAACTCAAATGATTTAAGATCATGTTTTCTGTCTCTGGATAGCAAAAACATACGTCTCGAAACTCCAATTCATTCATTTCCAGCTGCTCTTTTGAAGGAGGTTCCGCCACTCCTTTCACCTCCTCCAACCCTGCAAATCTTGTTAAATCCTTTAAATACTCCCTGCATTGTGAAAGCTGAGAAACCGCTTTTGTCAGCTCTATTCCCACCATATTGACCAAATCATACATTCCTGTTGCAAGAGCAATAAACATACCCACTGAAATCTGTCCTTTTGTAACAGGGAATAGTAAAGCGATGATTATAAAAGAAGAAATGAGAGTAACGAAGGCACTGCTTCCCCGAACACTGCACGCCAACTTCAGATTTGCCTTCCATTTGATGACCCGTGCTTTTTCATATTGATCATACCAGTCTTCATTTACTTTTTCGGAATATCCAAAAAGGGTCCGTTCATTCACTGCTTCCCGCCCGGAAAGAACCGTTCCCAAATATTGATAGCGCCGCTCATAATCTGCTACCTGTTTTTTGGCTTTATAATTCTTCTCTCCGTTTTTTAAAGATACCGGAATCAGCGGTATGCAAAGAATAAATGTTAGAATTCCTATCCACCAAACCTGTGAAAAAACGATGTACAGCACACCAAAAATACGAATGATATACAGCATCAGATTATAAGAACGCTGCAGCATGATAGTGACCTGCTGTTCTGGTATTTCGCTCACACGATTAATTAAATTCCAGCTATCTTCATTTTCAATTAAGCGGTAAGATAGTCTGGCCCGTTTATCTGTCAATGCCATGTTTATTTGTGCTGCAGCACGTATTTGGAGGCGTTTCGTAAAAATACAGCCCACCTGAAAAGAAATTCTCCTCCATCCCACGCACACTACAAGGATGACAAACCAGTAAAATACAGGCTCCCACCCTGTTCCTGCTTTTAAAGCCCTGTTTGTATAATCTAAAAATTTTGCCATAACTACTACTTGGAATACTGCCGCCAGAGCTGTTAACAGCTTTTGAATTCCCAATGCTGCCGCTGCCGCAGAATCACAGGAAAATGGTACTGCAAAAAAATCAAGCCACCCATAAGGTGTGTTTTTCAGTTTAAATGCCTTCTCTCTCACAATGCTTCCTTCTTTCATTTTTTACAAGTTTACTTTTCTTTAACTCCCCCAAAAATCAAAACTGATTATAGCCATATCTTAAATAGTTTTTTTATCATTGTGATTCTCCTTTCAAGGAAACTGTATTGTAACATTCACGCTCATCCAATACCTCCTGGAAATAAAATTTAATAATTATAAATTCTCCAAATATTATTATAATTTATATTGTATATCAAAATTTTTTGTTTTTCTATTCTATAATTGTGTTTTTGTTCAAAAAAAACTCTTGATTCAATGATACTTCACTATCCCCAAACATATTATTTTGTACTTACAGCTCATTTAGATGATCTGGTCGTGATAACTATTGTAATACTTTTTATTGCTTCCGCAATTTTGTATCAGGGGAGCTCTTTCTCGTAAAAAATCAAGGCTTAAATTTCACTTAAAAAAGAAGGTTTTACAGCATGTGATTGAATCATGCTATAAAACCTCCTTTTCTCTATTTTCTATGAAACTACGTTTGTGATGACTCAGGCCTTTAGCGGCTTATATCATCTTCCAATTGAATTGGAGCATCAAACGAATGGAAACAACAATTATAGATTTCATTTAAATATTTGCTAGTTCACTTACCACTTCTCTATCGGCAGGTAACCAATCCAATGCATTTAATTCTTCTTTTCTTAACCATTTTGCTGATTTATGTTCTTTTAATACCATTGTTCCAGATTTTATTCTACATAAAAAGCAATGCATGGTGAGGTGAAATTCTGGGTAATCATAATCAACTGTTATTAACTTAGAACTTATCTCAACAGATACATTTAATTCTTCATTTATTTCGCGAATTAATGCTTGTTCAGCAGTTTCCCCTTTTTCAATCTTTCCACCTGGAAATTCCCAACCATTTTTAAATTCTCCTATTCCTCTTTGTGTTGCTAAAATTTTATTTTCATTCATAATGATTGCGGCTGATACTTGTATTATTTTCATAATTATAAATCACTCCATTTTATTCTATTTAAAAGTTTCTCGTTCATAAGCGAGCAGCCTCTTTAATCGGTTTTTATTTTGTGCTGCAATTCCTTCCAGTAGAATCACATCTGTCTCTTCATTCAATACATGCATTTTTCTATGACAATTTGGACAAATAGCAACAACATTATCAATGGTATCTGTTCCACCATCCGCCAATCTTTTCACATGGTGTTCTTCAAGATAAGGTTTATTGTTTTTATCTTGAAATGGTGCTTTATTTCCACAAAATTGACATTTTCCTTCCGCAATACGCTTAACGATTTCTTTTAAATATGGATTGCGATAATAAGTTGTTGTTTCTGTCCTCTGGGGCTGCCTTTCTATCTGAATGGTTTGAGACCTCCTGCTTAATTCTTTATTAGATAATTTTATAATTTCCCGTTCTGACAATTCAGTTACTTCGCCTGGATTTATTATTGGTTTTACTGGAAATATCCAAACCTTTCTCATATTACCATTATCATCAGGTTGAAGAGCTTGATATGGCTTATCTACCAACTTAACAA
Source organism: uncultured bacterium (assembly GCA_905215155.1). Taxonomy (GTDB): domain Bacteria; phylum Bacillota; class Clostridia; order Lachnospirales; family Lachnospiraceae; genus Lacrimispora; species Lacrimispora sinapis. The sequence continues at coordinate 46,876 of CAJMPJ010000016.1, read as the reverse complement.
TACCACGATATGTATAAACAGATTTTTTCATCACCTCAAAAAGATGTATTTCTACTCCATTTGTATTAGAATGATAAAGAGTGCCATTTTGATTGCCTTCTAAAATCTGATCGCCTATTTTACCCATTCCAGTATAATGAAGCACACCATTTTTCCACTCATCGCAGTATAGGTCTTTTGTATCATCAGATATAATAACCAATGTATTTGTACTTTTTGAGCGACGCATACCTCCCATATTAGCACACTTAAATAATATCCTCATTTCATCATTTGTAAGTTCTTTTCCAACCGAAATTCCTGGATCAAATCCCATACTTATCCTCCTTAATACAGAATCACTTGGCATTTATTTTACTAATTCTTTTCATTATATACAAATACTCAAACTTATCATCGCTACGTAAAAAATTTTTATAGGTTGTTTTCCGCTATTTAGTTTATAATTATGTATTTATTATACCTTACTTTAATTTTATTGTAAAAATCGTTTTATTATTTGAGCATATGAATTTTATTACCAACTTAGACTTTGCACTTGAATAGATGCTACACACCTTAAATAGTTAAGCATAAAATATACATGAATCCAATCGTTTCGGTATAATTAAACAATTACTAAAAATTCTAAAGGCCGATGGCTCATGCTGTGAATGAAAATCTTAGAACTATTTGTTGAGAAATAAGAAAAACAGGAGTTTACGAGATCCTTTTTCCTCTCATAAACTCCTGTTTTGTTTGGTTTATTATATGGTCTTCATGGTATTTGCTCTATTTCACCAATCCGTGCGGCTGAGCGTCACCTCTTTTTCTGTTTGCAGCCACTATCTTCATTCCTTTTTCTCATGTACCAATAAAAGCATAAAATAACTGCTGACAAAAATGATACGATTGCTCCACCCAGCCATAAACCGGAATATTCAATAACCCCTGTCTTTGGTATCATGGATGGCTTTGGTATCGTCGGTGTCTTTTGCAATTCTGGTACCTCAAGATTTTCCGTATGACTATCCGGCACTTGCTCTGCTTTCTCTGGGATCACCTTTATCTCTTGCTCCGGCACCTTTGGAGTGTCAGACCGAGAACTGGAATGAGAATCCCCTCCCGATCCTGATCCCGATCTGCCTGGATTCGATGGACGGTCTGTTTCATTTGGAGTTGGGGGCGGCAATTGTTCCTTGTTTTTGACGGTGATCGTATGAATTGCATTTTCAGAAACAGCTACGGCAATCCAGTCCGGGGAGACCATATACCCCTTAGGAGCTTCTATTTCCTTTAAATAATAGTTTCCCTCTTTAAGCCCTGTAAAACTGCATATTCCGTCTGCCCCTGTAGTCTGCTCTCCCACGAAAGTAACTTGGTCATTCCTATATAAGGCAAATTTTGCACCCTCCAAGTGTTTTGACCCGTCTTCGCTGGTTTTTAATATTTGAATGGAGGCTTTCTCATCCCAGCCAACAGGGTTATTCTCAATTTTCAGAGTGGACATTGTCTGATTGTTTTCTCCTGTTATTACCGTAATGAGATCCGATTTCAGATTGTAATTTTCGGGTGCAGCCACCTCTTTCAAATAATAGGTATGATGTGGCAAAAGGCCAGAGAAGCTTGCATTTCCAGCAGCATCAGTTGTCTGCGGTCCGCCCGCTTTTACGGTGCATTCTGCGTCCTCATACAATTGAAAGGAGGCGTTTGGCAAGCCTTTTTGCAGATTTTGACTATCTACCTTTTGAAGCTTTAATGTGACATTGGCTTTTTCATTTTTTACTTTTATCATATCCGGATCATTCCATACTTTTTCTGCTGTTGCAGCAATGACCTGATCTGATTTTACATACCCCGAAGGGGATTTAATCTCTTTGATAAAATATGTTTGCTTTGGATATAGACCTTTAAAGGTTACCAGCCCTTCTGCATCACTGATACCAGTCAGGGCTTGCCCACCGGCCATAACAGGTTCCTTGCACTCTTCATCCAGATACAGTTGGAATTCTGCAAGTGGCAGCGGATTATTTTGTCCGTCCAGTTTTCTTATTAGAATCTGGCCGCTTTCTTTTTCTGTTTCCATCACATTGACCGCCGTCAGAACCGAGTCCGAATCATACCCGGACAATTTTATGGTATGCCACTCACTGCTAAGTGCATAGCCGGAAGGTGCCTTAAGCTCTTTCCAGTACAGATATTCCATATCCGATACAGCACTTTTGCTGAGTCCCAATGTGCAGATTCCTGTATTGTCATCGCTGGTTCCCCTTACAAGAGGGGTCTCATCCGACATACTCTTAAAAAGTCCAAATTCAGCTCCTTTTAATATGGAACCCGTATCATCTGTTTTTTTGATCTGTACTGAAATAAATTTATCCTTGGGAAGCCCAAGCCTGGCACCTCCGGCAGAGGCTACTGTCATGGCACGAGAGGATTTACTAAGCCCACCACTCTCCGGAAGTATGCTTCCGACCAGAGAAATATCATTCTTCAGTTCCACCCCAAGCCGCACAACGTAAGTATCGTAGCACAAAATATATCTTCCAGCCGAATTCGGAATATCTACCGTCAGCTTCCTCTGTGAAGAATCGTATGAAGTGGATATCGGAGAGATTTTGGTTTTCTTCTTTAGCTTTACAGTATACACATTTCCGGAGGGAGTGACCTCATCTGCAGAGGCTTCATAGAGTGCTACGGAATCCGGGTCAAGGTAAAGGCCATCAGGCAGAGTGTCTTCCAATTGGAGCTTATGACCGGACAGCCCCCCTAAAAGATCCAATCCCAAGGGATTCAATTCAACAGAATAATGAGCAACCAGCCCTTCCCTCACTGGAGTACCTTTGGTTAATACTTTATTTGACAAATTCACTTTGACCGTATTTACAACAGGGGATTGGTTACTCGTACTTATCATTTCAGCCGAATTCGTTAATTCCACCAAAGATTTTTTAATAAAGTCTTCACCATTTACGTCCACTGATGTGGTATAAGTAATGATTTTCTTTTGGGTTACATCAGGTAAATAAATGCTTATAATATTGCCGTTTACGGTAAAAGTATCTGAATGATCAAATGGCTTGCCATCAATCCTCGCTTCCGATGGTTCACAGCTTAAATAGGAACCCAGCGTATCTGTAATCGTTACATTTCCCAAATCCGTGGCATTAGCATTTACGGTCAGCCGCCATGTTATTTTCTTGGTATTGGGATCAAATGAAACTGATTCTTTTTTCAGCACTTCATTTCCTGCATAAATACTGGCAGTCGCTGAAAGGTCCTTAATTACCGGGACTCCATCTACAGAGGTTCCTTCCTTTGACATTATCACCTGATTTGAAAATCTATCTGATTTATTTCCTGCCCAGTACTGAGGGTCACGGACATAGGTTTTATAGGTAAATGAAAAATTACGTTTCCCAATTCCTTTTATCTGTAATGTCAATTTATTATCTTTAAGAATCAGGGATTCCAGGGTACTATCCTTGGGAAGAGCCTCTTCTACGGCTTTTTTTATGGCATTCTCAGCCTCGTCCTCACGAGAGTCATCTGGTGCAAACCAATGGAGAGGATTATTTCCTGATAAATCATCCACCAGCAAAGCCTCTGTCAAGTTCACATGATTGGGATTCACTTCAACCGTCCATGTAAGAGAGTGGTCTTTTTTATCATAAGCGCCTGCTTTTTTATGGATCATGCTATTATTGATATTATTTGGAGTTTTTGTAATTGCGGGAATCTCAAAATGGAGATCAGATCCAAAGCCGGTTCCCTCCGGCCAATCGTATGAAAGCTTTGCGTTGTTTTTGATATCCTCTTCCGTCAAATCTTCTGTCTGCGAAAAATATCCGGGCTTTACTTTTGTTGTATAAGTGATCTGGTACGTCTCTGATGCCTTTTGCTGGTCTACTGCATCAATCAGTTTTATATTCATGACAGTCTTTCCATCTGCATCGGAAGTGATCTGCGGCTGAACCGCCAATGCCCCATCTTCTGTCTCAGCTGATATGCTGTCATCGTCAAGTTCAAGACCCTTTCCCATTGTATCAATCAGCTGAAGGGACCGAAAGCTTCGTCCGGCCGTCCGAATCGTAATTGTCCAGTCAATTTGACAGTCATTGGAATCTTGGAACTGCAAGGTTCCCACCTTTTGAATCAGTGTACCATTGATCCAGTCTTTTCCTCTTACGTTGAGAACTGCAGTTCCATTGCCTTCTGTTTTGACTGTTGTTCCCTCTTTTTGGGCATATGCATGATTCTCATACCGGAATTGTTTCTCTGGGCTTTGCCAGATGTTTTGCAGTTCAACATCTGTCAGCTGTGTCTTAAAGGAAAATATAAGGGTCTGACCTGGCTGTATCTCATTGAGACCGCAGGTAAGGGTGTTCTTTTCCGCATCAAAAGCAACCTCACTGGTTTTATCTGTTCCATCGTCCAGCAAAGCGGTTGCACTTCCTTCCACATAAACCAAGCCTTTTGGAAGTTCATCAATGATTTCATCCGGTTTCTCTCCGGAATAGGCATTGGAGGGATGTTTATAGGTGATTTTCCAAGTCACCTCCCCATTTGCATCCATCTGCCCCACCTCTTTTTGAAGATTGGGCGGGCTTGGCATAAGTTCTGAGACAGTGACCGAAATCGTACTGTTTCCCAGCGCAATTACTACCTTTCCCTGGTCGTCTCCCTGTAAATTTTCATCCAAAGAACACTGATATTCCACATAGACATTCTCAAGAAAAGAAAGCGCTTCTTCTCCCATATAATCTCCCATGCTCAGGAACACCACTTTTATTTTATTACTGCCTTTTTCCCAGGATAAATTTGCAAAGGGTTTATTGCGCGGAAAATTAGGATCTTCAACCTCGCTAAAGATATCAACATTTCCATCAGTTCCCGGCACTCCAAACGTTTCCGGTAATTCATATTCAAAATAATCTCCAGGGGTCACATCGTTTAAATTATTCCAGAATAAGTGAAGGGCAAACTCATCTTTTAAACTGATCGTGTCCCCATCTTTTACCGGAGGTTCTTTCCCTTTGCCACTGGCATCCGTATGACGCAAATCAATATTATCTGGTTGAGAAATGGTTCCTTCCGCCTGAATTGATGATACCATCAACGTTATCCCTTTAATGACAATGGTTCCATTTTTCACCTTTGCCGGATCAATGGTACAGGGAATATCAAGGGTCTGCAAGTCTTTATTCTTCTTTTGGGAAAAACCAGTATCTATCTGTTTCATACCCGGTTGGCTCTCTGCCTCGCTTGCAGAGGCTGCTTTTTTCGATTCCTGCTCATCCTCTGGTACAACTGCACTTTCTGATTGCTCTACATGCTCCGGTTCTTTCAAACTTTCAGTCTCTTCTGTACTTTTGGATTCTTCTGAACGTTTCGACCCATCTGTTCGTTCCTGTTCTTTTTCGGACTCTCCGGTACCTTTCGGCTCTTCTGTTCGTTCCTGTTCTTTTTCGCTTCCGGACTCTTCTGTGCGTCCCGGCTCTTCCTCACGTTCCAGCCCTTCTTCGCTTTTCAGTCCTTCTTCGCTTTTCAGTTCTTCTTCGCTTTTCAGTTCTTTACTGTCAGATTTTTCTGTGCTTTCCGGTTCTTCTATACTTTTAGATTCTTCTGCACGCTCCGGCTCTTCTGTACTTTCCTGATCGTCCAGACTTTGAACCTCTCCATTTTCCGGTTCATGATAAGCTTTATAATTCTTATCATCCTCTGCCTTTAAAAATACCGGGTTTTCATTTTCGAGATTTACAAGATTGCCATTGGTGTGAATCGAAAGAACATTATTATCTGTTTTCTCGCTGTTTTCTGATAAAATCCCATCTTCTGTTTGCTGTAATGTAACCACCTGCCCCCTTACCTTGGCACTTGTTCCAGCCACCTCATCCCCTTTAATTGCAGGAAGCAGCCCTTTTGGAAGAGTAACCTTCACGCCCTCTTCCAACTCCTTCTCATCAATGACAACCTGCCACGACAGCTCATCGGCAGCAGATACCATATCCCCGTCTGTCAACGGAACGCCGTCTTTGTACAGCGCGCTTTCCAAAGATGCGCTGTAACCAGGAATAACATTTCCATTAAATACCAGCAAAAACACCAGCACTAAGGAAACGATTCTGTTAAAATACTGCTTCATACTCTTTCCCATTGGTTTTATACCATACACCTTTCTATTTGTTATTGTAAACAAAACGCCCCAGCACTGCCAAACGTGCATCTTCAAAATCATATGCACATGTGGAAAATATAACCAGTTTGTCATCTGGATTGGCTTTTGTATTACTTTTTATAAAAGAATGATTCCATACTTTTTTCATATAACGCTCCCAATCCTCCCGACTGGCAAATGCAGTGGGATACGTCTCTGCTTCCCCATTTACAAGATAGGCGGCAAGAATTTGAATCTTTTTTTCACCGTCTTCCGTAATCAGGGTAAATTCCGGATGTTTTTCATAGTAAGACTGTGTTCGGTATCCGCTTAGAGAACCAAACATCTCTCCGCTCTTTACCATATGTCCGTAAATGACAGAAACAGGAGATGAAAAATCCTTGCTGGCACTACGGTCCAGAAACAGGGAACCCAGTCTGTTTTCTACTCCATTCGGTAAATGATTTAAATAATATTCGTTATCCCTTGCAGACATCACCGGATAATCAATTGGTGTCCCTTCACAGCTCAACCAACCTGCCATATCAGGATATTCCGCTTTTTTCTCCTGAAACCATTCTTCGATCCCCAACTCTGAAGAGTCCTCAATCAATGCTTTTTCCCTGCTTTCAATCAATAACGATTTTGACGGTTTTTCCATCTGCAGTTCATTGTAAACTTCTTCGGCTGCTTTGCCTTCTTTTTTTTCGTTCATATATCCAAATGTACAAACAATTGAAATAGTTAAACAAATCAAGACCAAACAGCCAATTTTAACAGATAATCGCATGGCAGTCCTCTCTGATTGATTTTCCATCCTGGTAAACATAAATCACGTTCATTATAGTTACAAGGACTGCTGTAATTCAATGGAACAATTGTTACCATTTAGAAAGCATTTTTTACATTTTATGGAAATCACCGGAAAGAATCTTGACATATGACGTGAACACCTGTATAAATAGGGGGAAATATTACAAAGAAAAATGAAATGAATGAGAAAAATTTTCAAAGGAGCATTAGAAATGACACATATCGGTATCGTAATACGCAATTTCAGAGAAAAAATGGGATTAAGCAGAATCGAACTTGCACAACAAATATGCTCCGAAAAATACCTTTATCTGATTGAAACAGGAAAACGAAGCCCCTCCTCACATATTCTTTATCTGTTTGGGGAGAAGCTTCATGAGGATTTATTTATATATTATCGTTATCTGGACTGCAAAGATCCAATTTCTGTCTGTCAATTCATAAGCAAGTTTAATTTATGCCGGCAAAAGGGTGATTATATTACATTGAAAGAATTTAATGCCAAGGCAAAGGACCTGGCAGATTTTAAAAAAGATCCCTGGAAAATCCAAATATTCATGAATGAAATATCAATTCAGATTTTTCTGGAAAGAAAATACGAGAATTGCATTGAAAAAATAAGTAAGTACTTGTCCAATACCTCTTCATACCCTGAAAAAAGTAAGACAAAAACCAGATTGTATATCCTTTTATCCATTTGCTACACCATGATTGGAAACAGTACAAAAGCACATGAGGCTACCATGGAAGCTGCCAGCCTGCTGCCGGAAAGTTCCGTAATTTATCAGGATCAGACTCATATCGCTGCCCATATTAACCTGCTGACCTCTTACTATCTTATAAAAAACTATGAAGATGCCTGTCGGAAAGGCACCAGTCTGATCCGGTATATGAGTGATTTTGGATTTTACGACCGGCTCCTGATTCCATATTTTTTTACAGCCTTTGCATATTACCACATATCTGATTTTGAAAATGCCTTTTTCTATTTTACAAAAGGAATCCATTTTTCACTGGCAAACTTTAATCCACTGGATGTATATGACGTTTCCGTTCAGGACATGTTTTTTTTAATGCTCCATGACAGCCGTATGAATGCTGCTCTGGTAAAGGAATTTCTGGAAGAATACGGGACTTACATCAGTCAGGAGCAGGAATAGCACTCCTATCTTAATTGCAAATCCCGTTGATTTTAATCAGGTCTTCTTACCAAAAGTGCTCTGCTACTGCTTGCCCAATCCGTGATACAGTGCGAAAAGCAGCTCGCCTTTCGGGTCCTGGCTCAATTCCCATACCATGGCTCCTCCAAGGTTTTTAGACTTGATAAACTCTGATTTATAACCAATGGATTGCCCATCCTCATAGCTGATGAAAATGGTGCCGTTAAACAGCCACGGAGCTTTGGACTGGGAATGAAAGAATCTGGTATAGCCTGACTTATTTAAATAATTTGTCTTAATATCCTCATAGCTGATGGAATTGGCACCCCCGAATTTCTGATACATTCCCCGGTTGGAAGGACTCACCGAGGAATATAAGTAGCCGTAAAACGGAATGCCCATCACCAGTTTTTCCGCAGGGAAAGACGCATCTAACCAGGTATTGACTGCCTGCTCCACACTTGTTTTATACTGGGGAGAGGAATCACTGTTGGGATAAAGAGGTGCCAGTAAATCCGTATGGGTATCCCAGGTTCCGTGAAGATCATAGGTCATGAGATTGGCATAATCCAGATACGGGGCAATCTTTGTCAGCTCCACCTTGTCCACATAGGAACGGTCTGCACCTCCGGCAATGGTAAGAAGATAGTGTTTTTGGTCCAAGATTCCTCTGGCATCCAGCTTTTCCCGGATCTTCTGAAGAAGCAAGGTGAAGTTCTGCTTATCCTCCGGCCGCCTTCCATTGGCCGTCAAGCCGCCGCTGACCGGATATTCCCAGTCCAAATCCACACCGTCAAACCCGTATTTCACAATAAACTCCACGCAGCTCTCTGCAAATCTATTTCTGCTTTCCCCTGTCAGAGCTACATCGGAGAACCTCCCTGACCAGTTCCAGCCGCCTACGGAAATCAATGTCTTTAAATCCGGGTTGGTTTCCTTTAAGGAATTTAATTTGCGGATATTTTCAGGATCTACATCCGGATACCCCAGGGTCAGCTTCAAATCGGAGTCAATATTTGCAAATGCGTAATTGATATGAGTCAGCTTGGAGACATCAATCTGGCTGGGGTAGAAATTAGAATAAGCCGACCATGCGGCATAATATCCCACTAATTTACCAGTCTTCAGTGCACTGGTTTCCTCTGTTTTCGGAATCTGTGAGGAAGGGCCTGCTTCATTTTCAGCAAAAGCATCTTTGTTGTTTTGCCAGCTGAAAATGATTAACATAAAGGCGGACACAGCCAAAATCCCGGTTCGCATGATATACTTTTTCATTTTGTTATCCTTCTCCTTTGTGGTTTTTTCAAGTATAACATGATGGGTATTCCTTGAATAGCGAACAAAAACTGGAATAAATGCCTATCACTGGAAGTTTCTGCAGAAATCCGAAAAAAGCCGGGGACTTCTCCATCACAAAGAAATCTCCGGCTGTTTCTATCTCCTATTTCATAAGACATTTGTCAAGTGCTTCTATGATTAATTGTTCCTCCAGCAACTTTCCGATAAATACGATCTGATTGATCCGGTCTCCCCACGTTTCATCCCAGTCTTCCAAAAGCTCAGGATAGCTCTCCAGGGCTTGCTCCTGCTCTTCTTTGGTGCCGGAAGCCACCCAGGGGGATATGGGAGTTATGGCAACGCTGTTTCCAGCCTGTTCAAATAAAACTGCCTGATCCTTATCCTGGATAAACCAGAGATACCCTTTTGCCCGTATGATCTCTTTGGGATAATGGTGTTTAATCCAATCACGAAACAAAGTCTCGTCAAAGGGCTGTCTCCGTTCATACACAAAGGACCGGATTCCATAATCGCCTTCCTCTTCCTCCGTTTTTTCGCCTAGCAATGCCCTTGATAAAGCGGAAGAACGGCTCAGGCGGTCATAATCATAAAGCCTCCGGTTATAAATCCGTTCCGGCGGCACTACGCCGTTGGCGGTTTTTATGAGTTCCGCTTCCGGAGAGAGGGTCTTAACTACCTGCTCCACCCGGTTTAATTCTGCCTCTGTAAGAAGGTCACATTTATTTAAAATAATAATATTGCAAAACTCGATCTGTTCCATTACAAGGTTGATGACATCCTCTTCTTCCTCTGTCTCACCGGCCTCCTGGTACTGTTCCAGTTCCTCCATGAATTCAGAAGATATACGGTTTGCATCGGCCACCGCCACAATGGCATCTAAAAATGCCGGGAAACTATGGCCTTCCTCCTCAAATCCGTCTGCAATGCTCATGGGGCTGCTGACACCGGAAGCCTCCACAACGATTCCGTCGATCTGGTCATTTTCCGCTATTTTCCGGATCTCACCCATAAAATCCTCACGAAGGGAACAGCAGATACAGCCGTTGGTCAGCTCCAGCACCTGGCTTCCCAAACCGGCCGCTGCCTGGCTGCGGATCAGCCTGGCATCCACATTGATTGCTCCCATATCGTTGACAATGACAGCCAGCCGGCAGCCTTTCTGGTTTTCCAACAGGTGATTGAGCAGAGTGGTTTTTCCTGCACCCAAATATCCGCTCAACAGCGTAACTGGTTTTTTCTTCATCTTCTATCCTTTCCAGACCACAGATTCTCTAATAATAAGGGTAAACGTATTCCTCCCCTGGTTTTTCGGCCGCTTCTATCTTATCAGCCTCTATGACAGGATACCCGTCTTTTACCGTCAGTTTTCCGGTGACCGTGACCCAATCGTTTTCCTTATAGGACAGATTACCTGTGAATTCGGTAATCAGTCCCATAGGAGATAAATCAGCCGAACAGCACCACATGGACAACCGGACCAGGGCAAACTCATTGTCTTTGCGGTCTTCCATGTTTAAGAATACAAACCCTTTGATAGTAACTGTATGCCCCTCGTATTTCTCAGGGTTCATGTTCAGTTCATTGACCCAGGTGCTGAAATCTTCATCCGCAATGGAAATTGTCTTTGTCTCTTCATTCAGCCCTTTGCTATCAAAGGAGGGAGGCTGGCTTGATATCTGCTGCTGCTGAACGGAAAGGGGTTGGTCTTTTTCCAATTCATCCTGCCCATAAAATGCGTAGTCATCCGATGCCTGTTTCGTCTCTCCGGTCTGGCTTTGATCCCCTCCACTCTCCGGGGAGGTAATATTGGCACTGGCAAAGCTTTTTACCATGGCACCGGCGGCCGGCGGTGCCGGCGGAACCGCCAGAAGCAGTATGGGAACCACCAGAACCACGCACCGTTTCAGACGGCTTTTGTACCTGGGGCAAAATAGATTCCTTCCATTGACTGCCGCCCATAAGAACATAAGAGCCGACAGACCGTACAAATAAGGCTTCATGCGGGGTGTTACATAATTCAGATATGTTCCTGTGACCGTAAGCCGATAGAGCAAAATTCCGAAAATCAAATAGCAGACACACTCCGCCAGTGCCTCCAGATTCCATCCCTTCCCTCTTAATCTCATCATCTGATCCCTCCGCTGTTTAAAGCTGCAAACAGGTATACCGCAGTAAAACATATGACAAAAACCGTTGCCATGAGCCGCAGAATAAATATTTTCCGGAAACCGGAAAGCAGCATGGCTACATTTTTAATATCCATCATCGGACCAAACACCAAAAATCCCATGATTGCACCTTCGGGAAAGACTCCTGCCATTGTTCTTGCCACCACTGCATCCGAGGATGAGCACAGAGATAAGGCGAAAGCCATTGCCATCAGGAACAAAATGGAGGCTGCGAGAGGGATTCCTGCTCCTGACCGGACCATGGCTGGCTGAAACTGCTGGAACAGGGTGGATACAAAAATACCTGTCAACAAATATTTTCCAACACTGAAAAATTCATTCTGGGCATGGCGCATGAACTGAAAAAAACGGGAAGTATGTTTTGAATTCCCGGATAATAAGGTATCGTCCTCCCAGTCCTCCGCCTTGCCGGTAAGCATTCCCTCCGCAAATACTTTCTTAGGAGGAAACAAAAGATAGGTGATTCCAGTCAGCACGGCACACAATATTCCAAGCCCGCATCTGGCACCGATCATCATTACATTGCCGTTAAAGGCATACCAGGTGGAAAGAATCACCACCGGATTAATCACCGGAGATACCAGCATAAACGTAACTGCCGCCGATAGGGGAACCCCCTTTTTTACCAGACTTTTAAACACTGGAATGGAGGCACAGTCACAGACCGGCAGGCAAAATCCGGCAAAAACAGCAAACAGCTGCGCCGGAATCACTTTCTTTGGAAATTTATGCTGAATCCAGTCCGGACTTATGTACACCTGTATAGCGGAAGAAAGAAGAACGCCGATTGCCAGAAATGGGATTGCCTGCAAAAAAACTCCCAAAAACACCGTGAGAAACACATCAAGCGAAAAACTAAGCGGCCCAAGTGCGGGCTTTACAACCAGAAACAGGACCGCCGCCGCAGATACTAAGAAAAGCCACAACTGCGGTTTTAAGTCATAGCGGAACAGGTTTCTGGTAAACCGTTTCCAATGATCGTCTGTAAAAACCGGAAGATCTGCTCTTACGCTGAGCCCCACTCTTTTGTCTCCTTTCATCTTTACATTCCCATCTGTGCGCACATAGGCGCAGTCACTTGCCGCCACCTGAGACATGGATATGGCACCGGAATCTGCGATCCTGCGGTCCAGTTCCTCTCCGGCTGCGGTGTAGATCACCTTTTCAATGCTGATGGCCGCTTTTGCACGAAATTGCAGAAACATCTGTTCCAGAGTATGAAAATGCTCCATCCCATTCCATTCGATCAGAACCAAATCTACCGGATTTTCCTCAAGTTCCTGGCAGATCATCTCACTGATTTCATACGGAGTCTCTTCAAGCTGACTTTTTGTATAGCTTAAATGCCGGATCTGCTCCGATTCCTTTAAAGGCACATCTCCGTTTTCAAACTGAATGACCAGGAGCTCCTGTTCCTTCAGTTCTTCTTTCGTCAGCCGGTTGATCAGCGTGGTCTTCCCTGAATCCAGAAAACCTGTTATAACCCATGCTGGGGTAATCATATTATAGTTCTCCTTGAAATAACGATTTTATTTGCTGCTCCTTCAGTCCTGTTCCAATGAAGCAGACACGGGTTCCTTCCGCGGAAACGGATTTTACGTTAAGCATTCCCGGTATGTAATGAAACATCATTCCGCCATCCATTCCCTTTACAATCCCTTTTCCCCGAAGGATCACCCCGTCTCCATGGTCAAGCACCCTGTTGAGCTTCTCTTTTAGCTGCTCTTCCGTTAAAACCTCCGGACATTCTATGGTAACCGAAGTAAATATTTCTTTGGCCAGACCGAGCGGTGAGGAAAATGCCTTTAAGATACGGGGGAATTTAGGGCTTTGGACCGGTTCCTTTTCAAGTTCCTTTACCGCCTCTACCCGTTTTCCGGATAAAAATACCGAAGACGGGATGCTGTCCCAAAAATCAGCCGCTATCCTTGCTTCCTGGTTGATTTCCTTTATTTTCCCTATGGTTTCTTCGATCTTTCCGCAATCACCGGTTTGGTGGCTTAACAGGATTAAATCGGCATAGCGGATCTGGTTGACAAAAAAATCCCCATAGTTTTCCTTATATTTATCAAATCTATTGCCATCCACCACGGTAATGCAGCGGCGGATCAAAACAAGATCCTTTCTCCTTAAGCAGGCTTTTATAATATCTGAGAGTTTTCCCACGCCGGAAGGCTCCACTAAAATCACGTCCGGTGCATATTCCTTTACAATCTGTCCGATGGCCTTATAAAAATCACCGGACATACTGCAGCAGATGCAGCCGGCATTGATGCTGGTAACCATAATCTCACAACTTCTCAGGCAGCTGGCGTCAATTCCAGCTTCCCCGAAGTCATTTTCAATGACTACGATTTTCTGGCTCTGAAAGACATTCCTGGCCATTGTCTGAATGAGCGTGGTCTTTCCTGCTCCCAGAAAACCAGATACAATATAAAGATCTGTCATTTTCTTTACTCCTTATTGCTTTTTAGCCCTTCACTCCAAGCAGCTTTTTCCCCATGAAAATAAAAAGAAGGAAAACGACCCCCACCAGGACAATGGTGCCGCCTGGCTTTAATCCAAAATAGTAGGCCAAAACTAAGCCTGTAATCATAAATATCACATCAAAGCTTACCGCATAAATCACGGTCTGCTTATAATTTTTTCCGATCTGCATGGCACAGGCCACCGGAATCACCATCATGGAGGACACGATGAGGGCCCCCACTGTCCTTGCCGCAATGGATACTGTGGCAGCCGTCAAAATGGTGAAAATAAAGTTCACCCTTTTTACCGGAACTCCCGCAAGCCTTGCACTTCTTTCATCCAATGCAATGTAAAAAAGCTCTTTATATAGAAGGAGAAACAGGAGAAGGACCGTTAAGGAAACTCCTATGACTAAGAACATCTCCATATCACTGATTGCTACAATACTGCCAAAAAGAAAGCTGTTAAAGTTTGCGGAATTTTTCACAAACCCGGACAGCACTCCGGCAAGACCGATGCCTGCAGACATCATAATGGCAATGGACATCTCGGAATAACGGGGCAGTTTTCTGCGGATCGCCTCAATTCCAAAGGCTGCAAGGACACAGGCAACCGCAGCACCTGCCACAGGATTGATTCCCAGTATAAGCCCTGCGGCCACTCCGGCCAGGGATGTATGGGAAAGTGCATCTCCAATCATGGAAAGACGTTTTAGTACAATAACGACACCGATGCAGGGAATCACCATTGCAAGCAGTATGCCTACAAGAAAGGCCCGCTGCATAAATCCATAGCTAAATATTTCCATGGCAGTTCTCTCCCCTTTCCTCTGATATCCGTTCCATTCTGCCATCCTCCACCTGCCATACATCATCGGCAAGTCCGGATAAACAGCCTTTGTCATGGGTGACCATGAGTACGGTCATTCCTTCGCTGCGATTGAATTTCTTAATCAGGCGGTAAAATTCCTGGGTATTGGTTTCATCCACTCCGGAGGTAGGCTCATCAAGAATCAACAGCCTGGGACAATTTACCAGTGCACGGGCAAGAAGGACCCGCTGCTGCTGCCCTCCGGAAAGCCTCCCGATGAGCCGTTTCTTATAGGGCTCCATTCCTACCTGGCAAAGTGCATGGTCCACCAGTTCTTTTTCCTTTTTTCCTCCAAAACGGAATTTGCCGATCCGGGCATACAGATTGGCCTGAACGATCTCCTCCACCGATGCAGGAAAGTCCTTATAACTGGCCATTCCATTCTGAGGAACATACCCCACCTGGCTCCAGTCCCCAAACTGCTTTAACTCCTGGCCCATAAGTTTGATGGTCCCTGTTTCTCCCGTGAAAGGCAGTTCTCCCAAAAGCATTTTGATCAATGTGCTTTTTCCGGCTCCGTTGGCTCCGATCAGTGCGGCAAACCGCCCCTGGGGAACAGAAAAATCCACTCCCTTTAAAACCGGTGTATTTCCATAGGAAAAGGTCAAGCCCTTTATTTCAATCGCATCCACAATCCTTACTCCTGTCTCTGTTTATTCTAGCGCTTCTTTTAATGCGGCGAGATTTTTCTCCATAACGGAAATATAATCTTCTCCTGCTTTTAATTCTTCATCACTCAGTCCTTCGATGGGATTTAATACCGCTGTCTTGGCTCCGGTTTCCTTTGCAATGGCTTCTGCCACCTTTGGACTTGCAAGTTCCTCAAAAAAGATGGTCTTTACGTTGTTTTCCCTGACAAAATCAATGACTTCCGCCATTCTTGCAGGATCCGGTTCCGAGTCCGGAGCCAGTCCTTCAATTCCAATCTGGGTAAGCCCGTAAGCGGCGCATAAGTATCCGTAGGCTTCGTGAGAAACGACAATAGATTTATTAGGGACCGCAGCCAGTGTTTCTTGAAAGGACTGGTCCAGCTCATCCAGTTTTTTGCTGTAAGTCTTATAATTGGACTCATAGTAATCCTGATGGCCGGGATCTGCTTTTACCAGGGCGTCCTTAATGTTTTCCATCTCTTTTTTGGCATTCTGGGGGTCCAGCCATACGTGAGGATCAAACTCGCCATGGTCATGGTCCTCTTCCTCTTCTTCGCCGTGACCTTCCTTTAATGAGATGCCCTTTGATGCTTCCACCGAGATAAGGTCTTTGTTATTCAGGCTTTTGAGGACATCCTCGGTCCAATGCTCCATACCTGCTCCGCTGTATACGAACACATCGGCTTCTTCCAGGGCCGAAATATCACGGGTCCCCGGTTCCCAGTCATGAGGCTCGGTCCCTGCAGGAACCATATTTTTAACATTTACTTTATCTCCGCCTATTTTTAAAGTGAAATCATAGACCGGATAAAAGCTAGTCATTACATTTAATTTTCCTTCATCGGCTGTCTTTTCTTTTCCTGCACAGCCGGAAAGCAGAACACTGAAAACAAGGACAGAAAGTGCCACAAGGCGGTTCGTCCTTATTGTATTTTTTCTCATAATAAATCCTCCGAATTTTTCTATCTTACAGTCCTATCCGCTGCCCTGCCTGGCAGCCATCGTCTTCACTTCTTCCTTGTCTTCAATGATTCAAACGTACCTTTAAACGAACCAAAGAAGCCGGGCATAAATAAAGTCCGGCAGCATAAGGTTTCCCAAGATTTTTCACACAAATACAGACAACGATACCGGCTGCTCCCCACCCAATCGCATCAGAAAGCAAATGAATGGTACGGATACACGTTCCGATTTCAGTACAGACGCTGCATCCCTTTCCCGTACAATCGTGCTTCAAATGGGTAAAAACAAAAAAGGAGGAAAAAAGAAGGGCCGCTGCTATAAACAGTGCCAGAAGCAGGGCCAAACTACGCCTGTGATTCTTTCCATACTTCATGCTCTTTCTCTCCTTTCCTTCTCTTTTCATGACTGACACTGGCTGCAGTAGCCGTAAAGCACCATACGCTGCTGGTCCAGCTGAAATCCATGGTCCTCATAAATGTGCTCGTAAAATGCATCCAGCCTGGAGCATTCCAGGGGAATCATGCTGCCGCACTTCAAACATACCAGCTTTCCCACATTCCAATTTATTTCTTCCCCGATATACCGAAACTGGGCCTTTGACCCATCCACCGATGGAATCTTTACCACCACTCCATCTTCCGTCAAACGCTCCAAAGCCCGGTAAACCGTAGTCTGGCCAACGTGGATTCCGTCACGGTGCAGCCATTGCATAAACTGTTCCACCGTACAGAACGTTTCTTTTTGTTTTTTTAAACAGCTCAGGATGATTTCCTGCTGTTTGGTCCGGTATCTGCCTCTTTCTCCCATGCGTTTCCCTCGTTTCGAAATCAAAAATCATTTTCATATTATAGCACTCTATCTGAGATTGTCAAGTTTCTTTCCTCTCTTCCTATTGACAGACCTGGAAGAACCTGCTATTATGTTCATAAATTAAATATTAATCTTGTTTTTGAACAAAGGAGGGTGTTATGCAGGCGATAATCCTTGCCGCCGGTATGGGACGGCGTTTGAAAAAATTAACGGAACATCAACCGAAGTGTATGGTTTCCGTAAATGAAGTTCCCATGATCGAGCGCATGTTAAAACAGCTGGAGCACTATCATTTAAATAGAATCATTCTTGTTACAGGACATGAAGGAGAACAGCTTCAATCTTTTGTCGGTTCTCTGTCCTTACATACTCCGGTTACCTTTATTGACAATCCCGTTTACCAGACGACCAATAATATTTATTCTCTTTATCTGGCAAAGGACTATCTTCTTCAGGATGATACGCTTTTACTGGAATCTGACTTGATTTTTGAACAGGAGGTCCTGACCCAGATTATCCGTGATCCCTATCCCAATCTGGCACTGGTGGCTCATTTTGAAAGCTGGATGGATGGAACCGTGGTCCTTTTGGATGAACAGGACAATATCATGAAGTTTCTCACAAGAAAAGATTTCCGCTTTGAGGACATTCATTCCTATTATAAGACTGTGAACATTTATAAATTCAGCCAAAACTTTTCCGCAACCCATTACGTGCCATTCCTGGAAGCCTACAGCAAGGCACTGGGGAATAACGAATATTATGAGCAGGTGTTAAAAGTCATTTCCCTGCTGGATGACCATGACTTAAAAGCCAGCAGACTGGAAAACTGGTTTTGGTATGAGATTGATGACGAGCAGGACTTGGATATTGCAGAATCCATTTTCACAGATTCCCAAAGCAGGCTTACCAGACTTTCCAGCCGTTACGGAGGATACTGGCGCTATCCCGGTCTTCTTGATTTTTGCTATCTGGTCAATCCCTACTTTCCCAACAGCCGGCTGATGGGGGAGATCAAAGCCAGCTTTGAAGCACTGTGCACAAGCTACCCCTCCGGCCTTGACATCAACAATTTACTGGCGGCAAAATCCCTGGGACTTAACAAAGACAATGTCCTGACCGGAAACGGAGCCGCAGAGCTTATCAAACCGCTCATCCGCTCCTTTTCCAATGCGGTGGGAGTGATAAAGCCGTCCTTTGAAGAGTATGGCAACTGTGCCAGATTCCCCGTTCCCTTTATGGTATCCACTCCGGATTTCACCTATACCGCAAAGGATCTGATGGAATTTTATAAGGATCAGGAACTGGATGCCCTGGTTTTGGTGAACCCGGAAAACCCAACCGGCTGTTATATGAAACGGTCAGAGGTACTCTCTCTTGCCTCGTACTGTATGGAAAAACAGGCATTCCTGATTCTGGACGAATCCTTCCTTGATTTTTCTTCTGCCGAAGAAGCGCCGTCCCTGATGACCCAGGAAACCCTTGAGGAATATCCTAACCTGGTCCTCATCAAAAGCATCTCCAAATCCTACGGGGTCCCCGGGCTGCGTCTGGGCATCTTAGCCTGCAGCGACCAGGCAGTGCTCCGTCTTGTGAGACAGGAGCTTCCGATCTGGAACATCAATTCTCTGGCCGAATACTTTCTCCAGATTTTTGAGAAATACCAGTCAGATTATAAGGAAGCATTGAAAAAATTCAAGGTGACCCGGAAAAAAATGTTCGAGGAGCTGTGCTCCATCAGACAATTAAAGCTGTATCCCTCAGAGGCCAACTTTATTCTTTGTGAGATCACAGACGGATGCTCTGCATCTCAGATCGCAGAGCTTCTGCTGAACCGTTATAACATCCTGGTAAAAGATTTATCCCATAAGCCAGGGATGGAAGGAAGAGAGTTTATCCGCGTTGCAGTCCGCACAGAATCAGACAATCAACGGCTTGCAGATGCGCTGAAACACATATTACGTTAATAAGGAGGCAATTACATGAACACACAGGAAACAACCAAGGAAACCTGGAAACAGATCTGGACCCGGAAGGGCAAGGCAGAGGGCACCGATTTACTTGCCTATGACGGATATGAGGCTACCCATGTCGATATGGAAGAGGTGGCCCGCCAGATCATAAAAAGACTGGACATTCATAAGGAAGATAAAGTATTAGAAGTCGGCTGCGGCGCAGGAGCACTGGCCCAATATCTGGACTGTGACTACGTTGGAATCGACTACTCCCATACTCTGGTGAAAAAGCATATTGAAATCCTCCACAATTCTGTTCTTACCGGAGAGGCTGCAAATTTGCCTTTTAAGGATAAATCCTTTGACAAGGTCATCTGCTATGGAGTCTATTTATATTTTGATAACAAAGAATACGCGCAGGCAGCCACAAAGGAACTTTTAAGAGTGGCCAAAAAGGGAGTATTGATTGGGGAAATCCCCATGCGCTCCCATCGCGAGGAACACCTGTTATTTAATAAGGAAGAATTTGAAGGCTGGGAAATCAGCGATGGTTTTTATGATCCATACCGGAAAGACCGTTTTAATGCGGTATATTTATTTAAATAACTATTTTTCCCAAACAGATTTTTATTCATAAAACCACAGAAAAAAACCGGCGATCAGAATCTCTGGCCGCCGGCTTTATGCTGGCAGCCCTCCCATCTCCCGTCCTTCCGTTTATCAATATTTTCACCTCTGCGTGGCATCGTTATGATTCTCCTTTTTTTTGACGGCAAATGGTTAAAATTTCACCAAAAAAGCTTTGATTTTTCTGCCTAAAACGGTATGAATTCTATCATTATTACTATTTTCATTTAGATTGACAAACAATAAACCAATATTATATAATACATAATGTAGAAATTTGTCTGAAAGTTGCGGCGTGGTTTTAGTGAAACTGCGAATCCCACATGCACGCAAAATTATTTTTTTGCAGACTAGATCGAAGCAATTATACATAAGAAAAAGGCCAATATCAGGAGGTAGACAGCATGAAGAATTTCAGGGACTTCAGTATTACAAAAAAACTTCTCATAGCATATCTTTGCATGGGGATAATTATGTTGCTCATCGGCGGTGTGGGGATCACCGGAATGATGCGTATTAATCAAATGGATACCTATTTATATGAAAACCAGACAGTACCCATCAACCAGCTTTTCAATACCATCAAAAGCCTTTACAAGCTGGAAAACGATATCAATGCAATGGCCAATAACACCGGTAATCAAACAGAATTATCAAAGCTGGAAGAAAATTATCAAAAAGAAAAAGCTTTATTTCTGCAAAGTGCTAAGGAATACAGCAAGAGCTTTAGAACTGGCAGAGGCCAGGTCTTGCTCGATGAAGCAACCCAGTTATTCGATGGCTATTTTGATCCAATGATGCAAAAAACCCTCCAGGCTGCAAAAGCAGGAAATAATAAGGCAGCTGTCGCCGCCCTGAAAGAAAACCCGGAAAAAATACAGAAAATATATGAAAATATGGATCAGTTGATGGAACTTCGTATGAATAGTGCTAAGAAAACCAGTCAAAGCAATGATTCAACGGCAGCCACCTTTACCGTAATTCTCTGCCTCATCATTTTATTAGGAATCGTATGCGCCTTTTCTCTGGGCACTCGTATCTCAAAGATGATCAGCCGGCCGATTGAACAGGTAGTAGCCGCAGCGAAAAAAATCGCTCTGGGTCATGTGAATGTAGACTTACAGGACATTGATTCCAAGGATGAAACCGGTCAGCTTGCAAAAGCCTTCACAGAAATGCTTCAGGGCATCCGGGAACAGGTGCTGATCGCAGAAGAGATCAGCAACGGTGATTTTACAAAAGAAGTTCCTCTTCGTTCGGAAGCAGATGTTCTTGGACTTGCACTCCGTAAGATTGAAAGTGACTTAAACCGCACATTACTCCTTATCCGCATGTCCGCCGAACAGGTCAATACCGGTGCAGAACAGGTTTCCTCCGCTGCCCAGGCGCTGGCATCCGGCTCCACCGAACAGGCCGCAACCGTAGAAGAACTGAATGCCTCCATCAACGTCGTAGCCAAACAGGCAGAGCACAATGCGGAAAGCGTCCGTAAGGCTTCTTCCTATATAGAAGAAAGCACCGTCGGCATTTCTGCCAGCAATGAATACGTGCAAATGCTTAACAACTCCATGAATAAGATCAGCTCCACTTCTTCAGAAATCTCCAACATTACAAAGGTGATTGAAGACATTGCGTTCCAGACAAATATTCTGGCACTGAATGCTGCCATTGAAGCGGCCCGCGCCGGCAATGCCGGAAAAGGCTTTGCCGTGGTTGCTGACGAAGTCCGCAATCTTGCCATTAAATCCGCAGAAGCTGCAAAAGAAACAGCCGGCCTGATCCGTCATTCCGTAGAAGCTGTTTCAGATGGGGAACAGATGGCTTCGGAAGCGGCAATGATTTTAAAAGAAGTCACTGAAAAATCCAAGCTGGTTGAGCAGGCAATCCAGGAAATCGAAAAAGCTTCTTCCGGTCAGGTCGCCGCGATTGAAGAAATCAATCAGGGGCTGTCTCAGGTATCTTCGGTCATCCAGACCAATGCCGCCACTGCAGAAGAAAGCTCTGCGTCCAGTGAAGAACTTACCGCTCAGTCCCATACCCTTAAGCAGGAGGTAGAAAAGTTCATATTAAGAAATGATGGAGCCAATTCCTCTATCCCTGACTCCGGCTATGGTTCCATTTCTGCCGCCTCCGACGCTGTTACCGGTTCCAGTACGGCCTATCCCTCTGACCCAGGCTCCGCGTTTGGCAAATATTAATCCGGATTCAAGAAAACCATCGTATGATAGAAACTAAGGATACCTGGTAAAAGCAACGAGCAATTACATAAAAAGCGTAGAATCACGACAGCTTATTTGTCCTTATTCTACGCTTTTTTCATTCATCTCTTCCCCATACGCAGCCTCATACCATTCCATGCACCGCTGATTCCATTCTTCCCAGGCCTTGTCCCGTTCTTTTTGCAGCTGCTCATAGCGGTCCGCTTCCGTCCACGGCCGGTTCTGCCAGAAATCCTCGGATTCCAGCCACTCCCTCTCTAGCTCCTCCATAAAACCGGTCAGCTGTTCCACTCTGTTTTTTGCAGGAAGAAGTTTCTCAAGAACCAGCCCCAGCTTCCAATCCAGATATGCCTCCTCTGTGGAGATTTCCTTCAGCCGGTGCCTTTCCGCTTTTGGAACCGCTCTCATCCCTGCGATCAGTGCCTGTTCCTCCGCCCGGATACGAGCTGCAATTCCCTCCCCGTTCTCTGCTTTTCTGCTTCGTTCCAGATAATGCTCATAGCCAAACGGATAATAAAACACCGACGATCCTTCAAAAAGCAAAATAGATTCTGCCACCCGGTTTAAAAAGTACCGGTCATGGGATACAAAGAGAATGGTGCCCGTATAGGCAGTAAATGCGGATTCCAGAGTCTCCTTGGCCCGGATATCCATATGATTGGTCGGCTCGTCAAGAATCAGAAAGTTGGGTTTGCTCTGTAAAAGTTCCATGAGAACCAGTCTGGCCTTTTCCCCTCCCGACAGGACATCGACCCGCTTCCCGGCTTCTTTTCCTCCAAATAAATAGGAACCTAAAATACTGCGGACTTCTTTTTCAGTCAAGGAAGGAAATAAATCGTGAAAATGCTCTGCCACTGTTTTGGCGGACGATAGCTCCGAAGAATGCTGGTCAAAATATCCTATGGTAATCTGATTGCCCAAAGAATAATCTCCCGAAATCTTTGGGATCAGGCCAGCTACGGTTTTTAAAAATGTACTTTTGCCTGCCCCATTGGCACCCAGTATTCCGATCTTCTGCCCTCGTTTGATTCTCAAGGATAGCTCTGTAATGGGACGGTCATAACCGATCTTTAAATGCTCTGCCTCAAAGACCCACTTGCTCCCCAAAATGGCCGGTTCCATGGAACCCGTAAAAATATGGGCCTCATCCTGCTGAGGCTTTTCTACCGGCTGAATCCGCTCCGCCGCTTTTTTCTTGGCTCTGGCAAAGGCCGCTTTATTTGGCTTATGCTTAAACCGCTCCACCAGGTCATTCAAGCGGTTGATTTCCTGCTGCTGGCGCTCATATGCTTTGGTCTGAAGCCGTATGGCTTTTTTCTTCTCTTCCCTGTAATGCGTGTAATTGCCGGGATACCGGGTAAGTTTTTTTCCAGACAGTTCATAGACTACAGACACAGTCTGATCGAGAAAGAAACGGTCATGGGACACCATGACCACCGGATTTTCATATTGCTGCAAATACTGTTCCAGCCATTCAATGGTATGAACATCCAGATGATTGGTCGGCTCATCCAATAGCAGGATATCCGGTTTTTGCAGCAGAAGTCCGATTAAAGCGATCTTTGTCTGCTCCCCTCCGGAAAATTCGGAAAGCTTACGTTTCTTATCCCCCTTTGAAAAACCGAACCTTGTAAACAGAATCTCATATTCCCGTTCATATACAAAACGCTCTAAGGAATCGTCCTCTGCCCAGGAGCAGGATTTAAGCAGTTCTTCCTCTACCGTCCGCTCTTTCTCCGTAAATGCCTGCTGTTTTAAATAACCCACCGTCAATTTTCTTGCACTGGCTATTCCCTGGCCGCTTCGCTTATCATCTCTGTCTAAGTCGATTTCTCCGGCTATCAGCCTTAACAGCGTGGTTTTTCCTGCTCCATTGCTTCCCACCACTGCGATTTTTTCATTTCCGCGGATCTCAAAATCCACATGAGACAGAATCAACGTTCCGCCGGCGCTTACTGTCCCATCTTTTATCTGATACAACATAGTTACTTCCTCTGTTTTCTTGATTTATTTATTGTAGCACAATCCGACAGATTTTGGCTATTATTTTCCCTTCTATCCAGAAAAAGGGGCACAATATATTTTCATTGTGCCCCTTTTGGGATTGATTCATCAGTTCTTATATTTTATCACTTTTGCCATCTGGATTATGATGGTAGGAATCACTGCAAGACCATAGATGACCGCAATTTGACTCCCGTTTAATGCTGTCACAGAGAAAAGTCTTGATAAGAACGGTACAAACATCACCAGACTCAGCAGGACCACTCCGGCAAGAAATGCTCCCAGACTGTACCAGTTGCTGGAAAAACCGATTTTAAAAATCGAATATTTGCTTCTGCAGTTAAACCCATGGAACAAACGGGATAAGGTCAGAGTACAAAACGCCATGGTGCTGGCCGTCGCAGAACTGCCGGTTTTCAGTCCGATATGGAAAGCAGTCATGGTACCTGCCGCAATCAAAGCTCCCTGCAAAAGCAGTTTGATAAGAAAATCTTTGGTAAGGATTCCCTCTTTGGGATCTCTCGGCTTCTCTCCCAAAAGATCGTGTTTGGCTGGTTCCATACCGATGGCAATTGCCGGCAGAGAATCCGTCAGGAGGTTGATAAATAACAAGTGGACCGGTGCAAACGGAACCGGAAGTGCCATCAAAGAAGTATAGAGAACCGACAAAATTCCAGCGGTATTGCCTGACAACAGAAACTGTATGGCATGCTTAATATTCCGGTAAACATTCCGGCCGTTGGCCACCGCTTTTATAATAGTAGCAAAATTGTCGTCAGACAGAATCATGGAAGCGGCATCCTTGGATACTTCCGTACCGGTGATTCCCATTGCCACACCAATGTCCGCCTTCTTGAGGGCAGGAGCATCGTTGACACCGTCTCCGGTCATGGAAACAATATTGCCCCGCCTCTGCCAGGCATCTACAATCCGAATCTTATTTTCCGGTGAAACTCTTGCATACACGGAGGTCTTTGTAATGTTCTGATCCAATTCTTCATCTGTCATGGCATCTAATTCCGCACCAGTAACCGCCATGTCTCCTTCTTCAAAAATACCGATCTGCTTCGCAATGGCTGTTGCTGTGATCTTATGATCTCCGGTAATCATGACCGTGCGGATTCCGGCACGCTTTGCATCTGCTACGGCAGCCTTTGATTCTTCTCTCGGCGGGTCCACCATGGAGATCAGACCGAGAAAGGTAAATCCATTTTCAGAGTTTAAGGAAAGCTCATGATTTTTATCCACTTCCTTGTAAGCAAATCCAAGAACACGAAGGCCGTTTTCAGAAAATCTTTGGTTCTGTAAAAGGATCTCCTCCCGGTCTTTGGCGGTCAGTTCCCTGATCCCTTCTGATGTACGGATATGGGTCATACGGTCTAAGAGCACATCCACAGCACCTTTGGTGAGCACGGTGGGAACTCCGTGAAGATGATACTTGGTACTCATCAGCTTACGGTCAGAATCAAAGGGAAGCTCCTCCAGGCGATGCATCAGATCTCTTAAATAATGATGGCTAACGTTGATTTTTCCCGTCATTTCAAGAAGGGCATATTCCGTAGGATCACCGATCCCCTTTCCCTCCACAATGGCAGAGTCATTAGTCAGGACCGCATCGTAGATTAAATACCGGTGAAGCTGGCTGCTGATGTCAAGCTCCTCCGGTGCCATCGTCCTGCCGTCAATGTATACGTCTTGAACGGTCATCTTATTCTGGGTCAATGTACCGGTCTTATCGGAACAGATTACGGAGACACAGCCCAGACTTTCTACCGCCTTCAGTTCCTTGATAATGGCATTTTCCTTTGCCATTCTCTGAGTGCCCATGGCCTGAACGATGGTAACAATGGAGCTAAGGGCTTCCGGTATGGCAGCGACTGCCAGGGCAACCGCGAACATGAGGGAATCCAGCAGAGGCATTCTCCGGTAAAGACTCAATAAAAACACAAGGGCACAGATCATCATAATGATAAGAGCGAGACGGCTGGAAAACTGGTCCATGCTGGCCTGCAAAGGCGTCTTCTTCTCCTTTGTTGCATTCATTAAGCTGGCAATTTTACCAATCTCCGTATTCATTCCGGTGCCTGTGACCACCACAACAGCTCTTCCGTATGTGACCAGACTGCCGGAATAGACCATATTGGTCCGGTCTGCCAGAGGCAGTTCTGCTTCTAATGTATTGTCTTCTTTGTCCACGTTGGTGGATTCTCCGGTCAAAGAGCTTTCATTGACCTGCAGGGAATAATTGTTTAAAATCCTTCCATCTGCCACCACCATATCACCGGCTTCCAGCAAAAGAATATCTCCGGGCACCACGTTTCTGGAATCAATTTCCAGCTTCTGTCCCTCCCGGATGACCTTTGCCGTTGGAGAGGATAAGGACTTTAAACTTGCCAGAGACTTCTGCGCTTTTTCATGCTGCACCGTTCCTAAAATGGCATTCAACAGAATAACTGCCACAATAACCACCGTACTCTCTACATTTCCGGAAAGCATGGAAATCACAGCAGCTGCAATCAGTATAACGACCAGGAGATCCTTAAACTGTTCGGCAAATACCCGAAGAGTACTTTTTTTCCTGCCCTCAGAAAGAACATTTTCTCCTAGTCTGGCGAGCAGCTCTTTGGCCTGCTCTGAGCTTAATCCTTCTTTTGTAGTATGAAGCTCTGACAATACCTCTTCACCACTTTTTTGATACCAGTCTTTCAAACTTTCCTCCATTCTGCCGTCTCATAGGGCGGCCGCATCAAAATGTACTTAAGTCTCTCATTATTATTGCCATAAAAGGGAAAAGAAAAAGACTCCCAATGCATTTATTCTAAAAACAATAAGGAATAAACACATTAAAAGTCTGGTAACCATTGTCTGGCATGCACCACCAGGCTGCCTATTAAAGCCAGGATTGTTGACAGTGCATTAAAACTACTCCCTTTTAATGAAGCTTCTATGCAATTTTAATTTGAATGTACTTCTTTAAGTAAAAACATTATACGTGGTAAACTATCATTTGTCAATAAGAGTTATAGAACCTTTTTGATTAAGGCATTTCCTGAAAAAATGAATTGTAAATTTTTTATATATTCCGAATATTTTTGTTTTTTCTGTTTATAATATCAACATTCGTTAAAAAATGTATCGAAATTCAAAAATATTTCTTGATATGTAAGAGGAATATGCTACTATAGATTTAAAAGGAGAAAGGAAACCGAATTTATGAACGAAACCACTGTCCGAATCAGTGAAATAGAACTATTCGGGTTTAAGAACACCCAATACGGCCGCATTGAGATGCCCTCTGCCATCGAGAAAAACTACGGTTCCTCCACTGCCGACATTCTTGGAATCTATGGTCAGAACGGATCGGGTAAAACGGCAGTTGTAGAGGCCATGTCTGTGATCCAGTTTCTTTTAACCGGAAAATCCCTGCCCCGGGAGACCGGCCATTATATAACGGAGGACCGGGATTTCTGTAGGATTCATGTGAAATTCATAATCCAGTCCCCCCAAAAAACAGCCATGGCCGATTATACGGTCCAGTTTCAAAAGACACCGGACCGGGATCTGGAGATTTCAAACGAAACGCTTACCGCGGCTCTCTGGAACGGAGAAAAATTTGGAAGCAAAAAAAATCTGATTGATTATTCTCTTTCCTCCAAAGGACCTGTCTTTACTCCCAAATACCGGTTTGACGAACTGGTGCGCTGCAATGAGGAAAACCGGATCAACTTAAACGTTGCAAAAAAACTGGCCCAGAAAAATCTGGTTTCCTTCCTGTTCGGTTCTGAGGGAAGAAGCATCTTTTTATCGGCCCCTGAACATGTTTCTGAGGATTACGCCTATGTTATAGAAGCACTCCATCAATACGCCAGCTTCAACTTGTTTGTCATCACCAACGCTCATTCCGGCTCCATCAGCATGAACTTCATGCTTCCCTTTGCCTTTCGGCTGGAAGTAGGGGAAAAGGTGGCGAAAGGGGAACTGCCCATCCGTCTGGACGGCCCCTCTGTCATTACAAAGAACCAATATGAGCTGGTAAACCAGATCATGATAGATATGAATGCGGTCCTTACCGCTATGATTCCCGGACTATCCATCGGAATCCATAATTTCGGAGAGCAGCTCAGGGAAAATGGAACCGAAGGATATAAAATCGAACTGTTTTCAAAGCGGGACGACGTGATTATCCCATTAAAGTACGAATCCGAAGGCATCATCAAACTTATATCCGTCCTAAATGTCTTAATGTGTATCTATAACCATGCCTCCATGTGTCTGATCATAGATGAACTGGATTCCGGCATTTATGAATACCTTCTTGGGGAGCTGCTTACGGTAATGGAAAAAGGGGCCAGGGGCCAGCTGATCTTTACCTCTCATAACCTGCGGGCCTTGGAGATGCTGCACAAGAAAAGCATTGTCTTTTCCACCACCAATCCTTCAAACCGCTACATGCGTCTTCAAAATGTAAAAAGCAATAACAATCTAAGGGACTTATACTTGCGAAGCATTACCCTGGGGGGCCAAAAGGAAGAGATTTATGCAGAAACAGATACGGTTGAGATCAGCCGGGCGTTCCGCCGGGCCGGAAAGGGGGCTTTCCATGGCTTCCAAAAGTAAGAAAGTAATCCTTTTCATTGCAGAAGGTCCAACTGACGAAGACACACTAAGCCCCATTTTAAAGAAAATCTTTCAGAATGATGAGGTGCGTTTTCATATCGTTCACGGCGATATGACCAGCAACTGGTCTGTCTCCGTAAATAGTGCGGTGAAAACCGTTTATGAGCACATTGAGATGGAGCGGAAACGGTACGGATTTCAAAAAAGTGATATACAGAAAGTCATACATCTGGTGGATACGGATGGCGTGTTCATCCCTGACGACCGGATCATCTATCATAAAGGGAAGGACATACAGTATTATGACGACCGGGTAGAAGCCCCTTTTCCCCAACGAGTCCTGGACCGCAACCAACGAAAATCCCAGATTTTAAGCAGGCTTTCTGAAACAGGAAAAGTAGGAACTCTCCCCTACCGGGTGTACTATTTTTCACGGAATCTGGAACATGTTTTCCATAACCGGACCGGAAATCTGACCGATACGGAAAAGATAGATTTTGCAGATGATTTTGCAGACCGCTATCTCTCCGATCCGGAAGGATTCCTCGCCTTTCTTTCAGACAGTGATTTTACAGTTTCCGGCGATTATGACGATACCTGGAAATTTATTGCACAGGGAGTGAATTCCCTCCACCGGCACAGCAATTTTCATCTGTTATTTGAGTCCTCTCCATCGTAAACACAGATACCGTTTACAAAGGTCTGGCATACCTTCGTATCTTTTATGGTTTCCGGAGGACAGTGCCGGATATCCTGGGAAAGAACCGTGAAATCAGCCGCCATGCCGGGAAGGAGCATTCCCTTTTCATTCTCTTCAAAGCTGGCTCTGGCTCCCATCACGGTAAAGGTTTGGAGGGCTTCTTCCACAGACAATGACTGCTCCGGCAAAAATGTCTTTGATCCGTCCAGAGTGGTCCTTGTAACCGCACACTGGATTCCCCCAAGCACATCAGGGGATTCTACAGGGGCATCCGAACCATTGGAAACATCAAGTCCCAGTTCCAATAAGGTCTTGAAGGCATACGTACTGGCAGCCCGTTCCTTTCCCAGTCTCTTCTCCACCACATAATTGTCATGATCCAGGAAAATCGACTGGATATAAGCATGTAGATTCCATTTCCGAAAGGTTTCCAAAAGGGCTTTGGTTGTCAGCTGACAATGGACGATCCCATGGCGAAGGGGATTTTTCCGATTTCCGCAAAGTGCCTTTTCCATGGAACCTGCTGCCATCTCCATGGCCTGATCGCCTATGGCATGGACCGCTACCTGCATTCCGTGATCCGATGCATACACCACCTTCTCATCAAGCTGTTGCTGGCTGTAAATATTAATCCCGCAGTTATGGGGATTAACGGAGTCATCGGCATAAGGGGCACTTAAAAATGCCGTTCTTGCTCCCATGGAACCGTCTGCAATGATCTTTAACGGACCGATGGCAAAAAACGGACTTCCTTTTCCCGTCCGGTATCCTTTTTCTATAAACCCTTTTAAGTCCTGCATTTCTTCTAATAAACATTGTTCGTATACTTTAACCGTCAGCAGACCTTCTGCTTCCAGCTCCTCATATGCCCGTATCACCGTTTCATAAGAAACACCTGGAAAGGCGCCAAAGTCATCGGTCTGAACCGAGGTAATCCCATAAGAATTCAGCTTTTTCATAGCCTGAACCATATAATATTTTATTTCATCTGCTTCAGGAACCGGTATCAGCCCACTGACCAGATTGATCGCGTATTCCCTCAGAATTCCGGTTGGTTCGCCATTCTCATCAAAATCAATAAAACCGCCCTCGGGATTCACCGTATTCCCAGTTATGCCTGCGGCCTCAAGTGCTGCTGAATTGACACAGGCAATGTGTCTGCAGGAACGGTAGGCAATCACCGGCTGACATGTTGAAACCTGATCCAGATCGTACCGGTTGGGAAGCCGTTTTTCCCCCTCAAAACATTCCTGATTCCAGCCGCTTCCCACGATCCAGGCTTCCGAATTATGGGTCCTGCTCTTATAAGCGGAAAGCGCTTCTACCAAAGCTTTTATGGATGAGGTATGCTTTGCCAAATTAGGGGAGCTTAGTCCCCTGCCGTAGGAAAGAAGATGGAGATGGGAATCAATAAAGCCAGGAACAACAAATGCACCATTCATATCATGCCACACAGCATCATCGCCGCTTTCCCACTGTCTGGCTTGAGAAAAGGTACCAATGAATGCCACTCTTCCATTTTCTACTCCCATGGCATCTGCTTCCATGCCTTTTTTTGCATAAATCACTGCATTATAATAAATATCCATCATAAGATTCCTCTTAAACCGCTTCATTGAAAACGGGCAGCAGACAGAGCCCGTATGGTCTGTCTGCTGCCCGTTACACGTCTCAGCTGATTAATTTATTCATTTCCTTTTGCTTCTTTGGCTTCTTCTGCTTTTGGATTGAGATCGGTTGGCTTCATGCTTAAATTGATTCTGCCCATCTTATCGACTTCCATAATCTTTACGGTCACGACGTCGCCGATGTTTACCACATCTTCTACTTTTGCTACTCTCTTATCAGACAGCTTGGAAATATGAATCATACCATCTTTATTCGGTGCCAGTTCTACGAAGGCTCCGAAATTCATGATTCTTACAACCTTACCTGTCATAATCTGTCCAGCCTCAAGATCGGTAACGATGCTCTTGATGATCTCAATGGCGCGGTCGATCATCGCCTGGTCCGTTCCGCAGACAGATACACTGCCGTCATCGGAAATATCAATTTTAACACCGGTCTCTTCAATGATCTTGTTGATGACCTTGCCCTGCTTACCAACCACATCACCGATCTTCTGAGGATCAATGCTGATCTGGTCGATCTTAGGAGCATATTTTCCAACTTCCTTGCGAGGTTCACTGATTGCTTTTGCCATAACCTCATCAAGAATGTAAAGTCTTGCTTCTCTGGTGGTACGGATGGCTTCTTCAATGATCGGTCTTGTTAAACCGTGGATCTTAATATCCATCTGAATGGCTGTAATACCTTTATGAGTACCGCCTACCTTAAAGTCCATATCTCCGAAAAAGTCTTCCAGTCCCTGAATATCGGTAAGAACGATATAATCCTCATCCGTATCTCCCGTAATCAGACCGCAGGAAATGCCGGCTACCGGTGCCTTTATCGGAACACCTGCTGCCATTAAGGACATGGAGGAAGAACAGATGCTGGCCTGGGAGGTGGAACCGTTGGATTCCATGGTCTCAGACACGGTACGGATCGCATATGGGAATTCTTCCTCTGACGGAAGAACCGGAACCAGGGCTCTCTCTGCCAATGCTCCATGACCGATCTCACGGCGTCCCGGACCTCTGGAAGGTCTTGTCTCTCCTACGGAGAAGGACGGGAAATTGTAGTGGTGCATATATCTCTTGGAAGTTTCCTGATCATCAATGCCGTCCAATCTCTGTCTCTCAGACAATGGCGCAAGGGTACAGATATTTAAAATCTGTGTCTGACCGCGGGTAAACATGGCGGAACCATGTACTCTTGGAAGGAGATCAATTTCTGCTGCCAGATGGCGGATCTCATTCATGGCACGGCCGTCAGGACGCTTGTGGTCTTTTAAGATCATCTTGCGGACCGTCTTTTTCTGGTACTGGTAAATTGCCTCTCCCAGTACGGCAAGCCATTCCTCTTTATCAGCAAAGGCTTCCTCCAGCTTCTCAGTGATCTTACGGATGTTCTCTTCTCTGACCTGCTTCTCATCGGTGAATACAGCAACCTCCATCTCTTCCTGAGGTACGATTTCACGAATGGCTGCAAATAACTCTTCCGGTACTGCACAGCTGGTATAGGTGTGCTTTGGCTTTCCGCATTCTGCCACGATGGTATCAATGAATTTAATGATTTCCTGATTTACTTCATGAGCTTTAAAAATGGCTTCGATCATCTTGTCTTCCGGTACTTCATTGGCTCCGGCCTCGATCATGATCACCTTTTCCCTTGTGGACGCAACCGTAAGGGCCATATCAGAAACCTGTTTCTGAGCCTGGGTCGGATTGACTACAAATTCTCCGTCAACAAGTCCGATCTGAGTGGATGCACACGGTCCGTTAAATGGGATATCCGAAATGGAGGTGGCAATGGCAGACCCCAACATAGCGGTAAGCTCCGGACTGCAGTCCTGGTCTACGGACATAACAATATTGTCTAAAGTAACGTCGTTACGGTAATCTTTTGGAAACAACGGCCTCATCGGACGGTCAATGACACGGGAAGTCAGAATGGAATTCTCAGATGCTTTTCCCTCTCTTTTGTTAAATCCGCCTGGAATCTTTCCTACGGAGTAAAGTTTCTCTTCGTATTCTACACTCAGAGGAAAGAAGTCAATTCCATCCCTTGGCTTGTCAGAAGCAGTTGCGGTCGCTAATACTACGGTGTCACCATAGTGCATGAAAGCTGCTCCGTTTGCCTGCTTCGCTACTCTGCCGACATCAACAGTCAATGTTCTGCCGGCCAGTTCCATACTAAAACTCTTGTACATACTGGATCTCCTTTTATATATTACTTAAAATTTATATTAAATAGCAGAAGATGCCGAAACTACTGATCTACGCGTAACGAAAGATCAAAAGTGTGAGGGTGCGGCCCGTTAGATGACAAGCAGATTCCGCCTTTGGCAGAATGCGCAGCCGCAGACTCGGGACTATTGTCCCTCGTTCGCGGTTGCTCGCCATAAGTGAGTCATTCGGATTGGATATGCGAGCATATCCTGTCCGAATGACTCACTTATGGCTCTGCTTGTTACGCGCACATCAGCGGTCTCGGGGGATGCTTCTACTTTTAACATTCTTTTCTTAATAGACAGATAGGGTGGAGAAGTTCTCCACCCTAAATGGTTTATTATTTTCTGATTCCTAACTTCTCGATCAAAGAACGGTAGCTGTCTAACTCTGTCTTCTTTAAGTAGTCAAGAAGACCTCTTCTCTGTCCAACCATCATCAGAAGACCTCTTCTGGAATGATGATCTTTTGGGTTCTTCTGAAGATGATCGGTTAATTCTGTGATTCTTTCTGTCAGAATAGCGATCTGTACTTCTGGTGAACCTGTGTCGCCAGCTTTTCTTCCATATTCAGCAATAATTGCTGCTTTCTTTTCCTTTGAAATCATGTCGATTTCCTCCTTTTATGAATGATTCTCACCACATACCAAGTACTGGTTGGAGTATCCGAGATACCGGGCATTGGCGCAAATTAATACTTGTACAGTTTACCACAGGGACATATGGTTGTCAATTATTTCTATCCGCAGAAACGGCGAATCTGTGACAAAAGATACTTTTTTCCGCTTTCTAAATGGTTTCCAGATTTTCGTTTAAATAAACCAAAATATACCCTTTTTTTATCCGTTCCGTCCTTCTGTTTATAAAACCATGTATTTCCTGAATTCCGTTTTTTTCATTTTCTGTATCAGGGAATCTCTCAGTTCATTCAGCTCCACGTTTACCAGCCTCTTATCCTTTACCAGACATTCTCCTGCCACATACACGGCTTCCACGTTGGAAGCATTGGCGCTGTAGACCAGGGCGGAATAGGGATCGTAAACCGGAAACATATTGGCGGAGCCGGTTTCCACCAGCACCATATCTGCCTGCTTTCCAGGCTCTATGGAACCGGTCACAGCATCAAGCCCCAATGCCTTTGCTCCCTGGATTGTGGCAAGGGAAACGATGGTTTCAGCCGGAAATGCACTTCTGTCCTTGGTTTCATTTTTATGAAAATCCGCACACAGCTTCATTTGAGTCAGGAGATCTAACGTATTTCCGCTGGCAGGGCCATCGGTTCCAAGTCCTACGGGAATTTCCTTTTCAAGCATATTCGTGACAGGTGCAACTCCTTTGGCTGCTTTAGTGTTGGAGCCGATGCAGTGAGCCACTTTTGCCCCGCTCTTTTTTAATAGAAGCAAGTCCTCTTCCGTCATATGAATGCAGTGGGCGGCCACGGTCACTTCTCCCAGAACTCCGATGCTATCCAGATACTGGACCGGTGTCATACCGTAATCTTTGCGGAAATATTCCATCTCATAATCCATTTCGGCTGTATGGATGGTAAAAGGTACCTGATAAGAGGCATCGGCCTGGTAAGCCGCCAAAAGGACTTCTTTGGAGCAGGTACTGGTTCCGTGGGGAGCCACACAGGCGGAGATGCGGGGGTGAGCCGCGTATTTTTTTATCAGCCTTTCCCCATATGCAATGGCGTCAAAAGGATCTGAAAAATCACAGGCTCCCTCATTCATAACAGTCTGGCCCGCAATTCCCCTCATTCCCATTTCATCCATGGCCTTTGCCGCCTCTTCTTCATAATAATACATATCGAGTACGGAGGTGACACCGGAGAGCAGCATTTCCCCTGCAGCGTAACGGGTGGACAAATAGACCATTTCCTGGTCCATGGCCTTATTTTCCATGGGAAGCAAGAATACCCGGAGACGGTCCTTGCAGTCATCTCCCAGACCCCGGAATGGAATCATTCCCATATGGGTATGAAGATTGACCATTCCAGGCATTAAGATTCCGTTCTTTCCATCAATGAATTGAGCCCCGGAAACGTTCTCTTCTTCCGGAAGGTCCTTCATCAGCCCTGTGGCCAGGATCGTATCCTTTTCAAATATTACAAACCCCGGATTGTGGATTTCCCGGGCCTCATTCATGGTTACTACAATTACATTTATAATTACAGTTTTCACACTTATCAACCTTTTCCCTTACAAACAATTATATTTTTCCACAAGAGGGACGTTCTTTTTGGTTTTCACATCAAACAATCCCTTATCACTCAGCTTTAATTCCGGCGACACCAGAAGGGTCAAGGTGGAAATGGACATGATCACGTTGCTGTTTTCATATCCCATTGCTTCAATCTCCTGCCGGACGGCCGCAAGCTCTTTGGAAAGCTCTGAAATGCTTTTATCCGATAGAATGCCTCCCACGGGAAGCGATGCAGCGGCAGTCACCTTTCCGTTTCGGACCGTCACATATCCGCCCTGCATATGGACCACCTGATTCTGGGCAAGCACCATATCCTTTACGGAATTTCCAAGGACCAGCAGATTATGACTGTCATGGCTCCATGTGGTAGCGGCTGCACCTGGAAGTTGAAACGCATGTTCCAAAAGGCCGTAAGCCACACCTCCTGTCTTTCCGTAACGTTCAAAGACAGCAGCCAGACAAAGCCCTGCCTCCTGCCAGCACAGAGAACCGCCCTTTACCGGGATCTCCCGTTTTACATGGCAGATCCTGGTTCCAAAGTTTTGGATTTGCATCACATTTACAAGGGCTGTCCCTTCTTTTATCTCACACCGGTTTAAGTTAAAATCCGATGCCAGAGCCAGACGGCATTTGACTGACTGATAAAAATGATCGGGGAAGGGTGCCTTCTCTCCCTCTGGGGAAGGAGAAAATAATCTTCCGTTTTTATAAACTTCAGAAGGGACAAAATCGGTCAGATCATCAAAAAGGACCAAATCTGCCAATTTGCCAGGCGCAATCATTCCCCGGTCATGGAGTCCCATTCTCCGGGCAGGCGTAAACGTGGCACAGTAAATTGCCTTTTCCGCCGGCATCCCCTTTTCCACCGCGAGACGGAGAATCTGGTTTAAGTGGCCCTTGGTTAAATGATCCGGCATGGTATCGTCGGTTACAAGTGCAACATTTTCATATAGATTATGGGTAACTACAGTTTCCACCACTTCTTTCGTTAAAGACTTCTTCTGAAGCTCCAAAAACATTCCCATGTCTGTTTTTTCAAGAACCGATTCTTTTGTCTGCTGGGTATGGTCGGCATCCACACCGCTGCCGATAAACGCAGCCAGTTCTTCTCCGGTAAGCGCCGGACAATGGCCTTCGATCCGAAGCCTACGGCCTTCCATTTTACAGAGCCTTACGATGCGCTTGATCAGAGTATCCTCCGGGGAAACCAGGTCCGTGTCATTCATCACTTCTCCAAGGCAAAGAATGCGGTCATCCTTTAAAAGCTCCAGGACTTCTTCCTCTCCGATCCTGCCGCCGGAGGTTTCAAGCTCAGGACTTGTGGATGGAACACTGGAGGGGATTCCATAGAAAATATCCAGCTCCGTTTCCTGTTCCATAAAATGTCTGATTCCTTCTAACCCGAATACATTTGCGATCTCATGAGGGTCTGCCACCACAGTGGTCACACCGTGGGGAAGAACTGCTGATGAGAATTCCAATGGATACGTCATGGAGCTTTCGATATGCATATGGATATCAAGAAGTCCTGGTATGATATATTTGCCTTTTGCATCCACCACACAGCCGGACTCATAACAGGAAGCAGGGGAAATGTCGTAAAACCTTTCCCCCACGATTGCAATGTCCGCCTGTTCAAAACATTGCCTGTATGTCCGGTAGACCCATCCATTACGAATTAATAAGTCAACCTTCATATTTTCACTTTCCTTAGCTGTTGATGATACGGTTCCACTGGTCGATCCAGTCACTCAAGATCGGATTCACAAAGGAATAATCCAGTACTTTGGCATTCTCTGCCACAGGACCGTAGGTCATGCTGACGGCATTAGATTCTTCTATCTCTACCTGGTTGTTGGTAGGTGCTTCATTTAATGCTTTTGCGGTTTTGGCCTGCAGTTCCTTACTCAAGCGGTAATTGATATAGGCATAAGCCAGTTCTTTGTCCTTGCAGTTTTTGGTGATGCTGATGGTGTTAAAGTTCGCATAAGTTACTTCTGGTGTCACGTAGGTCAGATTTGGATTCGCTTCTTTGATGGTAGGAACGCCGAAATCTCCTACAATGGCTGCTTTGATCTCTCCGGAAGTAAACATATTGATCAGATCGGAAGATTTGGCATAGGTTTTTACCAGGTTTGGTTTTAATTCTTCCAGCGCCTCAAAGGCTGCTTTTCCATTGTCGCTTGTTACGTCAACCCCCTTGTAATCACTTGCCATATAAACCATAGCAGGACCGAAGGTGGTTGTGATATCAGGGATTGCAATGCTTCCTTCTAATTCTGCTTTCCATAGATCATCAAAGCTCTTGATCTCAAACCCGACTGCTTCTGCATCATACATAATACCAATGCTGTTGATTGTATAAGCGATTCCCTGGCCAGCTTCAGCCATAGTCTTTGCCGCACCGATTAAATACTGGCTGTTTTCAATCTTGCTTAAATCAAGAGGCTCAAAAAGCCCTTCTTCGATCCCCTTGGCAGTCATGGCCTGAGACAGCTCAATGACATCAATGGTGCTTTCAGCGTTGGCGGAAAGCTTGGTATAACGCTCGTTGGTGCTTCCTGTCTCTGTCACGATCTTGCAGCCAAACTGGTCTTCAAATGGCTTGTACACTTCCTCTGCTGAAACATCTTCACTTAAACCATACGTCGATAATACCAGTTTCTTTTCTGCTGCTGTGGTTTCCTTGTCTCCCTTGGGAGCAGCGCTCCCGCAGCCTGTTAATGCGATCGCCGCACATAAAGATAATGCCAATACTTTTTTCATAGTTTCATTCCTCTCTTTTTATCATTGACCGGCTGTATGCCGAATTGCCTATTGAACAAGTACCAGTTTTGACTCCGGCAGGTAAAGGGAAATGGAGGAGCCTTCCTCATAGGTTTCCTCTGCCGGTCTGTTTACCAGGAACTTTCCTGCTGCTGTCTGTACTTCATACTGATAGGTTTTTCCAAGAAACGTTCTCACTCCGATGGTACCTTCCAGAATATTATTCGTCTGTCCGGTTTCTGCCACCCGGATATCCTCCGGACGTATGGTACCCATAACCGTCTCTTCCCCATGGGCATCCTCTACCGTAAATACTGCTCCGGCTTCTGATTTATATACATCTCCCTGCTTTTTTAAAGGCAGAAAGTTTTCAAATCCGATGAATCTTGCAACAAACTCTGTCTTTGGCCTGTGATAAATATTTTCCGGAGTATCAAACTGTTCGATCACGCCCTGATTCATAACCGCTACCTTATCGGAGATGGAAAAACACTCCTCCTGGTCATGAGTGACGAACAAGGTGGTGATACCAAGCTGTTTTTGGATTCTCTTGATCTCCATACGCATATTAATGCGAAGCTTTGCATCTAAATTGCTCAAAGGCTCATCAAGCAAAAGAAGCTTGGGTTCAATGACCAGTGCTCTGGCCAGTGCCACTCTCTGCCTCTGCCCGCCGGACATCTGCTGTGGAAAACGGCCGGAAAATTCCGTCAGTCCGCATACCTCCAGAATGTTCTTCACCTTTTTGTCGATCTCCGCCTTATCAAGCTTTCTCATTTTGAGGCCGAAAGCCACGTTATCATACACGCTTAAATGAGGGAATAATGCGTAGCTCTGAAATACGATACCAAAGTTTCTTTTATGGACCGGTACTTTGGTTAAATCCTCTCCGTCCAAGGTAAACACTCCGTTTTCCGGTTCGATAAACCCGGCAACCACACGAAGTGTTGTGGTTTTTCCGCAGCCGCTTGGTCCTAATAAAGAAACCAGCTCTCCTTCGTTTACTTCCAGATCAAGACCTTTTAAAATCTGCTTTTTTTTATCATAACGGACATCAATATCCTGCAATGTCATAAATGCCATGGTTTTCCTCCTATTTTGCCAAAGCTGCAATTCCCAGTGTTTTATCAACGATTACCATGAGAAGCACCGTTACCGCCATTAAAACAACGGAAACTGCCGACACGGTAGGGTCATAATTATATTCAATGTAGTTCATCAGCGTCGCCGGGAATGTGGACACCCCAGGACCTGAAAGAAACATGGAAACCGGAATATTATTAAAGGAATTGATAAATGCCAGCATAAACGCAGCAGAAATTCCCGATGTGATGTTTGGGAGCACGACCCGGAAAAATGCGCCGGATTTTGTACATCCAAGACTCCACGCCGCTTCCTCCACGGAAAAATCAAACTGGTCAAGACTTGAACCGACCACCCGGATCACATAAGGCAGAGTCACCATAAAATGTCCGGCCAGAAGTCCTATAAATACCGGAATCCGTAAGGTCAGTACCAAAAACTGATAAAGAACAAAACCAATTACAATGCCGGGAACAATGGTTGGAGATAAAAATACAGATTTTAAAAATCCTCTGCCTTTCATGCCCGATCTTGCCAGGGCATAAGCCGCCGGGATTCCTGCCAACAGTGCCAGCACCGTAGCGAGCAGGGCAATCTGAAGGCTGGTGAAAAATGAGATCCGGAAGGATTTTAAGGTAAATACATTCACAAACCATTTTACAGAAAAGGATTCAATGGGGAATGTGATGGCAGTGCCTTCTCCAAAGGCCGTTACCGTAATAATGATCAGCGGTACAATTAAAAATGCAAATACCAGTATGGCAAACGCGGTAAGCAGTTTATTTTTACGCATGGCTTCCTCCTCTTTTGTCCAGTCTTGCAGCCAGGGCATTAAAGCCTTTGATCACCACCAGAGTCACGACGATCATGATTAAGGAAATCACAGCGGCGCCGTTCCAGTCTCCCACGCTCATGGCTCTCTGGTAAATGAAGGTCGCAAGGACCATATTTTTATTGCCTCCCAAAAGCTGAGGAGTGGTGTAAGCGGTCAGAGTTCCCGTAAATACCAGAATCCCGCCCACAATAATGCCTGGCAGACTCATGGGAAAGACCACCTTCATAAATGCTTTGAAGCGGTCTGCACCAAGGCTTAGGGCTGCCTCCATCATATCGTCTCCGATATTTTCCATGACTCCGGCTACCGTAACGATCATCAGCGGAAGAAATAAGTATACGGAACCGATGATAATGGAAAAATCTGTATATAACAGCTTCACAGGCTTATCCACAAATCCCGCTGTCGTAAGAAATTTGTTCACGATTCCGTTGCTTCCCAGAATATTGATCCAGGCAAAGCTCCGGATCACGGAGTTGGTCATCATGGGGAATATCGAAACAGAAAGCAGGATTCCTCTCCATTTCTTTCCGCACCGGCTGATAAAATAGGATGTCGGTACCCCTGCAGCCATACACACCACCGTCGTAATTACCGCTACCTTTATCGTTCTTAAAAAGATTTTTAAATAATATTCATCCTTAAAAAAGTCCAAATAAGCGCTGAACGGATAATCACCGGTATTAAAGGACGGCACCAGTACCTTCAAAAGCGGAAGGAACAGACAAACTGCCAGGATCACAAGTCCCGGCACCACCATGATATATGCACTACTTTTCTTCATCTTTACCTCTCCATGCTTTCTATCTGTGATTCATTGTTTTTTCTTATGATCATTTATAAGTAAAATTAATTTATATCTGTACTTTTATTATAAATTATGATATACTGTACGTCAAATACATATAATCTATAGTTTCTATGCATTAAAGCTATAGTTAGAATTTATCATTCATCGCAAAGGGGACAATTCTTATGGAATTAAAAGAAGCCAGATACATTATAGCCATTGCCAGAGAAAAGAGCATCAGCAAGGCCGCAGAAACTCTTTTTATCTCCCAGCCGTCTTTGAGCAAGTATTTAAAAAACTTGGAGCAGCAGCTTGGCACCCGCTTGTTTGACCGGATCGGAAGCAGCTATTATCCTACTTATCTTGGGGAACGTTACATTCACTATGCAGAAAAGATCGTGGAGTACGGCATGGAATGGGATATTGAGTTCGATGATATTATGCACCAGAACCATGGGCGCTTAAACATCGCCATTCCTATCATGCTGGGAAACAGCTTAATCGGTCCTGCTCTTTTAAAATTTCACAATCTCTACCCTCACGTCACGGTCAATATAATGGAGGAGGTCAATTTTGTGGCAGAGCATACGCTGACGGACCACACCGTGGACCTTACCATTTATAATGTTCATGAATTCCCCACGGATTTGGAATATCAGATCATCGGCAGAGAGGAGATGGTACTGGTCTTATCCGCTGATAATCCTCTTGCCGCCTTTGCAGAAGAAAAGGAAGGCTTTCGCTATCCGTGGATCAATTTAAGCCTGCTTTCCAAAGAGCCGTTTATCCTTCTCTATCCGGACCAGAATACGGGAGGATTGGCTCTGAAGCTTTTTAAGGATTATGGAATGGACCCCAATATTCTGCTCCATACCAGAAACAGCCAGATGTCCATCTGTCTTGCCATAGAAGGACTGGGGGCGGCATTTGCACCGGAAAGCTACTATCAGTATTTAAGGAAACGGGAACAAAAAGGATCGGTCTGTCTGTCCATCGGAAAGGAACGGATCGAGAATACGCTGATTGCGGCTTATCAAAGAAACCGGTATCTGCCTAAGTATGCCAAAGCATTTCTGGATATTCTGGTGGATTCCTACAAACAAACCCATTGTTAAAGCTATGACCGTAGCTATGGCCGGAAATAAAAGAGCTGAGGGATCCCCACTTCCCTCAGCCTGTTTCCTGATTCTCCTTACGCCTGTCTGGCCAGGAGCTGCCTGGCCAGTTCCGCCGGCGTTAATCCATTTTTTTCTGCGGCCTCCACAAACCTCCGGAGGTCTTCCCGTTCCTTGGCAACCATCAGTTGCTTTTTGCGTTCCTGGAGAAAGCTGATTCGCAGTTCAATCTCCTTAATCTGCTCTTCCAGGCTTGTTTTACATAATTTCCTCTGCATCATCGTTACCCTTTATTTTTCATATTCCTTATTACCTTAGACCGGTATCTGAATCTTCCCCTTTTTCCCAGGTTTTAAATTCCCCAAATGCCTGTTATAAAATCAATTGGTGCAGTTCTTCTACCGTATCCGCTTTCATAAATCTATCATAAGCTGCTTCGCCTGAAAAAATGGCCGACAGCTCCCTCAATGCCTCCAGATGGCTGCTGCCATCTGCACTTGCCAGTACAAAAAACAGATTGGCATATTTTTCTTTCGTAAAATAAACCCTTTTTTTCACTTTCAGCAGTGACATGGACAGGGTCCGGACCCCGGCTTCCGGTCTGGCTTGAGGAAGTGCAATTCCGGGAGAAAGGACAATGTAAGGCCCTAAATTTACAACCGATAAGATCATAGCCTCTGTGTAAGCCGGGTCAATACTCTGATCCTCCTCCAAAGGCTTTGCCGCTATACGGACGGCCTCCTGCCAGTCAGTGACCGAATCCACAATTCTGATCCTGTTTTCTGTCAGCAAATCCTTTAACCCCTGACGTCTTTCTGTTCCATAATTAATTTTAACCCTGTTTATTTTAAAATATTCTTCCATCTTGTGACGCAGATAGATTCTGTCCTCCAAACGGATAAACTCTTCCGACATCCTTGCGAAATCCTTAAAAAACCGCAAAAGATCTTCATCCCCGGATATTTTATGTTCAATCATTTTCTTTATCCGGTCTTTGTCATAGTCGGTCAAAAAGGTGTTTACCACGATCACAGGAATTCCCTGTATTTCGATGGGAATGGTGGATACGATTATATCCATATATTCCGAAAATCTGGTCAGGTCCTGGAACAGCGAAGCAGTAAGTATCCTCGCCCCCGGTAACAGGTTTTGGATCTGTCCCTGAAGCAGCACGCTAATATCCGAATTTCCCCCATAAACCACAAGAATATGAGGGGTGTGGACTGTGACACGTCTGGTCTTTAACATTCCCCCCAGAAAATTAATGCTTAACAGAACACAATCCTCTTCTGTCAATGATCCTAAAAGACCGGGAATTCCCTCTACCGACTTCTGGGTCAGCCTGATGATATGAATGTAATGTTTTTTTACCTCCCGGGCTAAAGAATTGCAGACCCGGAAACCATATTTTTTTCTTAGCAGGATGCACTTTAAGCTGAGGGTCACGTTCTTTTCCAATTCCTCTTTATGCTCAAAGAGCATCCCTATGTACATTTCAAACCTTTGCACAATTTGAACTGCATCATTGACAAAATTCTCTTCCTTTACAGGAACGGAGGCAAGATCATCCCCTGTTTCTTCACAGACACACACAAACATCCTGGCCAGGCACTCGGCCAGCCCCTGCCTGCCTTCATCAGCTTCCTGTTTTCCCAAAACGGCCCCGACCACTCCTATCTGAAACAGGATATTTCGGACCCGGTAGTTATGGGTACTCATCTGGTAATAACCAGGGATCATTTCCTCCGATATCCAGTGGCCCAAACGGAGCCTCCCTGATACAAGGGTACAGCAGGCGCAAAAGGTATACATGGCCTCTCTGCTTGCAAAAAGCTCAAATTGCCTGGCAGCATTGCCAAGCATCTGATAAATCTTTTCGATATCTTTTTTGGGAAACTCAAACAAAGACATTGCCATCTCATAATTTTTAGGATACAGCTCAGAAAAAATCTTTGAAGTCACCCATAAACTAAGCCGGTAGATATCATATTCCTCTCCCATCAGAGCATACCCGTGATTTCCAGCCGTATACCCTACACGAAAGGTGTTTAAAATACGATTCACTCCGGCAAAATCCAAAATGCAGGTATTTCTGCTGATACGGAACCGTTCCATGATCTCATGAGTCTGGACATGCTTTTCCCGAATCAGCAAAACAATGATATAGATTCTTCTTTCTCTTGGAGAAAAATCA
The DNA here is from genome assembly GCA_905215155.1 of uncultured bacterium. Classification (GTDB taxonomy): domain Bacteria; phylum Bacillota; class Clostridia; order Lachnospirales; family Lachnospiraceae; genus Lacrimispora; species Lacrimispora sinapis. The sequence continues at coordinate 2,575 of CAJMPJ010000016.1, read as the reverse complement.
AACTCCTCACAGCTTGCTTCTGACAGAATCGTTTTTAACTTCTGCTTCAACTCTCCTTTCCCTATAAATATTTCTCTCCGCTGTTGTGCAGGATTTTCTTCCAGTTGTTTTTCATTCAGCCAGACCTGACAGTTTTGTATAAGAAGATATGCTGCGCTTTTTGATATATCCAAATATTGCATTACCTCGTGTACACCAATTGGTCTATCACTGTTTTTTGAGGCCTCCAGAACAACCCCCATTTGATAATTCAAACGCATAGTTTTCCTCTCCAAGGTCCAAGTCCAAAACATGGTCATGGATGTTTTTGTACATTACATCTACAATAATGTTATATTCAAAACATTCGCCCGTCAATATTATTCCATTAATTTGTTCTTTCAACTTGAAATATGTATTTTTTTATATTTCATAAAATTATTTTTTAACTTTTTTATATAGTTTGCTCAATTTATGATTTTATTTCATAGATTATGTCTATAGATGTCCAATTTTCAGGAATGCCGGATTCGTTTTTTGCATATTGGGACACGTTCAAAAAACAAACTGGTAACGATAAAAAAATCCCGAAAGATTCACATGTATTCCCATGTTGTTCTTTCAGGATTTCATCTTCTCTGCTTATATGCTTTCTTCCGATTACAGAAACCGTTACACTTATAAACGCAGAAACAGGATCATAAGAGCAATTTGCAGAATCACCCCGCACACCGCACATGCAATACAGACCGGTGCAGGATTGTCTCTTTTTGGTGATACGGACTGAGTAATCATTATAATCCCGGCAATCGTACCGATAAACAAACCGAACAGACCGCTTAAATACATTCCGGATAAAAGCAGAAGGGCGGATACGATATTGACCCAGGGCGGTACGGTCTTAAATGGGGTATACGGTTTTTTTGCATTTACATACATCCCATCCACAACTAAATCTATTTTGGCACCGACTGCCGTAAGATGAAGGGTCTCTCCGTCTATTTCAAAAACATCATCAAACAGGCGTATGTACCAGTTGGTATTTTTAACGGTGGTTCCAACACCGTCAACGTATCTTTTGCCCCGCAGGAAACCGGGTTTAAAGGATATTTCATGTTCTTTTCCTTGAATCGTAACGTTCCATTGATTCTTCATTCAGTTTCTCCTACAAGATGATTTGGTATTTTATCCATTGATTTTAAAGCATTCTCCCTGATCTTTGCGTATACCGTCTGAAAGTCTGCCCCATTCTTTTTGCAGATATTCCTTACACTTTCATATTCCGGATAACAAAACACCTGATCCTTCCAGGTACATACCTTCACTTCCGCTTCTCCCCATTTTGTACTTACGGTTCTTTTCTCACGGTCGAGAACGGTTCTTTCCACAGAATGTCTGCGGACCCCGATGGTGGTGGTCTGAAGAAACAAAAGGTCCTCCATCCTGCTTATTTCTTCTTTTTTGCACAGGACAGAGAGCATGTAAGCCGGACGGCCTTTTTTCATGTAAACAGGAGTATTCCATACATCAGCCGCACCGGCTTCCAGCAGGGATTCCATGGCAAAGCCAAGCATCTCTCCGCTGCAGTCGTCAATGTTGGCCTCTAGAATCCACATCTCTTCATCCGTTCCCGCTTCTTCGAGAATCATGGCGCGAAGGATATTGGCATGGTCAAAATTCTTCTTTCCCGCACCCAGCCCTGTGTTTAAAATGCGGCAGGAGGAAGGCAATTCCTCCCTTGTGCGCAGGGCTGCCGCAATGGCGGCTCCCGTGGGCGTTACCATCTCCCCATGGTTGTCTGTAAACCGCAGCTTCAATCTATATTTTGAAGCAATGTTTGCCGTGGCAGGAACCGGGACCGGAATGATCCCATGCTGGCAGCGGACGGTTCCAAAGCCTTCCGATAAAGGAGATACCACAATATCCGTCAGGCCCAGATTGTCGATGCAGACTGCTGTTCCAACAATATCCACAATGGAATCAATGGCCCCTACCTCATGAAAATGAACTTCTGAAACCGGAATTCCGTGAGCCTTTGACTCGGCTTCTGCAACGATCTCAAACATTCGTTTCGCCATGGTTTTTACACGATCATTGGAATCCACACGGTCAATGATCTGATTGATGTCCTGTAAATTTCGGTGAAGGTGCTCATGGGTATGCTCCTCTCCATGCTCATGACGATGCGCTCCCTCATGCTCCTCTTCCAGATGGACATGAAAATCATAAGCATCAATTCCGCATTTCTTCGTTCTTCCAAAATGGAGATGATATCCGCCCACGCCCAGGCTGTCCAAAGCCTTTAAAAGCACATCACGGTCCGCACCCAGATCCAGAAGTGCCCCTACCGTCATATCTCCGCTAATGCCTGAATTACATTCCAAATACAGTATTTTATTCATATTTTCTCTCCGCCAGTCGATTGATTTGTGTTGCCGAATAGCCTGCCCCGTAGCCGTTATCAATATTGACCACGGTAATTCCATTGGCACAGGAATTCAACATAGTAAGCAGTGCCGACAGCCCATGAAAGCTTGCGCCGTACCCTACGGAGGTAGGCACCGCAATGACCGGACAGTCTGCCAGACCAGCGATC
>CAJMPJ010000015.1 GCA_905215155.1 uncultured bacterium | reverse complement strand
AAAGGGTTATACCCTTTTCACAAGCCACCCGTTTTACGGGTGGTCTTGACTTTATCAGGAGGAATTCATGAGCATCAATTTGGAATACTATAAGGTGTTTTATTATGTGGCTCAGCTGGGCAGCATCACTCTGGCAGCGGAACGGTTATGCATCTCCCAGCCAGCGGTGAGCCAGGCCGTGAGGCAGCTGGAACAATCCTCAGACAGCCAGCTTTTTTTGAGAACCTCAAAAGGAGTCCGTCTGACCCGGGAAGGCGAGTTTCTCTATGAATATGTAAAATCCGGTTTAGATAGTATCTGGCACGGAGAAAATATGCTTAAGCGAATGAAGGACCTGGATACGGGCGAGGTGCGGATCGGAGCCAGTGATATGACTTTGCAGTTTTATTTGCTGCCCTACCTGGAAAAATTCCATGAGCTTTATCCGGGGATTAAAGTTATGGTTTCCAACGGACCGACACCGGAGACCCTCCGTTTTTTATATGAGGGAAAGATCGACTTCGGAGTGGTCAGTACTCCTTTTGAAGCAAAGGCCGAAGTGCTCAGCACACCGGTGAAAGAGGTGGAGAATGTATTTGTTGCCGGTGATAAATTCCGTTATTTGGAAGGCAAAAAACTGAGTTATGATGTGTTAAAGGAGCTTCCATGCATTTTTCTGGAAAAAAACACCAGTACCAGAACCTTTATGGATCAGTATCTGGCAGAGCGGGGCGTGGAGGTGGAGCCGGAATTTGAACTCTCCACCAGTGACATGATCGTACAGTTTGCCATACGCAATCTTGGGGTCGGCTGTGTCATGTCGGGATTTGCCAGGGTGGAACTGGAAAAAGGAAATTTACTGGAACTGAAATTTGAGGAGGAAATGCCCAAGCGCCACTTTTCCATTATCACAGACGGCAAAACCCCTGTTTCACCGGCTGGAAAGCGTTTGCTGCAGCTAATGACAAATGATATAAGCTAAAATTATGAGGAATATAAATAATATTGATTTTACTTATGGAATACTTTGCGCTATCATAGAGTAGTAAAAGGTATTATTCACTCGAAGGAGGAACAATCAAATGGTAAGAGCAATCGTAGGCGCCAATTGGGGCGACGAAGGAAAAGGCAAGATCACGGATATGCTGGCAAAGGAATCTGATATCATCATTCGTTATCAGGGCGGAAGTAATGCCGGACATACAATCATCAACAATTACGGAAAGTTTGCACTTCACCTTCTGCCGTCAGGTGTATTCTACAATCATACGACAAGTATTATCGGCAATGGCGTGGCATTAAACATCCCGTTCCTTGTAAAGGAAGTCGGAGATCTTGTAAGCAAAGGCGTTCCAAAACCTCAGATTCTGGTTTCTGACCGTGCACAGATTTTGATGCCTTATCACATTTTGTTTGATCAGTATGAGGAAGAGCGTCTGGGCAAACAGTCCTTTGGTTCCACAAAATCCGGGATTGCTCCATTTTATTCAGATAAATATGCAAAGATCGGTTTTCAGGTAAGTGAGCTTTTTGATGAGGAAGCCTTAAAAGAAAAGGTTTTCCGTGTTTGCGAGACAAAAAATGTTTTATTAGAGCATCTTTATCATAAGCCTGTCATCAATCCGGAAGAATTATTAAAGACCCTTCATGAATACCGGGAGATGGTAGAACCGTTCGTATGCGATGTATCCAAATATCTTCATGATGCCATTAAGGAAGGGAAAAACATTCTTCTGGAAGGCCAGTTAGGATCTTTAAAGGATACGGATCACGGCATCTACCCTATGGTGACCTCTTCCTCAACTCTGGCGGCTTACGGGGCCATTGGTGCAGGTATTCCGCCTTATGAGATCAAAAACATTACAACGGTTGTAAAAGCCTATTCCAGTGCAGTTGGTGCAGGTGCATTTGTCAGCGAGATTTTCGGTGAGGAAGCAGATGAATTAAGACGCAGAGGCGGTGACGGCGGAGAGTTCGGTGCCACCACAGGACGTCCGAGACGTATGGGATGGTTTGATGCGGTTGCTTCCAGATATGGCTGCCGTATTCAGGGTGCCACAGAGGTGGCTTTGACCGTACTTGATGTTCTTGGATATCTTGATGAGCTTCCGGTTTGTATCGGATATGAGATCGACGGTAAGGTAACAAAGGATTTTCCCACCACGGCAAAGCTTAATCAGGCAAAACCGGTTTATACCACACTTCCAGGCTGGAAATGCGAGATCCGGGGCATCAAGAAATACGAGGATCTTCCGGAGAACTGCAGAAAGTATATCGAATTCATCGAGCAGGAACTTGAGACACCAATTACAATGGTATCCAATGGACCAGGAAGAGACGAAATCATTTACCGCAAATAATGATAATTAAATAAACGGAGAACATGGAAAAAGCATCGGCTTATCCTGTTCTCCGTTTTTTATTTTTTCGGGTCTTTCTTTTCTGTCTGATTTTTTCCGGTATCAGGCTTTAATACCCGGTACACCAGTTGGCTGGCATAGATGATGCACGGAACGATTACGGTGGAAAAAATAGCAGCCATCAGCCAGTTTTTGGAGTCTGGATGACGGGAAAAAGCAGATACGATGGCAATGATGTACATGGATAAAATAAAAATAATTCCGATCATGGCCAGTGGGCGCTTCCATTTCATAAGAGATACCTCGCTTTCTGAAACCGATTATTTTTCTTATTATATCCTAAAAGCGTGAAATTGTAAAAGAAAACCTTAGAGATTCTTTATAAATTCTTATAACTTGTAACCTGTACATTTCCAATAAAGTATAGTAAAATTTTAATAAATATGAAGTACGGCTTGAAAGGAGTGTAAGAATCCTTGAAAAAAAGATGGTTTATGGCGTCCATATGTATTGCTCTATGTCTGGGCAGTTCCATGGCTTCAGCCGCACAGGAAACAAGCACTCTGCTGCAGGAGGGGGATTTACAGGAATTAGAGCCCAAATGGGAGTGGCAAAAGGATTATAACGGATGGAAGTATATCAATGACCGGGGAACTTACAAAAGGAATACCTGGCAGAAAATAAATGGTTTTTGGTACTACTTTGATAACGATGGTTACATGGCTACGGATTGGAAAAAGATAGGCGGCATAGAGTATTGTTTTTCTGAGAGCGGGGAGCTGGAGGTTGGCTGGCTGTATCATGAGGAGGAGGAAAAGTGGCATTATTACACGGAAGACGGTTTTGCACAAAAGGGCTGGTATCAGGAAAAGGACGGAAGCTGGTACTGGTTTTCCAACAAAGGGGAGATGGTATCCTCCGGTTATAAAAATATATCCGGAAAGAGATATTATTTTTTTGATAACGGCCAGATGGCAGCGAACCAGTATGTGGGACTTGCCTATATGGATGAAAACGGCATAAGAAACAGGGATAGGGATATAGCCATTCAAGGAAAGAAAGATTCCTATACGATTACGCCGGAAGTTAAGGAGGCATTTACAGAAGCCTCCAAAAACATTCCCAGGTATTGGGTGAAGAAATTTGTGGATCAGGGCTGGCAGGTCCTTTATTATCCGAATAAAAAGTATTTTTCTGCACCTGTCACAGGAAGCGGCGTTTATTACGTGTGCCATAAGCTGGATACCAATTATAAAAAGATCAAAATCTGCAATCCGTCGGATTTGACAGAAGCATTTGGTGAATATATCGGTTATGCCTCCGGATGTTATGACCGTAACAGTACGGCCGCCATAGATTTGGTTATGAACCGGGATTCTGTAGATGAATTTGTGTATATACCAGACTATTTTGAAGATGATCTGGTCTTTTATTTTGGAAAGCTGGTAGGGGCTTATGCAGGGTCTCCGTCGACCAGATCTGAAATGCAGAAAGAAGCTCCTGAAGTGACGGAGATATTAAACAATATTTTATATGGACAGGCAAAAAAAGAGTAAGCGGTTCTGGAGAGATCCAGGCCGCTTTCCTATTCTGCCAATTCCTCCCACTGTTCATAGAGTTCTTCCAATTGTTTGCCAATGGATTCCTTTTCCTGGTTCAGCTCCATCAGCCGGGGAACATCGGTAAAGACTTCTTCCTGTGCAAGCAGCGCATCAATCTCACCATCCCTTGTTTCCAGACGGTGAATCTCATCCTCCGTTTTCTTGAGTGCATTCTGCCGTTTCCGAATCCGGGCCTGTTCTTCCTTTTGGGCCTTCCAGTCAAGCTTTGTCTCTGAGACTTCTGCTTGAGGAGCGGAATCTGCGGAGGGGCCATCCGTATAAAGACTGGTCATTAACTCCTTCTTTTCCAGATAATAATCATAATTACCGATATAATTGACCAGAGTCTTATTAGTTAAGTCAAGGATTCTGGTGGCAGTTTTATTGATGAAATAACGGTCATGGGATACATAGAGTACGGTTCCCGTATAGTTTACCAGGGCATCCTCTAAAATCTCCTTGGAGGTAATGTCCAGATGGTTGGTCGGCTCATCCAAAATGAGGAAATTGGCTTCCGAAAGCATAAGCTTTGCAAGAGAAACTCTTCCCCGCTCGCCGCCGCTTAAATCCTTCACCCGTTTATACACATCGTCTCCGGTAAAGAGAAAAGCCGCCAGAATATTGCGGATCTGGGTATTGTTCATGGAAGGGTAGGTGTCCTGCAATTCATCAAAAAGAGTCTTTTCCATGTGCAGTACCTGATGCTCCTGGTCATAATAACCGATATGTACCTTGGAGCCTAAAATGATTTCCCCTGCATCCGAAGAAAGAATCCCATTGATCATTTTAAGGATGGTCGTTTTTCCGGTCCCGTTGCCGCCGATGACCGCTACCCGTTCTCCCCGTTTTATCTCAAAGTTCACCTGGTCAAAAAGAAGATTCTGGTCAAAGGATTTTTTCAGTCCCCGTACGGTGAGAACATCGTTGCCGCTGATGATATTGGGTTCCAGACGAATCCGCATCTCATCATTGATTTCCGTCGGCTTGTCCAGCAGTTCTATTTTATCCAGCATCTTTTCCCGGCTTTCCGCCCGGCGGATGGATTTTTCCCGGTTAAAGGATTTTAATTTGGCAATTACTTCTTCCTGGTGCTTGATTTCCTGCTGCTGGTTTAAATAAGCCTTCATCTGGGCTTCCCGGATCATGGCCCGCTTGCTGCTGTAATCCGTATAGTTTCCCTGATAAACATTCATGATTCCATTGTCAAGCTCAATGACTTTCGTGACGACCCGGTCCAAAAAGTAACGGTCATGCGCCACGATGATGACGCTGCCGTCGTAATTGATCAAATAGGTTTCCAGCCAGGCAATGGATTCCATATCCAGATGATTGGTGGGCTCATCCAATAGGATGATATCCGGTTTTGTGAGAAGAAGACGTCCCAATGACACACGGGTTTTCTGTCCCCCGGACAAAGCAGAAACAGGTTTATGGAATTCTTCCTCCGTAAATCCCAGTCCTTTTAAGACTCCGGTTATTTCACTTTGATAAGCATAGCCGTTTTGCTGTTCAAATTCATGATTGAGCCGGCTGTAAGAGGTGAGCATATCATTTAGTTCCCGGCCGGTAAGATGTTTCATATCCAGTTCCATCTGGCGGATTCTGGCTTCCATTTCAAGAATTGGCCGCTTGACCTCTAAAACTTCTTCATAGATGGTTTTATCTCCTGTGAGATCCTGGTGCTGTGCCAGATATCCTAAGGTTTTTCCCTTTGAGATGATGACTTCACCTTCATCAGAAGGCAGTTCTCCCATAATGATTTTCAAAAGAGTGGATTTTCCTGCGCCGTTAATGCCTACGATCGCCGCTTTTTCATGGTCCTCTATATGAAAGGAAGCGTGTTTGATGACCTCATTGCTTCCAAAGGCTTTGCTTATGTTGCTGCATGAAAGAATCATGTTTTCATTTCCTCCTGAATAAGTGTAAGACAATAGGACTAGTATAATATAGGTCTTTTGTTTTTTCAAGGATTCAATGATAAAACTCGTTTGACATTATTTTGACGTGAAGTTATAATAATGTTAGTTTATTCTAAGTAAAAGAAGGTGAAGATGTGGCAGATAAAGAAATTTCAAAAGCAGTGATTGCCAGGCTTCCGAGATATTACCGGTATCTTGGAGAGCTTCTGGAAGAAGGAGTGGAGCGGGTATCCTCCAATGATTTGAGTATCCGCATGAAAGTGACTGCTTCTCAGATTCGACAGGATTTAAATAATTTTGGAGGATTTGGTCAGCAGGGATATGGTTATAATGTGAAATATTTATATACAGAGATAGCAAAGATACTGGGAATTGACAGGCAGCATAATCTTGTTATTATTGGTGCCGGAAACCTTGGGCAGGCAATCGCCAATTATGCAAATTTTGAAAAGCGCGGTTTTCTGATCAAGGGAATGTTCGATATTAATCCGCGTCTGATCGGTCTTGTAGTTCGTGGAATAGAGATCCGCAGCGTAGATGATCTGGAACAGTTCGTGAAAGATAATGATGTCCAGATTGCCGCTTTGACCATTCCTAAGACCAAGGCACCGGAGATTGCAGACCGCCTTGTAAAGGCAGGAATCAAGGCTATCTGGAATTTCGCCCACACGGATTTGACAGTACCGGAGGATGTGGTGGTTGAGAATGTCCATTTGTCGGAGAGCCTGATGCGGCTGTCATACCGGGTATGCAGCATGCAGGACCAGGAGCAGGCCGGAGTATAAGAGAACAGACAACCTGAGGAATAAAGGAGTATGCCTGCCGGCAGCCGAAGAGGAAAGACTCTTTGCTGCCGGCTGTTTTTTCTATAGAAAGGGGAAAGCATTATGAGGTATCTGGTTACAGGAAGTCAGATGAAGGAAGTGGACCGCTATACCATAGAATGTATTGGGATTCCATCCCTGGTCCTTATGGAACGGGCTGCTTTGGCGGTTTTTGAAGAAGTAAAAAAGCATGTGCAAAAAACAGACCCCATATGGGTCCTTTGCGGCAACGGGAATAACGGGGCAGATGGTGTGGCGGCCGCCAGGATGCTTCATTTAAATGGGTATCACGTTCAGGCAATTCTTGCCGGAACCAAGGATAGAGGAAGTCTGGAATATGTCAAACAGCTCGATATTGCAGAAAAGGTAGGCGTTGATCTGGTGGAGTATCCTGATTTTAGTCCGGGCAGTTGTATGCTTTTTGTGGATGCACTGTTTGGAGTGGGGCTTAACCGGGAAATACTTGGAGCCTACCGGGAGATTATGGAGACATTCATGGAATACCGCCCTGTATTTACCGTTGCGGTGGATATTCCATCCGGAGTCCATTCTGATACGGGACAGATCATGGGCACCGCTTTTCCGGCAGATGTAACCGTAACCTTTGGATATGAAAAACTGGGATCCATGCTTTATCCCGGAAAAGAATACTGCGGTCAGGTAACTGTGGCTGATATTGGTTTTCCCCAAAAGAGTCTTTTGGAAACAGGAACCGGATATTTTACCTTTGAACCGGGGGATGAGAAATTGATTCCAAAACGGCCGGCTTATTCAAACAAAGGCAGCTTTGGAAAAGTTCTTATAGCAGCAGGCGGACGGAATATGAGCGGTGCGGCCTATTTAAGTGCTCTTGCCGCTTACCGGACAGGAGCCGGTCTGGTAAAAATTTTTACCGTAGAAGAAAACCGGACCATCCTTCAGACCGGACTTCCCGAAGCCGTCATAGTGACTTATGATCCAAAGGAAGCGGAAACCGGAACCGAGGCTTTTCAGGAATTATTGAAAACCCAGTGCGAGTGGGCAAGCGTGATTGTCCTGGGACCAGGACTGGGGCGGGAAGCATATGTGAAAAATTTGGTGGAAGAGGTGCTTACCAATGCCTATGTCCCCATCATACTGGATGCAGACGGTCTGAGCACGATTGCAGCGAATCCGAAACTGACCGGTTATTTTACGGAAAATATTATCGTGACTCCCCATCTTGGAGAGATGGCCAGACTCACTGGCAGTTCCATAGAAGCCATCAGAAAGAATTTAATCGCAGCAGCCAGGGAATATGCAGACCGGTTTGGGATCACCTGTGTCTTAAAGGATGCAGTAACCATCGTTGCATGCAAGGATCAGAGAACCTACATCAATTCGAGCGGCAACAGTGCCATGGCAAAAGCAGGATCCGGAGATGTGCTTACAGGGATCATCGCCGGTCTTATGGCCTTGGGGCTTGAAGAGTCGGATGGGGCAGCCCTTGGGGTTTGGCTTCATGGCCGTGCCGGAGACGCAGTAAGAGAAAAATACGGAAGTTACAGTCTTTTAGCCAGTCAGCTGACAGAAGAACTATATACAATAATGCAGGAGCAAACGAGGGAACAAAGAGATGAGATTATATGGCAGGGTCTTTGAAACAGTGAATTTGGATGCGGTGAAACATAATATGGAAGCAATGAGGGCAAATCTGGCAGAAGGCACAAAGATGATCGGTGTTGTGAAGGCGGATGGCTACGGGCACGGGGCAGTTCCTGTTGCTTGGGCCATTGATCCTTATGTCTGGGGCTATGCGGTGGCAACAGCAGAAGAAGGGGTAATATTAAGAAAGCATGGCATTAAAAAACCAATTTTGGTGCTGGGAGTCGTTCCGGCGGATGGCTATGATCTTCTGGTGGAGTATGGGATCAGCTCGTCCATCTTCCAGTATACAAGGGCCTGCCGTCTTTCCGATGCGGCAAGCAAGGCGGGAAAGAAGGCTATCGTTCATCTTGCTCTGGACACCGGCATGAGCCGGATCGGATTTCCTGTCACAAAAGAGGCAGCAGAGGAGGCGGCTAAAATCTGCAGCCTTCCCGGAATCCAGGTGGAGGGACTGTTCACGCACTTTAGCAAGGCAGATGAAACCGATAAGGCATCTACGGAAAAACAGATACAGGAATACCGCAGATTTGTAAAACTGCTGTCGGAAAGAGGAATCCGCATTCCGATTCTTCATTGCTCCAACAGTGCGGGAATTCTGGATCTGCCGGCTGCAAATTTCCATGCGGTGCGCGCGGGGATTTCCATCTATGGACTTTATCCATCCGACCAGGTCGGCAAAGAGGCCGTAAAGCTGATGCCTGCCATGGAACTGAAAAGCGTGGTCTCTTACATAAAAAAAATCGGTCCCGGCACCCCGGTAAGCTATGGCGGAACCTTTGTTGCAGAAAAAGAGATGGTTGTGGCAACCATACCCGTCGGATACGGAGACGGGTATCCGAGAAATCTTTCTGGAAAAGGAGAGGTCCTTATAAGAGGCCGGCGTGCCAGAATTCTGGGGAGGGTCTGCATGGATCAGTTCATGGTAGATGTGACCGGAATCAAAGGCGTAGAAGAAGACGATGAAGCTGTTTTGATCGGCACACAGGGCCAGGAACAGATCACGGTAGAAGATATCGCTGATACCTGCGGCGGGTTTCATTACGAGGTCCTTTGCGATATCGGAAAACGGGTCCCCAGGGTGTATTATGAGAACGGTCAGATCGTTGGTTCCAAAGATTATTTTGATGATTGTTATAAAGGGTTTCAAAGGGTGTGATAGCAAACTCCATGTCCAAATCATATCATAAGGTATGCGGCGGAAAAACTTAAGTGTATACACGAGTCAAAGAAGGTCAATACTAGACTTAAATAAATTGACGGAGTGTGAGAATGTGATAATCAGACGTGGAGACATTTATTATGCCGATCTTAGACCGGTAGTAGGCTCTGAACAGGGCGGTATCCGTCCGGTTCTTATTATACAGAACGATATAGGGAATAAGCACAGTCCAACCGTGATCTGTGCAGCCATAACTTCCAGAATGAACAAGGCAAAGCTTCCCACTCATGTGGAGCTTGACACAAAAAAGTGTGATATGATCAAAGATTCGGTGATTCTTCTGGAACAGCTTCGTACCATTGACAAGCAGAGACTGAAAGAAAAGATCTGTCATATTGATGAAGAACTTCAGCAGGAAGTGGACTGTGCATTAAAAGTCAGCCTGGAACTGGATACATAGTTCATTATTGACGGAATGCTGATAAAATGGTATATTTTAAACAGTTGCATGAAAAATACGGAAGATAATGAACAAAAGGAGTCGATAGTTAGAATGGACGATGGCAATCCGCTTATACGCGTGATTATTTTTATTGCTTTTATCGTATTGGACGCAATATTTTATGGTTTTGGAGCAGCAATCCAAAACGTGAATACTGGCGAATTGGAAACGGAGATGGAAGAAGGAAGCGAAAAGGCCGGTAAGCTGTTACATATTGTGAACAGACCTACCAGATTCGTGAATGCCATCCAGATAACCACCAATTTGATCGGTATGGTCACCGGAGCCTTTGTATTAGAGGAATTGGGCGCAAATCTGGAAAAGATACTGGCCAGGGAGGGTGCTTTCCCGGGGCAGTGGCTGTCTTTGTTGAGCCTTTTTCTGGTTGCGGTGATACTGATCGTGCTTTTGATCAGCTTTGGAATTATAATACCCAAGCGGTGCGCAGCAAAGAATCCTGAGAAATGGGGGTACGGGCTGCTGCCGGTGGTGTCGTTTCTTATGATACCCATCATGCCCCTTGCATGGTTGGCCAATCTGGTGGCGTTTTTCATTTTAAAACTGTTTGGGATCGGAATGACATCAGATAATGAGAACGTTACGGAAGAAGACATCATGTCTATGGTAAACGAAGGTCATGAACAGGGGGTATTGGAAGCCAGAGAGGCTGAGATGATCACCAACATCTTTGAATTGAATGAAAAAGAAGCGGGTGATATCATGACCCATAGAAAAAATCTTGTGGCTTTGGAAGGGGATATGACTCTTCGGGAAGCAGTTGATTTTATTCTGAATGAAGGCTTTAATTCGCGTTACCCGGTTTATAAAAAAGATGTGGATGATGTAATTGGAATCCTTCATATGAAAGATGCCCTGATCGCGGTAGAAAATAAAAAGAATGCGGGACGGAAGCTGTGGGAGATCGAAGGTCTTCTGCGGGAAGCGGTCTTCATTCCTGAAACAAGAAATATCAATGATCTGTTCAAGGAGATGCAGTCCGGAAAGATCCATATGGTGATTGTGGTGGATGAATACGGTCAGACAGCCGGTATTGTGACCATGGAGGATATTCTGGAAGAAATTGTGGGCAATATTTTAGATGAATACGACGTGGATGAACAATATATTATACCTTCCGAAGATGGTTCTTACATCATGAATGGTATGACCCTTCTGGAAGATGTGGAAAAGACCCTGGACATTGAATTTGAAGAAGAGGATTATGATTCTTACGACACCATAAGCGGACTTCTGATTTCAAAACTGAATCGGATTCCTCAGGAAGGGGAACAGATTGAGGTATCAATTCTTGGATACCGCTTTAAGATTCTTCAGGTGGAAAATAAAGTCATTCAATCCATCCGGGTCTATAAAGAGGAATCGGATGAGCCTAAGGGGAAGGCTGGTTCTGTTAAAAAAATGGACGCAGATCAGGAATTCCCCGAAGCGTTGATATAAAACTGGCACAGCCTCCGGAGATTCCATATGTGAAAGCAGTTGGATTCGGTGGCTGTGCATTATTTTTTCTTGCCAGATAAAAAAAATAGTGTTAGAATAGAAAAGATTTTGATTTTAAGAAGATAAGGACGAAATAGAGAAAGAAAAGGAGTGCTTTAAACAATGTCAGGACATTCAAAGTTCGCAAATATCAAACACAAAAAAGAGAAGAATGATTCCGCAAAAGGCAAGATTTTCACTGTCATCGGAAGAGAAATAGCAGTAGCAGTAAAAGAAGGCGGACCAGACCCTGCAAATAATAGTAGGCTCCGTGATGTTATTGCAAAAGCAAAAGCAAATAACATGCCAAATGATACCATTGACCGCGGGATTAAAAAAGCGGCCGGTGATGCGGCTTCTGTTAATTATGAAACAATTACATACGAAGGTTATGGCCCCAACGGAGTTGCAATCATCGTAGATACCTTGACAGACAATAAAAACCGTACGGCAGCAAATGTCAGAAGTGCATTTACAAAGGGCGGAGGCAATGTAGGTACTCCCGGCTGCGTTTCCTTCCTTTTTGATAGAAAGGGCCAGATCATCATTGACAAGGAAGAATGTGAGATGGACCCGGATGAACTGATGATGCTCGCTCTGGATGCAGGGGCAGAGGATTTTTCAGAGGAAGAGGACAGCTATGAAGTGATTACCGGACCGGATGAGTTCAGTGCGGTAAGAGAAGCGCTGGAAGCGGCAGGAATTGCCATGGCAGAAGCGGATGTTACCATGATCCCTCAGACTTGGGTAGAACTGACAGATGACGAATCCATTAAGAAGATGAACCGGATTCTGGATCTTTTAGATGCCGATGATGACGTGCAGGCAACCTATCATAACTGGGATGAATAATATGGATAGAGTGAGAGAGGAAGTTATAATCCTTTCCCACTCTTTTTGTTTTCCTGCATATTATTTGATCTGGATAAACATTAGTATACATAATAGGACAGGGTTTCTGTGATCTGGAATCCTGCTTTTTTGTACAGAGCGAGGGCCGGCTCGTTAAGCCCGGATACCTGTAAAAAAAGCTTTTTAAACCGTTTGGCATTGGGATGGGCAAAATAAGTATCCAAAAACAGAGAAAGACATGCGGTTCCAAGTCCCTGATTGCGAAGGGGTTCTGCGATCTCAAAGCCGTAAAAATAAGTGCCATGGTCTAAGAAATCCAGAAAGCAGGAACCCACAGTGCTGCCCTCTAACAAAAATACACATTGGACCGGTGTCTCTTCCGGCGAAGTGGCAATGGTCAGGGACAGCTTGTCGGAATAGCGTCTGTCTTTGGAATGACTGGTTTTAAACAGCTGGGAAGGAGGCAGTTCCATGATGTGCTCCTGGTACCAAAAGGAGGCTTCTATGGCTTTGATTGCTGCAAGCGTGTCCTGGCAGGTTTCGTCTACGGGAAAGATCAGATCGGTTTCCCCGGTCTCCTTTAATAACTCTTTGAGCAAACGGACAAAATATCCTTTTCTCCGGTGAACCGGGGCCGTAAAAGCGCTGCATTCGTAATCCTGATTTTCGGTAAAAAATGCGCTGATAGCGGATAAGAGAACCTCTTCGCCGTATAATAAGTAATAGATACAATCCTCTTCCATTGGAAAGGTCAAAGATATGCTGTCATGGTTTCTGCAGGTATCCTGCAGTAAGTATAAATCATGTTTTTGTGTTTGCGTAGGGGAATTGGTACGGATTATATTCATAGCAGGACTCCTGATTTGTTTTCCTATAGTATAATACAAAAAAACATGTAAATTCAATAAAATATTTCCATATTTATGGTTGTTTCTTTGAAATATGGGTGATAGAATAAACACAAGTAAATCGGTTGGAGGGATATCATTGAAAAAAAGAGATGAAATACCAGTTTGCGATACCTGGAACCTGGCGGATATTCTGCCGTCAGACGCGGCATGGGAGGAATTGTTCCATGAAACTGAGCAGGAACTTTCCGGTTATAAAAAGTTTGAAGGACATCTGGCGGACTCCGCAGAGATGCTTTTTTCGTGTTTGAAGTTTGACGAAGAGGTGTCCTTAAAGATAGAAACGTTATTTGTTTACGGAAAACAAAAATCAGATGAAGATACCGGCAATGCAAGATATCAGGAATTCTCGGCAAAGGCGAGAACACTGTCGTATCGGGCAGCAGGACTTTCCTCATTTCTGATACCTGAAATCATTGGGCTTCCGGAGGAGACCCTTGCCGAATTCCGAAAGAAGGAGCCAGGCCTTGCGCGTTATGAAAGAACCTTTGAGATTATTTTAAAAAAGAAGGCCCATACGTTATCCGCATCTATGGAAGCACTCCTGGCAAAATCCATGGAGGCCACATCCGGCTCTTCGGATATATTTAATATGTTCAATAATGCAGATGTAAAGTTTCCTGAGATCCCGGATGAGAATGGCCAGCCAGTCAGGATCACCCATGGGAATTATATTGCTCTTATGGAAAAGCAGAACAGAGAGGTGAGAAAATCCGCTTTTGAGGCTCTCTACGGTGTTTACAAGCAGTTTGGGAACACACTGGCAGCGACGTTTGCTTCCAACGTAAAAAAGGCTGCTTTCTATGCTGCGGCAAGAAATTATCCCTCTGCAAGAGCTCACTCTCTGGCTGAGAATGAGATTCCGGAAGAAGTCTATGATCATCTGATAGAAGCGGTTCATGAAGGAATTTCTTATCTCCATGAGTACGTTTCCATACGCAAAGAGGCACTTGGGGTTGAAGAACTTCATATGTATGATCTGTATGTGCCTATGGTATCCGCAAAAGAAAAAAAGATTTCCTTTGAAGAAGCCAAAGCCATGGTTTTGGAGGGGCTGAAGCCTTTGGGAGAAGAATATCTTTCGCTGTTGCGGGAAGGCTTTGAAAACCGTTGGATTGATGTGTATGAGAATGAAGGAAAAAGAAGCGGGGCATATTCCTGGGGCGTTTATGGGGTCCATCCCTATGTACTGCTTAATTATAACGGAACGCTTGACAGTGTTTTTACGCTTGCCCATGAGATGGGGCATGCGCTTCACAGCTGGTATTCCGACCGCAACCAGTCCTATGTGGATGCGGGCTATAAGATCTTTGTAGCGGAAGTAGCTTCCACCTGCAATGAAGCCCTGCTCATCCGTCATCTGCTGAATACGACAGAAGATAAAAAGGAACGCGCCTATCTGGTCAATCATTTTATGGACAGTTTTAGAGGAACCCTTTACCGGCAGGCTATGTTTGCGGAGTTTGAGGCAGAGACTCACCGTATGGTGCAGGAAGGCCGGATATTGACCTCAGAACTTCTCTGCCAGATCTACCACCGTCTCAATGAATTTTATTTTGGGCCCGATATGGTGATTGATCCGGAGATTGACTATGAATGGTCCAGAATCCCCCATTTTTATACGCCATTTTACGTATATCAGTATGCGACAGGGTTTTCGGCTGCCGTTGCCATAAGCAGCAAGATTCTCGCAGGAGATCAGGAAGCCATCAAGGGGTACTTTGAATTTTTAAGCGGCGGAAATTCCAGAACTCCCATAGACCTTTTAAAGCTTTGCGGTGTTGATATGTCAACAGCAGAACCGGTAAAAGAGGCGCTTTTGGTGTTTGCCGGGCTTTTAAAAGAAATGAGAGGGCTTATTTAAGTCCGATTGCTGGTTAGAGAAGAGGGGAGCAGGTATGAATCTTTATCAGATGATATTTAAAAGAAGATCCATCAGGAAATTTAAAAGAGAGCAGGTCTCGGAACAGCTTTTAAAGGATATCCTTTATTTCGGGAACTGTGTATTAAAGCTTGATCCGGACATTTCAGTAAAATTGGAAATATACGAAAATCTGGATGGGCGTCTGCCGGTTAAGGGGTTATGGAAAGTGGAGGCACCGTATTATCTGGTATTTTACTCGGAGGAGAAGGAGGGATATCTGGCAAATGCCGGGTATATTTTGGAACCGGTATTGCTGTACATGACAGGAAAAGGTCTTGGCACCTGCTACCTTGGAAACACAAAAGTATACAAAGAGAATCATGAAAAGTATAAGCAGGTGATTACCATCGCATTTGGTTATCCCAAAACATTGCTCTATCGTGATCCAGCCACGGCTAAGCGGCTGCCTTTAAAAGAATTGTGCGTATTTAAAGAGGAAGTAGGCGAACCGATTAAGAACATCTTAAAGGCTGCAAGACTTGCACCGTCTTCCATGAATACACAGCCCTGGCGCTTCATCGTTTATCATGACCGGATATATATATTTGCCTGCAGAGATTTTTTGCCCTCATCACCCCTTGTTTCCATGCGTGAATTATGCATTGGAATTATGTTATCCCATTTAACCATTGCGGCAGAAGAGATGTGGATGAACATAAAGTTGGAAAAAGATGAAGCCATGGCGAAAAAATCTTATAAAAGCGGGACTTATGTGACGACCGCTTATATAAAGGAATTCAACTGAGAAGCATTGGATCAAATATAAAAAAGCAGAAGGCTCAAAACGGAAGCCTTCTGCTTTTTTTGAATTATTCAATTGGAATGTATTGAGTGGCCTCAATTTCCTTAGGAGCCTCCTTTGGAAAGGTGAGTCTTAAAATACCATTATCAAAGGAAGCTTTAATATCTTCCTGTTTCACTCTGGACCCTACGTAAAAGCTTCTTTTTAAAGAACTGTGGTAGCGTTCCTTACGAATATAGTTTTTCTCAGATTCAGATTCATTTTCAGAGGTATTCTCTGCAAAAACGGTTAAATATCCGTCCTTCAGCTCTGCTTTTACCATTTCTTTATTAAATCCCGGCAATTCCATGTCAATAATGTAGTTGGTACCATCATCTTCGATGTCGGTTTTCATTAAGGATTGTCTGTTCGGATATACATCTGCAAAGAACGGATCATTGAAAAAATCATCAAATAAATTGTTTCTTCTGGCTAATAACATAATTATTCCTCCTTTTTCATTCAATCCTATCGCACCATTTGATCGGTGCTTTGTTTATTTGTTATAGCTGTAATATAACACACATTATTAGCACTGTCAATAGGTGAGTGCTAATTTTTTGAAAAAAATTGAAATAACATTGATGGTATTTCAGGAAAATGATAAAATAGCCATGTTTTTAATAAGAAGAAGTGAGGGGACTCAGCATATGAAGCGGGAAGTCGATCTAAAAGAGATTTCAGATGGAAAATTATATGGGTTAAATGATATGGTGAAGGCGGATTGCGGAGACTGCAAAGGTTGTTTTGCCTGTTGTCAGGGGATGGGGCAGTCGGTTATCCTGGACCCTCTTGACTGTTTCCGCTTGACCGAAAACCTTTCCTGTACCATGGAGAAACTGCTTGCAGATAAGCTTGAATTAAATGTTGTGGACGGGATCGTGCTTCCCAACTTAAAGATGTCTGGCAAAGAAGAACGGTGCGGATTTTTAAGTGAAGAGGGACGCTGCAGCATTCATGGATTCCGGCCGGGGATCTGCCGTTTGTTTCCGCTGGGAAGAATTTATGAAGAACAGGGATTTCGGTATTTCCTGCAGACCAATGAATGCCGCATGGAAACCAGGACAAAGGTGAAGGTTCGGAAATGGCTGGATACTTCGGATATAAAGCGGTATGAAACATTTATATGGGACTGGCATTCTCTTTTAAAACGTTTACAGCAGAGGCTGGAACAGGAAAATAGCCCGGATTTTGCAAATAAAATCAGCCTGTATGTGCTGAAGAATTTTTATCTGGCTCCTTATAACTTTGGAACGGACTTTTACAGCCAGTTTGAGAAACGATTGGTGGATGCTTCCGTCCAATTGACCGGCTGGTAAATAAGAATACAGTCATAAGTTTTCTAAAAAAGCATAGGTCTGCTTTCTTTGTTCGGAGGAACAAAAGGCTTGAAGCCAGTTCCTTCTTATGATAGAATTGGAAAGAATAGAGAATAATAAGGACAAAGAGACCAAGGAGGAGACAATGATCAGGCAGTTAATTGAGAAAATCCAGAAGACAAAAGCACCGATTTGTGTAGGATTGGACCCGATGCTTAACTATATACCGGAGCATGTTATAAAGAAAGCATTTGAAGAATTCGGTGAGACACTGGAAGGTGCAGCCGAAGCGATCTGGCAATATAACAAAGAAATCATAGATCATGTATACGATTTGATCCCCTCCGTAAAGCCCCAGATCGCCATGTATGAACAGTTTGGCATCGAAGGTTTGAAAACCTATGTAAAGACAGTGAATTATTGCCGGGAAAAGGGTCTTCTCGTGATTGGAGATGCCAAAAGAGGTGATATCGGTTCTACCTCGGCTGCTTATGCTGCTGCCCATATCGGTAAGGTAAAAGTAGGCAGCAATCACTTTTCGGGATTTGGCACCGATTTTCTTACGGTCAATCCATATCTGGGTACCGACGGGATAAAGCCTTTTGTTGATGTATGCAACGAAGAAGACAAAGGGCTTTTTGTGCTGGTCAAGACCTCCAATCCCTCCAGCGGGGAATTTCAGGACCGTCTGGTCGATGGACGCCCAGTGTATGAGCTGGTTGCGGAAAAAGTTGTAGAATGGGGAGCCGAATCCATGGATGGAACTTACAGCAATGTGGGTGCTGTTGTAGGTGCTACTTATCCTGAGATGAGCAGAATTCTCAGAAAACTGATGCCAAACACATATTTTCTGGTGCCGGGGTATGGGGCACAGGGAGGAACTGCTGAGGATTTAAAACCATGTTTTAATGAAGATGGGCTGGGCGCAGTTGTAAATTCTTCCAGAGGAATCATTGCTGCATATAAGCAGGATAAATATAAAAGGTTTGGAGCAGAGCATTTTGGGGAAGCCTCCAGGCAGGCAGTGATCGATATGGTGACTGACATCAACCGGGTATTATAAGAGGAGGCATCATGGCGAAAGTAATGGAATCAGCAAGGGTCTCCAGTCAGATCAGGCTGGCAGATGGTGTATACAGCATGTGGATCGAAACAAAAGACATGGCGGAACAAGCAGTACCAGGACAATTTATTTCTATGTATACAAAAGACAATTCTAAACTTCTGCCTCGGCCAATCAGTATTTGTGAGGTCGACAGGGAAAAGGGCCTTTTAAGAATCGTATACCGTGTGCTGGGAAGCGGAACAGAAGAATTTTCCCATTATAAAGAAGGCGATTCTGTGGATATCATGGGCCCTCTTGGGAATGGGTTTCCCCTTGCGGCAGGTGCTCCCGGAAAAAAAGCCTTTTTAATCGGCGGAGGAATCGGGATTCCCCCAATGCTGGAGCTTGCAAAGCAGCTGCCCTGCGAAAAGCAGATTATTCTGGGATACCGGGATTGTCTCTTTTTAAACGAAGAATTTCACCCCTATGGGGATATTTTTTTGGCGACAGAAGACGGAAGGGAAGGCACAAAGGGGAATGTCCTTGATGCGATACGGGAGCATGGTTTAAAGGGAGATGTGATTTTTGCCTGTGGTCCCACCCCCATGTTAAAAGCAATCAAAGCATATGCACTCGAAAACCAGATGGAATGTTATCTGTCTTTGGAGGAGCGGATGGCATGCGGGATCGGAGCCTGCCTTGCCTGCGTCTGCAAGAGCAGCGGAATTGATCAACATTCTATGGTACACAATAAAAGGGTCTGCAAAGACGGCCCGGTGTTTCGGGCAGAGGAGGTAGACTTTTAAGATGAATACAAAAGTAAATCTGGCTGGAATAGAACTTAAAAACCCTGTTATGACCGCTTCCGGTACCTTTGGGTCCGGAGAAGAATACAGTGAGATGATTGACTTAAATGATCTGGGCGCGGTGGTGACAAAAGGTGTTGCCAACGTTCCATGGCCCGGCAATCCCACTCCCAGAATTGCTGAGACTTACGGCGGCATGATCAATGCGATCGGTCTACAGAATCCTGGTATGGAGGTATTTGTTAAGAGAGATGTTCCATTTTTAAAGCAATACGACACAAAGATCATCGTCAATGTCTGCGGAAAGACAACCGAAGATTATCTGCAGGTGGTGGAACGTCTGGCAGATGAACCGGTGGACATGCTGGAGATTAATATTTCCTGCCCCAATGTAAAAGAGGGCGGAATTGCTTTCGGCCAGGACCCCAAAGCGGTGGAAGCCATTACCCGCGAAGTAAAAAAATATGCGAAACAGCCGGTGATCATGAAATTGAGCCCCAATGTAACGGATATTACGGTTATGGCAAAAGCGGCGGAAGCAGGAGGGGCCGATGTACTTTCTCTGATCAATACGCTGACCGGGATGAAAATTGATATCAACCGCCGGACATTTGCCGTGGCAAATAAAACCGGAGGACTTTCCGGTCCTGCGATTAAGCCCATTGCAGTCCGCATGGTATATCAAGCTGCCAATGCGGTGAAGATTCCAGTCATCGGCATGGGGGGAATCATGACTGCGGAGGATGCTATGGAATTTATTCTGGCAGGAGCTACTGCAGTATCCGTGGGAACCGCTAATTTCAGAAATCCTTATGCGGCCAGTGAGGTAGTGAGAGGCATTGAGGGATATATGAAGAAATACGGTGTGGATGACATTCGGGATCTGATCGGAGCAGTACGGTAAGTGAGGACTATTAGAATAGAGAGGATAAAAGAATGGAACAGTATAAGCAGGAATTTATAGAATTTATGGTGGACAGCAAAGTCCTTAAATTTGGCGATTTTACATTGAAAAGCGGAAGAAAATCCCCCTTCTTTATGAATGCAGGTTCCTATGTAACAGGAGCCCAATTAAAAAAGCTGGGAGAGTATTACGCAAAGGCCATTCATGATAATTTTGGTGATGATTTTGATGTTTTGTTCGGACCTGCTTATAAAGGCATTCCATTAAGCGTTGCGACGGCCATTGCTTTTCACGATTTATACGGCAAGGAAATCAAATACTGCTCCAACCGAAAGGAAGAAAAGGATCACGGGGATACGGGAATTCTTCTCGGAAGTCCGATTAAGGATGGAGACAGGGTCGTCATCATTGAAGATGTGACCACTTCTGGAAAATCCATTGAAGAGACATTCCCAATCATAAAAGCACAGGGAGATGTGGAGATCCTGGGACTGATGGTATCATTAAACCGTATGGAAAAGGGAAAGGGCGAAAAGAGTGCTCTTGATGAGATCCAGGAAAAGTATGGATTCCCAGCGTCTGCCATTGTATCCATGGCAGAAGTCATTGAACATTTATATAACAAAGAATGCGGCGGTAAGATCGTCATTGATGATACGTTAAAAGCTGCCATTGACACTTATTACGAAATTTATGGTGTAAGATAAGGAGAGTCTGATATGGAGAGAGTTTACAAGACTATGAGAAATGCGGGCGCATTAAGCCTTGCAATAGGGATTGTTGTGACTGTTATCGGCCTTACTGCCGGCATCATATCAATTATAAATGGATCATTTCTGCTGAAAAGAAAATCAGAAATTACATTTTAATGCGATTACTCATAGAGGAAGCTGTTAGAAAGGAATGGCTTTCAGACAGTCTTACTCTTTTTAAGAAAAGATGGAGCTGTTATGATTAAAAATGCGACAAAGCGGCAGAAAATGGGGTGGGTTGTTTTTTTAATCTACTTACTCTTTTTGGTGTACTTTCTATTCTTTTCCGATTTCTTTGGCAGAGGGAGCCACTTGCGGCAGGATTATGCCTACAATCTGGTCCCATTAAAGGAGATACGGCGATTTATCGTTTACCGCAAGGTAGTTGGACTTGAATCTTTTCTTCTTAATATCGTCGGGAATATTGCAGGATTTATGCCCTTTGGTTTCTTTTTGCCGGTCATCAGCCGCCGAAGCCGCCGCTTCTTTAATACGGTGCTGTTAAGTTTCCTTTTTAGTCTGACGATTGAAACCATTCAGCTGGTATTTAAGGTGGGAAGCTTTGATGTAGACGATATGATTTTGAATACGGCAGGAGGAATTCTGGGCTATACCTTGTATAAAATTGTGCAGCACATAAGAGTTAGGAGGAAAAGGCGTGAAAAAACAGAAAAGAGTGTCCTACATTAGAAAACCTTTTGCCAAGAAAAGTTTTCTGTCCCTGGGGCTTTCTGTTGGGGCACTGGTATTGGGAATCATTGGGATCGCCAGTTCAGTCATGGCGGCAGGGCAGGCGCAGCTGAACGTTGCGGCTGTCTGTTTCTGCAGTCTGATCATATCCTTTGTTTCCATTGGCTATGGTGTCCTTTCCTTTTTTGAAAAGGAGAAAAAATACATTCTGTCCAGAATCGGTATAGGAATCAGCGGGATTCTTGTGATTTTTTGGATCGTTTTAATTATTATCGGAATAAGGGGGTAACAACATGGATTATAAAATACAATTTCAACAGGAAAATGAAGCGATAATGGAACGCTTTGAATTATCG
This sequence comes from uncultured bacterium, assembly GCA_905215155.1. Lineage (GTDB taxonomy): Bacteria > Bacillota > Clostridia > Lachnospirales > Lachnospiraceae > Lacrimispora > Lacrimispora sinapis. Next base: position 43,997 of record CAJMPJ010000015.1, on the reverse strand, counting down.
ATGGAACGGATCAGTCAGATGGTTTCGGAAAAAACCGTACAGAAACCGTTCCTTGATTATTTTGCAAAAACAGCCTCGTTCATACAAATGATAGGAGAATACTTAGCTTTTATTGAACAGGGACATCAAAAGACTGCTTCCATGGAAGAATTGAGTCAGTGGAACCACAGGCTGTATGAGGATATTTTACCGGGCCATTATGAAAGCAGCTATGCGAATCCCTCCTATGCAGTGGCACAGCTGGGGGAGGAGTACGGACGGCTTCTTTGTTATTTATATAAGGAAATAAGGGGAGATATCGTTTTTGTTCATGAGTGGCGTCTTACGGATATTACTATTTTAAATGAAGTGCTCATAGAGATTTACAATATGTTTGAAGAAGAGGCACCGGAGGTTTCCGCTATAAAGGAAGTATTGTACTGGTTCGTCAGCGATTATACGGACCACACGGTCTCTTACCGGGTTCGGGAGGGGTTAGATCCTTCTTTATCTTTTGCAGCAGATATCATTAAGGAAAACGATTTATCGGATCTTCGATACCTGTATTATTTCGGTGAATATATTTCGGATTCCGAGCTTAAAGTGGCAGAATTTTTAAATTCTCTTCCGGAAGAAAAAGTCCGTCTTATGGCGGACACCTATACGGAGGGCTACCGCAAAGGCTTTGAGGTCATGGGAAGGGATCTGTCCAAAAAAGGAGCGGTACAGATCCGCTATGAACTGGGCTTTGAACGAATGGTGAAATATGCCATGGAGAATTTTGAAAAAATGGGCCTTAAGATCATTCTCTGCCGGGCTGCTGTGTGGTCCGTCAATACGAACGCAGGTAGAAAAGCAGGGTATTACAGCACTTCTCCCAACCGCCAGTATGATTATGACCACCGCTATGATAATGCCATCTATTTAAATAAGGCGTTTAAGGACAGGAAGGCTTCTGTCATGAAGGTGGCATATGAAACCTATAAAGACCTGGCACTTCAATATGCTGGTCCGGCAGTGATAGAAACCTTTGGAAAAGAAGAGTTTCACCCGGTCAATAAGCCGGAGGCTTTTAGGCTTGACAGCAAGCAGGAGAAGCTGGCGGCAGAGATGTCCAATGAAAATTCCGTGATTTTAAATCAATTTATCCCGGGAGAAGAGACAAGCTTTACCATTATAGCCTTCCCTGTTCCGACAATCGGGGAGCGGTTTGAAGAGATCTTTGAAGAGACAATCAAGATCAATACGCTTGATTATGAAAAATACAAAGGCTTACAACAGATTATCATAGATGCACTTGATGAAGCTGAATATGTGGAGGTTACTGGAAAAGGCAACAATAAGACCCGTCTGAAAGTAGCACTTCATTCGCTGCATGACAAAGAAAAAGAAACAAAGTTTGAAAACTGTGTGGCCGATGTAAATATCCCTTTGGGGGAAGTATTCACATCCCCGGTGCTTGCCGGAACAGAAGGGACACTGTTTGTCAGCACTGTCTATATTATGGACTTCCAGTTTAAAAATCTGATGATGACGTTCCAAAACGGTATGATAACCGATTATTCCTGCAGCAACTTTGAAGATCCCGCGGAGGGACGAGCCTTGATTAAGCAGGTCATATTAAAGAATCATGACACCCTTCCTATGGGAGAGTTTGCCATCGGCACCAATACCACAGCATATGCTATGGCAAGAAAATTTGGAATCCTTGACAAACTGCCTATTTTAATTGTTGAGAAAATGGGACCTCATTTTGCAGTGGGAGATACCTGCTATAGCTGGGCAGAGGACAGTCCTGTTTATAATCCAAACGGAAAAGAAATGATTGCCAGGGACAATGAGGTGTCAGAACTGAGAAAAGAAGACTTATCAAAGGCTTATTTCAGCTGTCACACAGATATTACCATACCATACGCCGAGCTGGACCGCATTGAGACCATAACCCCGGAAGGGAAACGGGTGCAGATTATTGACGACGGCAAATTTGTGTTAGAAGGCATTGAAGAGTTAAATCTTCCTTTGTTAGAAGTTTGATGCTGGGAATCATATAATTTATCGTCAAGTACTGATTATATTAAGACTTTTATAAAATCACTTAAGAATTGTGGTATCATGTCGATAATGGGGATAGACGATACAAAAGAAAATTAATGCAAATGGAGGATACCAGATGAAAAATCTAAAGATTGGTAAAAGGATTACAATTGCTTTTGGAATTGTATTCGTTTTGTTTTTAATCGTTTCCTGTACTTCTTTATATGGCTTAGTTACGAATAATGGCAAGTTTGTTGAGTTTTATAACAACGGCCATCAGGTTTCTTTGCTCGCTGTGGAAATGAGACGTGATATTCAGTCTTCTGCGAAAAACGTAAGCTATGCGACGATGAGTCTGGATGTGAATACGACGGCCTCCTATATTGAAGAAGCAGAAGCTGATTTCGATAAGTTGGAAGAAGGAATCAAGTATTTGAAAGAGAATTTCAGAGGGGATCAGGCTCTTGTAGACGATATGAGCAAAACTTTGAAGGAAGCAGAACCTTTTAAAGAGCAGATATTTGTTCTTGCAAAAGAGAATAAGAGCCGTCAGGCATCCAATCTTTTCTTTGATTCACTGGAACCATATTATTTAAAGGTTCAGGATGATTTAATGAAAATCAGTGATTCTGCGAAAGCAAATGCCGAGAGTGACTTTAAGCACGCACAGTCCGTTATAAAAGTCACTGAGGTTGTTATTGTTATATTTCAGCTCCTTGGAGCCGCAGCTACCATCGGATTGGCTTCCATGATAACAAAAAGTATTGTAAAGCCTGTAAAAGAGATCGAAAGAGCTGCCGGGGAGATGTCCAAGGGAAGTCTTCATGTAGATTTAAGCTATCAGTCCAACGATGAACTGGGAGTTCTTGCAGATGGCATGAGGACCACCATTTCCAATATCGGTAACATTATTGATGATATTACTTATCTTTTGGGGGCTATGGCATCGGGAGATTTCCAAGTCGGTTCCAAATGCCGGGAGAAGTATGTCAATGATTATCAGCCTATTATGGAGGCAATACGCAATATCCGGAATAACTTGAGCGACGCACTTTCCCGCATCAACGAAGCAGCCGACCAGGTAGCCAATGGCTCCGAGCAGGTTTCCTCCGGTGCACAGGCTCTTTCCCAGGGGGCTACGGAGCAGGCATCCTCCATTCAGGAACTTGCAGCTACCATTAATGATATTTCCAACCAAATCAACAGCAACGCTGAGAATGCAAAAGAGGCCCGCCTGGAAGCAGAGGAAGCAACAAAGAATGTGGCTGTAAGTAACGAAAAGATGTCTGAGATGAACCAGGCTATGCTGCAGATCAGTGACAAATCCAATGAAATCGGTAAAATCATTAAGGCCATTGAAGATATTGCTTTCCAGACGAATATCCTGGCACTTAATGCAGCAGTAGAAGCAGCCCGTGCAGGAGAAGCAGGAAAGGGCTTTGCAGTTGTTGCTGATGAAGTCCGCAATCTTGCCAGCAAATCCGGTGAGGCAGCGAAAAATACGACCCTTCTGATTGAAGAAAGCATACATGCGGTGGAAAATGGAACCAAGATCACGGCAGAAACCTCTAAGTCCATGCAGGCAGTCGTGGAAAGTACAAAACGGATCAATGCAATTATTGAAGACGTGGCAGAAGCTTCCGACAAGCAGGCAGTTGCAGTAACTCAGGTAACTCAGGGAATCGAACAGATATCAAGTGTTGTTCAGACCAACTCTGCGACGGCAGAACAGAGTGCAGCTGCCAGCGAAGAGTTATCAGGCCAGGCCCAGATTATGAAGGGACTTGTCCAGAAGTTCAAGTTATACGATGGTGAGGCAGCCGGTGAATTCCATAGTGAAACAATACAGCCCGAGCTTCCTCATTATGAGGAGGAACCGGAAGCACCTGCGGTTTCTATAGATCCTGTTTATTTTGAAGACAGTGACTCTTATGACAACGGTAAATATTAAGCCTACATAACCAGGCGCAGAAAGTGGAGAGCAAAAAACTTTCCAGTTTCTGCGCTTTCGTTTTGTTTGTCTTTGGTTATACTTAAATTAATGAAGAAAACCATTGACGAAGCAGAAAAAAACTAGTATTATAATTAATAAGCAGTAGTTGATTAACAGACAATAATTATTAATTTTACTAATTAATAATATTACCGTTAATAATGAATTACCATATCATACAGAAGGAAAAGGAGAATTTACTATGGCAAAAGTGTCAATTGTTATGGGAAGTGATTCAGATATGCCTGTAATGGCTCAGGCTGCAGAGATTTTGGAGAAGCTGGGTGTGGATTTTGAGATCACGGTCATTTCTGCCCACAGAGAGCCGGATGTATTTTTTGAATATGCCAGAACAGCTGAAGCAAGGGGAGTTAAAGTGATCATCGCAGGTGCTGGAAAAGCCGCTCATCTTCCAGGGATGTGTGCAGCCCTGTTCCCTATGCCGGTCATTGGTATCCCTATGAAGACTTCAGACCTTGGCGGAGTGGATTCTCTTTATTCCATCGTGCAGATGCCCTCCGGCGTTCCTGTTGCGACCGTTGCCATTAACGGAGGTACCAATGCAGGAATTTTAGCAGCTAAAATCCTGGCAGCAAGTGATGAAGAGCTTTTAAAGAAATTAAAGGATTATTCTGAAAATTTAAAAAATGAAGTGGTAAAAAAAGCAGAAAAACTGGATCAGATTGGCTATAAGGAATATACAGCTCAAATGAAGAAATAAAATTACCGGAAGCGGAGGAGAAAGCTATGGATTATAAAAATGCCGGAGTAGACATTGAAGCCGGATACCGGTCAGTTGAATTAATGAAAAAGCATGTGCAGGAGACAATGAGACCAGAGGTTCTTGGCGGCCTGGGAGGATTTTCAGGTGCTTTTTCCATGTCAGCATTTAAGGATATGGAGAAACCAACCCTTGTTTCCGGTACGGATGGGGTAGGAACGAAGCTGAAGCTTGCCTTTTTGATGGACAAGCATGATACCGTAGGAATCGACTGCGTGGCCATGTGCGTGAATGACATTGCCTGTGCAGGCGGAGAGCCGTTGTTCTTCCTTGATTATATTGCATGCGGTAAAAATTTTCCGGAAAAGATAGCAGAAATTGTCAGCGGGGTTGCAAATGGCTGCAAGCAGGCTGGAGCTGCATTGATCGGAGGGGAAACTGCAGAGATGCCAGGCTTTTATCCGGAGGATGAGTATGATCTGGCCGGTTTTTCCGTAGGTGTGGTAGACGAGAAAAATCTTATTACGGGAGCGGATTTAAAAGCTGGAGACATTCTCATCGGAATGGCATCTTCCGGTGTACACAGCAATGGTTTTTCTCTTGTCCGCAAGGTATTTGAGGTATCCAAGGAAAGCCTTGATACCTATTACGGGGAGTTGGGGAAAACTCTTGGAGAAACTTTAATTGTTCCGACGAAAATTTATGTAAAAGCATTAAAGAGCGTCAAAGACAGCGGAGTGAAGATCAAAGCCTGCAGCCACATTACGGGCGGTGGCTTCTATGAAAATATTCCGAGGATGCTCCCTGACGGCATTTGTGCCGTTGTGGATAAGAACAGCTATGAAGTACCTGCCATTTTTAAACTGCTGGCAAAAAAAGGAAACATTGAAGAAGAGATGATGTATAATACCTTCAATATGGGAATCGGAATGATTCTGGCAGTGGATGAAAACGATGTGGCTCCGGCGATGGAGGCAATCAGGAATGCAGGAGAGACTCCTTATGTGATCGGACGTACCGCGAATGGGGAAAAGGGAGTGACCTTATGCTGAGAATCGGCGTGTTTGTTTCCGGAGGCGGAACCAATCTTCAGGCCATCTTGGATGCTATGGACAACGGGGCAATAACCAATGCTTCCGTGGAAGTGGTAATCAGCAACAACAGCAATGCCTATGCCCTTCAAAGAGCAAAGGCTCACGGGATTGATGCAGTTTGTATCTCTCCCCGTGAGTTTGATAACAGGGAGCAGTTTTATCAGGCTCTGATGGAGAAAACAGATGAATACCGGCTGGATCTGATCGTTCTTGCCGGATTTCTTGTTGCCATACCAAAAGCCATGATAAAAAAATACCAAAATCGGATCATCAATGTCCATCCTTCCCTGATTCCCTCCTTCTGCGGCGTGGGATATTATGGTCTGAAGGTTCATGAAGCCGCATTGGAGAGAGGTGTTAAAATAACAGGAGCAACGGTTCATTATGTGGATGAGGGCACAGATACCGGCCCGATTATTCTGCAAAAAGCGGTTGAAGTACGAAAAGGTGATACGCCAAGGGAGCTTCAAAAGCGGGTCATGGAAGAGGCGGAATGGATCATTTTGCCGAAAGCGATTCAAATGATTGCAAACGGACAGGAGGAGATAATATGAAAGTTCTGATCATAGGCGGCGGAGGAAGAGAACATGCGATCGCATGGAAGACGGCCAGAAGTCCCAAAGTCCAAAAACTGTATTGTGCACCTGGTAATGCAGGAATTGCGGAGTTTGCAGAGTGTGTGGATATCGGTGTTATGGATTTTGAAAAGCAGGTGGCATTTGCTAAAGAACATGAGATTGACTTAACCATTGTGGGGCCGGATGATCCTCTGGTAGCGGGAGCGGTAGATGCATTTGAAACCGCAGGACTTAAGGTGTTCGGTCCCCGTAAAAATGCCGCCTGCCTGGAGGGTTCCAAGTCTTTTTCTAAGGATTTGATGAAAAAGTATAACATACCGACGGCTGCATATGAAACCTTTGATTCCTCAGAGGAGGCCCTGAAGTATCTTGAGACAGCCAAAATGCCGATTGTGTTAAAAGCGGACGGTTTGGCTCTTGGAAAAGGAGTGCTGATCTGTAACACACTGGAAGAGGCAAGAGATGGAGTGAAAACTTTGATGCTGGACAAGCAGTTTGGTTCTTCCGGAGACCGGATCGTGATTGAGGAATTCATGACCGGCAGAGAAGTCTCCGTTCTTTCCTTTGTGGACGGGAATACGGTCAAAATTATGACCTCCGCCCAGGATCACAAGCGGGCAAAGGATGGCGATCAGGGCCTTAATACAGGAGGTATGGGTACCTTTTCTCCAAGCCCATTCTATACGGAGGAAGTGGATTTTTTCTGTCAGGAGCATATCTATAAACCGACTGTTCAGGCAATGAAGGAAGAAGGCAGGGAATTTAAGGGCATCCTTTTTTTTGGACTGATGCTGACGGAGCAGGGGCCAAAAGTGCTGGAGTATAATGCCAGATTCGGAGATCCTGAAACCCAGGTTGTGCTTCCACGCATGAAGAATGATATTGTGGAAGTTTTTGAAGCCTGTATTAACGGTACTTTGGATGAGATCAATCTTCAGTTTGAGGACAATGCGGCGGTATGTGTGGTTCTTGCCTCTGATGGATATCCTGAGCATTATGAGAAAGGCTTTCCCATATCCGGTCTTGCTGCTTTTAAAGAAAAAGAAGGTTATTATGCATTCCATGCAGGGAGTAAGTTTAACGATAGGGGAGAGATTGTGACCAACGGCGGAAGGGTGTTAGGGATAACCGCATTGGGAACAGATTTAAAAGATGCCCGAGCCAATGCATATGAAGCAGTAAAATGGGTATCTTTTGAGAATAAATACATGAGAAATGATATCGGTAAAGCCATTGATGAACTTTAAATCCGTATACTTATCTGTCTTCTAAACAGGAGCAAAATGGTGTCTGATTTATGAAAAAATGTTGACATGGCTTACGTTTCATGGTATGTTATCACTAATGTATGGTATGTATAAATCCGCATAATGAATGATAGGACAGCAGTCCGTCCGGCAGGGAATATTCCTTGAGAAAGGATTTGATAAAGTCATAATTGGCGGTTAATTATACAGGATTTTAGTGGATTTTATAGAAAAACATTTGAAAATTTGAACGGATATCATGGATGTTGTCATCACAAGTACCCACTCTGACAGGAAACCAGATCAGGTGAAAGGTTATTTTTATAACTGTGGCTGGAATTGATAGAAGTGCTCTATACAGTTAAATAGTAACGGAAAACATCACAAAGTAGGGATTGCTCTAAGTTGTAATTAAGCCGATATCCAATTTTTGGATATCGGCTTTTCATATATACCATGAAGGGGGCTGATAGATGGATCGAAGACTTTAATGTTACATATTTTTAGGAAAAAATGGATTCTAATGAAAACAGGGAAGGATTTTAGGAGAATAATACGTCAGCATTATTTTCAAAGTCAAAAGGGGATTAGTAATACATCAGAAATGAAAAAGAATCGACAGCGTCGTATGTATCTGAATTTTATTCAGAACAAACGAAAGATGTGCATAAACATGCACAAGAATGGAGGAAAAAATGCTTCAATGTTTAAGTAAATTAAATTTGCCGGACTATGTACTGGAAATTTTGGATCATTCAAAAGGAGTCATAATTCCCAAAACGAGAGCGGAACTTCTGGAGCTTGCTATGGGGAATGCAGAAAATAAAGAATACCATATTGAATACGATGTCAAAGGCAAGGGGATGGTATTGGAAGCAATCGCTACCCGTTGTACCAATGGAATCGTAGTCAATTACATGGAAGACTATATGAGAAGGCGTGATCCAAACTGTACCATTATCGCTGATGACAAACCAACAGACAAACCCAGATATGAGGATGTTTATAAAAGTGATTTTAAATCCTTGAGAAAGGAGACCTTTGACTGGCTGAAGGATCAGGAACTGATTTTCTTCCCATTTAAGTCCGGCGGTGTTGAATATGGATATGATTCTGTCCTGATCGCTCCGATCAATGCAGGCTTTTTTGCTGCAGGACTGGCAGACTTACAGGGCTTTGAAAATATTGATGATATCAAAGAGTTTGATCTGAAAGCCATCGTATATCTGGCACCGCCATTCCGTCATACTCATTTTAACGGAAAACAGGTTGTGATCCATAACCGTCTGGACCAGATCCATGAGGTATATTCTTATAATTTGTATCCGGGTCCAAGTGCGAAAAAGGGGATTTACGGCGTGCTTTTAAATATCGGTGAGTCTGAGGGCTGGGTAACCGCACATGCTTCCACCGTAAAGGTTATCACCCCTTATGACAACGAGATCGTCATCATGCATGAAGGCGCTTCAGGCGGCGGAAAGAGCGAGATGATCGAGGACATTCACCGAGAGATGGATGGAAGAGCCTTACTGGGTACCAATACGGTGACGGGAGAGAAAAGCTATCTGGTTCTAAACGATTCCTGCGACTTAATTCCGGTAACCGATGATATGGCATTATGCCATCCTGCCATTCAGAATGAGAGCAAAAAGCTGGTTGTAACCGATGCGGAGTCCTCCTGGTTCCTTCGTCTTGATAACATTAAGCACTACGGTTCTTCTCCCCAGTATGAAAAACTGCTGATTCAGCCGGAAGAGCCGCTTGTTTATCTGAATATGAAAGCCATTCCTGGTGCCACCGCCCTTCCATGGGAACATATCATGGACTCCAACGGAAAACCATGTCCCAACCCGAGAGTCATTCTTCCAAGAAGGATGATTGAAAAGGCCATTGACGGTGCCGTTGAAGTTGATGTAAGAAGCTTTGGTGTACGTACACCGGCTTGCACTAAGGAGAACCCATCGTATGGTATTATGGGAATCTTCCAGGTGCTTCCCCCTGCCCTTGCCTGGTTGTGGCGTCTGGTAGCTCCAAGGGGCTATAACAATCCGAGTATTATTGATTCTCTGGAGATGACCAGTGAAGGGGTCGGCTCTTACTGGCCATTTGCAACCGGTAAAAAGGTTACTCAGGCAAATCTGCTTCTGGACCAGATCGTAAACTCCAGCAATACGCGTTACGTTCTGATTCCAAATCAGCATATTGGGGTATATGAAGTGGGCTTTATGCCTCAGTGGGTTTCCAGAGAGTATATTGCACGCCGCGGAAGTGCGAAATTCAAACCGGAACATCTGGTAGAATCACGCTGTCCTTTATTGGGCTTTGGCCTGGAATCCTTAAAGATCGACGGACAATATATCAGCAGAGCGTTCCTGAGACCGGAAACACAGCATGAGGTTGGTCTGGAAGGATACGATGCCGGCGCAAAGATCCTTACCGATTTCTTTAAGCAGGAGCTTGCTCAGTATAACACGGAAGAATTAAATCCATTGGGAAGACAGATCATCGATATGTTCTATAAGGGAGCTACGGTGGAAGAATACATGAATGTTATTCCAATGAGATATTAATGAGAAAAAACCTTCCCCTTTTAGGGAAGGTTTTTTCTTCAAGGGCAGAGGGCTGCCGCAAGATAGCCAATGCTGCAGATAAAGGCAGAAATAGTTTTTTGACTATTCTTTGAATATTTATATTAAACATGATAATTATGACAATTTAACCAACAGAACGACAGGAAAACTGGTCAAATCAGAGAAAAAAGCATAAGAAATTTGTCAAAATGACGTTGACATTCCCCTCGGGGTCAATGGTTATAATGATTTAAGCAGGACAGGTTTTTAGTAAAAATGTAGAGGTGTTTATAATGGAAAAAGAAAATGGGGAACAGATTCGCATTGTTCAGGAAACTGTTGCCGGAAGAGAAATTACACTGGCGCATATCATTGGAGGGCCGTTGCCCATCGTTTACCGTAAATTGGGATTGAACCCCGATATTGATTACCGTTCTTCTGCAATCGGTATTATGAATATGACTCCGCCGGAGTCCGCCGTCATCGCTTCTGATATTGCGGTCAAAAGTGCAAATATCTATCTGGGCTTTGCCGACCGGTTCAGCGGGACCTTGATCATAACCGGAGAAATTGCAGAGGTAAATGCTGCAATTACAGAAATCGTCGAATATTTTCACAACACATTAGGATATGTTACCTGTCCGATTACAAAGCGGTGATTTTATGAAAAAATTGTTTTTATGCGGCAGAAGTGAAGCAGGGAAAACCTCTCTTACGCAGGCTTTAAAAGGAGAACCGGTTGTCTATCATAAGACCCAGTATGTCAATCACTGGGATATCACCATAGATACTCCCGGGGAATATATGGAAAACAAAAATCTGTCCTTACAGGGACTTTGCTGTTTTTCCTATGAATCGGATGTCATTGGGCTGCTTTGCAGCGCCAATGAGCCTTTTAATTTGTTTTCGCCCGGTATTTCCACTGCCTGCAACCGGCCTGTCATTGGAATCATTACAAAGATTGACTGCCCGAATGCCAATGTATCCATGGTCCGCCAATGGCTGGAGGAAGCCGGCTGTGAAAAAATCTTTCCAGTCAGCAGCACGACCGGTGAGGGTATTGATGCTCTCAGGGAATATTTGAATGAGCCTAAGGAAGAAATGACGTGGGATAAAATTATGGAAGCCCAGGAAAAGGGCGTAAGAGAATGGGATTTGTAACTGAAATAACTGATTCGATGAGAGAGTGGGAATATGACAGATAATATAGAACATCAGGAAGGTGTGCAGAACCTCTTTTCCAGGGTCTTTGAACAAGAAAACGGCAGGACAAGGCGTATGGTCAATGTTACGGTTGCCGGACGGGAGATTAGGCTGGCACATGTGATCGGCGTCTCGGAGGCCTCTGTATATAAAAATCTGGGTCTGGATATTGGAACCAATGCAGGAGCAGATTTTACCGGAATGTCCATCGGGACCATTCACATAACACCTCCGGAGTCGGCTATCATTGCCGCGGATATCGCAGTGAAAAGCGGGGATGTGATTATCGGTTTTCTGGATCGGTTCAGCGGGACCCTTATCCTTACCGGTCCCCGTGTGGAAGTCAGAACGGCGTTTGATGAGATCGTAAAATATTTCCGGGAAGGTCTGAACTATAAAACCTGCCCGGTTACAGAACGGTAACAAAAAAGACAGTATCACGAATTTCAAAATTCGGAGACACTGTCTTTTTTGTCCCTTTATGCGTCATTGCATACGGTCAGTCCGTTACTGCGGATCAATCTTTTCAATTCAGCCAGATAATTTTCTGCAAAGCTGCTTAAATGGACTTTGGGATTTGTGATCCAGCCGATTCTCATATGTTCGGAGGTGCCAAGGGGGACGGCAATGATGTTATCGCCGTTTAGGTTGCTGTTTAAGATCCCGCTGCATATGGTGTAGCCGTTTAATCCGATCAGCAGGTTAAACAACGTGGCACGGTCACTGACGTAGATGATCTTCTTTCGGGGAACGGTACTTAAAATCTCTTCGGAAAAATAAAAGGAATTATTTTCTCCCTGCTCAAAGGCCAGAAATGGGAATGGTTTTAAATCCTCCATGGTCACAAACTCTCTCAAAGACAGGGGATGGGAGGAGCTTAAAAATACATGGGGAGAAGCCTCAAACAAGGGGTGGAAGATCAGACCGCTTTCTTTAAAGAGTTTTTTCATCACCTTCTCATTGAAATCATTTAAGTAAAGAATTCCCAGTTCACTTCTGAAATTTTTCACATCCTCGATGATCTCATAGGTTCTGGTTTCCCGAAGCGTAAATTCGTACTCGTCATGCTCCTGCCTGGAAACGAGATTGACAAAGGCATTGACTGCAAAGGCATAATGCTGGGTGGAAATGGAACAGATCCGCTTTAACGGCTTCTTGTTCAGGTAATGCTGTTCCATAAGATCGGTTTGTTCCAGGATCTGTCTGGCATAAGAAAGAAATTCGGACCCATCCGGAGAAAGGGAGATCCCTTTTGAGGTTCTGTTGAAAATGGAGATATGATACTCCTGTTCCAGTTCCTTCACCGCATTGGACAGACTGGGCTGAGTGATATAAAGCTGTTTTGCAGCTTCAGAGATCGAGCCGCAATTGACAATGGTAATGATGTAACGAAGCTGCTGTAGGGTCATAATTAATTCCTTCCGCATCAGTTTTTTGGTATTATAACACAAATTGATATAGTTTAAAACTATACCAGGTCATAATTTAATAGAATTATACGTATTCACCTTTTTGAGTTACAATTAGGGAAGAAAATATCATAGATTATAAAGGATATAAGGAGATAAAAATATGAGCCAGAAGAAAAAAAGAGCACCGTTTAAATTTGATATCGTGGGAAGTTTTTTAAGACCGGAGTATTTGAAAGAGGCAAGAGAGGGTTTTAAAAATGGTACGGTCACAGAAGAAGAATTAAGAAGAACAGAAGATAAAGCCATAAGAGAGCTGATCGAGAAACAAAAAGAGATTGGATTGCCTGTAATTACAGACGGTGAATTCCGCAGAAGCTGGTGGCATCTGGATTTTATGTGGGGGCTCCAGGGCGTAGAAAGACAGGAGGTTTCCCAGGGGTATGCTTTTCACGGGGAAGTGACCAGAGGAGAAACTGCAGGGCTGACCGGTAAAATCTCAGGAGAAAATCATCCGTTTGTGGAACATTTTAAATTTGTAAAGCTGTTTGAAGATGAGACTGTGACCGCCAGACAGACCATACCGGCTCCGGCCCAGTTCCTGGCAGAGCTGGAAAGAGGGGATAACTTAGAACAGACCAGAACCTTTTATCAAGACGAAGAAAGCCTGATCCAGGATATTGCGGCCGCGTACCGTACCGTACTTGCAGATTTATATGAAGCAGGATGCAGAAACGTACAGTTTGATGATTGTACCTGGGGCATGTTCTGTGACACCAAATACTGGGAAGCGAGACAAAATGGAAAGAAATCCGTGGAAGAGGAAGCGAGAAAATACGTGAGAGTCAACAATCTGGTGATTGAGGGACAGCCGGAGGATCTTGTGATCAATACTCATGTATGCAGAGGAAATTATCATTCCACATGGGCATCTTCCGGCGGCTATGCACCGATTGCACCGCATTTATTCTCAGAAGAAAATGTGTCTGCTTATTATCTGGAGTATGATGACGAACGTTCCGGCGATTTTGAACCACTGAAGTACGTGGATGGAGAAAAACAGGTGGTGCTTGGCCTTGTTACCACAAAGTCACCAAAGCTGGAGGAGAAAGATCGTATTATCGCAAAAATCCGCAAGGCTTCACAATACATTCCACTGGAGCGTCTGGCATTAAGCCCTCAGTGCGGTTTTGCTTCCACGGAAGAAGGAAATATTTTGACGGAAGAGGAACAGTGGGAGAAGTTAAAACTTGTCAAAGAAATTTCAGAAGAAGTCTGGTAAAGTCATAGAGGAAGAAAAACGCCGTAAAAGAGTCTGGCTCCTGCGGCGTTTTCTTTTTTCTGACTGGTATACCAGTGCTTGACAGCAGGAATGATTTGGCTTATTCTAAGAACATATGAAAAAAGGGGGTCATGATATGAGGCTTTCAGAACGGAATTTAAAAGAAACGGGACGGGAGTATGCGCTCCGGATGCTAAAGGATAATATCATTAACCTTGATCTGATTCCCGGAAGTATGTTAAGTGAAAATGAGTTATCTGCCGAAATGAAGCTTTCCCGGACGCCGGTCAGAGAAGCTTTGATCGAACTTTCCAAAGTAAAGATCGTTGAAGTTTATCCGCAGAAAGGAAGTGCAGTTGCATTTGTGGATTACGAGCTGGTGGAGGAAGCCCGTTTTATGCGGGAGGTGCTTGAGTGCGCTGTGGTGGAGCTGGCCTGTAAACTGGCATCGGAAAAAGACCTTGAGGCGTTGAAAGAAAACGTAAGACTCCAGGAATTTTACATGGAAAACCGGTCTCCCAAAAAGCTTTTGGAGCTGGATAATGAATTCCACCGGATGCTCTTTCACATCACCAGCAAGGATCAGGTATATCATCTGATGGACAGCATAACCATACATTTTGACCGGATACGCAGCATGTCCCTGACTGCGGTCAAGGATTTAAAGACCATTTCCGACCATAAGGAGATCGTGGAGGCCATTGCAGCAAAAGACGGGATTAAAGCAAAAGTCCTGATGGAAAATCACTTATCCAGATATAAATTTGACGAAGAGGCCTTACGCAGAGCGTATCCGGGATATTTTAAATGATTTTCTTCATATTAGAAAATGAGTGCGGTAATAAAAGGAATGATCCTTCTATTGCCGTTTTTTGTATACAGAATTTTTGCTATTTCTTCAGGATTTCTGCTGAAATTTGTGCAGATTACCTGAAAAATCTTTCCGTATTTATCTAAATTAAAGATTGAAATACTAGTATACAAGTTATATACTTAACATAAGGACAATATTAAAAAATGGAGGAATCAGACGATGAAAATGATTATGCGGTGGTTCCCGGCTGGAGACGACAGCGTAACCTTGAGCCAGATCAGACAGACTCCCGGTGTTACAGGAGTAGCCACCTGTCTGCCCAAGGTCCCGGTTGGAGAAGTCTGGCCTTTGGAAACCTTAAAGGCGCTGAGAGACGAGATCCATCAGGCAGGGCTTGAAATGGAAGTGATAGAAAGCGTGAACATCCACGAGGATATAAAAAAGGGTCTTCCATCCAGGGACAAATACATTGAAGCATACCAAAAGACACTAAAGCACCTGGCAGAGGTCGGTGTCAAATGTCTTTGCTACAATTTCATGCCGGTCATGGACTGGGCCAGAAGTGATCTTGCTTATGGGGCAGAGGATGGAAGCACTGTGATGGCTTACCGCCACGAAGAGGTGCTTCAGATGAATCCGGAGAAAATGGCAAGGGCCATGGAGGGGAAGGCAAGAGGCTACTCTCTTCCGGGCTGGGAGCCGGAGCGGCTTCATGCCATGGCTCAGGACATTGAATTTTACCAGAGCATGACCAGAGAACAATACTGGGACAATATGAAATATTTTCTGGATGCCATTATTCCATATGCAGAACAATATGATATCAAAATGGCCATTCATCCCGACGATCCGCCCTGGCCGCTTTACGGACTTCCAAAGGTCATAACTAACGCAGAAAATATCCGTACCTTTCTGTCACTAAACGACAGTCCTTACAACGGACTTACCCTATGCTCCGGAAGTCTGGGAAGCGATTTAAGCAATGACATACCGGCAATGGTGCGGGAGTTCGGAGGGATGCAGCGGGTTCATTTTGCACATCTTAGAAATGTGCGTCATATTTCAGAAAAAGATTTTGATGAGGCAGCTCATCTTTCTGCCTGCGGAGATCTTGATATGTATGAGATTGTGAACGCTCTTTATGAAACCGGATTTGAAGGATATATCCGCCCGGACCACGGACGGATGATTTGGGGAGAGCAGGCGCGTCCCGGTTATGGTCTGTATGACCGGGCCATTGGTGCAAATTATCTGCTGGGCTTATGGGAAGCGGTTGATAAATCCCGCAAAAAGAAAGGATAGGAGAGAAATCATATGAAACTGAATCGGTCTTGTCTTACAAAGCGGAAGGCGTTTGAGGATATTTCCGTAAAGCTGCCGGAATTTGACTGGGAAAAAATGGTACAGGCAACGGATCAAGCCCCAAGATGGATTCATTTTGGGGCAGGAAATATATTCAGAGGGTTTATCGCCCAATTGCAGCAGCAGCTTTTGGAGAAAGGGCTGGAGGAAAGCGGCATCATAGCAGCAGATACCTTTGATTTCGACATCATTGACAAAATCTACCGTCCTTACGACAACATGACCATGATGGTCCGGTTAAAGCCTGATGGAACCATGGAACGGGAAGTGATTGCAAGTGTAGCAAAGGGGGTGAAGGCGGCTGTAGGAAACGAACCGGATTTTGCATACCTGGTGAATGCCTTTACCAATCCTTCTCTTCAAATGGTGAGCTTTACCATAACGGAAAAAGGATATGCGCTGTCAGATTTCCGGGGAGAATTATTCCCCATCGTAAAAAAAGATATGGAAGAAGGACCTCAAAAGGCAGTTCATGCCATGAGCGTGGTGACAGCACTTCTGCTCAAGCGGTATCTTGCCGGAGGCTTTCCCCTTGCCCTCGTCAGCATGGACAATTGCAGCCATAACGGTGAAAAACTGAAAGCCAGTGTGGTTTCCATTGCAGAGGCCTGGGGAAAGGCCGGATTTGTTCCAGACGAATTCAAAGCCTGGGTGGAGGACGAATCAAAGATTTCTTTCCCGTGGACCATGATTGATAAGATCACTCCAAGGCCGGCAGAGGTGGTACAAAAAGCATTGGAAAAAGACGGAATTGAAGATATGGCACCTGTCATTACCAGTAAAAATACCTACATCGCCCCCTTTGTCAATGCAGAGATTCCCCAGTATCTTGTAGTGGAAGACCGTTTTCCGGGAGGCCGTCCGGCTCTTGAAAAAGCGGGAGTCTATATGACTGACCGGGATACGGTCAACAAGACAGAACGCATGAAGGTGACCACCTGCTTGAATCCGCTTCATACCGCATTGGCG
This sequence comes from uncultured bacterium, assembly GCA_905215155.1. Lineage (GTDB taxonomy): Bacteria > Bacillota > Clostridia > Lachnospirales > Lachnospiraceae > Lacrimispora > Lacrimispora sinapis. Next base: position 26,742 of record CAJMPJ010000015.1, on the reverse strand, counting down.
GTATACGGCTGTCTGCTGGGCTATACCAGCATTGCCGCTGAAATGAAGGACAGAGAGCTGAAAGCACTTGCAGAGCGGATTGGTTATGTGGAGGGGCTGCCTGTGGTGACCGATCCGGGAATATTGAGCCCCAAGGAATTTATAAGGGAAGTAATCGAATACCGCCTTCCAAATCCATTTATTCCGGATACTCCTCAGAGAATAGCTACGGACACCAGCCAGAAGATTTCCATTCGCTTCGGTGAGACGATCAAAGCATATTTGGCAGATGAAAGGTTGGAGGCGGAACGTTTGACGGCCATTCCCCTTGCCATTGCCGGCTGGCTCCGGTATCTGTTGGGCGTGGATGATAAAGGCCAGCCTATGGAGATCAGCAGCGATCCCATGCTGCCGGAGCTGAAAGAACAGTTAAAGGAAATAAAATTCGGAGAAGCCTTATCGGACAGGTCAGCCCTTGAGCGTGTGTTATCAAATCCGGTCATATTTGGTACGGATCTGGTAAAAGCAGGACTTTCCCCAAAAATCACAGATATGTTAAGCCGGATGCTGACAGGACCAGGAGCAGTACGCCGGACTTTGCAGGCATTTTTATAGGCTTATTATTGAATTTGACTCTTTGCTGTGTTAAAATAGCCATACGCAAGGATAAGTTTGAAAGGCAGATAAAAACATGAATATACAGATCTTTGGAACCAGGAAATGTTTTGATACAAAAAAGGCAGAGCGCTATTTTAAGGAACGGGGCGTGAAGTACCAGTTCATTGATATGAAAGAAAAGGGCATGAGCAAAGGAGAGTATCAGAGCGTGAAACAGGCAGTAGGCGGAAGAGATTCCATGCTTTCCAAGGACTGCAGGGATCAGGAGACGCTGACCTTGCTCCGGTATATTTCCGATGAGGACAAAGATGAAAAGATTCTGGAAAACCAGCAGGTGTTGAAAACTCCCATTGTGAGAAACGGAAAGCTGGCAACGGTAGGGTACCAACCGGAAGTCTGGAAAAACTGGAATTGATAGTTCGCTTGTGATAATTTATTTTGTAGATATCTTCACACCTATGAGAGAAGATTTTTAATAAGGAAGAAAGAACTAACTTGCCAGATCCTGTAAGAAATTGAATAAACTTATTGATATTAATGGTATAATATGCTATAAATGAAGCACATTGTGTTAAAGGAGGTGATTGGGATGACAAAATATGTTTGTGAGCCTTGTGGATATGTATATGATCCTGAGGTCGGTGATCCGGATTCCGGCATTGAGCCAGGTACAGCGTTTGAAGATCTGCCTGAAGATTGGGTTTGTCCAGTTTGCGGTGTAGGTAAAGATATGTTTGTAGTAGAAGAATAAACAAGAAAACCTTCAAGCGGTTGAGCAGTAGGCCGGCTTGAAGGTTTTATTTTTTTGCTTACTTGGAATTCAGAGGTTCGTAAACCGTTCAAACAGCCGGTTGATTTCCACCTGACCATACCCCCAGATGTTATTGGGATAAGAATACGCATCGTTTCGGATGGCTCCGCTAATCATAAGCCGGTTTACATCATTTCCTGTCATTCTTATATAATTGCCCCGGACAATGGCCCATTCAAAGACCATGGCGATAATGCCTGCTGCATGGGCTGCAGCGGCTCCGGTGCCGGTGGCGGTCCCATACTGATTTCCAGGTACCGCACAGGTGATCTGAAAACCCGGTGCGGAAATATCAGGCTTGATCTGTCCGGTTCTTGTATATCCTCTTCCTGATTCCGGCAGGATGCTGTCATTGTTTTGATTATAGGCGGCCACCGTCAGAGGGTGTCTTGCATTTCCCGGCGAAGTTATGGTGGTATCCGGATTTGAATTTAAAAAAAAGGTTTCATTAGAAAGAAGCGGACCGGCTGGGAGCCAGGAATGAAACGAAAAAGGTTCGTTCTCCGGGTTTTGAGTACGTAAATACCAGATGCCGGGTAAGGGATTGCTGAAACGAAGGAGAATCAGCTGGTCCCCAGTTTCTTCTTCAAAGATAATATTATTCACATATATGGTAGTCTGGTTGAAAATAAAGCTGAATCTTCTGCACTGGTTTATCGTGGGAAAGATCGGCTGTGTGGATTCTCTGTTCGGGGAAGAGATATCAATGGTAAGTCTGGCAGGAGAATAGGACCAGATTTCCATAGAAAACAGGGTGTCATTGTTTCCTACCCTCAGCTCGATATCATTATAATAAGGAGGGGCAGCAGTTGAATTAAAATAATGCCTCTGATCGTTTCCTTCATTGCCTGCAGCAACAGAGGATGCAGTACCTGGGAGTAATGTAAGGTGGTCTAAATAGGCACTGATGGCTCCTCTTCCGTCGTGGCCTCCCTGGCTGCTTCCTAGTGCAACGCAGATCACAAGCGGGCGGTTGGCATTGGCGGCAATTTCTACCGCATAACGGGTCCCAAGGATAATGTCCGATTCCTGATAGCAGAGGGCGGATTCGGGTACAAAGTAGACGGCTTTTAAATTCTCCTTTGCTTCTTTTAATTTCACTATAATAAATTCAGCCTGAGGAACAACACCACGAAAGGATTGTTCCTGGTTTGGACTGCCGGCTAAGATGCTGGCCATCGCAGTTCCATGGCCATTGAGATCGGTTGATGGAACAATGGAAAGAGGGTCCTCGGAACTCAGTGCTTCATTGATCTGTCCTTTGCTGTATTCTGATCCGAAGTTAAAAGAGTCAGGGATTGTTCCGGTCTGGATAGTTTGATCCCATATGGAGAGAATCCGGGTCGTTCCGTCACTGTTTTGGAAGGCAGGATGCCGGTAATCGATGCCGGTGTCAATGATGGCCACCAGTACGCCGCTTCCAAACAGGGCAAGAGCAGGATTTTGCTGCACCGTATTGACGCCTGATTTCTCCAGACTGACGGTAGAGGTCAGCGTAAAGAGTGTAGGGAAACTGCTGTAAGAGTGACGTCCTAAATCACAAGGATTTGCGTTGCCGATGGGGATATGCAGCAAGGAATTCTGCCTGTTTAAGTATGTAATATTGTCTCCGGTGTCATAGGTAGGAGCCAAGGCAGTACTGATTATGAGATCGTAGTAATTATTATCTAATATTTTTGACAAAATCAACCCCCCTGCCGGTTTATAGCAAAGCATATGCTATATTTTATGCAGGAGGGTTTTGATTATGAGTTATAGAAGGAGCTTTACGGAGAAACCGCAGACGGTCCTGTTGATTCACCGGCCTTCTGGCTGTCGGTTTGGGAAGCCTGAGGGGCATCGGTCGTCGGAGTAAACTTACATTTTCCGGCTTTTTGTAAATATTGTATAATTCCCTTTGCATCCGCCTCCCCAAGGGCTTTATAGTGGTCTTCTGTGGAAAGAAATAAAGTTAAGTCACTGGTGTGGTTTATGAAACCATGTTCAATGATAAAACCGCGGATGCCATACATCTGGGAATAGCGTGGAATTGCATAATAATCTGCCAGGCTTCCATCTGCGAAATGGGTTCCATTCTGCGAATCTCTGAGGATCAGACCACGGTTATGAAGGCCAAGCGCACTTAACTGGTCCAAAATGGTTTTTGCAGCTTCCTGAGACTGAAGGGCCAGCTCGTTGTTGTACCGGCCTGCCTTAGGAGCCATGGAGCTGACGCCGTAGGCATTGCGGGTGATTCCGTTGCCTGGGATCGAATCCACGTGCTGGCTGACAAATAGATCGGCATGAACCGAAGCAGCAAAAGCGGCCCGCTGTTCCAGAGGAACGGTCTTTTCCGCGCTGTCTTTCGTTAAATAAACCACATAGTCTGTGTTCTGTTCCAGATACTGCTTGGTATACGCTGCAATCTTCATGGTGATTTCATCTTCGTAATATTTGACCCCGTTATATTCAAAACTGCATCCGGAGTAGTGGCCCTGGTTTTTTCCATGGCCCGGGTCCAGAACTACCACTAATTTCGAGGAATTGGATAAGCCGGGACCGATTTGGGGAGCTGTAACTTTCGTAATAGGAGGAGCAAACGCAGGTCCGGATTCTTCTTCGGCACGGACAGAAGCGGAAGCGGTGGCGGAAATCAGTGCAGCCAGTAAAAAGACCCTGGCAGAGGCCGTTAAAACATTCTTTAATTTGATCATGACAGATCCTCCCGAAGTATTGCATTTTACCTCATATTATAGCACTCTGTGGAAGATTTTGTAAATGGTCTTCTTTGCATTCATCCCATGTTATGATAAAATAATTTCACAGAGCAAAAGCAGGAAAGAGAGGCTTTATTGATGAAGTATTATTTTGCCCCTATGGAAGGGATTACTGGATATGTTTACCGGAATGCCCACCGTAAATATTTTAAAGACATAGACATATATTTTACCCCTTTTCTCGTACCCACCCAGAACCGGGTGTTTTCTTCCAGAGAGAAAAATGACATTCTGCCGGAGCACAATGAGGGATTGCATCTGGTTCCCCAGATTTTAACCAATAAAGGGGAGGATTTTATCTGGGCAGCTAAAGAGCTTAAAACGTATGGCTATAAAGAAGTTAATCTAAATCTGGGCTGTCCTTCTGCCACCGTTGTTTCAAAAGGAAAAGGTTCCGGGTTTCTCAGTGATACGGACAAGCTGGAGCATTTCCTTGAAGAAGTATTTTCAGCCGTAGATATGGATATTTCCATAAAAACCAGAATCGGAAAAGATCATCCCGATGAATTTTCCAAGCTTTTGGAGATTTATAATAAATACCCCTTAAAGGAACTGATCATTCATCCCCGTGTTCAAAAAGATTTTTATAAGAATGAACCCAATCTATCTGTATTCCAGAAGGCGGTTACGGGGAGCAGAAATCCACTCTGTTATAATGGAAATATTTTTTCTGCAGAGGATTATAAGCGATTTACACATGCCTTTCCGACCGTTGACCGTGTTATGATGGGAAGAGGTTTGGTGACAGATCCTCATCTGGCAGGAGAACTGCAAACAGGGGAAGTCCTGGATAAAGGAATACTGAAAGAGTTTCATGATGAGGTGCTTGCCGGATATGAGAACGTAATTTCCGGTGACCGGAATGTTTTGTTTAAAATGAAGGAACTGTGGGCATATATGATACAACGCTTGAAAGACGGAGAAAAACATGCCAAAAAAATCAGGAAGTCCCAGAACCTTGTGGATTATCGCTCTGCAGTTGCCGCGTTGTTTAAAGAAGTGGAATTAAAATAGAATATTTTGTATATGAGAGGTTGAAAATAACTATATCTTGTGGTATATTCTTTCTACAATATATAATAACAGTTATTGGTATTGATATCATACCATAGAATGGCAGGAACAACATATGGATATTACACATGGAAAACAGATACTTCTGGATTGTTTTAAAGAGATACCGGAGTTTCAGGCGGTGCTTGAGGACATACAGTCCGTTTGGACCGATTCCGCCTATGACCTGGAGCTTCTTTCAGATAAGTTTTGTGCATTTTATAAAAGCGAAGAAAGTCCTTCCCATCGGCTCAAGGTTCTTATACAGGCCGCGGTGGAACTGACGACTCAGGAAGCGCCGGACTGGGAATATATCGGAGCAAGATTTTTGATGCTCCAATTTGAGATGTCCTTAAAAGAAGAACTTCAGCGGCAGAAGATCAAGAGTTTTTACGATAAAATTTGCTTCTTGACAAATGAAGGGCTTTATGGAAACTATATTCTGGAGCACTACAGCAAGGAAGAGATTGACCGGTATGAAACGTATCTGGAACGAAGGAGAAATCACCTTCTCAACTATTCCGGCCTTGAACTGCTTTTGAGCCGCTATGTCATCCGCAGCCATCAGAATGTACCGTTAGAGACGCCCCAGGAGATGTTTCTTGGGATTGCCATGCATCTTGCAATGAAGGAGAAGAGCGACCGGGATGGTTGGGTGAAGCGGTTCTATGACATGTTAAGCACTTTAAAGGTGACCATGGCTACGCCTACCCTTTCCAATGCCCGGAAGCCTTATCACCAGCTTTCCTCCTGTTTTATTGATACGGTTCCGGACAGTCTGAATGGCATTTACCGGAGCATCGACAGCTTTGCCAAGGTCAGCAAATTCGGAGGAGGCATGGGGCTTTATTTTGGCAAGGTCCGTGCGGCAGGCAGTGCAATCAGAGGCTTTAAGGGAGCGGCAGGAGGCGTGATCCGCTGGATCAAGCTGGCCAACGATACGGCGGTTGCAGTGGACCAGCTGGGAGTGCGGCAGGGAGCCGTGGCGGTATATCTGGATGCCTGGCATAAGGATTTGCCTGAGTTTCTAAATATTAGGACTAACAACGGAGATGACCGCATGAAGGCCCACGATGTATTTCCTGCGGTGTGTTACCCCAATCTGTTTTGGAAAATGGCAAAGGAAAACATAGAGGGAGACTGGCATCTCATGTGCCCTCATGAGATTCTCACGGTAAAGGGCTGGGCTTTGGAGGATTCTTATGGGACCCAGTGGGAAGAGCGGTATTATGATTGTGTGAGTGATGACCGGATAGAGAAGAGGACCATTCCCATTAAGGATATTATCCGCCTGGTCTTAAAAAGTGCGGTGGAAACCGGTACACCTTTTGCATTTAACCGGGATATTGTAAATGAAGCCAACCCAAACAATCACAGCGGTATCATTTACTGCAGCAATCTCTGTACGGAAATCGCCCAGAACATGAGTGGGGTGGAGGATGTGGAACAGCGTTATGAAACGGTTGACGGAGAGACTGTGGTGGTGACCGTTACAAAACCAGGTGATTTTGTGGTCTGCAACCTGGCAAGTTTATCTCTTGGAAAGATTGATTTGAAGGATAAAGAAGAATTAACCAGGCTGACCAGAAGTGCCGTAAGAGCACTTGACAATGTCATTGATTTGAATTTCTTCCCTGTGCCATATGCCAAGCTGAACAACCTCCGCTACCGTCCCATAGGGCTGGGAGTAAGCGGGTATCACCATATGCTGGCAAAGAATCAAATTTCCTGGGAGTCCGAAGAACATCTGGAATTCGCGGACCGGATTTTTGAAGCCATTAATTTTGCAGCCATTGAGGCAAGCTGTGATTATGCGGCTGAAAAAGGCTGCTATGAAAAATTTGAAGGCAGTGACTGGCAGACCGGTGCCTATTTTACGAAACGGCATTATGATTCACCGCAATGGGACCGGCTGCAAAAAAAAGTAGCTTCCCAGGGCATGAGAAACGGCTGGCTCATTGCCATTGCACCGACCAGCAGTACCAGTATGATTGCGGGTACCACCGCAGGACTTGACCCTGTTATGAGCAGATACTATCTGGAGGAAAAAAAGAACGGACTGGTCCCCCGGGTTGCTCCGGATTTGTCTCCGGAAACCTTCTGGAGGTATAAAAATGCCCATTTGATCGACCAGAAGTGGTCCATTCGGGCAGCAGGAATCCGTCAGAGACATGTGGACCAGGCTCAGAGCATGAACCTTTATATCACCAATGATTATACTCTGCGCCAGGTGCTGCAGCTTTACATTCTGGCATGGGAATGCAAGGTAAAGACCATCTACTATATCCGATCCAAAAGTCTGGAAGTAGAGGAATGTGAAGTTTGTTCCAGTTGATCCTGCAGCCGTGGGAAGAAGGTCAAATGAGAACCATAAACAGGAGGGAGTACAGTGAAAGAATGGAACAATTGAAAAAAAGACCTCTTTTTAACCCCGATGGGGATATTGATGTAAGAAAACGCCGGATGATCAACGGCAATACCACCAATTTAAATGATTTTAATCATATGAAATATCCCTGGGTAAGTGACTGGTACCGCCAGGCGATGAATAATTTCTGGATTCCGGAAGAGATCAATCTGGGCAGAGACACCAAGGACTATCCTCTGCTCAGCCCCTCAGAACGGAGAGCCTATGATAAGATTCTGTCATTTCTGGTATTTTTAGACAGCATACAAACCGCTAATTTACCGGCGATCGGGGAATACGTGACCGCCAACGAGATCAATTTATGTTTATCCATACAGACATTCCAGGAAGCGGTCCACAGCCAGAGCTACAGCTATATGCTGGATAGTATCTGCGAACCTCAGACCAGGAACGAAGTGCTTTATCAGTGGAAAAGTGATCCTCATCTTCTTGAACGGAATACTTTTATTGGAAATCTGTACAATGAATTCCAAAAGGATAAAAGTGCCTTTGCTTTTATGAAGGTAGTGATTGCCAACTATATTCTTGAGGGTGTATATTTTTACAGTGGATTCATGTTTTTTTATAATTTGGGACGGAACCACAAGATGACCGGTTCCTCTCAGGAAATCCGGTACATCAACCGGGATGAAAATACACATTTATGGCTGTTCCGAAACATGATCCTGGAGCTTAAAAAAGAAGAACCCCAGTTATTTACCCCGGAATGTGTAGAGATTTACCGCAGTATGATTCTGGAAGGCTGCGAGCAGGAAATTGCATGGGGCTGCTATGCCATCGGCGATGAAGTGCCCGGCTTGACCAAACAGATGATCACGGATTATATCAAATATTTGGGAAATCTCCGCTGCACAAGTCTGGGCTGGGAACCCCTGTATGAAGGTCATGAAAAAGAACCGGAAAGCATGTCATGGGTCAGTCAGTACAGCAATGCAAACTCCATTAAAACAGATTTTTTTGAAGCAAAAAGTACGGCATATGCAAAAAGCAGCGCGCTGATTGATGATTTATAACTGGAAATGGCCTGGTCTTGACAAAGCTTTTTTTTCATGTTAGTATAAATTTACTTTGAAAAAAGTACCAGTCAGGGGCAGTACTGGTTTCGACAGGGACTATGCAACTGGTGAAGCTATCCGCATGCGATGCGTTAAATGGCAAACAAAATATAAACGCTAACAATAATAAATTAGCTTTAGCTGCGTAATGCAGCTTGTCGGCCTTAAGGCACTCACACTTTAAGATCCCGGCATCGACGATGTGAGAAACGACGTATACAAAGCTTTGAGTATGCGGACGTATTATGAAGCTACTGAAGTTGTCAGGGTGTCAGTTCCCGGGCAGCGGAGGGAATGTCAATAAACTGACTATGATAGTAGAAGAACAGGGAATTAGTTTTTGGACACGGGTTCAACTCCCGTCTGCTCCACTTTTAATAAACGGCGGAAACTCAGGTTTTATAAGGAGGTTTCGCTGTTTTTTTGTGTCTTGCTGTCTGGATACAGTTGCAGACACTTCATAAAATTAAAAGAAAGGAAAAGTATGATATTTAGTTTTTAACACATCATACAAAAATAAGATGGCTAAATTATATTTTAAATATGGTGCAATGGGAAGTTCCAAGACCGCCAACGCACTGATGACCAGGTACAATTTTATGGAAAAGGGGAAACAGGTACTTCTTGTAAAGCCTGATATAGAAACCAGGGATGATATTAAAAAAATCAAATCAAGAATTGGTTTAGAAGCCGAATGCATTTTATGGTCAGAGTTAGAAAACTATCCTCCGGATAGGATCAAACAGTTTGATGTGATTATTGTAGATGAAGTACAGTTTCTTTCAGAAAGTAATGTCGATTTGCTTGCTGGCTTTGTGGACTACTATCAGATTCCGGTCCTGTGCTACGGACTCCGGACAGATTTTACTTCCCATCTTTTTCCAGGTTCCAAAAGGCTTTTGGAGCTTGCAGATGAAATAGAAGAATTAAAAACAGCGTGCTGGTGCGGCAAATATGCAGCCATGAACGCCCGCATTGATAAAAACGGCAATGTACTCAGAAGCGGCGAACAGATTTTATTAGGGGCAAACGATAAATATGTGGCACTGTGCCGAAAGCATTATAATGAAGGGAAGATTAAGGAAGGATAATAGTTTATCGATAGAGATTTAAAGGAATTGATTATTTTTAGGGAAGAACAGAATTATTAAGTTATTAAGCCGAAGACTTTTCTGTTTTCGGCTTATTTTACTAAATTTGGATTACAATTATTTACATTAATAACGTGGTATTCCGGTGCTGCTTTTTCCATATTCAATATCTTCTACATGAATTTAGTATTTTCGATATCACGGCTCAGCGACTTTAGAAATTATCCACGCATAGGTTGATAGGACAAACACTAAACTTTCCGTGATTCCCATTCATTTCCCCAAAACAATAAAATAACGGCTGACAGAATAATTACAGTTACGGCTGCGGTTATACCGTAACGAATCTGCATATTAAAGATGGAAAACATTGATCCGCCCCCTACGGTATCCCTAAGAAGCCACATACTGCTCAGCCGCACACCATGACAACATGGGAAATAATACCACAGGCGATCACCCAGACTTGTGCTTAATAATGCTGCAGCTAACAATTCAATTACACCAATGCTTAAATTAATATTGCCACCAAAACTAAAAGCGATGATGAAATGGAACAGATATAAAGCTATATTTGAGAACCATAGGATAAAACAAAGGGAAAATAACATGGTAGCTGGCTGTGACTTTGTATCCCCCCCACCAGTGACAATAATACCGATTGATATAATAAAACAGGAGGCAAATCCGCACAGCAACAGTATGGTAACTTTACTTAAGACCGGCAGCCACCTTATCTTAGAATCCCGGAGCATGAAATAACAGTTGCCTGCATTCACTTCCAGTTCAGCGACAATAGAACAAAGCAAAGCGATGATGACAGGATAGGAAATGGACACAAGCTGAATATAACCAGTACTAAGAAAGACCTTATCGTAATTTGTAGTGTTAGAATAGAAATAAAATAAAAAGGTGGCAATAGCCGGAACAAATATGTGTAAAAGAAAAAATGGAGTTTTAAAAAGTTTTATTATATCTGCTTTCACTAATCTGATGAATAACATGATATCACCTTTCATCCTTTGATAACTGCCGGTTCATAATCCAAGTGGTAATGAAAAACATGAATAACGATATAAATATGCCAGGAATAATAACGCCTCTGTCATTGAGCAAACTTTTGTCGGACAATGGCACACCACTGGGGTTTACTTTGATAATGGGGGACATTAGTCTGGATGGGATTGCATAAGGGATCATCCATGCTTTTGAAGCAGCAATCGGCTGGCTGGACATAATTGAATTGAGTAAAAGTGCTATTACAAATGTAATCGCAGTTCCTGCTTTCTTAATGGATAAAATACATAAAGGAATCTGCCACATATATGTTAAGGTAAGTATTATGGAAGCGCCTAAGCCAACATACCAGTCAAACTGTCTACCAAACAGAAATCCAAGTATCAGGCTTGCCAAAAACAGAAAAAGATTCGTTAAACATAAATAAAAACAAATGATTATGATTTTTCCGAAATACAGACTGGTCTGGGATAGGGGCAGTAAACGAAGATTATAAAAATCCAGTTTTCTATCATTTTGCATGACTGATATACAGATAATTAAAAAAACCGCTGGTAGAATCAGGACATACCACCAGTTATAAGCGGAGACTTGAACCAGATTTCCGCCTAATAAAAAAACTGAAAGCGTGATTGTAAGTAAAGGAAAAAGGAATAATGCCGGTCTTATGAATGTGTGTCTGGTTTTTAAATGCTCTGATTTTATTATTCTATTCATCTAGTTGCTTTTCTCCTTCTTTTACTATATTTGTAAATAATAATTCTAATTTTCTGCTGCTTTCCGGCAAGTCCCCCTCGTAGCATAGTTTGCCTTTTGAAATAATACCAATTAAATCAACCGTTTTCTCAATTTCAGATAACAGATGGCTGGACAGTATGACTGTTATGCCTTTTTTTGGAAATGACCTTATTAGCTGTCTTAACTCCTGTATTCCCATAGGATCCAGGCCATTGGTAGGCTCATCAAGAATTAATAGGGAAGGATTGTTTATTAACGCTAAAGCGATGCCAAGCCGCTGTTTCATTCCTGTAGAGTACTGACCAGCTTTTTTATGGAGGTTATTGTCCAGTCCAACAAGCTTAAGCACTTCCTCTATGCGGTTTTTTGGCAAGCCCAGGACGGTTGTTCGCACCTTCAGATTTTCATAAGCGGACAGATTGCTGTACAGCGGGGGCGATTCAATTAAAGCACCTATTTTAGACAAACACTCACGGTTCCAAGGTTTATCATTATAATATATTTCTCCGTTCGTCGGTTTTATAATTCCGGTGATCATCTTTAAAGTTGTTGACTTACCGGCACCATTTGGTCCAAGTAGCCCGTAAATTGAGTTTTTCGGTACAGTTAATGAAAGATTATTAACTGCTGATTGGTTCTTGTACTTTTTCGTTAAATTTTTTGTATAGAGTATGTGATCTGACATACAAACTCTCCTTTCAGGATGATAGTGTTTTGTAAACTTCTGATCCAGTATAAAATATAAATATCAAGATTTTATCTGGAAGCCTTAAATTTTTGTGTTATAATATGGTCAAAAAGTTTTGATTGAGGGGAGCATATGGATAAAATACTTGTAATTGACGACGATGAAGAGATTTTAAAACTGGTGAAGACCTGCTTGAACAAGAATGGATACCTGGTTTACATTATGGATGCGGCTCACAGTCACGTAATTGAGGATTTTAAAGGTTATGATTTGTTACTTTTAGATATCATGATGCCTAGAAAGGATGGCTATGAGATACTGTCTGAAATCAGAGACAAAATTTCATGTCCGATTATCTTTTTATCCGCATTATCAATGGAAAATGAAAAAGTAAAAGGACTGCTGGCTGGTGCCGATGATTACATTGCAAAGCCGTTTAATATTGATGAGCTGGCTGCCAGGGTGAAGGCGCATTTAAGAAGGGAGAAGCGGACTGCCGCACCCAGAACACTGCAAGTGGATGGAGTCACTTTTTATCTGGAATCCAAAGAAATATTTATCAATGGAGAAAATGTACCTTTGACAAAATATGAATATAAAATCTGCGAGATCCTTGCCCAAAGCAAAAATAAAGTATTCACAAAAGAAGAGGTATATAACATTGTCTATGATATGGACAGTGATTCAGATGCGCAGATACGGACTATTACAGAATTTGTCTACCAGGTACGTAAAAAATTTGCCAGGTACGACTTAGATCCAATCAGAACCATATGGGGAGTGGGGTATAAATGGAAAAACTTAGAAAAATAAAACCCACAACAATAAAACGACAGATCTTTATATTTATAATCCGCACCGGAATCTGTTTTTTGGGCATCATTGTATTATGGTTCCTGTTAACGGAATTTCTCATTATAACCCAGGTTCTGATACCTTCAAACTACGCGGAGCAATATATTAAAGATAACATTGATACCATAATAAGTTCTGAAAAGGTAACTGATTCCATACTTCCGGAAGGCTCTACCTTTAGTATGTTTTCTTACAATGATGATTATATATACGGTAATATGTCGGATGATGACAGGGCGCTTGCCGCATCAATTGCTGCTAACCGTTATTCCCGTCTGACTGGGCATTATATGTATTACATAATTAATAGGGAAAAAGACATGTGTATCATAAAATACAGTCTTGAGCCAATCATAAAACTTGGAAGTGTATATTTTTTTAATTACAATCTGCTGTCAGTAGTAATTTTATTTTTATGCTGTACCTCTAGCATAATCATTGAGATAAACCGGATAACAAGGCGGTGGCTTACTTGCTTTAAAGTAATAGAAGATCTTACTTCCGTAATTAGAAATAAGGAACTGATTCTTGAGTGTCCCAGGACATATATTAAAGAGTTTGACCAGGTAATTGATTCCATGCATGATATGGGAAAGAGTCTCGTACAGTCTTTACAGCATCAATGGGATATAGAACAATCACGGAACCAGCAAATCGCAGCTCTGGCCCATGATGTAAAAATTCCATTAACAATCATCAAAGGAAATGCCCAGCTCATGAGACTGGCTGACAATGAGCAGGAGAGGCTTGAATATACCAAGAGCATTCTTTTGGGTGAGGAACGGATTGAACATTACGTTGATCATATTCTTAAATTAAGTCATTTTGAAAAAAAATCTGAATTAAAAAGACAAAAAATCAGTGCTGTCACCTGGATGGAAACCTTGCTGACAGAATCATTTGAACTGGCAAAAGTATATGAACAGTCGATTATTTATTCCCCATCTTTAGAAGATACAACACTTTTGATCGATAAAGAGCTTATGTCCAGCGCACTGTTAAATATCATTATGAATGCATGTGAATATTCACCGGAATCAAGTTGTATTTATATTGATACAAAGGTTGAAGGAAATTTTTTTATCATAACCGTGAAAGATAGCGGACCTGGCTTTACGAAGGAAGCTATGAATCATGCCACAACATTATTTTATATGGACGATAAGAGCCGGGGAAACTTAAATCATTATGGAATTGGACTGACCGTAGCGGATCTGATCGTTACTTCGCATGAAGGAATGCTGATAATAATAAACACAGAAGAACACCATGGCTGCGTTATCGTCAAAATACCGATTTAACTAATAATGATTGTCGAAATATAAATAAATGTGTCGAAAAAAAGGACGATAAAGTCTATAAATTTAAAAAAAGATTGATAATTTGATGATAATTAGCATGTATTATATAATCAGTGATTAGCACAAAACCAATTGCTAATTTCAATCTTATTAAAAGGAGGTATAACTTATGCCAAAGTTTGATGATTTCGACCTGGATTATAATGTAGCAGAACCGAGCAATGGAAATATCGAAGAGTCTAAGATTACAAGCAAAAGCCTTTGTACACCAGGCTGCATTACAGGCATTCTGCAGACCTGTGCAATTAAAACAGCTACCTGCGGTTGCCACATCACCGGTAAGTAATTACATAAAAATGTAACGCTTAACCTGGTTATGGATGGTATTGAGTTCTTATGGACCAATACCATCCATTTCTTCTATAACCACTTTATTCTGACAGGTGAAAAGGGGCAACTGCTATGAAATACAACAATTATCAAACCATTAATGAGTTTATGATACGTTTTCCATTCAGGGCTGAGGAAACGTTAAATTTGGACGAAGAATATATTCTTGAATTTTGTAAGAATTCCGTTTTTCAGGAGCAAATACTTATAGCAAGCAATAATCTCTATAAAACAATGATAACCTTTATAAACAATCCTAACTTGCTTTCTTTAAAGCAAAAACGTGATTTTTTAATTTCAATACGCAAATATATAGTCCGAAGTGTTACAAGAACAACACCATTTGGGCTTTTTTCAGCAGTGGGAATCGGTTCATTTACTCAGATTTCTCAGCTGTCTATAGTTACAGACAAGATACGAAAATCAGTTTATGCAGATACACAATGGTTAATTAAACTGGTGGAGAAATTAGAGAGTACCAATAAAAATCAAATCAGATTTTTTGTAAATCCAGCATGTATCATCAAGGGAAACAGGGCCTGTCTGCTTTATACCACCGATGGAAAGACAGAGGAAATCAGCATAAGGGCGACTCCCCTGTTTCATTTAATAAACAATGCCTGTAAAAATTATACTTATTACAGCGATATGGTAAGCCTGATCCATGCTTCTTATAATGTTGCCTCCAAAGAAAAGATATCAGGTTATCTTACCCAGCTGATTTCAAAAAATTTTTTAATATCAGACTTAAGACCTCCAATGTCCAATACTTCAGATACATTAAGTTATTTGATAAAAAAACTTGACTTTTATGGTATTTTGGATCAGACAACGTCTGATCTGTCCAGAATATATTATTTGATTAATCAGTACAGGTTGGCTCCAATCGGTACCGGAATGGAAACTTACAGGGAATTACTGCAGGTGATGAAAGAACTCCAAGACGAATCAGCATGTCTGCAGGTAGATCTTCATTTGACTTCCAATACGTTTGCATTGGATTTACAGTCCGCCCGGCAGATTGAAAAAGCAGTGGGATTTTTTGTTGATTTATGCAAAATTGGGGCATCTAATGCCAAACATATGGAGACATACAAGTCCAGATTTTTGGAGAAGTACGGATATGAGAGGGAAGTTCCCATATTAGAGCTACTGGACCCGATAACTGGTATTGGTGCACCTGTAAGTTATCAACAGCCGCCAGATTGTTACGGTTACAGGGATGAGCAGAAGGATAGCGGAGCTGATGAGCTTCAGTCCTATTTTCTTCAAAAATACTGCACCGCACTAAGCGAACACTGTAATATAGAAATAACAGAGGAAGAGATAAAAGTGTTTCGAACCAAGGGGGAGAGAGAAAATACGAATCCCTCATCCCTTGAAATTTATTTGATGCCCAGGAAAATTAGACATTCTTTATACTGGTATATTAGCCCTGTTATAGGAGCGGATAAAGCAGGAAAAACCTTTGGCCGTTTTTCCGATACGGATCCTCAGTTTGATAAATTACAAAAACACTTGGCACAGTATAAGCGTGAGCAGCTGAATGATTCTTATGAAACCTGTTCCTTCAACTATCTTCCGGGAAATAAGCGATCGGGAAATGTAGTACGGGAGATCAGCTATACGGATAAGGAGATAACACTATGCACAACTCCATCGAGACCGGGACAACAGCTTTCCTTGTCAGATGTAGTAGTCGGTATTGATCATCAGGACAGATTTTATATGGTGGATTTAACAAATAATAAATATATTAGCGCCAGTACCAATAATATGTTTAATCCTTATCTGCAGCCCAATGTTGTCAGACTTATGCAGGAAATTACAGATGATAATACCGTCTTATGGGGGCAGTTCCCATGGATGAAAGTCTATCGGGATTTTGAGTATATTCCGGGAATAACATATCAAAACTTTGTATTGTCAGGTGCCAGATGGAAGATAACAGCAGAACGTCTGGGGATCGGAAGGGATTCATCATTTGATGATTTTATATCTGGGTTCGATAAGTTTAGACAGGAATACAGTCTGCCGGATTATTTGTACATTTCCTATGAAGACAACAGACTTAAAATCGACATCAGAGATGCTTACAGCCTTGAAATCCTTTTTGCCGAAATAAAAAACAATAAAGCGGGATTTCTTATGCTGGAGGAAGTAGAGGCTGGTGAAAATATTATTGTTGATGAAGAGGGAAAAACTCATTGCTGTGAAATCGTAGTTCCCCTCATAAACAAAGAATATCATACTCCTGAAATAAAACGTATTGTTTCATATACTAATATCTCCAGGGAAGTTCGGACCATTATGCCGTTTCAAGGGTGGCTGTATTTAAAATTGTATACAACCCCGGCCAGGGAAGAAGAGATGATTGCATTTGAAATATCAGGATTTTTTGAGACTACTGATTACAATAATAAAGTGAATTATTTTTTTATCCGCTATAATGATCCGGTACCTCATATACGATTACGCATCTCAGGAGATGAAAGTATATTACAGCAGCTTTCCATTAAGTTATTTGCTTGGATTAGAGAAATGCTTAATAATCAGTTAATATCTGATTTTTCCATCGTGCCATATGACAGGGAGATAGAAAGATATGGTGGTAAATCGTTAATATCAGAAGTGGAAGATTTTTTTGCAGCTGACAGCTTAGCAGTATCTGCATTTCTCCGTATGGGGAGAATTTCGGAAACGAAGTATTCTCCAGAGGAATTGTGCATTATATCACTGTTTTATATATTAGAACAATGGTTTGATAACTGGGAAGAAATGCTTGAGTTTCTGACTATGGGATACGATTCCAGACAATTTAATGATATTTTTAAAAAAAATAAGGCAAGGCTTCTTGAAATTTGTGATATTGAACTTGAATGGGCCAGCCTTAAATGTGCTGAAAATGAAGCAGTGATGAAAACTCTTCAACTGTATCACACACCAATACAAACCATAAAGTCACGATTTGTTGATTCTGAGAATATGACAAATACACGGGATGGAATATTAAGCAGCATCTTACATATGCACTGCAACAGAATGCTTGGTACAGAACGTTCATTGGAACAAAAGGTTATGTCTTTTTGTGAGAAAATCATATATGCGAAGAAATACCTGTTAAAGCAAAAAAGAATTGGAGCTTAATATGAATAGAAATGGTGAGAAACTGACATTTCGAGGAATTTTAGAAACCATTAATAGAATTCCTGAGACAATGAGGCTGTTGTGGTCCATAGACCGAAAAAACACTGTAAGGACTGTATTACTCAATGTAGTTACTGGCTTTTTCCCAATTGTTACAATCATATTATCCCAGACGCTCATCAATGATCTGATCAAGGCAGGGGTAAATCTTAATATGATTATAATTGTATTCTTCTCTTATATGATAGTAACGCTGTTATCCGAATTGTTTTCACAATTGTCGGGTTATTATCAAAATGTGTTTCAGTTTGATATCCAGTATAAATTAAAATACAAATTAATGGAAACATGTACTCAGATGAGTCTAAAGGATTTTGAAGATCCGGAAACCTATGATGCGGTGGAAAAATTAATGGGGGAAGTTACTTATAAGCCGTTTCAGATGTTTACTGCGGTTTTGGGGTTAATTAGTTCTTTCATTACAATGGTATCGTCCGTTATTTTGATTTTTTCTTGGCATCCTATGTTTGCATTGCTGCTTTTATTAACCCCCATGATCTCCATTCTGTTCTTTTTGCGAATAGGTCAAATGGAATTTGAGATGATGTGGAACAGAGCCAGGGATGAAAGAAAGGCATGGTATATCAGCTACCTGACTACCCATGATTTTTCATTTAAAGAAATGAACTTATTTGATACAAAAAAGTACTACATCGATAAATATTGGAGTATAAGTCTTGGATTTATGAATCAAAACAAGCAGATTCTTAAGAAAAAAACAATCTTTAACGTAATCTACGAAGTGTTGCTGCAGATTCTTAGTGTATTTATTATTGGAGCAGCAGTCATGGAAGCCTTTTACAAAAAAATCCAGGTCGGAAATGTTATGAGCTATATCAGGGGAGTTTCACTAATTCAAAATAATTCACAGGCTATTATGGGAAATATCTACATAGCCTACAATTGCTCCCTTTATATGGAACAGTTAAACGCGTTTCTTCAGGAAAAGACAATTACAGCAGGCAGAGCTGAACTGGCAAACATAGATAAGAAGATTACTGAAATATGCCTTCAGAATCTTACTTTTCAATACCAGAGCAGCAGGGAAAAAGCTCTGAATGGGGTAAACTTAAAAGTAAAAAAGGGTGATCATATTGCTATTGTGGGAAAGAACGGGTCAGGGAAAAGTACACTAGCGAAAATACTGGCAGGACTGTATTCTGTTTCCTGCGGTCAGGTATTAATTAATGGTGTAGATATTACAAACCTTGACATAAGCCAATACCAAAAGCAAATATCAATCCTCTTTCAGGACTTTGTAAAATATGAGATGACGGTGAAGGAAAATATTGGGCTAAGCAATATAGATGACATGGACAATTATAACAAAATGAATAATTTGGCAAAAAAGGTCGGATTAGATTTTATAGAAAACAACGGAAGTCTTGATGTTTCCATTCAATTGGGAAGCTGGTTTGAAGAAGGTCGCCAATTATCCCAGGGGCAATGGCAGAAGGTAGCTCTTTGCAGAACTTTTTTCCGTGATGCTTCGGTATATATTCTTGATGAACCAAACGCTGCACTGGATCCTGTGTCTGAAAAAGTGATACTTGATTTATTTTTTAAGCTGACTAAAGATCGGATTGGCATCTTTATTTCTCATAAAATCAATGCTGCAAAATTGGCAGATAAAATTGCAGTTATGGATGGAGGACAAATCGTTGATGTTGGAACTCATGATTATTTAATGAATGGGTGCAGAGTTTATCGAGATTTATATTATGCAGAAAATTATGCCGAAGACGAAGATGCTGTTATTTAAACAGGGGAAACCATGAATAATAAAATATTATCTATAATAAAGAATATTGCTCAAAATCTATCTGGTCTGCAAGAAGACAGCAGATTACCCTTGATTGGCCTAGATACGCTGTCATTGCATTCCGGATTGCCGGGACTTGTCCTGTTATATGGAGAACTGCAGAGACTGTTTCCAGATGAAGGGTGGGATGAGATTGGAAATAAATATTTAACCCAGATCGTAAAAGGCATAGAGCAGCAGGGCGGAGTACCCTTATCCATGTTTTCAGGAGCTGCCGGAATTGGATTAGCAGTTGTGTGCTTATCTGAAAATTTTAAATATTACCGTAAACTTATTACGGGTATCAATCAAATCATAGTAGGACAGCTGCATATTTATACGAATAAGGATACCAGCAATGGAGTCAGAATGCAGGAATATGATGTGATTGAAGGATTATCGGGAATTCTTAATTATCTCCTTTTGTTTCACTCAGATCCATCCGTACGGCCCGTTTTTGAATCTGGCCTTAGCTTTCTTGTTGATTTGGCAGTCAGAGACATTTCTGTTAAGGGCGTCTGCGTACCTGGCTGGTATGTTCCCTCTGAATACCAGTTTTCAGAGCTGGAGAGCCAGTATTATAAGAATGGTAATTTTAATACCAGCATGTCCCATGGGATCTCAGGCCCGCTAGCATTGCTATCTCAGGCTTATATTCAGGGAGTAATTGTACCAGATCAGAAAAAAGCAATCTTAAGAATTATGGAATTTTTAAAATGGAGCTGGTTAAGGGATGAAAAACGTATATTTTGGAAGGGTCAGATTAGCTTTGAGGAGTATAACATGAGATGCTTTAACGGAGATAATATAGTAAGACGGGATGCATGGTGTTATGGAAGCCCTGGCATCTGTTATGCCATGGCACTCGGTGCAAAGGCTTTAGATGATGATGAAATGTTTCACAATATTCAGGGGGTATTTGCAGATACAATGCACGACATTAAAGGCATTTTCTCCCCGACATTCTGTCATGGTTATGCCGGACTCTATGCACTGGTTCAGGCAATGCAGCGTCTAACCGGAACGGAATATCAACAGGAAAAAATGAGTTTAAAAAATATTATATTAAGCTATTACGATAAAAATAAAAGGTATGGTTTTGATAATATTGAAGTTGAGGGTAAGCGGCTGAAAGAAATACAATCAATAGGTCTATTAACAGGAGCCGCCGGTATCTGCCTGTCCTTATTAAGCGGAGAAGCCGGGATGGAGGGGATGTTATGGGGGAAGGCATTTTTGTTGTAAAATGTTATTTCATGTCTTATGGTTGTAATTTATCCGAGTTATAGTCTGCTTTATCTAATAATGACCATACGATTGCTCATCATATTTCACGTTTTCAGCAAACCTGGCATATCTTGAATCATATGATAAAAATGTCAAAGGACTTTCAAGACAATGCGCAGGGAGAAAAAGTTAAAAAAATGTTCGCTGGATAGAACGAAGTATAACCATTACAAAGAGGTATTTAAAGAGAAAGGGTTCGTAATGTTCCGGGTAAGAGGAATGCTTTATTATAACCGGACCGTAATGAGGGAACCCGAAATCACAGCACAGGTCACAAAAACGGCCAGACAGGCTGGAATGGAAATGGCAGGAGTGGAAAGCCGCGTGAAATCCAGAAGATCCTATTTTAAAAAGCTGCGAAGAAAATGCGGTCCAAGAGAAAGCACTTATAAGGTAAAAGACATACTCAGGTATACGTACACGGCTTCCGGAGAAGAACTGGTGGAGAAAATTCAAAAAACCATTGAGCTGTATTTAAATTCCGGTTATAATACGGTTGAGATTAAGAATTACTGGCTCGACAGTCAAAATCCTTACAACGGGATCAACACTACCGTGCGTTCTCCGGAAGGTCTTTCATTTGAACTGCAGTATCACACGCCGGAAAGCTTTGAAGTGAAGAATGGAAAGATGCATGAACTATACGAGAAGCAAAGGCCTATCAAAGACGTAAGCAGTAAAAGGTACATAGAGCTGGGCGATCAGATGTTTGAATTGTCGGATTCTATGGAGATTCCTAAGGGCATAGAAAAGGTGAAAGCGCATGAATGAAACCAGATTTTTAAAACTGACCGATTATGATAACCGGGGAACTGTAATAAAACAGGAAGGAAGACAGTTCTTCGGATATGAACAAGGAGCGTGGGTGAGGCGAGGACTGTCGCTCGGGTATTTTTATCCGGATGCCCCGGAATTTGACTGCTACGAAGTGATAACGGAAAAAGAAGCGAAAAAGCTGCTGAATGCGGAATAAAGCCACCGGTATAAAGACGGTTGGCCGGATTCCGCATTTTTATGTGACCGCAATGGAATCAGAGGAATGTGTGCGGAGCAGGCTTCATTATAAATAATGAAAAGCTTTAAGCTGCTCCATGTGAAAAAGAAGGACAAGATGTATGCCGCCGCCTGCAGCATATGCTTTACAGCCAGTTATATTTTTTTCCTTTGAAGAGAAATCTTTCTGCATGAATTTAAATCTTATTTATTACATGGAAGCTTGTAAATGGGTTATGATATTACCACTGAGAACAAAATGAAACCGTTATTGTTCCAAAATAGGTGGCTGCTATCTTGGACCTTTTAGCAAAATATACAAAAGTTTAGAGAATTTTTATCAAAAAAACATAATTTGTTTCGTTGCATTTAAAAACATACAGTGCTATACTTTCACATAGTTAATTAGCTAATTATTAATTGGCTAATCGAAAGGGGGCATTTTATAAATGGAACCAACGTGTGGAAGGGATGAGGAGGATACGAAGAATCCTTTTTCCTTGCGTAGAGCTGTCATGATGGAATATATGAGGATCATGAAGCTGTACCGCTCGATTCTGGAATCGCGTTTTAAGCAGACTGGAGTATACCGGAGCCAGCACCAGATCTTAATGATGCTTTCAGACCATAACAATGCATCGCAGAAGGAACTGGCAGAACGTCTTTATGTTTCCACCGCCACCATAGCAGTTTCTGTGAAAAAATTAGAAAAGGGCGGATTTATTACCCGGCTTGTGGATCAGGAAGATAACCGGATGAACAAGCTTTGTCTTACAGAAAAAGGAAAGCATATGGTGAAAATCAGCCGGGAATATTTTTTAAATGTAGAAGCACAGATGTTTCATGGCTTTTCAAAAGATGAATTGAGTGCCATGGAACAATTTTTAAACCGTATTTATGATAATTTATCTCAAATACCTTTGGATAAAGATCTGGCAGAAAGAGAGGATTTATAACTTGAAACGATATTGGAGATATATAAAGCCGTATCTGAGCGCATTTATTTTGGCACCGCTGCTGATGCTGACGGAAGTTTTTGGAGAGATACTGCTTCCCAAGCTGACTTCCATGATCATCAACAACGGAGTAGCAGATAGAGACGTAGGATACATTATGCGTGTGGGCGGAGTCATGATTTTCATCGCCGTTATTATGGCTGCAGGCGGAATTGGAGGTTCCTATTTTTCTTCAAAGGCTTCGATCTGCTTCAGTACGGATTTAAGAAAAGACATTTTTCATAAGGTTCAGCAGTTTTCTTTCAAAAACATTGATGATTTCAGTACCGGATCATTGGTTACCAGGCTGACCAATGACATTCAGCAGATTCAAAATGTTATTATGCTGAGTCTCCGCCTGATGTTTCGGGCCCCTGGAATGCTGGTGGGCGGTCTGATCATGGCTTATTTGATGAACCGGCAGCTGGTGCTCATTCTGCTTGTAGTGATTCCATTGCTGCTTTTGGCTATTTTCGTTATATTAAAGGCGGCATTTCCCCGGTTTGAGGCGATGCAGAAGAAGATCGACCGTCTGAATTCCGGTGTACAGGAAGCATTGACCAATGTGCGGGTCATCAAGTCTTTTGTAAGGGAAGACTATGAGGCAGAGAAATTTAAGAAAACAAACAGAGAGTTAAAGGAAGGCAGTCTGGAAGCCATGAAAATTGTTATAGCTACCATGCCTGTCATGATGCTTGCAATGAACATCACCACCATTGCTGTAGTCTGGTATGGAGGTAACTTGATTATTGCAGGGAAGATGCCGGTAGGGGATTTGACGGCATTCACCATTTATATCATCCAGATTCTCATGTCCCTGATGCTGCTTTCCATGGTATTTTTACAGGCCTCCCGTGCAATGGCCTCCTTAAAGCGTGTGAATGAGATCCTGGATACGGAGATTGATTTAACAGACGATCATTCGGCGAACAAATCAGCTATGGTTACCAAAGGAAAAGTAGAGTTTCGTGATGTCAGCTTCCAGTACGCAAAAGGTACGGAAGAGATGGTTTTAAAAAAGATAAACTTTACAGCGGAACAGGGAGAGACCATAGGAATTATTGGTTCAACAGGAAGCGGAAAAACTTCTCTGGTACAATTGATTCCCCGTCTTTACGATGCGGATCAGGGGCAGGTGCTGGTAGACGGCATAGATGTAAAAGATTATTCCATCAAAAATTTAAGAGAAAGCGTTGCTATGGTTTTACAGCAAAATGTTCTGTTTTCAGGAACCATTGCAGAAAATCTTCGCTGGGGTGATGAAAATGCAACCATGGAAGATCTTATTGCAATGGCAGAAAGTGCTCAGGCCCATGGATTCGTATCCAGTTTTACCGATGGGTATGATACGGATTTAGGCCACGGCGGTTCCAATGTTTCCGGAGGTCAGAAGCAACGATTGTGCATTGCCAGAGCATTGTTAAAGAGGCCAAAAATTCTGATTTTAGATGACAGTACTTCGGCTGTTGATACGGCAACAGAGACCAAAATCCGTGAGTGCTTCCAGACCACCTTAAAAGATACCACCAAATTCATTATCGCACAGAGGATCAGTTCTGTGGAAAATGCAGATAAGATCATTGTACTGGATGAAGGTGAGATCGTGGGAATGGGATCACACGAAGAACTGATGCAGTCCTGTGAAGCTTATCAGGAAATCTATTATTCGCAGCGGGATCGAAAAGAGGAGGTGGGTGCATAAATGGAGAACCAGCAGAGAATTGAAAGCTTAAAAAAGCGTTACGAGCGATCTGTGCCGATTCCAAAACGTAACGATGGTATGAACAGAAAGCAAGTAAAAACGGCAGCTCCTAAAAACACCGGGGCAACGGTAAAACGACTTCTTTCTTATTTAAAAGAATACAAACTTTTTATGGGGATTGCACTCGTCTGTGTCATTGCAGGAACGCTGTCGCAGCTGGCTGGTTCGTATATGCTCCGGCCTCTCATTAATGAGTATATTGCTCCCATAGACGGCAGCAGGGGAAGTGTTTCCGGCCTGTTCAGAGGAGTGGCAGTAATGGCAGCAATTTTAGTTGTTGGTGTGGCAGCAAACTATATACAGTCCAGGATCATGCTTTCCGTGGCCCAAAATGCACTTCAGAAAATAAGAAATGATCTCTTTGAAAAAATGCAGACCCTTCCTGTCCGGTTTTACGACACCAACAATAACGGTGATCTGATGAGCCGTTTCAGCAATGATGTGGATACCATCGGTCAGATGCTCAGCAATACGCTGGTTCAGCTTTTTTCAGGCGCACTTAGCATTGTAGGAACCCTTGCCCTGATGATTTATACTAATATCTGGCTGACCATTGTAACTATTATTATTGTTCCCATCATGGTAATGGCGGGGAAGGCTGTGGCATCGAGAAGCCAGAAGTACTTTACGGCCCAACAAGCTTCATTGGGAGCGGTCAATGGCTATATCGAAGAGACTATCAGCGGTCAAAAGGTAGTAAAGGTATTCTGTCATGAAGAGGTAGCAGAAGAAGAATTTGATCTTTTAAATGAAGATTTAAGAAACAACATGATCCATGCCCAGTTCTTTGGAGGAGTCATGATGCCCATCATGGGCAATTTGAGCCAGTTGAATTACACACTGACTGCCTGTGTGGGTGGACTTTTGTGTGTGCTTCGTGGGTTTGACGTTGGCGGACTTACCGTATTTTTATCGTTCTCCCGGCAGTTCAGCCGTCCCATCAATGAGATTTCCATGCAGGTGAGTAACGTATTTACTGCACTTGCCGGTGCGGAGCGGGTTTTTGCTATCATGGATGAAGAACCGGAACCAGCGGATGATAAAGATGCAGTGGTGCTGGAGCCAATGAACGGATATGTGGAACTGAGCCATGTGACCTTTGGATATAATTCAGACAAAGTGATCTTAAAAGATATCAGTCTTTATGCGAAGCCAGGGCAGAAAATCGCCTTTGTAGGTTCTACCGGAGCTGGAAAGACCACGATCACCAACCTTCTCAACCGTTTTTATGATATCCAGGGTGGGGAAATCACCATTGACGGTCAAAATATCCGCCATTTGAAGAAGGAAAATCTTCGCAGAAATATAGCAATGGTACTTCAGGATACCCATCTCTTTACCGGAACCGTAATGGAAAATATTCGATACGGACGGCTGGAAGCGACCGATGAAGAGGTCATCGAAGCAGCAAAGACAGCGTCAGCATACTCCTTTATTATGAGGCTGCCAGCGGGCTTTGACACAGTTTTAGAGGGAGACGGTGCCAATTTAAGTCAGGGACAGAGACAGCTTTTAAACATTGCCAGGGCCGCTATTTCAAAAGCCCCCATTCTGATCCTTGATGAGGCAACCAGTTCCGTGGATACCAGAACGGAAAAGCACATTGAACGAGGCATGGACCGGCTGATGGCAGACCGTACCACCTTTGTCATCGCTCACCGATTATCCACCGTCCGCAATGCCAATGCAATTATGGTTCTGGAAAACGGACAGATCATCGAGCGGGGAGATCACGATGATTTACTGGCACAGAAGGGAAGATATTATCAGCTTTACACCGGGGCTGTGGAATTGGATTAAAAGGGAATATCAGTTGATGGTATCGCAGGAGCATGGAAGAATTTTATCCATGCTCCTGATTTTGATTATGGGCTTTAGCCTGTTGAACATGGGTGAGTTTCTTTTTAAGAGAAATGA
>CAJMPJ010000014.1 GCA_905215155.1 uncultured bacterium | reverse complement strand
AGCCAGTTCCCTGGTCTGGCCCGTAATATTGGGCACTGTTACCGGGTTTATGAGCGCAGGACCGCTGCTGGATACAATGGTTACCGTTTCTCCTTCTTTTGCTTCAACCGGACTGTAACTGATGACATAGCCGTTTGATACGCTGTCGCTGCTCTTTTGTTCCACTTCTACTTTCAGTCCTTTTGCTTCCAGTGTTGACTTTGCAGTTGCCGCGTCCATTTTTTCAAGCCCAAGTTTTGATAAATCAATGGTGATGTGCTCCGGGCCTTTACTGATCACAACATATACTGCTGAGTACTTGTCAACCACAGTTCCGGCAGATGGTTCCTGAGAAACAATATCCCCTTCGGCAACGGATTCTGAAAACACATAATCACTGGTCTTCATATACAGACCGCCGCTGTTCTTTAATTTCTGCGATGCTATATCTGCAGCTAGTCCAATGACATCCGGCATCTTCACACTCTTATCGCTTAAAGTTTCTTCTTTCGATACCTCCGCCGTTGATTCCGGCATTTTAGAAGAACCGGAGCGGAACAAACCGCCGATCTTGGCAAAAACAACAAGCAGCACAATCACAATGATCACCGCAACTAAAATTCCTGCAGCAGTCAGAAGCTTTTCGATCTTGGGATTAATATCTTCCTCCGAATCTTCTTTTTTTGTTCTGCCTGCCGGCATCTGGGCATCCTGTTTTCTTTCCGGACGGCGTTCATTTCTCTGCTCCTTCTTCCGGTTGCCGGGAACATCAGAGGGCCGGTCTGACGAAACTTTTCTTCCCGAACGTATCTGCTCCAGCTCAGGTTTCCCAATGATAACCGTCTGGGAATCGTCTATCTGAGGATTGTGATGGACAAAATCTCCATCCGGGTCCACCAGCGCATGCCGTAAATCCGCAATCACTTCAACCATACTTGCATATCGGTATTCCGGTTTTTTCTCTGTGCTTTTTAAAATAATGTTCTCAAGCCCTACGGGAATGTCTTCATTATAATAACTGGGCGGAGTAATAGGCGTTTCCAAATGTGCCAGGGCTACGGTAACCGTATTATCTCCCTGAAAGGGGACTCTGCCGGCCACCATCTCATACATGGTGATGCCCAGAGAGTAAATATCACTTCTTACATCGCTGTATCCCCCTCTTGCCTGTTCCGGTGATATGTAATGGACAGAGCCTACCGCAGTGGCACTAAGAGTCTGGGAAGTAGCGGCCCTTGCAATCCCAAAATCCGCCACCTTTACCTTGCCATCTCTGGCAATGATAATATTCTGTGGTTTGATATCCCTATGTATGATGCCCTGTTCATGTGCCGCAGAAATCCCCTGAGCCACCTGCATGGCAACACCAATGGCTTCCTTGACATCAAGGCAGCCTTTTTTTGATATATAATTTTTTAATGTAATTCCTTCAATCAGTTCCATTACGATGTAATGGAGATTCCCCTCATCCACAACGTCGTATATATTTACAATATTGGGGTGGGAAAGACGGGCGGCTGCCTGAGCCTCCATCTTAAATTTACTGACGAAACCACTGTCAGAACTGAATTCTTCTTTTAATAATTTTATGGCAACAAGGCGGTTTAATTTATGGCACAGGGCCTTAAACACATTTGACATGCCGCCGGAACCGATCTGTTCCAGTATTTCATATCTTTCTTGTAAAAATGTGCCAGGTCTTAGAATCATAAGCTTTCCTCCCCGCCAACTTCCGGATCAATCAAAACAACTGCTATGTTGTCTTTCCCGCCATTGTCATTGGCTACTGTTATCAATTTCTCTGCCTTTTCCTTCAGGTCCAGCTCTGAGCAGATAATTTCTTCCATCTCAGCGTCCTCCAGCATATTGCTGAGTCCATCGGAACACATAAGTATATAATCTCCCGGTTCCAGGCTGACCTCAAAAAAATCGATCTCCAGCTTATCTTCCGTACCAACTGCTCTTGTAATAATGTTCTTTTTTTCCCGGTAATCCCGGCTTCCCCGTTCCATCTGACCCAGGGAAACCAATTCTTCCACATAGGAGTGATCCTTCGTAATCTGCTTCAGCTGATTCCTGACCAGATACAGCCGGCTGTCTCCCACATTGGCTACATACATAGAGGTATCCTCGATCACAGCTGCCACCAGGGTCGTACCCATGCCATTCAATTCTGCCTTTTCCCTGGATTCCTTATAAAGCATACCGTTGACCTTTTCAATCCCCTCCCGCAAAAGAGGAATGATCCCGGTTTCACTGGCCTGTTTTAAATGTTCCACCAGATGTTCCGAAATATATCTGGAAGCATAATCTCCGGCCTGATGACCGCCCATTCCGTCTGCAACTATAAAAAGGTTAGGCAGCAAACCGACTGTTTCGGCAGAGGCATAGACATAATCCTGATTGGCCGTACGGACTCTTCCGATATCGGTCATAGCGTAAGCCTTCATCGTTTCTATCTCCCTTCCTCTTTACTCCTGATTGATAAAACTCTTTCTAAGCTGTCCACAGGCACCGTTAATATCACGTCCCATTTCTCTTCTTATAGTAACATTAATTCCGTTTTTTTCAAGATAATTTTTAAAGTCCAGGATCGCCTTCTTGTCTGATTGCACATAATCCCGTTCTTTGATCGGATTTACCGGTATGAGATTTACGTGGCCATGGATGCCTTTTAAAAGAGCAGAAAGAGCGGCAGCTTCTTTTAAATTATCGTTGACTCCGCTTACCAGACTGTATTCAAACGTAAGCCTTCTTCCTGTTTTTTCAAAATATTCCTGACAGGCAGGCAATACCTCCGTCAAAGAATAACGGTTGGCAATGGGCATCAGACTCCTTCGCACTTCATCGTTAGGAGCATGAAGTGAAAGTGCCAGCGTGATCTGAAGATCTTCCTCTGCCAGTTTCCGGATTCCGGGCACAATGCCGCAGGTCGATACCGTAATATTCCGCTGACTGATATTCAAACCGTTTTCATCGGTGAGAAGGTGGATAAAAGCAATCAGATTGTCATAGTTATCCATAGGCTCTCCAGACCCCATGACCACAACGTTGGAAACCCTTTCTCCCGTAGCTTTCTGAATCCGGTATATCTGATCAAGCATCTCGGAAGGGGTCAGATTCCGTTCCAGACCATCAAGGGTGGAAGCACAGAAACGGCAGCCCATGCGGCAGCCCACCTGGGATGAGATGCAGACGGAATTGCCGTGTTTATATTTCATTAAAACACTTTCAATGATATTCCCATCGGAAAGGCCAAATAAATACTTTCTCGTTCCGTCTATTTTTGAAATTTTTTCCTCTACGACCACAAGGGATGTAAATGCTGCTGACTGCAGCAATTTTTCTTTCAGAGATTTTGGAAGGTTGGTCATTTCATCGTAATCAGAAGCCAGTTTCTTGTGCATCCACTCGTAAAGCTGTTTTGCACGGAACGGTTTTTCTCCAATTGACATCATATAGGAAGTCAGTTTCTCCAGATTCAGAGATTTTATATCTGTTTTTACCATTTTATTTTACCTTTTTATAAATGCCGAAAGAAAGAACCCGTCACAAGGGTGGATTCCCGGCAATAACTGAATATATCCGCGTTTCATCGTATCAGCCGTCAGCTGATCTCCCAGCATTCCGTTTAAGTCCATAGGGTCAAATGGAAAGTGTTCAAGAAACCATCGGACATTTTCTTCATTTTCTTTTCTATTGATCGTACATGTGCTGAATACCAGTTTTCCGCCGGGTTTTACATAGGACTGGACCACAGTAAGTATTTCCCTTTGAAGGGAAGCCAGGGACGCAAGGTCCTCTTGTTTCAAACGGTATTTGATATCCGGCTTTCTGCCAATGATTCCAAGACCGGAACAGGGCAGATCCGCAATCACAATATCGGCTTTTTCTATGGATTCCTGATCTGAAACCAGCGCATCCTGAACCTTTGTCCGGATATTTTTAAATCCGCACCGGTCAATATTCTCCTTAATAAGGCTTACCTTATATTCGGTCAAATCCCGGACCTCCACCATGCCTGTGCCATGAAGCTTATCCGCCATATGAATGCTTTTCCCACCCGGAGCACCGCAGACATCTATCACATAATCGCCTTCTTTGGGGGCTGCCGCTTCTCCGACAAAGACTGAGCTTAAATCCTGAACCTGAATTAAGCCATCGTTAAAAGCTGCAAGCCCTTCCAGATAATCATAGTTTTCCAGATAGAGCACGCCTTCTGAAATACCGGACTCCGTTACATTTACTCCTTGTCCCTGCAGACTTTTTATAATCTCTTCTTTGGAAGACCTGGCAAGATTGCAGCGGACCGTTGTCTTTTTGTTCTTTAAAAACGACTCCATCATGGTTACGGCTGTCTCTTTTCCATAGGCTTCCTCCCACATGGATACGATCCAGTCCGGCATGGAATAACGAATCGAAGCGTTGGGCCAGCTTAAGTGATCTTTATTTCTTGAAATATTGCGCAGAACTCCATTGACAAACCCCTTTAAGCCGGTGAACTTTCTCTTTACGGCAAGTTTCACAGCCTCATTGCAAACCGCAGAATCGGGTACGCGGTCCATGTATAAAAGCTGATAGACCGACATCCGCAAAATGGTGCGGATGACGGGCTTCATTTTCTTAACCTTTGTATTGGAAAAAGAATCAATGACGTAATCGATCTGGAGTAAATATTCTACGGTTCCCTCTGCAATTCTGGAGATAAATGCCCGTTCCGGTTTATCCAGATACTGATATTTATTCAGTGCCTGACGCAGGATGATATGGCTGTATCCCGACCGTTCCAATATTTCTATCAGGATATCAAGTGCAATTTCCCTGCTGTCTGTCTCTTTAGTCATCGTTTCTTCTTCCTCCAACTCCTCCGAACAGGAATATAAGTCTGGCAAGCTGCAGCACCGTTGCTGCCAAAGCAGCCACATAAGTAAGAGCTGCCGCTCCGAGAACTTTTCTGGTATGACCCAGTTCCTCAGTTCCTAAAATTCCTACCTGTCCAAGCAAGTCTACCGCTCTCCTTGATGCATTAAATTCCACCGGAAGTGTTACAAGCTGGAATAGAACTGCTAAAGAAAACAAAATCAGCCCCACATTTACCAGAGGGGAACCAACTCCGCCGATAAAAAAGCCCAGGAGAATAATAGGAAAAGCTGCCTGGGAGCCAATATTGGCCACCGGTACAATGGCACCTCTAAGCCTTAATGGGACATATCCTGTGTTATGCTGCATGGCATGGCCGCACTCATGGGCTGCAACCCCAATGGCTGCAACCGATGTGGAACCGTATACAGAATCTGACAAATTCACCGTCTTACTCCTGGGATCATAATGATCGGTCAGCTGGCCGCTTACCTGGCGGACTTCAACATCGTATATCCCCTGGGAATTTAAAAGGCGTTTTGCCGCTTCCGCACCAGTCATACCGGACATGCTTCTCACTTTTGAATATTTATTATAAGTGCTGCTTACTCTGGCAGATGCCGCCATTGATAAAACGGCTCCGATGATTACAAAAATTAAGGTAGGATCCAAATAATATCCCATCATTCCTCCATAAAACATAATCAAACACTCCTTTCAAAAACAGTACCTTCCGCAATGGAATATCCCCGCAGAAATGCGCCGACATCCATGCGCTTTTTTCCCTGTAACTGCAGTTCGCAGATGGATAATCCGCCTTTTCCGGTCTTTACAACCAAACGATCCCGTCCGGCTTCCACCACCTGTCCGTAAACTCCTTCATACTCCTTATCCACCACAGAGGCTTCCCAAATCTTTATTACCTTGTTACTCCAGGAGGTATAAGCGCTGGGCCATGGATTCAACCCGCGGACCAGGCGTTCAATGGCCTGCGCCTCCATCGACCAGTCAATGTCACCCATGGATTTTTTAATCATCCCCACATAGCTTGACTTGGTGTCATCCTGAGGCGTACGGACTGCGGTTCCTTCTTCCAATTTCTTTAAAGTCTTTAAAATCAGCGTGCCTCCCACTTCACTTAATCTGTCGTGAAGACTTCCTCCTGTTTCTTTTGGATCCAAAGCAAGAATCTCCTGATCCAGCATATCTCCGGTATCCAGTCCTTCCGCCATCATCATGGTGGTTATACCGCTTTCCTTTTCCCCATTGATCACTGCATGCTGAATGGGGGAGGCTCCCCGATATTTCGGCAAAAGGGAAGCATGAATGTTCACACAGCCATATTTGGGAATATCCAGAATGCTTTTCGGCAGTAATTGTCCAAACGCTGCAACCACCATAACATCCGGCGCCAGATCTGATAAGATTTTAACAAACTCTGGATCTCTTGCCTTTACCGGCTGGTAAACCGGAATGTGAAACTCCAGCGCCTGTTCCTTAACCGGAGTCATCTGAATTTCTTTTCCTCTTCCTTTTGGTTTATCCGGCTGAGTGACTACTGCGACCACATCATGGCCGGCTTCTACCAACGCCTTTAAAGCCGGTACGGAAAAATCAGGCGTTCCCATATAAACAATACGCATAGCTACTCTTCAACCTCCATGTCTTCCTCCAGCTCGGAGACATCTTCTAACTCGCCTTCTACTTTATCCACATATAGATCACCGTTCAAATGATCGCACTCATGGCACACGGCACGGGCCAGAAGCTCTTCTCCTTCCAGTTCAAAAGGCTTCATCTCAATGTCATAGGCTCTTACTTTTACATAATTAGGTCTGGTAACGATACCGGATTTTCCCGGCACGCTCAGGCAGCCTTCCGGTCCTGTCTGGCTTCCGGATGTCTCTAAAATCTCCGGATTAATGAGCACGTACTGATTGCCGTCCTCCACATCAATGACCACGATCTGCTTTAAAATGCCGACCTGGGGGGCGGCAAGACCGACTCCGTTGGCTTCGTACATGGTTTCAAACATATCTTCAACAAGCTCTATAATCCTCGGCGTAATTTCTTTTACCGGTTTGCAGTGTTTTCTTAAAATTTCATCTCCAATGGTTCTAATCTTTCTAATGGCCATTTTCACTTATCCTCTCATTTACGAAAAATCATATTGTATCATGATCTGATCAAACAACTCCGGATGAGTCTCTGAGAATCCATCAATCTGATCCCTGATTTTTATTAGTATATCATAGTTTTCATGTTTCAAGTATAAAATTTTTCTATATATATCATTAATTTTGTATACAGAAGCCTCTACCGGTCCGATGATCTGTACCCTTTCCTGCTCTGCCTGGGGCATGATAAATGCAGCGGCGGCATCAGATCCGTGGGTTAAAAGTTTCTCTTGTCTGGAGGAAAACTGAACGGTAAAAAGCACGTTTGCCGGAGGATATTTCATCAGACGACGAAAAGCCATTTCCTGATTGTAAAAGGATTCATAATCCTGGCTTGCTGCTGTCACGATCCCATAGTGCTCCGGGCTGTAGGTCTGGATGATCACGTCTCCATGCTTAAAATCTCTTCCTGCCCTTCCGGCCGCCTGCGTCAAAAGCTGAAAGGTCCGCTCTGCGGAGCGGTAATCGGGAGTGTTTAAGGATAGATCCGCAGCCAGGACACCAACTAAGGTCACATTGGGAAAATCATGGCCTTTTACGATCATCTGCGTACCGATCAGAATGTCCGCTTCCCCTTCGGAAAAGGCGGTAAGAATTTCTTCATGTCCGCCTTTTTTCTTTGTCGTATCCAAATCCATGCGGAGCACTCTGGCAGAGGGAAACATTTTTTTCGTCATCAGTTCAATCTTCTGTGTCCCCACACCAAAATTGGCAATGTAAGGAGAAGAGCAGGCGGGACACCGGTCAGGCATGGGAACGGAGTGGCCGCAGTAATGGCATACGAGACGGCTGTTGTTATGAAGCGTCAGTGTCACATCACAGTGGGGACAGCGTATGGCTTCCCCGCAGGAACGGCAGGAAACAAAATTGGCGTACCCTCTCCGGTTGATGAACAGCATGATCTGCTCTTTTTTTGCCAGACGGTCTTCCATCAGCGCCTTTAACGGTCTGCTGAATATGGATTTGTTGCCTTCCTTTAATTCCTGCCTTAAATCCACCACGGATACGGCCGCAAGCCGGCTGTCTTTTTTGGCCCGTTCGGTAAGGCGGAAAAGCTGGTATTCCCCTCTCAGCGCCTTTGTATATGCCTCCAGAGACGGGGTCGCTGAACCTAAAACCAGGGATGCGTCCTGCATGGAAGCTCTTTTTTCCGCCACTTCTCTCGCATGGTATCTGGGAACCACTTCACTTTTATAGGCACCCTCGTGCTCCTCGTCGATAAGGATCAGCCCCAGGCGGGAAAACGGGGTAAACAGGGCGGAGCGTGGGCCTATCATAATATCAATATCCCCATTTCTGGCCCGCTCAAACTGATCGTAGCGTTCTCCGGCTGACAGCCTGGAATTGATGATGGAAACGCGGTTTCCAAACCTACCATAAAAACGCATTACGGTCTGATAGGTCAGGGCAATCTCCGGGATGAGAACGATGACCTGCTTCCCATCTTCAATAACCCGGTCAATCAATTCCATGTAGACCTCTGTTTTCCCGCTTCCTGTAACACCGTGAATTAAATACGTTTTACGGATATGGGCCGAATAATCTCTGCGAAATTCCTCCACTATGGCCTGCTGCCCTTTATTCAGCAAGACCCTGGACTTTCCAGTTGCTTCCAGCTTTATGGGATTGCGGTATACCTCCTCGGATTCAAGGCTTACATACCCTTTTTCTATTACCGGCTTTAATGTGGCAGACGAAAGATTCATCTGATTGACGGCGATTTCATAAGGAATCAGGGGATTATCCAGAAATGCCTGAAAAAGCCGGACTCTGGCCTTGTATTTCTTTTTTTCCGCTTCCTGCAAAGCGGTCAGAAGGTCTTTCTTTTGAAGCAGACAGCGAAGAACCTTTTTTTCCTTTGGTTTGATTTTCTGTTTTACCGGGAGCACCGTTTTAAGAGCCTGGTTCATGGTGGAACCGTATTGCTCCTTTAACCACCACGCAAGCGAAACCAGAAGGGATTCTGCCGTCACACCGTCTGTCACAATCCCTGCGATTTCTTTGATTTTATCTCTGTCGTAATCCGCATGGGAAGCAATGCCCACCACGTATCCTTTTCGCATGGCATTGCCTCTTCCAAAAGGAATCAGAACCAGAGATCCCACAGCTACATCTTCACATAGCCGTTCCGGGATCCGGTAATCAAAGGTCCTGTCAACTTTTTCATGGGAAATATCTATGATAATCCGGGCATATCGTTCTGCCATTCCTTCACCTGTTTCTGTATTTTTCTTTGCATTGTCAAATCAGATGAAACTGATCTGCCACCTGACTAAGTTTCATGCTGTTGGACCCTTTAAAAAGAACGCTGTCTCCTTCTTTTAATTCTTCTTTTAAGTATGCAACAAGTGCCTCCTGCTCCATAAACTCTTTTACAAGAATGTCCGTTCCTTTTTCCTTTACCGCCCGGGCAATTTCACCTGCCAGCTCTCCAAGGGTCACCACTTCGTAAATGGGATGCTCCGCAATATATTCTCCTATTTCATAGTGATATTTAAAAGCATCTTCTCCCAGCTCTTTCATATCCGCCAATACGGCAATCCGTCTTTTGGCTTTTGTCAAGGAAGAAAGCACCTCCAGTCCGGCTTTCATGGAAACCGGGCTGGCATTGTAGGTATCATCAATAATTGTCATACCGTTATGCGTATAGATCTGCTGACGGTTTTTAAAACCGGCGAACCCGGAAAGGCGTTTTGCTGCCGCTTCCATTGGGATGCCGCATTCTGCCGCAACCGCCAGAGAAACCATGGCATTTAATACATTATGGCTTCCCATAACCGCCAGTCTGACAGGAACTCTCTGCTCTTTGCAGACCGCAGTAAATGCAGGGAAGCCGTCCTCCAGACGAATCTCTTCCGCCCGGTAATCGGAATTTTCACCGGTACCATAATAGATGGTGCGGCAGCCGTCTTTGGCTTTTGTATTCCGCAGCAGATCATCATCCCCATTGAGAAACAGGATTCCTCCCTGGGTCAGTCCATCCTGAATGGTCAGCTTCTCTTTATAAATATTCTCTCTGGAGCCAAGCTGTTCGATATGGGTAATTCCGATATTGGTAATCACCGCCATCTGGATTTGGGCGATTTTTGCAATCACCGTCAATTCCCCCGGTTCGCTCATCCCCAGTTCAATGACCCCAATCTCGTCATCGGGTGTAATTTCAGAGATTGTAATGGGAACGCCTACCTGACTGTTGTGATTGCCGGGAGTTTTATAGACCTTAAAACCGGCCGTCAGCGCACAGGCTACCATTTCCCTTGTGGTTGTCTTTCCTACGCTTCCGGTAATTCCAACCAAAGGCAGGGTAAGACGGCTTCTATAATAACTTCCGATCGCCTGAAGTGCTTTTTTTGTATCCTCCACGCGAATCCAAGGTTTCTCAGATTCCATGGTATCGTGCTCACTGGTCAAAGCTGCTGCCGCACCATTTTCAAATGCCTGTTCAATAAAACGGTGGGCATCCACGTTTTCCCCGATCAGAGGGACAAAGAGTGAACCCTCCTTTTGGCTCCTTGAATCTATAGTTATGTGTTCCAGAACCGTATGTTCATTTCCGCAGAGAAGTTTTCCTCCTGTTGCCAAAATTATTTCCTGAACCGTTATATTTACCATTGTTTCCTCCGTTCTTATACGCCTGTGCGTATCACCCTTCCATTTACCGCGGAAATGCCGAAAGCACATATTTTCAGCTTCCGGCATCTTCTCTTTTCATCCAGGTATTTATTTGCTCAGCCTTTCTGCCACCTTTAAAACCTCTTCACGGTCTGAAAAATGATGGCGGACCCCATTCATCTCCTGGTAATCCTCATGGCCCTTTCCGATAATAGCAATCATGTCACCTGGTTGTGCATGGGTCATGCTGTACTCAATGGCCTCTCTGCGGTCAGGAATCTCGATGAATTTTCCTCCGGTCTTTTCGATGCTCCCACGAATGTCGGCAATAATATCCTCGGTCTTTTCAAATCTGGAGTTATCTGCAGTAATAATCGTAAAATCTGCCAGACGGCCTGCACTGTCCCCCATAGAATACCTCCGGTCCTTAGAACGGTTTCCGCCGCATCCAAACACGCATACCAGACGTTTTGGCTTATAATCCCTGAGTGTGGTAAGAAGGCTTTCCATGCTGACCGCATTATGGGCGTAATCTACGATCACGGTACACGTTTCAGAGGTATATACGATCTCCATACGTCCGTTTACACTTAAATGCTCCAGCCCATGGCAGATCCTTTCCTTAGGAAGCTCAAGAAAACTCAAAACACTGACAGCTGCCAGCGCATTGGCAACATTGAACCGTCCGGGAATGTTGACACGTACGGAAAGCTCATAACGGCCTTTTACATCAAATTCCAGGCCCACAAAATCCGGCTGGGACACATAGTGGATATTTTCTGCCTTAAAGTCCGTTCCTTCTTCATCCATGGAAAAAGAATAAAGCTCACAGGCGGCATCCTTTGCCACCTCAGCCCAATGGGCATCATCCCGATTCATGATACCCTTCCTGGAGCAATGGAAAATACGGGATTTATAATACAGATATTCTTCAAAATCATCGTGTTCATCCGGGCCGATATGGTCCGGAGAAATGTTGGTAAACAATCCGTAATCAAAGGTGATCCCATCTACCCGGTGCATTTTAAATGCCTGGGAGGATACTTCCATTACCATATATTCGCATCCGGCATCTGCCATATTGCGGAAGGCTTCATGAAGTTCATAGGACTCCGGAGTCGTATTTTTCGTAGGGGTAACGGTTTGCCCGATGACGATACCAGTGGTGCCGATCATTCCCACTTTTTTCCCGCAGGATTCCAAAATCGTTTTGATCATATGAGTGGTCGTGGTTTTCCCCTTGGTTCCTGTGACTCCAATGGTCACCATCTTCTTTGCCGGATAATCAAATCTGGCGGCAGACAAGAGAGCCAGTGCTTCTCTTGCATTATGTACGAGGACAGCCGTAACGCCCTCAGGAACCGGCACCTTTTGTTCTACTACCAGAACCTTGACACCAGCTTCCACCACGGAAGGGATAAATTCATGAGAATCAATTTTGGTTCCCTTCATACACACAAACACAGCACCTTCTCTGGCTTTTCTGGAGTCATATACCACTTCCTCCACTTCCACATCAAGGTTTCCCTGTATTGCTTCATATTTTAAGTCCTTGAGCCATTCTTTAAACTTCATAGAAACCTCCAAATCAGAATAATCCTGTGATTACTCCCTCGTTATTAATATCAATATTGTCTGCCGCCGGTTTTTTGGGAAGCCCCGGCATGGTCATAATCGCTCCCGTCATCACCACGACAAAACCTGCACCCGCCGATACAAAGGCATCCCGGACGGTAATCTCAAATCCTTCCGGCCGTCCAAGCTTTGTCTGGTCATCCGACAGAGAATATTGAGTCTTGGCCATGCATACAGGCAGATGTCCGAATCCCATGTCTTCAAATTTTTTTAGGGCTCTTGAAGCTGCCAGTGCATACGTCACGCCGCCGGCACCATAGATCTCCCTGGCAATGGTCTCCACTTTTTCTTTTAATCCCATCTCAGACGGGTAAAGGGGTGCAAAATTACTTTCTTTGTGCTCCAGAGTATAGAGAACTTTTTCAGCCAGCTCCATACCGCCCTGACCGCCTTTTTCCCAAACCTGGGATAAGGCAAATTCACAGTTTCGTTCTTCACAGAATGTTTTTACAAATTCATATTCCGCCTTGGTATCCGTAAGGAAGGAATTCAGGGTAACGATTACCGGAACGCCATACTTGTGCATGTTTTCAATATGTTTTTCCAGATTGGAAATCCCCAGCTCCAGCGCGGGAAGATTTTCTTTATCCAACTGGTCTTTTGGAACTCCTCCGTTGTATTTTAAGGCTCGTATGGTGGCTACCAGGACTATGGCATCTGGTTTTAATCCGGCCATCCGGCATTTGATATCCATAAATTTTTCGGCACCTAAATCAGCTCCGAAGCCGGCTTCCGTCACCACAATATCCGCCAGCTTTAGGGCAGTCTTTGTAGCACGGACACTGTTGCAGCCGTGGGCAATGTTGGCAAAGGGTCCGCCATGAACGATGGCACCGGTGTGTTCCAGGGTCTGGATGAGGTTGGGCTTCAGCGCATCCTTTAACAAGGCCGCCATCGCTCCTACCGCATTTAACTGGGCGGCAGTTACAGGTTCTCCTGCATAATTATATGCAACGATGATTCTTCCCAACCGTTCTTTTAAATCTTCCATGTCATCAGCCAGACAAAGAATTGCCATGATCTCCGATGCGACTGTAATGACAAAGTGATCTTCTCTCACAAACCCTTCTGCTTTGGACCCAAGACCCACTACGATGTTGCGGAGTGCCCGGTCGTTCATATCCAGACAGCGTTTCCAAAGGATCTGTCGGGTGTCTATTTCCAGGGCATTGCCCTGATGGATATGATTATCCAATAAAGCTGCCAAAAGATTGTTGGCCGATGTTATGGCATGAAAATCACCGGTAAAATGAAGATTTAAATCTTCCATGGGAACTACCTGGGCATAACCGCCTCCCGCAGCCCCGCCCTTTATACCGAAGCATGGTCCAAGAGATGGTTCCCGGAGCGCAATCATTGCCTTTTTCCCCATAGCTCCAAAGGCTTCTCCAAGGCCTACGGACGTGGTGGTTTTTCCTTCGCCTGCAGGAGTGGGATTGATGGCTGTTACCAGTACCAGCTTTCCGTCTTTTTTGTCTTTCACCTGCTGCCAAAGCTCCTCGGACAGCTTTGCCTTATATTTTCCGTAAAGTTCCAGTTCATCCTCTGTGATTCCGTAAGAAGCAGCCACTTCCTTAATGGGGATCATCCTTGCTTCCTGTGCGATTTCAATGTCTGTCTTCATCTGTATGTTCCTCCCTTATATGTAATGATGCCGTTCCATCTTAATAACCTTGTTCCAACATCTCTTCAAACTCTTCCATACTCATGAGCACCTTCCGGGGCTTTGTTCCTTCTTCTTCTCCTACCACACCCGCTTCCGCCAGCTGGTCCATGATCCGGGCCGCCCGGTTAAAGCCGATTTTAAACATCCTCTGAAGCATTCCGATGGAGGCTTTGTCCTTCTCAATGATAAATTTGCCTGCCTGTAAAAAATACTCATCCCGGTCATTGCCTCCGCCTTTCATCTCACCGCCGGAGGGGGCAGAAGCGATCATGCTTTCTACATTCTTATCGTAGTTGGGCGTCATCCCCTGTTCTGTCAGGAAATCCACCACCCGGGATACTTCCGTGTCAGATACAAATGCACCCTGAACACGCATGGGCTTTGGATATCCTGCCGGATAAAACAGCATATCCCCTTTTCCTAACAGCTTTTCGGCACCGTTCATATCTATGATGGTTCTGGAATCCACGCCGGAAGAAACTGCAAAGGCCACCCTTGATGGCACATTGGCCTTGATAAGTCCGGTAATAACGTTTACCGACGGACGCTGCGTGGCAATGACCAGATGAATTCCCGCTGCTCTTGCCAGCTGTGCAAGCCGGCAGATGGAATCCTCTACCTCTCCAGGCGCCACCATCATTAAGTCCGCAAGCTCGTCGATAATGATAATAATCTGCGGCATCTTTTGGGGCTTATTTTCATCGTCAATATCTTTGATGCTCTCCACTTTGGCATTATACCCCTTTATTTCCCGCACATTATACTGGGCAAACTTGTTATAGCGGTCTGTCATCTCTGCCACCGCCCAGTTCAGTGCGCCAGAAGCCTTTTTCGGGTCCGTGACCACAGGAAGCAGCAGATGGGGGATGCCGTTGTATACACTTAGTTCCACTACCTTGGGGTCCACCATGATCAGCTTTACATCTTCCGGGTTGGCCTTATAAATAATGCTCATGATCAGCGTATTGATGCAGACGGATTTACCGGAACCGGTGGCTCCTGCAATCAAAAGGTGGGGCATCTTTGCAATATCCGTAACAACAACCTGCCCGCCAATGTCTTTGCCCACCGCAAACGCAATTTTCGAGGAATGATTCCTGAAATTATCCGCTTCCAGTATATCCCGCAGATACACGACGTTATTTTCTTTATTAGGAACTTCGATCCCCACCGCAGACTTTCCGGGGATGGGGGCTTCAATTCGGATATCCGCAGCCGCCAGACTTAACTTGATGTCATCTGCCAGACTTACAATCTTGCTGACCTTTACCCCTTGCTCGGGATGAAGCTCATATCTGGTTACGGAAGGACCGCAGCTGATGTTGGTTACCGTAACGCCTACACCGAAATTCTGAAGGGTCTTTTGCAGCTTAATAGCAGTTTCTCTGTATTCCCGATCAGAAAAAACAGCTGCTTTTCCTTTTTTCAGCAGCGTAAGAGGAGGAAACTGATATTCTTTTTTCACAATGTCCTGTTTTTGCCTGATCTCCTGGGTAACGCTTAAATCTCCTTCTTCGGCGGCTTCTTCCCGCTTTTTGACCAGTTTTTTCTGCAGAGCCTCCGTATCGGTCTCAATGACTTTACCGGAAGCGGTTACCACCTGCTTCGGTTCTTCCGGAATTGAGAAGGTATCTCTTTCCGCTTCCGGATAGATATCCTCTTCTACTACTTCCATCTCTTTTAAGGTCCGGTTGTCTTTCTTCATATATATAGAAGATTCTTCCAGTTCCTCCATCAAAGGCTCGTCCTTCCAATCCGGTTCAAAGGGAACTGAATCTTCTTCCGCTTCCTGCACCGGTGAAATACTGCCCCTAAATTCATCTGCCGGATTGGGTCTGGCTGCTTCTGCTGCCGTAACTGCAGATAACCGGCTGGCCTGAATGTCGATATCTTCAGACATATCATCAGCCATGACCGGAATGGTCTCTTTTTCAAGAGGGGCATCCACAAAATTCAAAGGTTCCGGCTTTTCATACTCCTCCGGCTGATGGTCGAATAAATTGGTGGCATCCAAATTGACACCGCGAAGCTTCTGCTCCTCCCGGAGCCTTCTTCGCTCCTCCTGGCGTTCCGCACGGATCTCTCTGCGGATATCCATGTTTTTTCTGGCATGGCGATAGGCTTTTCCGCTTCCCATTTTCACCACATTCACAAAGGACTTTTCCGTAATACAGACTGCGGAAATGATAAGAAGGACTATAATCACCAGATAGGCACCGATTACGCCGATCACAGCCGCCAGTCCTTCCGCAAGAAGGCCGCCGATCAAACCGCCGCCTCTGCCACTCACTGACGCTTCTAAATAAATATCAATCAGAGTCATTCCCTCACCGGTCTTTAAACCAAAAACGAGCTGCAAAAATCCACACAAAGAAACCAGCGCCAGTAAAAAAGACGCCAGCTTAAATGTCGCTCTGGGATTTCCCTGATTGGAAAGGTAGAACGCCGTTCCTGCAAACAGGATCACCGGTGCAATATATCCGATTCCTCCAAAAATGCCAAGCTGCACACTGCGTAAGAAATCACCAACCACACCGCACAGACCGAAATTGCTTAAAAACAATATGGCTGCGGCAGCAAATGATATCATAATAACTATTTCTGAGTGGATAAATTCCGGTTCTGGCAGGACCACTTTTTTTCTGGAGCTGCTGTTTGTTGTTCTCCCGCTTTTTGCTCTTGTCCTTCTTGTCCCTTTTTTTTCTGTTGTCTTCTTCTTTATAGTCTCAGGCACAATACTTCCCCCTTCTATCCATTGGTAACAGTATACAAAAAAATCGGGAGAATTGCAATGATTAACAGGAAGCAGTTTCCATCAGATCATATAATTTTTTTAGAGCGTCCTTGATTCCGCCCACCTCATCTATAAGACCTTCTTTTACGGTTTCTTCCCCCACCAGTACGGTTCCAAGGTCCCTGGTCAGCATTTCCGTATTTAACATGAGCCGTTTCAACTGGTCATAAGCAATCTTTGCATGACTGGACACAAAGCTTAAAATCCGGTCCTGAATCATTTCAAAGTACTCGTAAGTCTGGGAGGCTCCGATTACCATTCCCGTCATTCTCACCGGATGCACCATCATGGTTCCGGTCGGTACTATAAAGGAATAATCGGTGCAGACCGCAAGGGGAACTCCGATGGAATGGCTTCCTCCAAGAACCAGGGAAACGGTGGGAATGCTTAAAGAAGCAATCATCTCTGCTATGGCAAGACCTGCATCCACATCTCCGCCGGAGGTATTTAATAAAATCAAAAGTCCCTCCACAGAATCATCGTCTTCAATCTCAGCAAGCTTTGGAAGAACATGGTCATACTTGGTGGCCTTGCTGTTGCTGGATAAGTTTTCATGTCCCTCAATTTCTCCAATGATGGTAAGCAAATGAATTTTGCGTTTTTGTGCATTGTCATCAAGCGTCATCTGTCCGTATTCTTCCAGTTTCTCATCTTCTTTTTGCTCTATGTCTTTTTCTGTCTTTTTTTCGTTAAGATTTTCTTTGTTCCCATCGTTTGATGAAGTGTCCTCTTGCTGTCTGTCACTTTCCTGATACTCTTTCACCTTAATAATCCTCCTGTTAGCTTTATATTTGGTAGTTTTCTTATGATGTGGAGAAAACACGAAAAATATGCCTGAAAATGCAAACACGGAGCGGTACATTTTTTATAAACCGGTCCATCGTTTCAAACACTAACAATATTTTAATTGTGATTGTAACAAGTTATTGACTTTGATACTTTTCCATGTTAAACTATCAAACAATAAAAAAAATCATTTACATTCCATTGCCAAGGAAGGCAGCGCCGGAAGGATCCGTATGCGCTGCTTTTGCATAAAAGGATCTATGCCTTAGGGCTGTGACTTAATCTGAAAAAAGGAGAGAGCATCCCATGAACAACTTTTTCATTGCACAAACTTTTGGCAAATCATCCAATTACACGGATATACCAAATACTTTGTTTAAAGAGCATGATGTAAAAAAAGGACTTCGCAACGAAGACGGAACCGGTGTTATCGTAGGGCTGACCCGGGTATCGGACGTTGTCGGGTATGAATATGTGGACGGGAAAAAGAGGAACATACCCGGAAAGCTGTATTACCGC
This sequence comes from uncultured bacterium, assembly GCA_905215155.1. Lineage (GTDB taxonomy): Bacteria > Bacillota > Clostridia > Lachnospirales > Lachnospiraceae > Lacrimispora > Lacrimispora sinapis. Next base: position 53,132 of record CAJMPJ010000014.1, on the reverse strand, counting down.
GGAATTGAGATCAGCGATCTGGTGAACGGAAAAGGAAACGACCGCTATGGTTTTGAAGAGACTTGCTTTCTTCTGCTCTTTGGTTATCTTCCAACTGACAGGGAATTAAAGGAATTTACAGCCATTTTGCAAAAGCATTATCTTCTCCCCAATGAATTTTTTGAAAGAAATATGCTTCGGACTCCTTCCTGCAATTTAATGAACAGTCTGCAAAAAAGCATTCTGGCTCTTTATGATTACGACAATGATCCGGATAATACGGAACCGTACCAGACCCTTTTAAAAGGAATCAATCTTCTGGCAAAGCTTCCTACCCTTGCGGTGTATGCATATCAAAGCAAAATTCATTATTACGACCGGGAAAGTCTGGTCATACATTATCCGAAACCAGAGTACTCCGTGGCAGAAAACATCCTGTATCTGCTCCGCCATGACGGTATGTTCACAAAGCAGGAAGCCAACCTTCTTGATGTAATGCTGATGATTCACGGCGATCATGGCGGCGGAAATAACTCTACCTTTACCAATGTGGTGATCTCCTCCACCGGAACCGATATTTACTCTGCTATCTCAGGTTCTATCGGGTCCTTAAAGGGACCTAAACACGGAGGCGCCAACATTCGGTGCAGCGAGATGATTTCAGCCATCGAAAAAGAGATCGGGTTTAAGGCAACGGAAAACCAGATGAAAGCGGTTATAGAAAGAATTCTTGCCAAAGACTTTTATGATAATTCCGGCCTTGTGTATGGCCTTGGCCACGCGGTTTATACGATGTCTGATCCCCGCGCCAATCTTTTGAAAGCCTGCTGTGAAAAACTGGCCAAACAGAAGGACCGGGTTGAGGAATACGAATTTCTTACGAAATTTGAATCCGTTGCCAAAGCCTGTCTTGCCGGGAATGGCAAAACACTGTCCAATAACGTGGACTTTTACAGCGGTTTTGCTTATAACATGCTGCAAATCCCCGAGGATATGTACACTCCTCTGTTCGTCTGTGCGCGTATGGCTGGCTGGCTGGCCCATAATATAGAAAATAAAATGTATGACGGAAGAATCATGCGTCCGGCAACAAAATACGTAGGCAATGCAAATCCCTACATAAAAAGAGAGGAACGATAGCTATGGTAAAATTATATGAAGGCGGAGCTTACCTTGTAAATGGAACCGAACTCATTCCGGAAGAAGAAATTTCAAAAGTTACTGCCCTGACAGGAAAAACAGCAAATAAGGAAGAAGCAAAAAAGGGAACCATCTCCTATTCTATTTTAGAAGCCCATAATACTTCAGGCAATATGGAGCACTTAAAACTGCGTTTTGATTCCATGACCTCCCATGACATCACATTTGTAGGAATCATCCAGACTGCCCGTGCCTCCGGACTCAAGGAATTCCCAATTCCTTACGTTATGACCAACTGTCATAATTCCCTTTGTGCAGTTGGCGGTACTATCAATGAGGATGACCATGTATTCGGACTTTCTGCAGCGAAAAAATACGGCGGTATTTTTGTGCCTCCCCATATTGCAGTCATCCACCAGTACATGCGTGAAATGATGGCGGGATGCGGACGCATGATCCTTGGTTCCGACAGCCATACCCGTTACGGTGCTCTGGGCACTATGGCAATCGGGGAAGGCGGCGGTGAATTGGTAAAACAGCTGCTTCGTGATACCTATGATGTAACCTACCCCGGCGTTGTGGCAATTTATCTGACCGGAAAACCATCGCCTGCCGTAGGACCTCATGATGTGGCTCTTGCCATTATCGGCAAAGTGTTTAAAAGCGGATATGTCAAGAACAAAATCATGGAATTCGTAGGACCTGGCGTAGCCTCCATGGATACTGATTACAGAAACGGTGTGGATGTTATGACCACAGAAACCACCTGTCTCTCTTCCATATGGAGAACGGACGAAGATACCAAAGACTACTTAACCATTCATGGCCGCGGGCAGGACTATAAAGAATTAAATCCAGCAGAAATCGCTTACTACGACGGCGTTGTAACCGTTGATTTAAGCACCATTAAGCCAATGATCGCCCTGCCCTTCCATCCAAGCAATACTTATGAAATTGATGAGCTCAACAACAACCTGGAGGATATTCTCCGGACTGTGGAAAAGGAAGCGGAGCAGATCGTGGGGAAATCCAATGCAAGCCTTTCCCTGACTGATAAAATTACCGATGGAAAGCTCATGGTCCAGCAGGGTGTCATCGCAGGCTGTGCAGGAGGCAACTATACCAACGTTATGATGGCCGCTCACATTTTAAACGGCAAAAACTGCGGCAACGATATCTTTAATTTATCCGTATATCCTTCTTCCCAGCCGGTTTACATGGATTTAGTGAAGAAAGGTGCTGTTACGGAACTAATGGCGGCTGGTGCCACCATCCGCACTGCATTCTGCGGTCCTTGTTTTGGTGCAGGAGACACTCCCGCCAACAACACGCTGAGCATCCGCCATACCACCAGAAACTTCCCCAACCGGGAGGGCTCCAAGCCTGGGAACGGACAGATCTCCTGTGTTGCCCTCATGGATGCAAGATCCATTGCAGCTACAGCAGCTAACGGAGGATGCCTCACTTCTGCGGAAGAGTATATGGACGATTATGAGGTTCCTGCTTATGAATTCGATTCCTCATCTTATGACAGAAGGGTTTATCAGGGATATGGAAATCCACAGGAAGAATCTGATTTAATAAACGGACCAAACATCAAAGACTGGCCGGCTATGAGTTCTCTGACCGAGAATATCATGCTTCAGGTATGTTCAAAGATCATGGACCCGGTTACAACGACCGATGAATTGATTCCCTCCGGAGAAACCTCCTCTTACCGTTCCAATCCACTGGGACTTGCTGAATTCACATTATCCCGCCGTGATCCGGAGTATGTGGGCCGTTCCAAGAAAGTGAATGAGCTGGAACAGATTCGTAAAAGCGGAGCCTGTCCGTTAAAAGCCAGCGAAGACTTGGACCGGGCTTTCCATGCGCTGCGCATCCACTTAAACCAGCCAGAGCTGAACGCTTCAGAAACAGAAATCGGAAGTGTTATCTATGCGGTAAAACCTGGAGACGGTTCTGCCAGGGAACAGGCGGCAAGCTGCCAGAGAGTGCTTGGAGGTCTGGCAAATATTGCCAGGGAATATGCGACCAAACGTTACCGTTCCAATGTGATGAACTGGGGAATGATTCCCTTCCTTCTTGATGAGGAACCTGATTTTGAAGTGGGGGACTTTATCTATGTAGCCGGAGTAAGAACTGCTCTTGACGGAGAAATGAAGTACATTCCAGCCTATGTCATCAAGAATACGGAAGGAAATCCCATTCGTAAAATCAATCTTCACATTGCGGAAATGACACCGGAAGAACGGGAAATCGTAAAGTCCGGATGTCTCATCAACTACAACCGTAATAAAATCAAACACTAAAATCTTAAAGCCCCTGTTTGGGAACTGGAATCATATCCACTCCCAACAGGGGCTTTTTCATCGTCTGATCGAATTACTTGCCGATTATATTACGGATCTTTACAGGGGTACGGTAATTCCAGGTGGAAATCTTAATTCCACTTCGTCTGCTGGCAGCATTTACGATCTGGCCGTTACCGATATAAATTCCTACATGATTGATGGTTCCTCTGCTGTTGGCATAAAACACCAGGTCACCAGGCTGCATATCCCCGGATTTTACAGGAGTACCCATTTGTGCCTGAGAGCCGGAGTAATGAGGAAGTCCGATACCAAAGTGTGAAAAGACTGACATGGTAAATCCGGAACAGTCTGCTCCCTTTGTAAGGCTGGTTCCGCCCCATACATAGGGATTTCCAAGGAACTGCAGTGCATAATTTACGATCTGGGTCCTTAATGACGCCTGTTCATTGGCTTTCTCTTCCAATGGGGAGAATTTGATCGCCTGAGGAAGTGCATAGCGCACATCCACAAAATCAGTGGATACATAGGCACTGCTGTCTTCCTCCAGTTCGATCTCAACCCAGCCGTCGATCTGCTTTAAAACAGGATAACGTTCATTATTGGAAATCTGAGTCCATATCTTAGAGTCTGTGCTCGGTTCAGACCTTGCGTTTAGCATATCGGTGCTCACAATAGCCATCAGTTCCGCCACCTGCATGGCCTCATCCTTGGCTGCCGGACCGGTTAAAATATAATCTGATTTCACATAGCCGGTAATACTGCCGGACTGGATCTTATACCACCCATCGTCTGTCTTCTCTAAAATATCTCCCGCTGCCTTACTTGGCATCTTGGCAATGATCTTCCCTTTTTCATTGGGTTCTTCCCTTACATTCAAATAGTTATCCACATCAGAGATTCCGATGTTCTTATAGTAATTAAAGATCATGGCCTTTAAGTCCAGTTTTCTTGCTTCATTTAAGGAGTATTCCAGCTTGACATAATCAGAGGACAAATACCCGGAGGCAATCTTTACCCAGCCATCGGTCTGTCCCAATACCTCATACCGTTCATTGTTAAGTGCCTGCCCCACAGAATCCGAACTTTTAGAGGCTTCTTTTCTGATATTCATACTGTCCGCAGTGACCACTGCGCGTAATTTCACCAGACTTTCCGCTTTTTTCTTCGCTTCCTCCCCTGTAATCACATACTGGGAATTGATATAGCCCTCAATTCCTCCGGAAGTTATCTTATACCAGCCGTCTTCGGTCTTATCTAAAATATCACAGGCACCGTCTCCCTGCAGCTTTCCAATCACATCCGCTTCTGTGCTAGGTTCTTTTCTGACATTCAAATAACCGGACGCTTTTACAATTCCAAGATTTTTATACGAGTCTATGACTTTTTTAATTTCCTGGGCTTCCTTGGCGGCTTCTTCGGAAGATTTGGTATTATTCCCTGTAGAATTTAACTCCTTTTGTCCATTGGCCTGCGAAGCGGTCGCCAATGCGGCCGGAGCTGAAGCCCCATTCCTTTTCACAGTTACCCCGGCGGTGACGATGACTGCCACCAGAACGACACCGGCACCGCCCATGATCAATAACTTTTTATAATCACTTTTGGTACGTTTTTTTCTTGCTTTATCCAAACGAATCACATAATCTTTTTTATCGTTGCTGTTTTCCATTCTGTCTTTCTCTCCATCCTCAACTATTCTATCGGATCACCGATTCAGACTATGAGCCTATTCGACTAAGTATAGCATATTCTGTCACGTTTTGCGATATTTGACATGCAAAAAATTATTAAGATTCTGTTACATCGCCGAACAAAACCATCCAATTTTATTAAGATACCAAACAAAAAGAAAACATGGGCCATGCCTTCATAGAAACAGCATCAAACCCATGTTATAAGCGTTTTATTTTGCCAGTATCATACGGTCATTGGTGAATTCTTCTCCGCTTGCTTCTTCAAATTTCTTTAACAGGTCTTCGACTTCCAGCTTCTTCTTTTCATCTCCGGACACGTCGTAAATAATACGTCCTTCATGCATCATAATCAAACGGTTTCCGATCTGAATGGCATCCTTCATGTTATGAGTGATCATCAGTGTGGTCAGGTTCTGTTCTTCCACGATTTCTTCCGTGATCTCAAGAACCTTTTTTGCCGTCTTAGGATCAAGAGCCGCGGTATGCTCATCAAGGAGAAGGAGCTTTGGTTTCTGCAGCGTTGCCATTAAAAGAGTAAGTGCCTGTCTTTGTCCTCCGGAAAGAAGTCCCACCTTGTTGGTCATACGGTTTTCAAGACCCAGTCCCAGCTTTTTAAGGGCTTCCTGGTAAAATTCTTTTTCACTGGATTTGATCCCCCAGGCAAGGCTCCTGTTCTTGCCTCTCCGGTAAGCAAGAGCCATATTTTCCTGGATCTCCATACCGGCAGCGGTTCCCATCATAGGGTCCTGGAAGACCCGGCCGATGTACTTTGCTCTCTTATATTCTGGAAAACGGGAAATATTGACCCCGTCAATTTCAATTTTACCGGAATCAATGGGATAAACACCGGCAACCATATTGAGTGTGGTGGATTTTCCGGCTCCATTTCCTCCAATAACCGTAACAAAATCGCCCTCATCCAGATGGAGGTTAATGCCGTTCAATGCTTTTTTCTCGTTGATGGTATTTTTATTAAACGTCTTTCTCACATTCTTAATATCCAGCATAATCATTCCCCTCCTTCGGTATAGGCTGCGTTTAAGCGCCATTTACGAATGACCACTGGAACGCAGAGCGCCACCGCTACAATCACAGCGGATAAAAGTTTCATATCGTTGGCATTCATGCCCATCCTTAAAACAATGGCCCGGATTACAAAATAGATGACGGAGCCTACGACTGCAGACGCCAGCTTGCTTCCAAAGGAGCGGAGTTTTCCCATAAGCACTTCCCCGATCACAATGGCAGCCAGACCGATTACAATGGCACCGGTCCCCATGCCGATATCCGCATATTTCTGGCTTTGGCTCACCAGACCTCCGGAAATGCCCACAAGTCCGTTGCTGATGGTAAGCGCCAAAAGCTTGGTCCAGTTGGTATTCACTCCCTGTGCCCGGATCATGGCTTCATTGTTGCCGGTAGCACGCATGGCACTTCCGATCTCGGTTCCAAAAAACCAGTACAGCAGCACGATCATAAGAATGGCGATTCCCACACCGATCACCAGAGCGGACGCCTGTTTTCCAAGCCCTGTCATTTCGATAAATTTGGAGAAGACCGTATCCGCTTTCAACAACGGAATATTACTTTTTCCGCTCATGATCCGCAGGTTGATGGACCAAAGCCCGATCTGAGTCAGGATTCCTGCTAAAATTGCAGGTATATCAAAAATTGTATGTAACAGTCCCGTCACCGCACCGGCTGCCATTCCTGCGGCTCCGGCCACAAGCAAAGCAACCCATGGGTCCATATGAAACATCAATACCATGACCGCACAAACGCAGCCGCCCATGGCAAAGCTTCCGTCAACGGTTAAATCTGCAATGTCCAAAAGCTTATAGGTAATGTAAACTCCAAGCACCATAATTCCCCATAAAACGCCCTGTACCACCGCATCCTGTAAGGATACCAGCAAACCACTCATCTATCATTCCTCCACATATATTCTCATTTTACAGGCATAAATGCCTTACATAAAAAATGTCAGTATCATTTTTTATGTAAAGCATCTATGAGGGAATCAGGAGGACCGGTGAAACGGTCCGCCCTGGATTCCCCTGTTATAATTTGTTATTTAAGATTGGAAACATCAATCCCCAATGCTTTTGCTGTCTCTTCATTGACAGAAAGCTTGCATTTTTCTGCAGGAAGATATTCAATGGCCATTTTGGAAATATCCTCTCCATCCTTTAAAACCCGCACTGCCTGCTGACCGGTCAAATACCCAAGCTCAAAATAATCAATTCCGTAAGTGGCAAGCCCGCCAGCCTTTACCATGCCTTCTTCTCCACAAATGGTAGGAAGGCCGTTTTCATTGGCAATCATGGCTACCGTGGTCATTCCAGCCGCAATGGTGTTGTCTGTCGGTGCATAGATGGCATCCACCTTACCTACCATGGAAGTAACCACGGTCTGGATCTCATTGGAACTTGATACGGTATAATCCACTGCTGTCATCCCTTCTGCTTCAATGGCTTCCCTTGCCATCTTTGCCTGGATCTCAGAGTTGGACTCTGCGGAAGCATAGAGGATCCCTACTGTCTTCGCTTCCGGAAGAATTTTCTTTAACAGGGCAATCTGCTCTTTGACAGGGGTTAAATCAGAAGTACCGCTTACATTTCCTCCAGGAACTTCGTTGCTTTCAACCAAATCGGAGGCTGCCGGATCAGTCACTGCAGTCACCAGAACCGGAATATCACTGGTGGCACCTGCTACTGCCTGAGCCGCAGGTGTTGCAATGGAAAGAATCAGATCATTGCCGTCATTGACCAGCTTGCTGGCAATGGTCTGGCAGGTAGACTGGTCCCCCGCCGCATTCTGCTGATCTACGGTATAGTTAAGGCCTGCATCATCAAGGGCTTTGATAAATCCTTTATTTGCTGCATCCAAAGCGGTGTGCTGTACTAACTGAAGCACTCCGATCTTAAACTGCTTGCCGTCTGCCGTTTTTTCTCCGGTTGTCTCTGCTCCGCCTGCAGACTCCTGACCGGTGGCAGCCTCTGTTCCTTTGCTCTCCCGGGTTTTTGCCCCGCACGCGGCCAGGGACATCATCATGGCACCGGCAAGAATCAGTGATAACACTTTCTTCGTTTTTTTCATAATCTTCTCTCCTCTACCTTTCAAAAAACTTGTCCTATTTTGAACTTATTTGGTATCATACTACAAAATACACCCCTCGTCAATTTTATTACTTTAAAATTATATGTTTTTAAAGCGTTAAAGCGTAACTTTGTTAAAAATGTCCTATAAAATTGCTTTAAAAGCATTTTTATTGCATCAAAAAACCGAAGCATAATACGCTCCGGTTTTAAATACTAACTGGTTAAAAATCCCTTTCCTATAATTTCACTGGAATTGGAAATCAGGATAAAGGCAGATGGCTCTACGTTTCGTATATAGTTTCTAAGTTTCAGCGCCTGAGACCGTTTCATAGTGGTCAATATGACGGTTTTCTTATGATGACTGAACGCTCCCTGTGCCTCGTAGACGGTAGCGCTCCGGTTCAGTCCATGAATAATGTAATCACAAATGGGAGCCGGATCATCACAGATAATACTGAAACACTTGCACAAATTGATATTCTCTATTATATCGTCAATCACCAGGGATTTCGCCATAAGTCCCAAAGAAGAAAACAACCCTGTCTGAGGACCAAATACGAAATAAGCCAGAATGACACCTGTTACATCCACAAGCAAAAGCACAGTTCCAATGTTATAACTGGTGTACCGCTTTAAAATCATGGCGATCACATCGGTTCCCCCGCTGGAGGCTCCCACATAAAATAGGATTGCCGAGCCCACACCTGGTAAAAGAATGGCAAAAATCAATTCCAAAAGCGGCTCTGAAGTCAGAGGCCCTTTCATTGGATACAGCCGTTCCAGAAAATATAAGAATATGGACATCAGGATGGTTGCATATATGGTCTTGATACCAAAGCCCTTTCCTAAAAACAGAAATCCGACTGCCAGCAGAACCCAGTTCACAATATTCGTAAACTGACCGGCCGACCAATGTGTTAATGCACTGATCACAGTGGCAAAGCCTGTAACACCTCCAAAAGCAAAATTATTTGGGAATTTAAAGAAATATATCCCCACCACCATAATCCAAATGCTTACTGTAATCAGTCCATATTCCGCAAGCGTTCTCAGTGTCTTATTCTCTATCTGCTTCATGACAATTTCTAAGTCTCCCTCCGGCTCATTCCGTCCGGTTTCGTATGTTTTTTATGTAAATCAGAACACTTCTCCTGATTCCAAATAGAATATAACTCAAAGGGAAAATAATTACAAACATCAATCTATCTGATAGTCTCACAATGTTTCTATTGTAAGACAGGAACAAAACCAACGCTGGTCAAAAACCGTTCAAACCTCCTGCGCCCTTCTTCATTGCATTTATAAACACCTGCGTCTTCCAGTACCCGTTCAAATACCCGTCCCACTTCCGTTTTCAAGATGTCCTCCACGTTGTCTCCGTTCACGGATTCATAGCCAGGAAGAAAAGCCTCCACCCAGTCAGCATGCTTTTCAATCTCCGGGTTCGATCGGATGCTTTTTCCTTCTATCAGGTATTTGGCCAGGAGATTAAGCTCATCCTTTAGTCTGGAGGGCAGAACAGCAAGCCCCATGACCTCGATCAGGCCGATGTTCTCTTTCTTAATATGGTGAAGCTCCTGATGGGGGTGGTAAACGCCTAAGGGAAACTCCTCTGTGGTGATGTTATTTCTTAAAACAAGATCCAGTTCATACATTCCATCTTTCCTTCTGGCAATGGGAGTAATGGTGTTATGAGGCTGTCCTTTGGTTTCAGCAAAAATAAAGGCTTCCTCATCGGTATAACCCCTCCACGCTTCAAGAACCTTTGTACCAAGTGCAATCAGTTCTTCCGGATCTTTGCTTCTGGTACGCAGAACCGACATGGGCCATTTCACAATGCCTGCTTCCGTTCCTTCAAAGCCTTGCAAACGGTATTCGCGCTCCATCCGGGCCTTTGCCATGGGAAAATCATAATTTCCTCCCTGAAAATGATCATGGGAAAGAATGGACCCTCCTACGATGGGCAGGTCTGCATTGGAGCCAAGGAAATAATGAGGAAACTGCTTTACAAAATCAAACAGCTTTACAAACGTCTCCCGTTCTATCTTCATGGGAATATGCTGTCCGTTAAATACAATACAATGCTCATTATAATATACATACGGAGAATACTGGAACCCCCACTGGCTGTTGTTGATGTTTAACCGGATAATCCGGTGATTGTTCCTGGCCGGATGATCGGTCCTGCCTGCATATCCCTCATTCTCCATGCATAGCAGGCATTTGGGATATCCGCTTTGTTTGGCAAGCTTTGCCGCTGCGATGGCCTTGGGATCTTTTTCAGGCTTTGATAAATTAACGGTAATGTCTAAGTCTCCGTATGGGGTAGCGGTGATCCACCGCATGTCCTTTTTAATCCGGTATCTCCTGATATAATCAGAGTCCTGAGAAAGTTTGTAATAATAATCTGTGGCAGCAAGGGGGGATTGTTTATGATAAAGTTCCCAGAACTTCTGTTCCACTTCACTGGGTCTTGGCATCAGGCAGTTCATAAGCCTGGTATCAAATAAATCCCGGCAGGTAACGGTATTCGCTTCCAGCAGTCCCATCTCCCAGGCATAATCCAGCAGTTCTTTTAAAACCTCCTCCAGATCAAGTTCCATTGCTTCTGCAGCCGGTTCCTCATATTCGTCCAGCTGTAATACATCTAACAGCTGATTCACCGCATAATGTTTGTCCGCTTCCTTGAGTAACCCTGTATTGAGTCCATACTGTACCAGCTTTTTAATTGCCATGTAAATCATCCTGCTCATCCTCCTGGTTTCTTTCGCCTAGTTTTTCTTATTATATCTTTCTGAGACTGGTAAAACAATACAATATCTTTTGATTTTACTGCACTTTTTTTAGATAAATGCCAATTCGTTCAATCATCATATTTCCAAGAAGACCAATGACAAGGCCGGCAGCTGTACCAGCAATCAAAAGCATAGGCAGATAATAAAACACCCCCGTCTGCCTGACAACATAGGCTGCCACACAGAGCTGTCCGATGTTATGGGCCACACCGCCTGCAACACTGATCCCAATGGTTCCGAACCATTTGTACTTTTTGCATAGTATCATCATCAGAATACTGAAAAAAAAGCCTCCCAGACTGTAAAATACTGCAAATAAATTGCTGAAGGTAAAGCCCACCAGCAGGATCCGTAAAAAGGCAACAGCAATTGTTCCTTTTGTTCCGATGGTGGAAAGCCCCACAATCGTCACCAGATTTGCAAGCCCTAATTTCACTCCTGGAATCCCCAGGGAAATGGGGATCAACGTTTCAACAAAGCTGAGAACAAAAGCAAGTGCGATTAACATTCCATAGAGCGATGCCATTTGTGCTGATTTCTTCCCCTTCATGAAGTAACTCTCCTTTTCCTTCCTCTGGGTCTATGTAAAATCCCGGAGACCGGTCTTTTTTATCAAAGCCTCTCTCCGGGATATCTCAATGGACCTGTTACTTTGATGCCTGACTTAAACAGTCTTTCACCCCGTTTACGAAACCAGAAAGGTTGATGCTCACTGACGCAATGGAATCGGAGTAGCCTTCTTTATTAACAAGGCCCTCGACTCCCTGATGATCCAGCACATAATTCACCACAGCTTCTGCCTGCTCATGCCACTTGGGTCCGTTCTCCGTCATGACATACTTGCCCTCCATGGACAGTTGACTCTTTTTGGTCCCATCCTCCTTCAAACAATCCCAGGTAAGGCTTGTGATGGTATTTCCTTTAATGGTCATCTCCACCTGATCTTTAAATCCGTTTTCGTCAAATTCCGGGGATTCATAGGAATATGTTCCGTCTTTTAAAGAGGATTTGGCTTCCTCCGATCCTTCGGAAGCCTGACTCAAACAGTCTTTCACCCCGTTTACGAAACCAGAAAGGTTGATGCTCACTGACGCAATGGAATCGGAGTAGCCTTCTTTATTAACAAGGCCCTCGACTCCCTGATGATCCAGCACATAATTCACCACAGCTTCTGCCTGCTCATGCCACTTGGGTCCGTTCTCCGTCATGACATACTTGCCCTCCATGGACAGTTGACTCTTTTTGGTCCCATCCTCCTTCAAACAATCCCAGGTAAGGCTTGTGATGGTATTTCCCTTTATGGTCATCTCCACCTGATCTTTAAACCCGTTTTCATCAAATTCCGGAGATTCATAGGAATATGTCCCGTCTTTCCATTGGGAAACGGTTTCTTCCTCTGTCTCTTTTACTTCCCCTCTTGCCTGGGAAAGTGCCTCATCCACAGCTTTTTTAATCGCATTGCTGCTTAAAGTAGCTCCTGATACCGCATCAACTTCCGTGGACTGCTTGGAAATAATGGAATCCGTAAGTCCCGGCAATACCATGTTTAAAAGCGTTTCTTTTTCTCCGTTTACTTCTATGGACTCTATAGACTTTCCAGACACTGTTACATCTGCCTGAACGGTTCCTCCATATCCTCTGGCAGTTCCTGTATAAGTTCCGGGAATATATACATTGGCCCCTGCCCGGCTGTCAATGGCTTTATAGAGAGGGTCTGATCCTAAAATGGTGGCACCCGCAAGCACAATCATTACCCCCAGTCCGATATATCCGTTCCTTTTTGCATTTGAGTTTCCTTTTTTCATAGCTTCCTCCTGCCTGATAAAGTTTGATTTTATTTTAACATATCATTGGAACATCCATCAATCTTTTTATTGATTATTTATCTTTTGGAAAGAGTAGAGATTATGTGTTATAATGAAAAAAATCAGATTTTTTTATTCTTCTGATTTTATAGACCATAGAGAAGAAAAAGAAGGATTGGATAATATGTCATTGAAAAAACACAAAAAAGAGATTCTGCTGATTGTAATTATTTTAACTGCAGCCGGTGCCCTGCTTCTGGTTAATCAGGGCCTTTTTGCAAAACCAGCGGAAAAAGCAGAAATATCTGTAGATGGCAATGTGATAGACACACTGGACCTTTCCAAAGATACCGAAATAACCGTGAACGGTTATAACGGCGGCACTAACCGCATTGTTATAAAAAACGGCAAAGTCCATGTTTCGGAAGCCACCTGTCCGGATAAAATCTGCGTACACCAGGGCTGGGTAGAACATACCGGAGAAAACATCGTATGTCTTCCCAACCATCTGATTGTCCGGGTCACCGGAGAATGACCCGCTGTAAAAATCATTTTATTATCACAGCTTTCCCTGAATTGGGATCTTAACGGTAAACTCCGTTCCTACATCAAGTTCTGACTCCACGGTGATGGTGCCTTGATAAAAATTCACAATATGCTTTACAATGGAAAGCCCCAGCCCCGTACCGCCCTGTTTCTTGCTGCGCCCTTTGTCTACCCGGTAAAAGCGTTCAAAGATCCGCCCCAGGGAATCTTTGGGGATTCCCATCCCGTTATCTTTTACGCTGATGATCACATACCGGTCTTCTTCTGTTACCTTGACCCACACTTCTCCTCCCGGCTTATTGTACTTTACCGCATTTGTGATCAGATTTCCAAAAAGCTCCTTCATCTGCTGCCCATTGGCATAAATACAAAGAGGTTTGCAGTCCATATGGATCGTAACCTCATGGGAGGCAGCTAAGGGCTTTAGGGATTCAATCATATCGTCCAGCACAATGGACAGGCGGACATCACTTTTTAAGACTTCCGCTTCTTTTGTTTCCAGCTTGGAAATCATTAAAATATCATTGATCAGATTGTTCATATTGACCGCTTCTTTTTTTATACGGTTTACAAAATCTCTTTTCTGGCTTTCATCTGCAATGATCCCGCTTTCCAAAAGTTCTGCATATCCCTGTACTGAAGTGATGGGAGTTTTCAGTTCATGGGAGGCATTGCTGAAAAATTCCTGCCGGATCTGCTTTTCCATTTCAATCTGATTCAAATAATCCTTAACATTCCTCGACATCTTTGTGGTGGTTTCTGCAATGATGTTAATTTCGGGATACTGGTAGGTTTCAAAGGAAAGGTCTGTATAATCCCCATTTACCTTCAACATTTCCTGAGAGATCTCTTTCAAAGGTTTTGTAATGGATTCGGCAAAGTTGTCTGCGGAAAAGGCGGAATACATGATGGCAACCAGGAAACTGAGCCATACGGCAGGCAGCAAAAGCATCAAGTATTCCTTCATGCCTGTATAGGGAATGGCCATGCGCAGGATGTAATCCGACTCAGAAGAACGGATCGCCACATAAAGCATGTTTTCTTTCAGGGTTTCCGAGTAACGTCTGGAATAGCCTTCTCCCCCTTGCATTGCCTCCTTTACCTCTTCCCGCTGCGAATGGTTATCAAGAGAAGCTACCGGCACGTCTCCCGTATCGGCCACAACCACTCCATCCATGCGGATAACGGTAAACCGGCTTTGCTTATCATCTAACACTGCCTTCAGCTTCTCCACCTCACCGGTAAGGTCCCCGCTGTAATCAATGACTTTATCAACAGCTCCCAGCGTATAGAGCATATCCTTTCTGGAATTTTTAAGCAGTGCACTGCTGGAAGCAATATAGAATATGAATGTACTGAGCAGCAGCACCACCAAAATCACCTGAAGAAACTTTGCAAATATTGCCCTTCTCATGAAAACCTCCGCTTCTTGATTTACTCATCTGTCCGAATGAACCGGTATCCTACTCCACGTACCGTTTTGATGCAGGCACTTCCTTTTTCCCCCAGTTTCTGCCTTAATGTCCGGATATGCATATCCAGAGTCCTGGTTTCTCCGTCATAATCATATCCCCATATCTGATTGAGCAGTTCGTCTCTGGTAACGACTTTGTTGTGGTTTTCCATCAGATACTGGAGAAGTTCAAATTCCTTGAGGGTCAGCTCTACCTTAACGCCATCACAGTAAACTTCTCTGGTTTTTTTATTCAATGTCAAACAATACAGTTCCAGTTCATCATCCGGTGCATTGGACCGTGTGCTGCGGCGCAGAAGGCTTCTGATCCTGGCAGCAAGCTCCATGACCCCAAAGGGCTTTGTCATATAATCGTCTGCTCCGCCATCCAGACCAGCTACCTTATCAAATTCCCGGTCCTTCGCGGTAAGTACCAGAATGGGAAGATCCTTTAAAGATTCAATTTTCCGAATCTTACGAATTGCGGTCAGACCATCCATGCCTGGCAGCATCAAATCAAACACCGCAAGAGAAGGCTTGTCTGATTCAATCTGCTTTAAGCAGTCTTCTGCCATCTCAAAGGCAGCCACTTCATAGCCAAATCCTTCCAGGGCTATCTTTATCAAGTCTCTGATGTTATCATCATCTTCAATTACATAGATTCGTTCCATTTTCGTCTCCCTTTCCTTACATTTCATCTCTAACAAAGCCAGCGATATTATGGGCATGGTCTGAAATACGTTCCAGATTGTTTAAAGCATCTAAATAGATCACACCGTTTTCCGGCTGGCAGGTTTGCGCCGAAAGCCGGCCGATGTGGCGTTCCCTGAATTCCTCTTCTAAGTTGTCCACCAGTTCTTCGCTTCGGACAACCGCCCGGACTTCGGTCATATCCGCGGTTTCTTTTGCCTTTATGGCATGTTCCACAGAGGAGCGGACGGCATGGAACATTTCCCTCAGTTCTCTGTCCGCGTCTTCGGAAAATACAATATTCCGTTTTGCTTTTTCCACCGCCAGTTCGGACAAATTTTCACAGTGGTCGCTGATCCGTTCAAAATCACTGACAATATAGAACAGATTTTTTACAATGAGGTGCTGTTCTTCATTCAAAGACTGGTTGCTGATCTTTATTAGATAGTCTGTGAGGATTTTTTCATAATCATCAATTTTTTGTTCCATTTTATTCACTTGTACGGCTTCCCCTGTATCATCTTTTAAAAGGACCTGGGCGGCTAAATCAAAATTATGAAGTGCAGCATACCCCATATTGACCACTTCATGGCTTACGCCTTCAATGGCAAAGGACGGGGTGTCTAAAATCCTGCGGTCCAGGTGCCGCTTCATTTCATCCGTGGAATCCAGGGTGCATTCCTTCTGTTGCCCGTCATCTTTCACCAGGATTCCTGAGGCTTTTACCAGAAGTCCTGCAAACGGATATAAAAGAATGGTATTGCTGACGTTAAATACCGTATGGAATATGGAAATCTCCACACTGTTGACGGATGCGGCTGCAAAAGCAGGATTCCATCGAAATACAGCTGCCATAATTACGCCAAAGACCATCGCCCCCGCCAGATTAAAGAGAAGATGAATGACTGCTGCCCGTTTGCCTGTGGCATTTGCCCCAACACTTGAATGAAGAGCCGCCGCACAGGAACCGATGTTTTGTCCTAAATTAATGAAAACAGCAGTCTGCCAGTTTACCATTCCATTCAGTGCAAGAACCTGCAAAATTCCCACGGATACGGAGGAGCTTTGAATCAGGCAGGTGACAAAGAGTCCTGCTGCCACTCCAAGAAGCGGTTTTTCTCCAAGAAAAGTAAATATATGGAGCAAAACCGGGTTGGTACGGTAGACTGCGGCACAGCCGGACATAAAATCAAGTCCCAGGAATAAAAGGCCGAATCCCACCAGAATTTCACCGGTCTGTTTTCTTTTTCCGCTTTTGGATAGAAAGCCCAAAAGCGCTCCGACAACAATCAGAACCGGCGAAAACAGCTCCGGCTTTAACATCTCGCCCCATTCATTTATGGAAACGATCCAGCTGGTGACGGTAGTGCCTATATTGGCACCCATAATGATTCCGACTGCCTGGGAAAGATTTAAAATTCCGGCATTGACAAAGCCCACCACCATGACCGTCGTTGCAGAGCTGCTGAAAATGATGGCAGTAATTCCGGTTCCCAGAAGGATTCCCATAATCCGGTTTTCGGTCAGTGCACCCAAAAGCTGCTGCATTTTATGACCGGCCGACTTTTGAAGCCCGTCAGCCATCCGGTCCATTCCATAAAGGAACATTCCAAGTCCCCCCAAGAATTGGATGAATCGTTGTAAATCTTCCATCGACATAGTATCCCCCCGATCTTACCGCATGTCTTGTAAGTACTATATCAAATCTATGTAAAGTATCATGCCCTGAAAGGTAAAATTTTTGTAAATTTTTTAATCAATGTAAAATTTCTTTATAAACACGTAAAACATTCTTATAAAAAACAGCCTCAATTTCACGTTCTGTAAAACCGGAATTTTTCATGGCTGCTTCCAGCACAGGCAGATCCTCCGGGGATTTCATCTCCAAATCCCCGCCGATGCCGTCAAAATCCGAACCTAGTCCAATGCACTCAATACCGCCAACCTGCTTCATATGTTTGATATGGGCTATCATATCCTCCACACGGCTGATGGCTCCTTCCCCTTTTTTCCAGTCATGGAGAAAAGCCGCACAGTAATTAAGTCCCGCAACTCCGCCCCGCTCTGAAAGACGGCGAATCATATCATCGGTTAAATTTCTCGGATTGGAGGCCACCATACGGGCATTGGAATGACTTGCTACAAAAGGTTTGGTGGTATAACGGAACACATCTTCAATTCCTGCATCGGATAAGTGGGATATATCTACGATAATTCCCAGGTGTTCCATTTCTTTTAAGAATTCAATGCCTTTTTCTGTAAGTCCGTGTTCCATGTCCGGTTCAAAAAACACCTCGTCATGTTCCTGCCAAATGCGGTTTGGATAAGCCAGCTCATTCTTATGGTTCCACGTGAGGGTCATCATGCGGACCCCAAGCCGGTAAAAATTCCTTAAAAATGCAAGCTCTCCCTGGCACACTCCGCCCTCTTCAATGGTAAGCATAGCTGACATCCTTCCTGCCAACCGGTTTTCTTCAATATCTTTATAGGAGGTAACCACGCCGATCAAATCCTGATTTTTTTCCATTTCCGTATAGAAAAGATCCACAAGCTTCATACAGTATTCAAAAGGGCGCTCGTGCCTGGGCAATTCTGTAAACAGTGCAAAGTTCTGCAGATAATAATCCCCTTTTTTCATGCGTTCTAAATCAATGTGGCAATCATTTTTTAAAAGAGAGTATTCTTTGCCCCCCTCCCTTCGGTAAAACAGCTCTGATATCGTATCACAATGCATATCAATCACTTTCATATTTTCAGTCCTTTCTCGAACCTCGTGATTTTTACATACACAGAAGGAGTAACCCATAATGAGCTACTCCTTTTGTAATTATGCAAATGGGATTCCGGTTATGTTACATTTACAGGAAAAATTCGTTGCTCACTCCTGCCCTTCCGGAGAAATCCTTTAAATCTATCAATGATCATTATTTGTGACTGCTATTCCCTGAGCTTCAATCTTTTTTCTAATGTTGAGCATCCTCTCGTCGGTGTTTGCAATCACATCTGCACAGTCCCGCAGTTCTGCACATATTTCTTCGGAATACGCTTCCACTTCTTTTTTATATTTTAGCTGATGGTCAAGACTTGCCCAAAAGTCCATGGCAATGGTACGGATCTGAACCTCCACTCTCATCCATTTTTTCTGTTCGGAAAAAAATACCGGAATCTCCACAATCATATGATAACTGCGGTAGCCGTTGTTCTTTGGATGGCGGATATAATCCTTAATCGCAATGATATGGACGTCATCCTGACGGGTCAGCATCTCAGCCACCGCATAAATATCATCTAAAAATGAGCAGATAACCCGGATTCCTGCCACATCATCAAGATTTTCCATCATGGATTCCAGGGAAACAGGAAGTCCCCTGCGCTGCAGCTTTTCAACAATACTGACAGGCTTTTTTACTCTTGATTTCACCAATTCAATGGGGTTTCTTGAGTTTCTTACGGATAATTCATCGTTTAAAACCTCTAATTTCGTTTTAAGCTCCCGAATGGCACAGGTGTACATCATCATCGCTTCCTGAAACTGATAGGCCTGCTTGATTAATGGGTCGGGAACCTGAACGAGATTCGGAACGTTCACTATTGACTGGACCAGTTCACTATTAGGGTTCATGCTTATATTCATATTTGCACCTCATTTGTTGAGAAATACTCTTAAGCCTTTTCAGCCGCAGAAACAGCGGCATCAAACCAGGGAGCTTCCAAGTATTCAACCATACCACCATCCACAGCTGCCGCGATCTTCGGGTCAATGGGGATTTTTGCCAGAACTTCAAGCCCATGGCTCTCCGCCACTTCATCAATATGGCTTTCCCCAAAGACGGTTATCTTTTTCCCGCAGTCCGGGCAGTTTAAGTAGCTCATGTTCTCAATAAGCCCCAGGATCGGCACGTTCATCTTCTTTGCCATGTTTACTGCTTTTGCAACGATCATGGAAACCAGCTCCTGAGGAGAGGTTACAATGATGATCCCATCCACAGGCAGGGACTGAAATACGGTAAGGGGAACGTCGCCGGTACCGGGAGGCATGTCCACAAACATATAGTCAATATTTTCCCAAAGCACCTCCTGCCAGAACTGTTTTACCGTTCCCGCAATTACAGGACCTCTCCAGATGACCGGATCTGTTTCATTATCTAATAAAAGATTGGCAGACATGATTTCAATTCCTGTATTGGAAACTGCAGGAATCATAAGACCGTTTGCTGCCATTCCCACACCTGCATCGGAAAGACCAAATGCCTTTGGTATGGAAGGGCCGGTAATATCCGCATCTAAAATTGCCGTTTTATATCCCTTTGCTTTCATATGGACTGCCATCATAGTGGTCACCAGTGATTTGCCCACCCCGCCCTTTCCGCTGACAACACCAATTACTTTTTTCACTGAACTGGCAGGATTTAATGGTTCCAGAAAACTTTTAGGTCCTTCCTGTCTGCTTGGACAGCTTTCCCCGCAGCTATTGCAATTATGAGTACAATTTTCGTCACTCATGATTCATTCCTCCTAACAAATAATCAAATAAATAGAGCGGCCCAGTGGACCCGCCTCTGTTTTCTTTCAATGCATCTCTCTTATCCGTAAGAAAAACAGGATACGGATACTTAAGATTATAGTATGAAAGGAGCGTTCTGTCCATGGAATTTATACAGAGTAATGCAAGATATTGGCTTATTTTTAATACAATATCACCAATTGGCTTTGTTTAGCCGGAGAAAAGCCTGCGGTCTTCTCCTGAAAACCGCAGGCCCTCCTGCTTATTTCAGCCCTGCTGTCCCGGGCTTTTGTATGATTTTAAATACTCCAATAGAATCCAGTGCTTTGACCATAGAATAGAAAATCATGGAATCAATGGGCCACATCACAAGGTTTTTTAACGCTCTTGCCGGAAGGAGTACCATAAACCCCTTTCCATACAGTATGGATAAGCAAAGGGTGTTCAGGACCACATTACAGATCAGCATAACAATGAGTTTGGATATCAGGACCCGTTTTAAGGTGATGGCTTTCTTATAATAGAAGCAGCCATAAATGACACCCGATAATACGGTCACCAATGTAAGTCCCGGAAAGAAGGCTCCATTAGGCTTTAATAGATATTTGAGCACATCCATACTTCCGGAAAACAAACCGCCTACCACAGGCCCAAACAGATAGGATATCAGTCCATTGGGAATGGAGGCAAAACTGAGCCTGATATAATTGCCAAAATTAATGGAAAACATACCAAGAATTATTGCAATGGCACCAAACATGGCGGCAATGGTGATGGTTCTTACATATCGAAGTTCTTTGTAAGAAGCGGTGAACAAAGTGACGAATTTTTTCATAAAAAAATACCTCCTTTGCAGACCTCAGACTACAACCGGAGATAATTAGACCTATCTTCTGATGCAGCGGGATGCGACTTGTGTACCGCAAGAAAATCTTTTCGTCCGAATGACAACTCCCTGTTCACTCAGCACTTAACGCACACTAGTCTACTCTGCGACTTTTCTTATTGAATTTTGTAACCCCATCAGTATATCATAAATTCTTATAAAAGCAAATATTTTTTTGTTCTGGTTTAAAACTAATTGACAAGCTGTAAATTTAAGTTTAGGATAAACCATAGCTGTAAATTCGACAAAAAACGCGGGAGGCGTAGTTATGAAATACTTAAGACAATTCAGCATAATTCTTTTCATATCCTTAATCGGAGAAATTATTCATTTATTTGTTTCTCTTCCTATCCCTGCCAGCATTTACGGCTTGCTGCTTATGTTAATCGGACTGAAAACAAAAATCATACCTTTATGCGCTGTGGAGGACGCCAGTATTTTTCTCATTGAGATCATGCCGGTAATGTTCATTCCGGCGGCCGTAGGGCTTTTGGATTCCTGGGGAATCCTTGGACCCATTCTGGTACCGTTTATTGTGATAACCCTGCTTTCTACGATCGTGGTTATGGCAATTACCGGCAGAGTGACCCAATTTTTCATTCGGATCGACAGAAAAAGAAAGGACAAAGAAAATGAGTAACACAATTAACAGTTTTTTATTTTTCGGTGCAGCGGTAAGTCTATTAAGTTATGAGCTGGGTCTCTTATTGAAAAGAAAACTAAAATCCCCTATTTTTAACCCACTTTTAATATCTATTGTGGTTGTTATGGCTCTTTTATCTGTATTTAAGATCAAATATGAAGTCTACAACCAGAGTGCAAAATACATCAGCTATCTTCTCACTCCGGCCACCATTTGCCTGGCCGTTCCGTTGTACCGGCAGATAGAGCTTTTAAAGAAGCACTCCAAAGCAATTGTAGCCGGGACGCTGACCGGAGTCATTACCACGATGGTCACAGTACTGCTCCTTGCCACCGTATTCGGTCTGAATCACCAGGAATACGTTACTTTTCTTCCTAAATCCATTACAACGGCCATTGCCATGGGGATTTCGGAGGAAATGAAGGGCTTTGTAACCATTACCGTTGCAAGCATTATTATCACTGGAATTTTAGGCAATATCATTGCAGAAACCGTCTGCCGGGTGTTCCATATTACAGAACCGGTAGCCATCGGCATTGCCATCGGTTCCTCCGCCCATGCCATAGGAACTACAAAAGCTCTGGAAATGGGAGAAATCGAAGGTGCCATGAGCAGTCTTGCCATTGCGACGTCAGGACTCTGTACGGTGGTTTTTGCATCTATTTTTGCCAATTTTCTATAATGAACAATTTAGAGACAATAAAAAAGAGGTCCTGAGACCTCTTTTTTTTAATAATAGCTTCCAGCTGCTGCAATAAGACTTGCAAAAATAGTCAGATATAAGATAACAAAAAGAACAACGGCGACTGCTTTAACAATCAGAAAGGCCCTGCTGAAATTTTTGCGGTTTTCATTGCCGTTCCCAAAAGCCCAGATAAGCAGCATGATAATATCAACACATGGTATCATTGTAATAATCAGAGTGACCACCCACTCTCCCATTGTCATTACACTTTTGTTTGGATCTGCCTGAGTGAAATTCTGGCTTCCCTGGTAGCTTACATTGTTGTCGTTTTCCATACTTTTCCTCCTTGGTAAACTCTAAATATTTTATAACGTTTAACATTATATCATAGATTATTTGAATTTGGTATAATTTTCTACATTTTTCGTCTATTTTATCTGTAATGCCCTTAAAATACGACACAAGAGACTATTGTCATAAAATACATAAGGCTCCCTATAAGGAAAGTACAGCTTCATCCGGATGAGGTACAAAACAAGGGCTATGACCACACTGACAAACAGCAATATACCGGCAAGCTGTTTGTTTCCTCTGTTGAAATAGTTTACTCGAATCTGATTCAGCAGGCATAAAAAAATAAGGGGCGCCGATGGATTTAATTCTATGCATCCGGATATGTCCCCTCTTGCCAGGTGAAGAAGTGCTCTGGTCCCTCCGCAGCCAGGGCAGGGAATTCCAATCAAGCCTTTCAATGCACACAGACCGCCTGTCATGGCATACATTACGGCACAATAGACGGCAAACAAGCTCAAAAGTAAAACGGAAAATCCCACATTGGTTCTCTTATGTTTCTTTTCTGCATTAATGTATTTTGTACGATCCACAAGGCACCTCCCTATAAAAGGGATAGGATGGAATCCAGTCCAAACCTTGAGTTCGTGCAGAAGATACGGTCCAACGCATTTAAGTTCTGGTCCGAATGCTCTACTTCTCTGGAAAAACGATGGGATAGGTGAACAAATTCGGAAAAGTCCAGCCTGCCTTCCCGCATTTTAAAGACTGCCTGTGCCATTTCCTGAATCAGAAGTGTGCTTACCACGGCAAGCTTCATCTTCGCATAGGGCTGTCCATCGTACACAGCACCGCAATAATAAGTGAATACAAAATACACCAAAAGCTGTTCACTCCACAGCTCCCACTGTTTTTTGCGCTCCTCATCTTCTATTAAATAGCGGTAAAAAGAAATACGGTTGTCTTCATAAACAGCAGCCCCTTCGTCAAAAAGCAGCTTCTTCAAAGTACCTATGTACCGGGGCCAGTCGGCATTTAAAACTTCCAGTTTTTGAAAGATACCAAACCAGGATAACATTTTCTCAAACCGGGCCGGGCCGGTTATCCTGCGATCTGCAAGCTTCGCCCCAATTGCCTTTTCTGCCCCTTCTCCTGCATACCGTTTTAAAAGTTCATCAACCTTATAAAGACGGTCTTTTCTGATCCTTCTTTGGATGTCATGTGTCAGACCAAGAGCCATGGCCATGCGCAGGCTGCATGATATGCTCCTGTTTTGGAGAAAGGAAAACAGGACGTCTCTGGAATCCATAAGCTTTGTATACAATAAAAAATCAAAGTCTTCATAGGATTCTTCCCTGTCATCCTCCTTTGTCAGAAAACGGACCTTCTCCCTTGTGCCAAGAATCAGTCTCGCCGCCTCTTCACAGGATAAAGAAAGGGATTTCTCTCTGGCTCCTTCGTATTCTTCCGTATGCCTTGGATAATCCCGGCAGGTCTTACAGAGCATCTCCGGTCCGGCCTCCACATACATATCGCAAAGGTTGTCCTTATTTAGAAATGCACACCGGCGGTTATACTGCTTAAAAGAGTTGTTCTTCCAGTCAATGGAGCGGCGAAGCCTCTCTCCAAACTCCCCCTTTTGCGTCCGGTACCGTCTTCTGGACCGGTCATCAATCATAATGGACCAGCCGGCACAGCAGGTATCGGAACAGGCTCCTGCCACACAGTGAAACTTATTATAATAATGAGGTATGGTATACTGCATCAATGGTTACTCCTGTTTTTGATATGGATTATACCGCATTTAAAAATGAGGTTCAACCCCAAAAGAGACAAACCTCATTTTTAATCCCCTATTTACAATTTTCCAAATGCCAGGAACAAGAACAAAATGCCGCTGACCCAGGACAAATCCCAGTTTTTCCTGGCCGCCAGCTCATGCCCCAGATAGAGACCGAGATACATGACCGAAATTCCCACCAGGAGCGATATAAAAGCCGCCATACCGGGAGATATGAGCAAAAATCCGGATAGACCTCCTGCCACCAGACTGTCAATGGACATGGCCAGAGAAAACATCACAGTTTCTTTCCATGATAAGGATTTTGACTCATCCCAATCCGCTGCAATGGGGTTTCCATAAATATTTATGATGATGCTCAGACCAGAGATGGAAAATGTTAGATCTTTGCGAACATTCACATGATGATTGATGTATTTTTTAATAAAGTAATCCGAAAGTTTCATCACGCCCAAGAAGAACAGGCAAGCAAAGCCCAAACCTTTGGCAAAAGTTTCTGGTACCAATCCATGAAGTACATTGCCAAACATGAGGGCGGCTCCCAGGCAGCCGCTGCAGATAAGATTGACTGCGATCACCTTTGCAGGAGATATGCGGAGCCGGTTTGCTCCATAAGCAACGCTGGCAACAAAGCTGTCTGTAGAAAGTGCAAGCACCAGAATGAATATATCACGCATACGCCAATTAACTTACCTTTTTTCTTTTAATATATTCATTCTTCTTTCATTTGGCCCCCTTAACATCAATGAATCACTTTGATTCCAGGAAAGTACCGGACCAAAACCTTGGCAAGAATCTTATCCTCCGGCACATACGGGTCCGGCCAATACCTGGCATCAGCAGAATTATTCCGATTGTCCCCAAGCATGAGATAACAGCCCTCCGGCACTTTAAAATGGTAGTCCTCCGTCTCCATCTCCTCCGGCAGATAGGGTTCATTGAGAGGAGTTTCCGAATCATTGATATAAATCCGATTGTTCCGGATATCCACAGTCTCTCCCGGAAGTCCGATGATCCGCTTTACTAAACGGGTTTCTTCCAAACCAGGTCCTGTCTCATGGTCAAAGATAACAATATCGCCCCGTTTGGGATCTTCGCCAAACTTATAAGCCAGCCGGAATCCGAATATCCGGTCACCGGGCATAATGGTGGTCTCCATGGAGCCGGTAGGGACTCTGCTGTTGGCAATGATAAATGTATTGATGAAAAAAGCGATGGCAGACGCCATTACAATAATCTTAATCCATTCAAAAAGCTCTTTTTTCCAGTTGATCTGCTTATTTTCCTTCATATTCAGCTTGACCTTTCCCTGATCGTTTTTTCTATTGTACCAAATTTAAAATTATGGTTCAAGCATCTTTTCCGAACCGCATCTTTTCCGACCGCAAAAAGCAGAGACCCGGCTTTGTCCCTGCTTTTGCTTTTTAAACACCATATTTTTTCAATTCTGCTCTCAAACGTTCCAGGGCCTTTTTTTCCAGTCTTGAAACATAAGATCTTGATATTCCCATTAAATCGGCAATTTCCCGCTGTGTATACTCTTTCTTACCGTGAAGGCCATAACGCATGCCAATAATGGTTTTTTCATTTTCCTTCAGGCAGCTGTCAAACGCCTGATATAGTTCCTTGATATCCTGTTTTAAAATAATGGTTTCCAGAGTCTCTTTATTTTCCATTTCAATTACATCAACAAGACTTACGGTCTCTCCATCCTTGTCTACGCCGATGGGTTCAAACAAAGAAACCTCTTTTGAATATTTTTTATTTGCACGAAGAAGCATTAGGATCTCATTTGCTATGGTCTCCCTGCGGCTCCTCTGCTCCAAAGTAATACAGATGTAGGTTCTTCCCATCCCATACTGCCTTTTTCACCAGTGCCCGGACCGCCATACGCTTCTGCTCTACATCCATAATATCTACGGTACTTTGAAAGGATACCAAGGTCTGCTTTACAAGTTCAAATTCCAGGTCGGATAGTTCTTTGCTTACCGCTGCTGCTTCCAGTTCTGCTAATCTCTGACGGTTTGTTTCTTTCTTTTGATGGAGTTCTTCAATCTGCTTTACAATATATTCTTCTGCAGCGGTCCCCCCGGCTTTTTTCAGGGAAGATACAAGACCTGAGATTTCAGCCTCCACATTTTCTGATTCCTCCTTCAGACGCTGGATATGGGATTCCATCTCTTCCTTATCCTCTTTAAAAATTTTTCTGATCTGATTCAGCTGCAGCTGAAATTCCTTCTGATCTTCAGAAATATTTTTAATTTCCTCAAGAACCAGTTGATCCAGAGCATTTCCATTGGGGTTATTCATGCGGCAGCACACCATGCGGCTTTTTTCCTTTGTGGAGCATAAATAAGAATAGATCTGCTCCCCTTTAGAATTAAACCGTCCCGAAAGCTTTGGCCGCATATAATCTCCACATGCTCCGCAAAACAAAATACCGGACATCAGTGCCACATTGCTGCGTGGCTTCCGGTAGTTTTTTGATTTATTCCTGTCCAGCATTTTCTGGACATTAACCCACAAAGCTCCCGGGATTATACCCTCATGCTTTCCAACGGCTACGATCCATTCCTCCATGTCTTTCATCTCATGGGACTTTCCCGGCTTTTGCAGGGTACGGTTATAGGCAATCACACCGGAGGAACCGTCAAATTCCTTTTCCTCCGCAAACAAAGCCACCTTTTTTTCTTTCAGATATGTAAAAGCCTCAGGATCAGCCACCATATAGACTGGATTGGTTAAGATTCCTTTTATGGCAAAACGGCTGAACTGGCGGTTATATTTTGTTTTATATCCGTTTTGAAGCAGATATGTTTCTGTTTTTGTAAGAGAACCGGTTTCCAGAAACTTGTCATAGATTGTCCGTACCAGCTTTGCTTCTTCCGGAATCAGCTTCAGGTGATACGCTTTCTTTACCTTTCCCTCAATGGTTACGGAGGAAATGCTTTCAGACTTATAACCGGTGGGAGTATTGCCCCCCAGCCATCTTCCGCTTTTGGAAAGCTCATGCATATTATCCCGGATACGTTCTGCAATGGTTTCCCGCTCCAACTGGGAAAAAACAGAAGCAATATACATCATGGCCCTGCCCATGGGGGATGAGGTGTCAAACTGCTCTTTGATGGAAATAAAGGCTATGTGAAGCTCATTGAGTTCTTCGATCAAACTGGCAAAGTCACCGATGTTACGGCTGATTCTGTCCAGCCGGTAGCAGACAATGGCTGTAAACTTCTTTTTTTTCGCATCCTGCATCATGATTTGAAACTGAGGGCGGTCTAAGTTGCCTCCCGAAAAGCCTTCATCCTCATAGACGTAAGCACGATTGGCAGAATCTTCTCCATAGTGCGAGGAAATATATTGTCTGCACAGCTCAATCTGATTTCCAATGCTTTCTCCTTTTCCTGTAAATTTGGATTTTCTAGAATAGATTGCAAACGGTTGGTTCTTTTCCATTGCTATGCCTCCCTGCTGTCAAATGCTCTCTTTCCCCAAAACTCCGTTCCGCAAACATACCGGACACGCAGAACCTCATACATTATAATAACTATATTTCCGAAAGCATTTATCATGAATATGATCGTACACTACCCCAAAGCAGAAGCGGATCAAAAAGATTTGGGGAAAAAAGCAGCACTCATTCATAATCAGGCTGTCCTGCAGTATTTAAAACAGCTTTCTTGTCCCAATTATCAAAAACAAGCTCTTTTAAAAGAGATGTATCCAGATCATTTATAAATAAATAGTAAAAGCCTATCATACCCCACTCGGTTTCTAAAGGGTATGATAGGAGATATCTTTCCAATCCAAATGGAGTTCTTTATTCTGCTGCCAGAGTGCCCACGACCGGGAGAACGCTCAAAACAAGTGCACCAGGATGGCACATCTGAAACTCATAGCTCAAATCCCTTCCCGCAGTTAATCCAAAGAAATGATTTCCTCCAGCCCAAAGGGGATTGTTAGTTACATCATATACCACCCCATTTACCGCCACATAAGCCGGGGAACCATCTTTCCCAGTATATTGGGACAATTCAGCCAAGGTAAATACTCTTGGCTCTTCTGGAACGTTTCCTGCTCCCGGGGTTGTTCCTGCTCCTGGTACGGTTCCTGTTCCTGGGGCTGTTCCTGTTCCTGGTACGGTTCCTGTTCCTGGGGCTGTTCCTGCTCCTGGTACGGTTCCTGTTCCTGGGGCTGTTTCTGTTCCTGGTACGGTTCCTGTTCCTGGGGCTGTTCCTACTCCCGGAGCCGTTCCTGTTCCCGGTACGGTTCCTGTTCCTGGTATGGTTCCTGTTCCTGGGGCTGTTCCCACTCCCGGAGTCGTTCCCATTCCCGGTACTGTGCCTCCTCCCGGAACCATTCCGTTATCCTCTTCCAAGGCAGCCTGATTGATCTGGCTGAAATATTGAATATGGTTTTCAAGCATGATTACCTCACTGCTTATATGATCCAGAATATCATCATTGTTGTAAAGATTGGAATGCAGCTTTTCCACATCCGAATTGATCTTCTTCAAGCTGTTGCCTACATAATTCAAAAACAATTCTAATTCCATATCAATACCTCCATAAAAAGAATACAGGATTATTGCTTGACCCAAAAGGAGTTTGCAGCATTGGTTTAGTAAGATATATGCGGCAGTCTTCCGTTTAACTCTTAAATTCTTCTATTTATAAAAAAGACTTGAGGGTTTTTATTTACGGACTGCTGAAATGCTATAATTGTCCTTTTTCCTGCTTGCTATTGCTATGTATATGAAAAATCGTCAGGAATATTCTCCTGACGATTTTTCAGAGCCGTTGTGATAGGATATCATTTTCCACACATTTGGCTGCATATGTGGCCAGCCTTGAGCCTCTGTCCGGATGGAACGTATTGACGGCTTTGATCAGACCGATGGTTCCTACAGAAAGAAGATCTTCCATATCATAATCTGTATTTTGATATTTTTTCGCCACATGGGCTACCAGACGCATATTCCGCTCGATGAGTGTGGCTCTCGCCTCCTGATCCCCTTCCTGGTATCGTTCCAGACACTCTCGTTCCTCTCGCGCAGTTAAAGGTTTGGGAAAAGTTTTCAAAGAAAGCCACCTTAAACTTACTTACTCTCATTTTATGCCGTCCTTTCCATGAAAGTGCTTTTACAAGAAATATAGGCTGGTACTTCTTTTATTACCAACGCAAATGACACAAAAAAATAACCGGACAAAAGCTCCAGGCATTTCCTGGCTTCCTGTCCGGTTAAATAAAACTCTCTTAATGATGGAACAGACGGATCTCCGTAAACGCCATCGCCATTCCATATTTGTCACAGGTTTCTATTACCTGGTCATCACGAACAGAACCTCCCGGCTGAGCCACATACGTCACTCCGCTTTTAAACGCCCTGTCCACGTTGTCGCCAAATGGGAAAAATGCATCGGAGCCTAAAGAAACACCGGAAAGCTGATCCAGCCAGGCCCGTTTTTCTTCCCTTGTAAATACAGGAGGTTTTACCTTAAAAACCGACTCCCATCTGCCGTCAGCCAAGACATCCATATAGTCCTCACCGATGTAAACATCAATGGCATTGTCCCTGTCCGCCCGGCGGATTCCATCCACAAACAAAAGATCAAGAACCTGGGGTGCCTGACGCAAATACCAGTTATCCGCCTTATTTCCTGCAAGTCTGGTACAATGAACTCTTGACTGCTGCCCGGCCCCGATGCCGATGGCCTGTCCGTCTTTAGCGTAGCAGACAGAGTTTGACTGGGTGTATTTTAAGGTGATGAGGGAAATGATCAGATCCCTCTTTGCAGAGTCGGGAATCTCTTTATTTTGTGTAACCACCTTTGTTAAAAGTCCCTCATTGATCTTCAATTCATTTCTTCCCTGCTCAAACACAATTCCATAAACCTGCTTTTTCTCAAGTGGTTCGGGCTTGTAATCCGGGTCAATTTCAATCACATTATAATTTCCATTCTTTTTTGCCTTTAAGATTGCCAGTGCTTCCGGTTCAAATCCGGGAGCAATGACACCATCAGAGACTTCACGCTTAATGATTTTCGCCGTATCCACATCACAGATATCAGACAGAGCAATAAAATCACCAAAGGAGGACATACGGTCAGCCCCTCTGGCGCGGGCATAGGCACAGGCCAGGGGAGAAAGTTCTCCCATATCGTCCACCCAGTAAATTTTCGCAAGAACCGGATCAAGGGGAAGACCTACGGCTGCTCCTGCAGGAGACACGTGTTTAAAAGAAGCCGCTGCAGGAAGTCCGGTTGCTTCCTTTAATTCTTTTACCAACTGCCAGCCGTTTAATGCATCCAAAAAATTAATATATCCGGGACGCCCGCTTAATACCTGGATGGGGAGTTCCTTTTCTCCGGACATATAGATCCGTGATGGTTTCTGATTGGGGTTACAGCCATATTTTAATTCCAGTTCGTTCATCCTCAGCACTCCTGTTATTTGTTCTTATTTATAATTCGGGTTTCATACGTCTGGGTCTTTATATCAATATATCTTACAAACAGAGAAACTTTGTTTTCCTCGTTTAGATTCTCCCATATCATTTCCGTAAATTCATCCAGATCATTCTTTGTCTCCACAAGCTTTGGTTCTCCTTCAAAACTGGGAAGCGGATTACCGTCCTGCAGATAGGTATGGATAAAATGTGCCTCCCCTGCTGTGGGATTTTCATAAGCAAAGGTATAGCGGTTGCAGGATTCCGGATTTCCATGGTTGCTCTTTAAGATGGACATGGCATAATGGAACTGTCCCCCTTCCATATGCAGAATGCCCGATATACGAGGGGTATAGTTGGGACTGTCCGGTTCAAATTCTCTGCTTCGGAGAGACTGCTCGAAGGTGAGCTGGGAATCCAATCCCTCATAAATGGTATCGGTCTGATCTCCATTGGTAACTATGGTCTTATTTCCCAAAACACGGACCGGTGCATAAATAATCAGGCTGGGGTCTGTCAGTTTGGAAGGATCAAATGCCTGGGTGCGGATGCCCTCCCCCTCTTCCACAAATATGCGGTTTCGGCTGTTCTCACTTCTTCCCATGATAAAATATGCGGCAACTGCCTTTGTTCCGTCCGGGGTTTTTCCGATCACAATTCCTCTTCCCGGATAAGAATTGCTTTTTAAATCGTCCTTTAAAGAAATCAAATTCATAAAATTTGGTCCTCCTTCATCGCTTATACGCAAAAAACCGCCTGGGCATCCCATAGCGGTGCCCAGGCGGTCGGCTTCAATTCGTAACGTGCTCCCCGTGGTTATCTCCACTTATCCGCCAGTCGCACGTACCATGTTAAACATCATATACGATACTTCTCTAAAAAGCAAGTACTTTTTCCAATTCAACTAATCGTTGCGGATCGCAGCCAGGGGACTCAGCTTCATAGCTCTTAACGCCGGAAAAAAGCCTGCCGCCATTCCCACAAAAACAGCAAACCCAATGGCAGTTATGGATAGCCAGGGTGGGATTCTTGACAAATCTCCCGGCATATCCGTCATCAAGCGGCCCGCCAAAAGCTTATTTATAAGGAGTGAAACACCATAACTGAATATAATTCCAGTCACCCCTCCCATAAAACCTATAAATCCGGACTCCAACAGAAACATGTTCCTGATATTATTCATATCGCAGCCCAATACCTTTAAAATTCCAATTTCCTTGGTTCTTTCATAAATGGACATCATCATGGTGTTGGCAATGCCAATCGCCGCAACGAACAGAGAAACTGCACCGATTCCGCCTAAAAGAGCCTGAACCATCTGGGCCTGCTTCTGGGACTGTTCCAGCCATTCCATATTGCTGCTCGCCTGATACCCCATATCCGTAATGGCCTTTTGTACCGCAGATACATTGCTCATATCATCTACCTGAACAAATGCCTGATTATAGATAAAGTAATTATATGGTTTCCCTTTCTTGGTGGTAGGCTGGCCGGGAATGGGCTTTTTCTTAAAAATCTGCTTTAACTGGGTCTTTAAGGCATCAATATCCACATAAACACTGTAGCTGTAGTTATTGTATTCCTCCCCGCTGCCTTCCACCAGACCGCTGGCAGATAATAAATACTTTTTGGGTGGTTTGACCGGAGTCTTATCATCAGACTCCCCGCCGCTCTGGGTCTGATAATATGCATCCACATCAAAGATAACAAACAGAGGCCGGTTCATAAAATCTATGTCAGGAACGTTAGAGGGATCATCGTAATAATCCACATTGCTTTTGGGATTGGAAAAATTTCTGGCAACCATATTTCCTATTACCATCTCAATTTCTTTTTTTCCTGGTTCCGGAAGCCTCCCCTCCTTTAAAGGAATGTTTTTTAAATACGACTGGCTGACCCCCATCAGGTTGATATTGCCCTGATAGATTCCCTGTTTCATCAGCACATTCATTTCCAGAATCGGTGAAACCCCGGTAACATGATCCAAATGTTCCATCTGCTTGATCACATCATCCGTCATATAACTGGGTTCCTTGCCGTTATCCCCCGGTCCCTGGCCTGCATCGGAATATACCGAAATCTCGGTAAGACTGCCATAGGAAGCAATCTGTTCCATGGTAAGCTGATTAAAACCGATCCCCAATGACACCATAACCACAATGGAAGCTGTACCAATCAAAACTCCCAGAACCGTTAGAAATGTCCTCAGCTTCCTGCGTCTTAAATTATTCACACTCATGGAAAGCAAATCGCTAAATCTCATTCTCTATATCCTCTTGTTCTGTTTCCTTTTTCTTTTTCCGTCTTTTAAGAACAAGGACGGTACCTGCACCACCAATGACCAAAACTGCGGTCACACAGCCAATGATCACGTTCTTATATCTTGCCATTCCCTTAGGCTCCGTATCGGCAGGCATTGCCCCGGGATCTTCCGCTCCCGATTCCATTTCCGCAGCCTCCGATACCATAAGGGTGATCTCTTTTTCAACCGGCTCACTGACCACTCCATTTTCATCCTCATAGGTAATCAGGACCTTGATTTTTCCGTCATCCATGGTTGGTGCTGTACCGGTGAGCATGGCATCCACATTGCCGGTCTCACCGGGTTTAATATTTCCCACATAGCTGCTGGTCTGCTGGATGGAGTCACCCACAAAATTAACCATGACATTGTAAAGAAGGACTTTTCCCGTGTTGTTGATGGGGAACATGACATTGGTTTCCGAACCAACGGAAATTGCGTCCGGCATAACATCTATGGTGCCTGTATTCAGCCGGGCAACCTGCCTGACCGGAATATTCACTGTAACTTTTTCTTCCGCATTCTTAAATTCGGGACTGTCATATTTTTCATTGATGGTCAGGGCATAGGTTCTCTGATCCACCCAGGCTCCTGCCCGCATCTTCACCTTGACATCCGTGGTCTGACCGGCAGAAAGCGAATTCACAACAATGGCAGACGAACTGGAATCCGTGGTAAATACCGCACTGTCCGAAACCTTTTCCGATTCCAGACTGAAAAGGATATTGCTGGCCGCTACATCTTCAGAAGCATTTTTCATATGAAGGATCAGTTCAAAGTCATCTCCCGCATAAACAGTCTCCGGATTTGTCTGAAATCCATCTACGATCAGCCTCGCTTTCGTTCTGTCATTGGCATTAAATTCTTTCGTATCTTCTTCTTTTTCCTTATTCTGAACTTTTACATAGAAGGTTCCCTGAGCCTTCTGGATATCTCCATCCGTACTGTCCCGGTACTCGATGGTAAAAGCGATAGGATAATATCCGCTGTAAACATCCTTACGGATGCTCATGCTGTAAGGAACAGATATCTTCTCTCCCCCACCGATCCGGTCATAATGTTTCGTATAGTTTCCATCATTAATGTCAAAAGGGAATTTGGTGCTGTCCGGGTCCACAGTCATTCTGATATTCACATCAAAAGCAGTTATATCAGAGGAATTGCGGACGTTCATATTGTAATTCATCACATCAGGGTAGGTTCCAAAAGGAGTGCTCTGATCCTCTCCCAGTTCAAACTGTATAGTGCCCTCGGTACTGCCTGATGCAGTCGTTCCGGAGGATTTTGTGATCCACACATTGACTTTTTCATAAGAGGCATGGGAACCTCCTACTTTTACTTCTAAAGGAACGGTATAATATCCTTCTGAAATATCTCTGCGTACTCTGGCACTAAGTGAAAAGTTTTTAGAACTTCCGCTCTTTACCTTTCCTAATATCTTTGCGTTGAATGTACTGGAAGTGATTTCAAAAGGAAACATATCACTGGTACGGGTGGTACTGTCCTCATCATCATCTTCAGTTGCCTCATACTCCGCTTCTGCTACAGACCGATCAAAAAGAACTGCCACACCATTCAGGTCATTGCTGGTATCATTTGTAAAAACCATATTAATCGTAATATTTTCTCCCGTCTTTCCGGAGGGAGTTTTCTTAACGTCTATGTATGTATTTTTACTTAAATCATACTGCCCAAACGCCGGCATATGCACAGCAGAAACCATCATGAGAACCGACAGCAGCCACACAATCCCCTTTCTAAACTTGTTCATTCCCATTCTCCTCCTTTGTATCCTCATGATGCTGTTCCTCAATCTTAAATATTTTTCCATCCACGATATGGAATTGCCTGTCCGCAAATTTTGCGATGTAATTGTCATGAGTAACCATAACCAGTGTCTGATTCTGTTCCCTTACAATCTTCTGCATCAGGTTTAAAATCTCTTTTGTTGTCTTGGAATCCAGATTCCCGGTAGGCTCATCGGCAAAAATGATCTTGGGATTCACCGCAAGGGCTCTGGCAATCCCCACCCGCTGCTGCTGCCCGCCTGACATCTCATTTGCCATATGCTTCATCTGCTTTTCGAGACCCACTAACTTTATGTATTCCCTTGCCTTTTCATTTCTGGCCTTTTTGGGTATTCCCCGGAACGAGAGGGGCATTGCAACATTTTCCTCTGCATTCATGGTTTTAATTAAATTGTAAGACTGAAAGATAAAGCCTACATGTTTTCTCCGAAATGCTACTAACTGGTTCTCCGTCAGCTTTTCTATATGATGCCCTCCAATAACGATCTCTCCCTTGGAAGGCTTTTCAAGACCAGCCATCATATTAAGAAGAGTTGACTTTCCTGAACCGGAAGGCCCTACAATCGCACAAAACTCCCCTTTATATATGGTAAAATCCACGCCGTTCAATGCATAGACCTTAGTATTCCCGACTTTATACACCTTGTATAGATCCTTTACTTCAATCATAGGTGTCTTACCTTCTGCCACCCCAGTTACCTCCTGACATTCATTTGCACTCACATTATACAACATGGGTTCCTTTTTGGTCATACTTTATTTTCTTAATCTTCCTTACAGATTCCTTACAGGAAATAGGGGAAAATCCGGATAAAATCCATGCAAAAAGATTATAGCATATTTTGAAAAAAAGTGTGGAAATATTCCAATGAATACTATATAATGGGATAGAATTTGAAACCATAACTCAGTGGATAAAGGAGATTCTTATGAGACATTTACTTAACCCGTTAGACTTTAGTGTGGAAGAAACCGAACGGCTTTTAGATCTGGCAAAAGATATTGAAGATAATCTTCCAAAATATTCCCACGTATGTGATGGAAAAAAATTAGCGACATTATTTTATGAGCCAAGTACAAGAACCCGCTTAAGTTTTGAAGCTGCAATGCTGAATCTGGGGGGGAGCGTACTGGGCTTTTCTTCTGCCGATTCAAGTTCTGCTGCAAAAGGCGAAAGTGTTTCCGATACCATTCGAGTCATTTCCTGCTATGCGGACATTTGTGCCATGAGACATCCTAAGGAAGGCGCACCGTTAGTGGCTGCCAGACATTCGGGAATTCCAGTGATCAATGCCGGCGACGGAGGACATCAGCATCCGACACAAACCCTTACCGATCTTCTTTCCATTCGTTCTTTAAAAGGCCGTTTATACGATCTGACCATCGGATTATGCGGTGACTTAAAATTCGGACGTACCGTCCACTCTCTCATCAACGCTCTGGTTCGCTATGAGAACATCCGGTTTATCTTAATATCTCCCCCTGAACTGCGTGTACCTGAATATATCCGGGAGGATGTACTGAGGGCCAATCATATTGAATTTATGGAAATGGACAGCCTTGATGATGCCATGCCGGAACTGGATATTCTCTACATGACTCGCGTTCAGAAGGAGCGTTTTTTTAATGAAGAAGATTATATTCGTTTAAAAAACTGTTACATTCTGGACCGGAAGAAACTGAAGCTGGCAAAAGAAGATATGTACGTTCTTCACCCTCTTCCCAGAGTCAATGAGATTTCTGTGGAGATCGACGAAGATCCAAGAGCCGCCTATTTTAAGCAGGCACAATACGGCGTTTACGTGCGCATGGCTCTGATTATGACATTATTGGAGGTGGAAAAATCATGTTAAATATCAGCGGATTAAAAGAAGGAATTGTATTGGATCACATTGAAGCGGGAAAAAGTCTGGAAATCTATTATAATTTAAGCCTGGACAAGCTGGACTGTCAGGTTGCAATTATAAAAAATGTAAAAAGCAACAAAATGGGGAAAAAGGATATCATTAAAATTGAAGGCGGATTAAACCACATTGATTTGGATATTTTAGGCTACATTGACCACAATATCACAGTCAATATCATTCGGAATAATGAAATCGCTGAAAAAAGGGCACTGAGTCTTCCTCAGAAGATCACCAATGTGATCCAGTGCAAAAACCCCAGATGCATCACTTCCATCGAACAGGAACTTCCTCATGTCTTCTATCTTTCCGATGAAGCAAAAGAAATCTACCGCTGCATGTACTGCGAAGAAAAGTATACCAAATAAAAATTACCCGGTGATTGAACCTGATCGTTCAGGGCACTCACCGGGTTTCATTCATTGATCTTCTTTAATAAAATATCTCTCACAAGGCCACCATACTTTTCTTTTGTCATAACCACTTCATAGCCCTGCCGGATCGCATTTTCTTTGCTGTAGACGTTCTCCGGGTGGATGGTGCACATGAGATACCCATATCCCCTTTGTCTTAATTCTTTTTCTGCCGCCTGCATCAGAGCATACTGCAGACCATTCCCCCGATATTCCGGCAGGATGGCAACGGACTCCATATGAGCGACTTTTTCCAGTTCTTCTTCGGGCAATCCCATATCCCAGCCAAGGTTCTCTTCCTGTCTTCCGGGAAATGTGACAACAAATACCCCTGCAATGATTCCAGACTCCTTCACCATGGCCTTGTATCCGATCCCATTTTGGTGCTGCAGCAGATCATGGATAAAATCTGCATGATCCGCTACGAACCAGTCCTTATTTTCAATTTTCTCCCATACTGTATGGATCACATTTGCCAATGCCTGAAAATCCTGTGTTACTGCTCTCTCGATCGAAAATTCCATAAACCGGGCCTTTCCTATGGGGGAATCGCTTATGCATTTCTAGTGAACCGGCAGCTTGGAAAATTGGTACATCCGTAAAAATCACCAAACCTGCCGCTGCGCCGTCTCAATTCTCCTCCGCATTGAGGACAGACCTCTGCGGTCGGATTTCCGGCTCCCAGCAGTTTTCCTATCTGTTCATAACACTTCTGGTTCATGATACAGTCATTCAATGCCCTGTGAGCCCCCTCCGTACTTATATTAAAGTAAGCAGATAAATCCGTCAGCCTGTGGCGTCTCAGCTGAGGAAGACATTGCCTTGCCATATAAAGTGTATCTATGTAATCATTGGGTACATCTTTTTGAAGCAGTTTTTCTGCCGCGTTATAAATAAAAAGCAAATCAAAGGACTGAATATTGTGCCCGACCAGGATCTCTCCTTCAATAAAGGACAGAAAATCAGGAAGTACCTGGATCAACCGGGGGGCCTCCTTTACCATGTCATCGGTTATGCCGTTTACCTTCGTAGCTCCGGCCGGTATATGGGTCTCCGGATTGATAAGAGCCGTAAATTCTTCCACCGGCTGATGCCCTTTCACCTTGATTGCTGAAATCTCAATTATTAAATCTTCCTGAACGCTGATCCCTGTTGTCTCCAAATCAAATACCACATAATCTTCAGCGAATTCATTCAGACGTCTGCCTGTAATCTGCCTGACAGCCATAATTTCCTCCGTTCTGTATATAGATATGTATGCTCCCGTCCCTTGCCAGATGGGGAAAATCCCATTTCTCCCCCATGAAAAGGTCTTTGCAATACCTCTATTATACCGTCAGGCACTTGATCCTTCAAGCTTTCCGGCAAAATTCTTTTCTCCTGATAAAGTTCGTCATTAATTTTTTCTCCTTTGGTTCTTCCACCTCTATCCCTTCACCGCTCCTGCCATCATTCCCTCAATGAAATATTTCTGGAATGCTACAAACAAAAGAAATATGGGGATGACGGAAAAAACTGAACCTACGATCAAAAGGCTGTAATTATCCCCGTAAGGGTTGATAAGAGTATTCAATCCCAGCGTCAGCGGATATTTTTTAGAGGTACGGATAACCAGTAAGGGCCAAAGGTAATTGTTCCATGCATTCATTCCATTTAGAATAGCCATTGCAGAAAATGCAGGCTTCATCAGAGGTACGATCAGTCTGAAAAAAATTCCATATTCTGTAGCCCCGTCGATTCTTCCTGCTTCCAGCAGAGTCTGGGGAATACTGAGCAAATACTGGCGGAAGAAAAAGATTGTAGAGGCATGAGCAACAAAGGGAAGGATAATGGCTGTATAGCTGTCCATCAGCTTCCAGGTTGACATTTGCTTATACAGCGGCAGCATAACCACTTCCAGCGGAATGGACAGAATCAGCAAAACGATCAGGAACAATCCTTTTTTTCCTTTAAACTCATAAGCCGCAAATCCATAACCCACAAAGGAACTGACCAGCAGGGTGCTGACTACGGTTATTACCGTAAGGCAAATGCTGTTAAAGAACCATTTCCAGTATTCATGCTGTCCCGTAAAAAGCAGAACGTAGTTATCCAGATTCATTCTGTCAACGTTGATATCCAGGTTGAGTCCATATTGCAGAAGGTCATTTCCTGGCTTGAAGCTTGCCACGAACAGCACCCAGATCGGAAGAACGATCAACAGGGCAAGAAGGGTGAATAAAATCAACAATGCCAAAGAGCTTGCCTTTTTTCCCGCGGTTCTTCTCATATTAATCTCTCCCCTCTTTAAAGGTTCCTGTAATCTTCAGCTGCAGGATGTTGACCAGCATCACAACCACCAGAAGAATCAGTCCCACGGCACACGCATAACCCAAAGCCCTTTTTTCAACTCCCTGCCGGTATAAATACCCCACGATTGTAAGCCCGATGTTATTGGGAGAATTATTTCCCTTGAATAACATATTGCTTTCAAGGAACATAGAAAGCCCCGCATAGATACTGATGGTAAGGACATAGACCGTGGTAGGCTTTACCGGGGGAACGGATATCTTTTTAAACTGCTGCCATTTGGAGGCACCATCAATGGAAGCGGCTTCATACAGTTCGGAAGGAATGCTTTGAAGACCTGCGAGAAAATAAAGGATATTGACCCCCGTCCATCTCCAGCAGGCCAGTAACAAAAGAGCAAAAAAACTGGTTCCCGCGCCTTTCAGCCATTTGACCGGAGCAATTCCGAAATATCCAAGGATCTGGTTAAACAGTGAGGTAGAGGATTCTCCAAACATCAAACGGAAAATAGTACCTGCAACTACAACAGAGGTCAGGGCGGGTATGAAATAAATGGACTTAAAAAAATCCGCCTTCTTCATGAGCTTGCTGTTTAACAGCGTTGCAAATAGCATGGGAAAAGGAATCAGAAGCACCAGCGTTCCCACCATATATTTAAAACTGTTCCATAATGCCTTTAGAAATATTTTATCAGACAGCAGCCGTGTATAATTGTCGAAGCCTACCCATTGCTCCTTCAACACATCCTGAAAGCTTAAAAGAACACCGTTGCAGATAGGAATCAGCCAGAATAACAGTACCGTAATTACAAACGGACCTATAAATACATAAGGAGCTATCTTTTTAGAGTAAAAAAATTTCTTCATATTATATACTCCTTTTTTGATAAAAATATAACAGACGGCTGCAGGAAATTAGTTCTCCTTAAATTCGTTGTTAAGGGTTTCCTGTGACTGTTTAAGTGCCTCTGTCACATCCATTCCGTCTTCAAAAATGCTGTTTAATGTGACATTACAGAATTCGTTGTTGATGGACGGATACTTTTCATCGGTATATGCCTGCAGGATGCCAATGCTGTCTTTGGTATGAAGCAGAGTATCAAACGGATTATTGGTAAAATACTGGATAAACTTGTTTTCCGGATTTTGTGTAAGCGTCTGATCGGTCCAGACTGCCGTATTAACAGGATCAAATCCAAGCACATTCCAGACTTCTTTGTTGGATTCTTCTGAAAGCTTAATGAAAGCCATGACTTCTGCGGCCAGCTCTGCATGTTCTCCGCTTTTTACAATGGCCGTTCCGGTTCCGCCGCCGCCGATGGTCGCAATCTCACCATCCCGTTCCTTCCATACAGGAACATTGGCAATGGCTACCTGTTTCTTGATGTCACTCATATAATTGACATATCTGGAGGTCTGCCAGAACGGCATGATCTGGACAGCATAATCACCGTTATTATAGAAGGGATATGCTTCTTCATTATCCGGCTGGCCTCCTGGGATCGTGGCAAATGCACCGGTTTCCTGCATTCCCTTGATATATTCCAGTACCTCGGTCATCTCTTTGCTTGTCAGATTCAGTTTTCCGTCCTTCTCAATATAGTCTCCGCCCTTTTGAGCCAGCATTAAGTTTACCATCCACTGAGCCGATGTCTCCACACAGGAAAAATATTTTCCCGTTGCTTCGTGATATTTCACTCCGGCTTCCTTAAACTGGTCCCAGGTCTTGATGTCCTCATAGTTGATTCCGGCCTCCTTTAACAGCTTATCATTGTAAAAAGCCACCGTTGTTCCTACGTGTGTCGGAAGTCCATATTCCTTTCCGTCTTTGGAGTAAATATCAAGTCTGGACTGGACGATGTTTTTCCTATATGGTTCAATGGCATCATTTAACTCCATCAAACCGATTTTCCCCACCATAAATGCCGGGAATTTTCCAAGCTCGATATCCACGATATCCGGTGCCCCTTCCCCGGATTCCAGAGCAAGGGATAATTTATTGTGCATGTCATCATAGGGCATATTACTCAGCACCAGTTTTACTTTTTTGTCCGGATGAGCCTCATTCCACTTTTCTGCCATGGCAACATAGAAATCCTGGTGAAGCTCGATGAACGTCCATACATTTAAGGTGGTGACATCATCTCCCCCCACCTCCATGGTTTTCTTTCCGGCAGACAACGCACCTTTGGTGGTTTCCCCCGCATTTCCCCCAGTCGAACTGCTGCACCCTGCAATCATGGATGCCCCCATTGCCAGACACAGCAATGCTGCCAATCCCCTTTTTTTCATTATAAATCCTCCTTTTTCTCTTACAACTATATCAAATCAGATGATACCATCTGTATGACTCTTACCGGATCAGTTCTTTTATCCATACCGTCATCTCTCCTGCCTTCCGGTTCCCCCAGCTGCTGTATGGTACTGCTTTCAGTTTTACATCTTCCAACTTCCTTTTTTCCGTTCCGTAAAGGGATTGACCGCTCCAGTTGTCACTGCTGATTTTTTTGCCTTCCAGTTCTAAAGTCAGCGTTCCGCCCATGACCTCCGGTTCGTATATCTCCTTTATTTCCTGGTCAGCATCCACATAAATGGAAGCCAGATTTTTCCCGTTATCCACCTCTTCCAGGCAATAGACCACCGGCCCTTTCATCATGGCGACTTTTCCGGCGTCTGCTCTGACGTTTGGATTGGCCCGGATAAATCCTGCCTTCTCTTGATAGGCCACAGTTAAAACCGTGTCAGCAAACGTTCCGCTTATGTATGCATAACCATTTGATATCTCCGGGGAAAGGATTGTTCCGTTTTCATTCTGAACTTGGAAGTCTTTCCCATAAGCAGGAATACGGAAAGCCAGGGTCTTTTCCTTGTTTCCTTGGCTGTTTATTTTAATTACATACTTTCCCTTCCCGGGAAGTTCAGTTGTAACTTTCACACAAACCTCCTCATTGGAAAGCCGGGTTTTAACCTGACTGCTGACATATAGATTTACATACAGGGTATGGTCATCCTTAAAATAAAGGTATTGCCCAAAAGAAGCGAGTGTCCTGGCAATATTGGGAGGACAGCAGGCACAGCCAAACCATTTCTGCCGCACCGGTTTCACATGTTCTTTTGATGTGCGTGGAATGCAGTTATCGGGCCATACCTCCATGGGATTTACATAGAAGAAATGTTTCCCGTCCAGAGAGATTCCCGATAATATGGTGTTATATAAGGCAAGCTCCACCGTATCCATAAAGGAAGCCTCTCTCGTGATTTCTGCCATCCGTCTGCCAAAAAGTGCCAGCCCAATGGAAGCACAGGTCTCCGAATAGTTGCAGTCATTGGGCAGATCATAATCCACTGTGAACCGTTCCAGTATACCGGAAGACCCGATTCCGCCGGTCAAGTACATTCTTTTGGTTACTATGTTCTCCCACAACTTCCTGCACACCGTCAGAAGCGTTTCATCCTGAAATTCATAGGCCAGATCTGCCATGGCACAATACATATAGACTGCTCTGACGGCATGGCCTTCTGCCGTCTTCTGCTGCCTGACCGGGAGATGAGACTGAGAATACTTTGGGTCATATCCTTGAAAATCCGGGAAAAGAAACCGATGACCCTCTTGCTCCATTTCCCAAAAGAAATAATTTTTCCCCACCCCCCGCTGGTCAATGAAATACTTTGCCAATGTAAGGTATTTCCTCCTGCCGGTGGTTCGGTATAGCTTTACCAGAGCCAGCTCGATTTCCTGATGCCCCGGATATCCATGCAGCTGTTCCTCTTTCGGACCGAAAACTTCACAAATCAGATCCGCAAGCCTGGAAACGATTTTTAAAAACTTCTCCTTGCCTGTTGCCTCAAAATAAGCCACTGCTGCTTCCATCATATGCCCAGCCGTATAGAGTTCATGCCCCTCCATAAGATTCTTCCATCTTAAGTCCGGCTCCTTAATGATAAAATACGTATCCAGATATCCATCCTTCTGCTGTGCTCTTCCGATCAAGTCAATGGTCTGGTCGGCAATCCGTTCCAGCTCCTCATCCGGGTGGCAGAAAAGCGTATAAGCCACTGCCTCCAGCCACTTGGCCACATCGGTATCCTGAAATACCGCCCCCTCAAATTCTCCTTCTGCCTCACCTGCTGCTATCTTAAAATTATGTATGCAATGACTGAGTTCCGCATCTTCTTCTAAATCGTTTAATATTTTCCATTGATATGGAATAATCACTTCTTTAACCAGTCCAATGTATTTGTTCCATGATTCATCGTTG
Organism: uncultured bacterium; assembly: GCA_905215155.1. Lineage (GTDB taxonomy): Bacteria > Bacillota > Clostridia > Lachnospirales > Lachnospiraceae > Lacrimispora > Lacrimispora sinapis. Next base: position 9,385 of record CAJMPJ010000014.1, on the reverse strand, counting down.
ATCCGTATCATATTCAAAGGAATACCAGATAATTTGTTTTTCATCACATTCACCTCGGTTTTGGCTTCTGATTAGATGTTACATAAAGTTTTCGATTTGTTTCTATGTGCTTTAAATTTCCTCTCTTTTATAACTGTATTAGCCCTATTTAACAAATATAATTGGATACTATCACATACAAATTATTCTGTAAAGAATTTTTGCACAATAATTTTATATATATAAATATATAATTGTGCAATTTTAACATTATTTTTGTCGTATCCTGTTTGATCGTGGTTTATAAACTGGTTTTTCTGTAATAATTTCTGATAAATAACCGGTATTAAAAACAAAATTATCCGATCCATTATTGATTTACAGACCAGCAGTTTACCAAAGGACCACTCAAAATCCCACAACAAAAAAAGCCCTGAAACCAAAGATTTCAGAACTCTTTTAACACCATGATACTAATTGAATTTTACCATTCATTGTTTAAAGTTTTGAGCAAGACGATAAGCCGGGTTATGTCGTTGAATGGCCATCTATCTAGGCCTGCCGTCACCGACAGGCTCAAGCGACCTACCCGGGAGCAGACGGGCCGCCTTACGCTCCCTGTTCGGTCTTGCTTCGAATGGGGTTTACATGGCCCCTCCTGTTACCAGAAGGGCGGTGGTCTCTTACACCACCTTTCCACCCTTACCGCATGACGCGGCGGTATATTTCTGTTGCACTTTCCCTGGAGTCGCCTCCGCCAGACGTTATCTGGCATCCTGCCCTGTGAAGCCCGGACTTTCCTCACCTGCAGCCTTTCGGCTTTGCAGCTGCGGCCATTTGTCTTACTCAAAACTATAATAGCTTATCATACATTCCTTGTTTTGTAAAGCAATACCTTACACCCGGAAACAGCTGCCGCCGATAAACTCACGTATGATGGAGTTGCGGGGAATGAATTCGCTGTTTACACCAAGAAAATAATCCAGAAATTTCAACAGACGCTTTGCCTCCATATATTCCGGTGATTCTCTGGGAATACCGAAAAGCAATGGCTCTGCAAACTGCTTTAACACAGCCAGTTCATAAACCGTAGCGGAATTAAACATCACATCCGCAGATTCCTGAAACGGAAAAATATAAGATTCTTCTCCATGTCTGACCGTAGGCCACATCCGTATGGTATCCTGGGCAGATGCACCTCTGGTCCTTGCATCCCGCACCATCCGGCGGATCAGACGGCAGTCCGTGGTGGGAATCCGGTTATGCTCATCAATGTTAAGCTGCGTGAGGGCGCTTACGTAGACCCGGAACTTGCTTTCCTTTGGAAGAGAATAGGACAGCTTATCATTCAAGCAATGAATCCCTTCAATGACCAGAATATCGTCTTTTCCCAGTTTTAAATAATCTCCCCGGTACTCTCTTTCCCCTGTCTTAAACTGATACCTTGGCATTTCCACCGTCTCTCCGGCAAGAAGCTCGGTCATATCCTTATTAAACTGCTCCACATCCAGACTTTCCAGCACTTCAAAATTGTAGCTTCCGTCGGGATTTTTCGGACTGTTTACACGATTGACAAAATAATTATCGGCTGCAATGGGATGTGGGATCAGCCCCTGGGCCTTCAGCTGAACGGATAAGCGATGGGAAAAGGTTGTTTTTCCCGAGGAAGAGGGACCGGCAATCATGACGAATTTCTTGCTTCTGTCTGCGCCGATCTTCTCCGCGATTTCAGCAATTTTCTTTTCCTGCAGGGCCTCCTGAATCAAAATAAGTTCGTTGATATTCCCCTCTGCAATCCGTTCATTCAAAGCGCCTACATGAGAGACATTGAGCCGCTCTCCCCATTTCACACTTTCTTTTAATACCTGATAGAGCTTTCTTTTATTTGCCGAATCAAAGACCGGAACCTCTTTGGGACTTTCTTTTTGAGGCAGCATGAGCATAAAGCCATCATCAAACAATTCTAAATCAAAATATTTGATATATCCGGTATTCTGCACCATGTATCCGTAGTAGTAATCTTCAAATCCGCCTATGCTGTAAATATTGACTCTGGATACCCGGCGGTAACGGAACAACCGCTCTTTGTCATACATGCGGTGCTTATGAAATAATTCAATGGCATCATCCGTATTCACGCTCCGTTTCATGATAGGAATCTTTTTACTGACAAATTCCTCCATACGGACTTTTACCCGTTTTATCACTTCCTCTGTCAATTCAAAATCTCCGTGAGGCTCAATATAATAGCCTTTTCCAAGAGAGAAATCGACCGTTACTTTTTCAATATGATCCGTTCCCACCACATCATAGAATGCCTTCATCATAAGAAAAATAGCACTTCTGTGATAGGTCTGGATTCCGGGCTGATCATTTGCAGTATAGAAATGGAGATTGCAGTCAAACTGTACGGATTTATGAAGCTCCCTTAATTTACCGTTTACACCGACCAGCAAAATTTCATTTTCGTATTGAGGCTGGTATTCCTTTGCGATCTCCTGATAAGTCGTTCCAATGGGATACTCTTTTGCCACTCCGTCAATGGTTACAATTGCCATATTCTGCCTCCTTATACTAGTGTTTCAGGAAATACCACTTCCGCCTTTTTGACGGACAGAGCCATACCGGCTTCCTTCTCCAAATAATCCTCCATAAAATCAAGAAACAGGTATTCCAATCCATAATGGCCTGCATCAATGACCGCCATATGATTGGCCGCCGCGTCAATGCCGCTGTGATGGCCGATATCTCCTGTTATAAGCACGCTTACTCCGGCTTTCAGCGCAGAACTGATCATACTCCCTCCTGCACCCGGACTGATGCCTACAAAGTCTACCGTGTCTGAAATTGTATCCTCCCCATATATTGTGAGAAACGGGAGTGAAAACCGCTCTTTGACCAGCGTGGCTACTTCCCGTATCGTCATTTTCTTATTCAAATATCCGGTTTTCCCAATTCCATAGGAAACCTCACCCATCATGCCAGACGGCTCTAAAACCTTTCTGTCCCTAAGCCCCAGCTTTTGTGCGGCTGCATCTGCCATACAGCCCGGTGCTGCATCAAAGTTGGTGTGCATTGCATAATAAGAGATATCGTTTGCTATCAGCTTTAGAATACGCCTTCCGATAAAATCCTGATCATTGATTTTCTTCAATGGTTTAAAAATAAGCGGATGATGGGTAAGAAGCAGATCCGCTCCCCATCTAACCGCTTCCTCCACCACTTCATCCGTGGCATCCACCGCAAGAAATACCTTCTTCACTTCTTTGTCACTTCGTCCGGTTAAAAGTCCTACATTATCCCAGTCACAGGCACAGCTTACCGGTGCCAGCTGTTCCAGTTTTTTCATCAGTTCCACGCATTGCATCTTGTGCCTCCTTATTCCAGGACAGCTCTCTCTCAAGCTCCCTCATTCGTTTTTCTGCGGCAATACTTTCGCCGGCAGAAAGACCGTTTAAGATTCCTTTGATCTGTTCTTCTTCTTTTACCAAATATTCTGTCAATACAGGATTCTTAGTTTGCAAAAGATTTTTTCCGTACCGGTATGAGATCTCGCGGCCGTCGTTTCCATCACCAACTGATTTCCGGACCGCCCTCATGACAACGTAATACTTTCCGTCTTCTTTTATCATAGTTTCCTGTTCGATGAAAAATGCCTGTTCCATAAGGAACCGGCGCATTTTATGAAGCTCTGACTGCGGAGATAATACCCAGCAGGGAACGTGATCCCACAAGCGTCTGCCCTCCTCCAGAATATGTATCATCAGTTCCCCGCCCATTCCAGCGATGACAACACAGTCCGCTTCGTCTTTCTCTAATTTTAAAAGTCCGTCACTCAAACGGACTTCGATTTCATCAATAAGGCCCGCTTCCTGAATATGGGACTGAGCCCTTAACAGCGGGCCAGTCCTCACATCCATTGCTATGGCATGTTTTGCTTTTCCCTCCTGCACCAGATGGATGGGGATATAGCCGTGATCGGTTCCTATATCCGCTATCCTGCTTCCTTCCGGTACAAAAGAGGCAATGGTTTCCAAACGTTTTGATAACTTCATCTTCAACTCCGTCTTGTATCTTTAATCATCCAGATAATCCTTAAGCTTTTTGCTTCTGCTGGGATGGCGCAGTTTACGCAATGCTTTTGCTTCAATCTGGCGGATTCGTTCTCTCGTAACATTAAATTCTTTTCCGACCTCCTCCAGCGTTCTGGAACGGCCGTCATCAAGGCCGAAGCGGAGCTTTAACACCTTCTGCTCCCGTTCGGTCAGCGTATCCAAAACCTCCATCAGCTGTTCATGCAGCATGGTAAACGTAGCTGCATCTGCCGGAACCGCTACCTGGTCATCCTGTATAAAATCTCCAAGATGGCTGTCCTCTTCTTCTCCGATGGGAGTCTCCAAAGAAACCGGTTCCTGGGATACCTTCATGATTTCCCGCACCCGGTCTACCTGCATGTCCGCTCTTGCGGCAATCTCTTCTGCCACAGGTTCCCTGCCAAGTTCCTGCAAAAGCTGTCTGGAAACGCGCACCAGACGGTTGATGGTCTCAACCATGTGAACGGGAATCCGTATAGTACGGGCCTGGTCGGCAATGGCTCTTGTAATGGCCTGTCTGATCCACCAGGTCGCATAGGTACTGAACTTGTAGCCTTTCCGGTAATCAAATTTTTCAACCGCCTTGATCAGTCCCAGATTTCCCTCCTGGATCAAATCAAGGAACTGCATTCCACGGCCCACATACCGTTTTGCAATGCTGACTACAAGGCGCAAATTGGCCTCTGTCAGCCTCTGCTTAGCGTAATCGTCACCCAGTTCTATTTGTTTTGCCAGTTCAATTTCATCTTCACTGGAAAGAAGAGGTACTTTTCCGATCTCTTTTAAATACATGCGGACCGGGTCTTCGACACTGACTCCCTCAGGAACAGATAAATCAATGCTTTCCATATCAATTTCTTCTTCTTCCTCAATGTCCTCTTCAATAAAAAGATCTTCATCCAGCTCCAGCTCTTCCGCTCCGATCTGAAGTACATCCACCTTATTTGATTCTAAAAAATCGTAGATCTGATCCAGTTTATCGGAATCCAGTTTCTCTTCGGCAAAAAAATTAAGGACTTCCTGATTCTCTAATACATTCCTCTTCTTTTTTCCTAACAAAAGAAGCTGGCTTAATTTTTCTTCAAATGCCCCAGCTAATTCCTCTGTCTTTTTCTCTGCAATCTGCTCTTCTTCGGTTTTTCCTGCCCCCACCATCTTATCTGCTGTCTTCTTCACATTTTCGTCCATGTTTTTCCATCCTTCCACAGCCTGCCTATAGTGTACACCCTAATCCAGCGAAATATGCAAATCCCTTAACGCAGCCTGTTCCTTTATAATTCTTTGCAGTTCTTCAATCCCTGCTGCATGACGGCTGGCATGATCCAGACTGTTCTTTTTCACTTTCATAATCGTTTCCGAAAACGCTTTTTTTTGTTCTTCATTATTCAGGGATTCTTTTAAGCTCGCATGAAAAAGACCTGCGACTGCCCGGTATTGATCATCGTCATTAATGAAATGATTTAAAATCTCAGCCGGATTCAAAGTTCCGGCAGCGTGTCCGTCAAAAACCATCCGTGCCACCTTATAATACAGTTCTTCTATAAAATCTTCCGGAGTGATTACTCCCTTAATCTTATCAAATAGTAACGGATTTTCAATCAACCAGGTAAGAAGCAGTCTCTGGGACTGTTTCACACCATCTTCTTTATCCTTTTTTTTCTGATTTTTCAAGCCTTCTTCTTCCCCTCGGGAAGTCTGGCTGACCGGTCCAAAGGAAGCTCCCAGACGGTTGACCAGACGCTTTAAATCTTCGTAATTGATAAAGTATTCCCGGGAAACCGCTTCCAGATAATTATCCCGTTCCAGTGCCTCAGGAAATTCCAGGAGCTTTTTCGCCACCTGGTTATAAAACTCTGTCTTCTGTTCCGGGTCATCCATCTTATAATTTTTTTTCAATACATCAATTTCAAAAAGAAAGCTGTTCCTCGCCTCCGAAATTCTCTGGCGGAAAGCATCTGCTCCCAAATTCTTGATGAATTCATCCGGATCTTTGTAAGGCTGCATATCAAGCACCCGGATGGACATTCCAACCTCCTTCAGGATCGGAATCGCACGAAGTGCCGCCTTAATTCCGGCCCCGTCGCTGTCATAGGTGAGGACCACCTTATCCGTGTAGCGTTTTAAAAGCTGGGCGTGCTGAGTCGTAAATGCAGTTCCAAGAGAAGCCACCGCATTGGTGAAGCCTGCCTGGTGCATGGCAATAACATCAATATACCCTTCACAGATCAATATGTACTTTTCCCTGGATAATCTTGCATAATTAAGCCCATACAAATTCCGGCTCTTGTCAAAAAGCTTTGTCTCCGGTGAGTTTAGATACTTAGGCTCTCCGGCCCCCATGACACGTCCCCCGAATCCGATGACCCGGTTATTCACATCCATAATCGGGAACATGACACGGTTCCAGAACTTATCGTGGGTTCCACGTTCTTCAATGGTCACAAGCCCGGTCTGCTTTAGGATATGATCCTCGTATCCTTTTCCTTTTAAATACCGGTAAAGGTCATCGCTTGTCTTATTGGAATATCCGAGCCCGAACCGGACGATGGTCTCATCGGTCAGCTTTCTCTCTCTTAAATACCGGTAACCGATCTCCCCCTGAGGGGTTTTAAGCTGATAGTAAAAGTAGCTGGCAGCCAGTTTATTGATCTCTAACAGTGTCGCCCTCAAATCCTCCTGAGCCTTGGCCTCCTTGCTGTATTCCCCAACCGGAAGCTTCACTCCTGCCCGGTCCGCCAAGGCCTTTAACGCCTCGGAAAAGGAGTAGTTCTCATATTCCATCACAAAGGTTATGGCATTACCGCCGGCACCGCAGCCGAAACAGTAATACATCTGTTTGGCAGGCGATACGGAAAAGGAAGGTGACTTTTCATTGTGAAAGGGACAAAGGCCGAAATAATTGCTACCCTTCTTCTGCAGTTTCACATATCCCGAAATCAAATCTACAATGTCATTCTTTAACCGGACCTCTTCAATTACTTCTTCCGAATATCGCATGAAGCCTTAATCCTCCTTCCTTTCTTTCTCTATGGTTTAAATGGCTTTCCATGCCTTCGGAACAAACAGGCTCTCAAATTTATCTATGGCATAGCTGTCACTCATACCTGCGATATAATCACAGACTGCCCGTTCCTTATTCACTCCCCGGTTCTCCATAAAATAACGGTATTCCTCCGGCAGTTTTTCCGGGTTATCCATATAATACTGAAATAGCATGACAATAAGATTCTGGGCTTTCCCTTCTTCCCTCTTGGGAATCTCATTCTTATAAACATTGTTAAACATCCAGGTACGCAGTCCCTGCATGGCTTCCTCCATGTGAGGAGACATGACGATATCCTGTTTTCCATAGCTGTTTCCTATAATATCATGAATGAGATTATTCAGCCTTTCCCGAACGCTGTGCCCAAGTACTCCGGTAAAGCGCTCCGGTAAATCCTCTTCAACAAACATCTTTGCCCGAATGGCATCATCAATGTCATGATTGATATAAGCGATCTTATCAGACAGACGCACGATACAGCCCTCAAGAGTCGAGGGATGGCCGCTGGTACGGTGGTTTAATATCCCATCCCTTACCTCCCAGGTGAGATTTAAGCCCATCCCCCCTTTTTCCAGGACCTCTACGACACGGACGCTCTGCTTGTAATGCTCAAAACCTTCCGAACAGATCCGGTTAAGAACCGCTTCTCCGGAATGACCGAAGGGAGTATGTCCCAAATCATGTCCCAAAGCTATGGCTTCCGTCAGATCTTCATTCAAACGAAGGGATTTCGCTATGGTCCTGGCAATTTGGGATACTTCCAGTGTATGGGTCAGTCTGGTGCGGTAATGATCCCCCTCCGGTGCCAGAAAGACCTGGGTCTTATGCTTTAATCTCCGAAATGCCTTACAATGGATGATCCGGTCCCGGTCTCTTTGATAGGCTGTCCGGATATCGCATGGATCTTCCATTCGATCTCTGCCCTTGCTGTCTTTGCTGAAGGAAGCATAAGGGCTCAAATATGCTTCTTCCCACTGTTCCGTGGATTCCCTGATATTCATTCAATCACATCCTTCGCCCAAAGTTATGGTACATTATATCATATTTTCTGTAATTATAATACCCTATATTAAATTATTTGCAATTTTGATTCCCTGTTTCCAGCCATATTTTTCCGATAGGTACTGGGCAGACAGCCATACCGTTTTTTAAATGCCTTGGAAAAAGCTCTGCTGTCTGGAAATCCATGATTCATGGCAATTTCTCCGATTTCATGCTCCGTTCCCACAAGCTCTCTGACCGCATATTTAACACGCAGATCAATCAGATAGGTCCGGTAATTGACCTGCGCATATTTCTGGAAAATCCTTGATAAATAGGTAGGGCTGTAACCAAAACGTCCGGCAACATCCTCAAGCTTTAAATCCTGATCGTAATTATCTCTCATATACTGTGTCACATCCGACAATTTATCGAGCTGCTTTTTCTGCCTCAGGACCTCTTTATCCATGGTCTCCGTTTTAAATTCAGTGATCAGCAGATACAGAAGTTCATAGAACTGGCTTTTTACCTTTAGGCTGTATCCATACGCCTGTTTTTCATAAATAGAAAACATGGCGGCCACCAGATCCGCCAGCCTTTTATTCTGAACGTCGCTTTTCTTCTCAAAATTCATGTAGCCCTCTTCCCCGGAATACTCTTTGAACGTTTCTCCCGGAATCTGCAGGACAATGGTAATGTTGGGATTGGGGCATTCAATGGAATGGACTTCATTGGAATTTACTAAAACAAAATCCTGCCTGGAAAGGGATAAGTGGCGGTTATGGATATAAAAATCAATTTTTCCTTCCTGAACCAGAAATATTTCCACGGAATGATGCCAGTGTTTTGTAACTTTATAATTTCCTTCCCTGCCCTCAAAAATGAAAAGCCGGAAAGGCAGATCGTCATTGGGGATCACCAGCTCATATCTGACGTCCATGAAACACCTCCCGAAAAATGATGATATTATTATAAATCATTTTCGTTAAATTTCCAATGGTTTTCACAGAGGCTATACCGGGATGCTGTCACTGACACACAAAACGCCGTATCCCAGTTCCGGATTGGGATACTGGGTGATCCCCGGCAGCTTTCTGGTCCCCCGGATCAAATAGGCTTTTACCTTTTCTCCGAATAAAAACGGATCTCTGCCTTCTACGATTCCCCATTGCATGAGGAGAGCAGCACTTCCGGTCACAAATGGAGTTGCAAACGAAGTGCCGGTCACCGTTTCATAGCCGCCGCCGGCCTTTGCCGCAACAATCCCCACTCCCGGGGCTGCCAAATC
>CAJMPJ010000013.1 GCA_905215155.1 uncultured bacterium | reverse complement strand
TCCTTTTTATGGTTTACATAAATTCCCATTACCCGAAATTTATTTTACGCTACTGTTCGCTGTAGTACTAGCATATGGCATTTTGAAACAATTCAAAATGGTATTTGCATTTATAGGCAAATAAAAAGAGAGCGCAAAAATGGCAGTAGCCCATAAGGAAACATTACAAAACTTATGACTTATGTCAGGTAAACGGAAAAATAGAAAATGCTATGCAAAAGGTTCACTGATTGCATAGCATTTTTTATTTTTGCAAGATATTAGGTTTCAATTTTTTAGCGTTCCATCGGAACGCGCAGCCATCACTGCAGGTGATGATCTCAGGGGTTTGGGGACATGTCACCAACAAGCACCAGACAGGAATTACGGGAACGAAATTTCTGCCTGGTAGGCATCTTTTACGTAAAGATGCATTGCTTGCCAGTATTTGTACTTCCTCTTATTATCGTAGAAAACTTAGGAAATGTTTACCTTCGATCTATTGTATTCTTCGAGATAACGAAATATAATAAAATCTGTCGGAGGTATAGATATGGATTATATGACGCTCAAAGAAGCCAGTGAAAAATGGGGCATTTCAGCCCGTCAAATAAATTATTACTGTGCAGCAGACCGGATTCCCGGTGCTGTAAAAATGGCAATATTATGGTTGATACCGAAGGACGCAAAAAAGCCGGTTGACGGCAGGACAAAACAAGGGAGGACTTTGAAACATGAATAGTGTTTTGATTATAGACGATAACAAGGAACTTTGTGCCTTGATGAAAAATGCGTGGAACAGATGTTATAGGATGTTAGGAAAATCTTAATATTTTCTCATGCAATCCATTGGGAATTAAGATGCTGCATTTGCTATACTTAATCGGATATACGAGAAAAAAGGAGTTGAAAATATGCCTGAAAAGATTTTGATTATAGATGACGAGCAGGATATAGCAGACTTGTTGGAAGTCTATCTAAAAAACGAAAACTACATAGTTTATAAATTTTACTGTGCAACGGATGCCATGTCGTGTATTGAAAACGGTGACATTGATCTTGCCATTCTGGATATTATGCTTCCCGATATGAATGGCTTTTCGCTCTGCCAGCTTATCCGCGAAAAGTATACTTATCCGATCATCATGCTAACGGCCAAAATCGAAGAAACGGATAAAATCACAGGTCTGACATTGGGAGCAGATGATTATGTGACAAAGCCGTTTCGCCCGCTTGAAGTAGTTGCCAGAGTGAAAGCACAGTTGAGACGTTACAAAAAATATTCACCTGGCACAATCACAGAAAAAGTTCCATCAGAGCTTTCATACAACAAATTACGCTTGAATGTGCAGACCCACGAATGTCTGTTAGACGGTGAACTTGTTTCTCTGACCCCAACGGAATTTTCTATCCTCCACGTTCTTTTGGCAAGCGCCGGAAATGTTGTAAGCATTGAGGATTTGTTTCATGCGGTATGGAAGGATGAATATTATTCTAAAAACAGCAGCACGATTACCGTGCATATTCGGCATCTGCGCGAGAAACTGAATGACACTTCCGATACTCCCCAGTATATTAAAACGATTTGGGGTGTCGGCTACAAAATTTAAGCGAAAGGAGAACGTTATGAAAATGAAGATCAACTTACTTGGCAGTTATTTTGTTTTTAATTTATCTGGCACTCTTGGTCTGGATCATATTGTTCAAATTGCAATTCTCAATCAGCGATTTGGACAAGATAAGAAGTGTGAACATCATACCATTTCATTATGATAAGAAAATTGGAGCGGCATTTCACTTAACAGAGGTGCTTGAAAATGTTTTGATTTTCATGCCTATGGGTATCTATCTCCAAATGCTACTGTCTAAAGCAAAATTTTACGCTAAGATAATGGTGATTGCCGGAACAAGTTTATTGCTGGAAACCACGCAATATGTTTTAGCAATCGGACGGTCTGATATTACCGATATACTCACAAATACGGCAGGCGGCCTCTTAGGACTTGTCGTATATTCGATGATAGTTCGGTTACTTGGGGATAGGGCTAAAACAAACAGGTTGTTTTCTGTTCTGGCGGTCATTGTAAGCGCCATTGTGATTGGACTGCTTGGATTTATCCTGTTTGCCAATCGGTAGGAGGTGTATTTATGCCGAATAAAGAAATTGCGACAGAAAAGCGTCTTAGAGTGCGTCTATACCTGTCGTTGCTGATTTATACCGTTGTGGGATATAGTTTGACAATCCTGCTGAATTACATCTTTTCAAAATTCGACAACGGTATTTTGGCATGGCTCTACTGGCGGATTGATGCGCTTTTTGTTACCTATTTGATGATAGGCTTTGTGTGTATCTTCAAATATTTTTGGAAAAAACCATGGGGGTATCTGGATGAAGTAATTACGGCAACCCAAACGGTTTATGAGCAGAACGACCATACAGTAGCCTTGTCTGACCCGTTGAAAGAGTTAGAAGAACAGCTAAATCAAATCAAAATGTCCGTTCTGTTGAGTAAGCAGGCTGCAAAACAGGCAGAGGAAAAGAAAAATGAAATTGTCATGTATCTGGCACATGATATACGCACCCCGCTGACAACGGTGATCGGCTATTTGAGTTTACTCCATGAAGCCCCGGATATGCCTGAACAACAAAAAGAAAAGTATGTTAAGGTCGCGTTGGACAAGGCGGAGCGTCTTGAAAAACTCATCAATGAGCTTTTTGAAATTACAAAATACAATGCACATACAGTCATTATCAAAAAAGAGAATGTGGACTTGCATTGTTTAATTGCACAGGTGATTGATGAAGTATATCCGACACTCTCTGCAAATGGCAACACGGCGGTATTTACTGCGGAGGATAACTTATCTGTGAACGCTGATCCCGAAAAACTGGCGAGGGTTTTCAGCAATCTTTTACGAAATGCTGCTTCGTATAGCTATCCGCAGACAGAGATCACTATATCGGCCAAACGGTTAGAGCATGATATTCAGATTACTTTTGAAAATCGCGGGAAAACAATTCCGCAGGAGCAGCTTAACAGCATATTTGAGAAATTCAATCGGTTGGATGAGGCCCGGCTTTCCAATACAGGCGGTGTGGGACTTGGACTTTCTATTGCGGAAGAGATTATACATTTACACGGTGGAACGATTACTGCATCCAGCCAAAACGAAACCATAGATTTTGTGATTACGTTGCCTATCTCCACTTAAGAAAATTAGAACATGATCTTAGGAATTGCTTAGGAATTTAAGCGTGTGATTTTTGAGATTGAAAAGCCCTTGTTTGGTACAATGATTATCGAACAAGGGCTTTTCATTGTTCAGCCGAAGCAAAAGAAAGGAGTGTAGGTATGGAACTGAAAATAGAACATTTAAGCAAACAGTTCAAAGACAAAACCGCTGTGAACGATGTCAATCTGACCCTGACCCCCGGCGTCTGGGGGCTTTTGGGGGCGAATGGCGCAGGAAAGACTACTCTCATGCGCATGATTGCTGATATTATGACACCAACCAGCGGAACGGTTTACTATGACGGGAAAGACATTCGAGAATTAGGGGAAGCCTATCGAAATAAGTTTGGCTTTCTGCCGCAAGACTTCGGGTATCACCGGGATTTCACAGTAAAGGACTATTTGGAGTATATGGCTGCTCTAAAAGATATTCCGACGAGAGCAGCCACCCAAAAGATCAATCATCTGTTGGAAATTCTTTCGCTCTCCGATGTGAAAAGGAAAAAAATCTCTAATCTGTCCGGTGGTATGAAGCGGCGTGTTGGTATTGCGCAGGCTATGTTGAACGATCCAGAGATACTTGTTATGGACGAACCGACCGCAGGACTTGACCCCGGAGAACGTGTTCGCTTGCGAAACTTCATTTCCGAGTTTTCGCATGATCGGATTGTGTTGATCTCCACCCATATCGTATCTGATATAGAATATATTTCCACGCGCAATGCGATTATGAAAGCCGGAGAAATTGTTGACGTAGGAACTACTACGGAGTTTGTCAAGCAAATTGAGGGCAAGGTCTGGAATTGCACAATTCCGGCATCAAAGCTGCCGGAATGTGAAATGCGGCTGCGAATCATCAATCAGCGCGGCGAGGATCACAATCAAGTTTCCATTCGTTATCTGTCCGAACATTCGGAAATTGAAGGTTCTGTTACAATGGAACCACGCTTGGAAGATCTGTATCTGTGGCTATTCCCTCAGACAGACTTGGAAAAGGAGGACAGATAATATGCGACTTTTTAGACTTGAATTAAAACGTATTTTGAAATCACGGCGTACTCTGATTTTACTTGTGATTGCGCTTCTGCTTTCCGTAGCTATGGCATACCTGCCTATTTCATTTGAGGGTATCAACCGCCCAAATGAAGATGGGACTGTTACAGAATTGGATGGCTTGGCTGCTATCGAATACAAACGAGGTTTATACGAAACATCCTCCGATGAAGTGACCCCAGATAGGATCAAGACAGCTTTGGAAACTTATCAAAGCTACGTTCAGGAATATGGGCCGGTTGAGGAAGAGGGCTTTCCGCTGTCGGTGAATATTGAAAAAATTGTTCCAATCCGCCCTTTACTGAAAAGTCTATCCGAAGTGTTTGCCGATCCATCAACAGGTATTGGTGCCGATTTGATGGATATTGACCCAAATGCCATCGACCAAACCTACTATGAAAAATGCGCGGAACATTTGCGTGATGTTATGCGGAATGAACAAAGAGAATATGAAACCGCACAGCAAAAGGCTCTTGAAAAATATTCAGAACTTGATAAGCCATTTTATCTGCACTCTGGAATTTCTAAGGATGCATTTGATTATATTGAGTTTTATATTTTGTTCCTTGCTATTCTGTGCGTGGCAATCGCAGCGCCTACTTTCGCCGGAGAATACCAAACGGGCGGTGACAGTATTCTGCGAACCACCAAGCATGGGCGTACACGATTGGCAGTCACCAAAATTTTGGCGGCATTTACGCTTTTCATTGTTACTTTCCTTGTTGGGATTACGGTACACATTCTGATTTTGAACGTAGCGTTCGGGATGGACTGCTTAAAAACATCGTTCCAAATGCTATACTCTATCATCAACCTGCCAAACATCAACCTAGGACAGTTGCAGATTATTCTTGCTGCAGCAGGCTTGCTCTCAGTATTAGCAACAGTTAGCTGTACACTATTCCTGTCTGCAAAGTGCAAAGATACATTGACAGTTTTGCTGATTTCTATTGTAGTTCTTCTTATGCCGCTTTTTGCTTATGCAGCGATGGGTGGTGCAACATGGCTTTTTACCATACTGCCATCTGCCGGAATTGGTATGCAGAACAACTTCCTTTATCAGCTTGCGAATTTCAATTATCTGCATATCGGTGGAATGAGTTTCTGGACACCTTATGTTATTTTGATTTCAGCAGGAATTGAAGTATTCGTGTTTATGTTCTTGGCACTTCATTCCTATTGCAAACATCAGGTGGCATAATAGAGTTGCGGTTTGAGATTGATTTAAGAACCGTCGCTGTCGCGTCGGTTCTTAATTTCCAGATTGTCTAAAAAATGTATAACAAAACATTGGAGGTGATGATGTGATGGGACATTAAAAATCCGTCGTAGGAACAACTGCGGCGGAATTTTTTTGACAAATTTTCATGCAGACGGCAACTTTCCGCTAAAAAATGAACGGATATATGAGGGGATATTTTATAACCGCTTACCCGCACACGGCAGTTATGAATTTTTTGTGAAATTTGCAAAATACCCCCGTCATTTTGCCCCAAAAATGAACTGAATAGTAGAAAGATATTTTTGTGCAAAATTGACCGTCCTATTTACCCTCAAAAATGAACTGTATAGTAGAGGGACATTTTTTACGGTCAGGAAGGAGGTGTTTTTATCCATGATCAGATTCCGGTTATGAATTATCCGCAGTACCGCCAGATGCATAAGTTAGTACATAAATGTTGCAACTACGATAACGGAAACTGTATTCTTCTGGACGATGGGGAGGAATGTGTCTGCGTCCAGAGTATTTCTTATTCGCTTCTCTGCAAATGGTTCCGCCGAGCTGACCTGCCGCTGGACGGATCGCTGGAAACGGTGCTGCTGTTTCGGGAGGAATTAAAACGCTGCGTGGTCTGCGGCCAATCATTCCTCCCCGGTTCCAACCGGGCGAAATACTGTAAACTCTGCGCAAAGAAAGTCCACCGCAGACAGAAAACAGCCAGCGACAGGAAAAGGAGGTTCCCATGCGGACAATTAGAAGCGAAAAAGCCTTGAATCTGCTGGTGTTTCAAGCTACGGTCAGCGGGTATGTGGGATAAATCCCTTATACCTCTCTAAAACTTGCTTTTAACTGTCCGCAGGACGATTTTGACCTAAACGGGATTTTCCCATTCAGGTATTGATTTCGATTCTGCCAGTTTATCGCTTTTGCCATGTCCGCCTATATGGGATTCTCCAATACTGGATTTTCAGAGACTGGAAAACCTGACGCTCCGGGCAGCCCTGTTCCTCTCTTTCCGGCGCCGGATTTCCAGACAGTTTTGACAGCCCATATTTAGACGGAAATTAAAGAGAAGAAGTTAAACAAGATAGTCCATATCAATCCAATCAATCAGGGATGGATTGATGGAAAGGAGTACATGATGCAAAATTATATTTTGACGCCTTACAAGGAGGACAGCGGCGTACCGCCCTATCTGCCCTTCCCCCGGTTTCTGGTGCCGATGGACTTATCCAATGACGCAAAGGTACTGTATGCCATGCTCTTAGACCGGGCGGGCATTTCCAACCAGAGCGTTTCAGAAATTAGAACGCAGCGGCCTGATCATCCGCAAAAAGCAGGGACTTGGCCGTCCGGCGGTCATTACGCTGAATATTTTGCCTGTAAGGAAGGAGCGTGATGGGATTGCGTAAGCCTGCGGATTTAAGCGAACTTCCCAAAAATCTGAAACCGGAAATTGCCGAGCGTGTGGCGGAGCATTTCAAAGACGGCGTTTTCGAGTTTGATTTCAGCACAGAAGAAATGATTGCCGTTGAAAGGAATACCGTCTACCACACCATTCCCCATTACGCAGAGGGAGACGCAGAAAGCGTACTGGACAAGCTGCGCCGTATCATGGCAGGAAATTTGGAGGAAACCGAATGAAAGCTACTGATAAAAGAGGAACGGCGCGTTATAATATAGGCAACCGTTTACCTGGCTGCTATCCCGATACACGGAAGGAAAGGAGCTACTATGAACCAACAGCCAGATAAAATCACAGCGTTATATTGCCGTTTAAGCCAGGACGATGCTCTCGATGGGGAGAGTAATTCCATTACCAACCAAAAGTCGCTATTGTCCAAATATGCGGCGGAACATGGATTCCGCAATCCTATGTTTTTCGTGGACGACGGATTCTCAGGAACGAATTTTCAGAGACCCGGCTTTCAGGAAATGATGAAATATGTGGAGGACTATTCTGTTTCCACCCTGATTGTCAAAGACCTCTCCCGCCTTGGCCGGGAGTATTCCTATATGGGGCGTTTGCAGGATTTCATTTTCCCCGCCTATGACGTCCGTTTTATCGCCATCAACGATGATGTGGACAGCGCAAAGGGCGAAAACGACTTCGCTGTGTTCAAAAATGTATTCAACGATTATTACGCTAAAGACACAAGCAAAAAAATCCGGGCAGTCGTCAAAATGCGTGGGGAAGCCGGGGAACATATCGCCAGCAATCCGCCCTACGGATATGTGAAAGACCCACAGAATAAAAAGAAATGGAAGTAGGCGTATCTGAAACTACCCAGTTTTGCTTCGTATAAATCCCACCGGTCATATCAAAATCACCTCGATATGTACCGCTTTACCGCTTCCTCTTACATCGGCATTAATGATTATCGCCTCATAATTTGGAAATATTGAAATAAAAATCGAAAATATTTTTTTCTGAACATAACTTTTCCTCCTTCTACATTTTTAATAGACACTACTCTATTTGTAATTCCCCATTGGAATCCACCTCTTTTCTCTAGCCGCTACCTCAGGAGACATACTTTCAATGGCATTATATTGAGACTGTTTATTTTAATATAGTTATGCTTCCGGTAACATGTATGCTCTTTGACGTAGTACCCTCCAAGAATATTTTATAGCTTCCAGATTGCTCGATTGAAAATGTATGGTCAATCCATCCTTTAGAAGTCTGAACATATATTCTCTTGCCTTTGGAATCCTCAAGTCCCGCCTTAAAACTGTCAGAACTACTATCTGATTGTAGTATAAAGGCCACTTTATTACCTGAGGTCAAAGAAAGACTATCTCCATACTTCACATTTTTTCCATCAATCGTTATATCAATTGACGTTACTCCCTTTGGATTTATCTGCATCGGGTATTCTATTACATCTTCCGAATAGTGAAATTCCGTCTTCTCAGGCAATTCTGTAGATTCCTGCTGGACTTCAACTTCCGTAATCCAAAGTTTCTTTACCACTAAATCCTGTAAATTTGACATACCCCAAGAAGCAGCAAACACTGTAAGGGGACACATCAAAACCATTGACATTACCAACACAGCAAATGATATTCTCTTTGTTTTTTCAGTCTTTTTCATGATATTTCTGATTCTCCTTTCCAAACCGTTTACCGTATGGCCGGTAAGCGACACCGTAGCTAAACCAAGCTCTTTTTCCTGTATTTGTAAAATTAGTTCCGCATACATAGTATGTCTTTTGACGGGCTGACGATTAAGCACTTTCTCATCGCAGGCCATTTCATTTACTTCAATAAAATAATCTGTTAGTCTGTAAATAAGCGGATTAAACCAATGCAGAGCGCATAAAATAAACACAAGTCTGCGAAAAAAATAATCCTGATTTTTGCAGTGAACCAACTCATGCTTTAACAGCAATCCCCACTCTTTCTGCGTGTAATTACTCTCCGGCAAGAAAATTTTCTGTTCAAATATTCCTGTCATAAAAGGAGACTGAATTATACCATTCGATAATAACAACACCGGACCCTTCAGACCTAATTCATCCATTACCTCTCTTTTTATCTCTATTAGAAGTTTATCCTGAGTATACTTACTGCATTTTTCCAGTTTTTTGAGAATCCTTCTGTCCTTTGCATATTTGAAGATACCATAATAGATAAATCCAAAAAACCAGGCGAGAAAAAGTAGCAGAGATATCCAGTGATTTCCCCAAGGTGTTCCGTAGCTAATTGAACTTTTGTGAATGGTATCCATATAAAGCAAATCATCACTGACCAAATAAATTCTTTCCCCTAAAACGAATTTATACAAAATTACACCGGCCAATACCGGCATACCAAAGGCACTGAATACTACAACCATTTTTAAAAACAAACTTAAATGACCCATGTCCATTCTTCTTTCCAGATGTTTTCCGGAAAGGGATATAACCGATATTAAAATATTCAATGAGACAAATATCGTTACTAACAGTGCCAAAATGTCACTTATCTTCCAGCTCATCTTCCAGCTCCTTTAAAAGATTTCTGGTTTTTTCTATCTGTGCTTTTGACAATGTCTTCCCACAGAAGGCAGCAACTAGGCGTTCAAAAGAAGTATTACCCAGTACCCCCTCAATCTGTTGTCGAAGTAATGCCTGCTCATATTCTTCCTGTGTGACTAAAACCGTATAGAAATGATGAAGTCCACTTTGCTTTTTATCAACATAGCCCTTTTCAGAAAGATGATACAAAATCGTACTTTTTGTACCTCTTGCTTGCGGAAATGCCTGATAGATTTCCTCACTACTGACACCTTCCGGATGTTTCCAAATAAATTTCATAAATTCAAACTCTGTAGCAGAAAGTTTTTTCTTTCCACCCAGATAATCTAAAGGTGCTTCGGCAGGTCTTGCCATAAATTCCCCTCCTTTCTGCGTATTTGTTAATATAATTATATTTATATAATACCATATATTCGTATTTTTGTTAATACATAATCTGTTCATAATATTAAAAATCTTTGGACTACATATTAATCCATTAATCTTATCTCTTTTGTGATTCCATATTTTTATAGTAATATGAAGACGAAAAGGGGAGACCCCTTTAGATAAGGAATCTCCCACAATTTCTTTTTTATGGTGCATTTTGTCTGAATTCTTTTTACGAGAGAAAGTACTATTTTAACAGTTACTTATGCAAACTAGCCAACATCAGGACCAATCCCAACAGGAACAGCACGTGAAGGCGGCGTGGCTGTAAGATAATCATCTAAAACCCAGCCTGTAACTGACTTTCCATTGATATCTTTTGCCGTGATATTTGTCCAGGAACGTCCCTCACTGTCAACCCTGCCGAAAATACTCCATCCATCAATTTTGGTTCCGTTGGCAAGTTTTCCAACGATTGCATACTCTGTACCTGCTCCTGAACGTACATTTAGATTTCCTCCATCTGTTTTTACATAAAGCGTGTCATATTCACGCCTATTCAAGCGAACAACCGTTGACCCGGCATTGTAGAAAGCAAAAGGCTTATAATACGTTTCATTTTCTTCCTCCTTCATCTCTTTGTACGTTATTCTCCTCTCGTAATTCATGTAATAAATGCACCATTTTATGCAACGGTATGCTGTTGTTATAAATATTTCTTTCTCTTTTCATCCAATGGTTATAAACCATAAAAATGCCCAAACAGATTGATTCAACTCCACCACTCCTCATTAGGAACTGTATCATTCCAAAAACCTTCAACATACCAACCATTTGTCAAGTCCTTTTTTAAGTATACATATTTTTCATTTGTACCTTGAAGCAAACTGCTATTTGGTGATGAATCAGAGGATATGATATACACTTTAAAACAGGCTTTATCATTCGTGGTCTTTATTTCTTCACTACTTGCAGTTAATTGCAGAGCATTCCACTCTTTTTGTAATTCTTCCGAATATTCTATACCTTCAGATAATGCACAAATACCGGCATATTCACCATAATTTATCATAGTACAATAAGAGAATATTAACGAAGAGGCCGACTTTGCCCCCTCATTAACGAATTGTTCATAAAAAAAATCGTCTTGTCTTGAAAGTTCCGGCATAGTACAATTTTTGTCGCTGAATAATACCCACTCCTTGCCGTCTCTAATATATGATATTCCTGTAATTTTTTCATTTCTAACATTCAATATGCCATAACTCCCGTCAGTAAATAAAACTGATTTTTTACTACAACGATATGGCTTTACAGATAGTTGCTCAGGTGGGATGTCTTTTGTTAAAACAAAGTCTTCAAATATGTTTTTTTCAGAAACATCGTTTGTTACGGTTAATTTTCTGGATATACGGTCATATTCATATGGAAGCTCAGAGGATACAGACCATATCCATATAGTGTCAGCATTTGGACTGACTGATATCCTACAGGAAGAATCATTACTAAAATCATATCCTAATGCCTGTAAGTCAATACTATCCTCTATTTCACCAGTGTTCAGATTGTAAATAAATAACCCAAAATAATCATGCATTATAATAATGTTGTCATCCGCAAAGTCTAAAACCGGCATGTCGGTTGCAATCTTTGTATTTACAGACCACCTGGCAGGAGTGGCCTGCATATAAAAATTTGATGGTGGTTCTGATGTATGTACCTCAGTTTTTCCTGTACTATTTATTGCTGTCGCTAATTGCTCCTGTTTAAGTTTTTCAGTATTTGAACATCCAACAGCAATCGTACTGAAAGCCAATGGTATAATTATAAAAGTTACATATCTCGGCATTTTAAAATCAAACAATCAAATCTCCTCCTTATATTGAACTCCATCAATAATGATAAAAACACAATATATTTAAATAATATAATTATATTTTATATAATATCATATATTTTACTGTTGTCAATATTTAATCATTTGATAATTTATCAGTCTTGACTTATTTAACAATCTTCCAATTTCACTCATTCTTCTCCAATACAAGTTTAAACTGCGATACCTGTGTTGTCATGGTCTGGTTATCTAGTATCAGCAATTAAACAGGCTGATAAAGAATGTGGAAGTTGTGGGTGTGATAGGATTGAACCTATTAGTAGATATATAGATACGTTATTGCTAATTCCCTCTTTAGATGGCTTTAATGGATTGATGGCCATCATCCGGGATACCTATGAAATGGATCCCTACAGCAATTCCCTGTTCCTTTTTTGTGGGAGACGCTGTGACCGGATCAAGGCACTGCATTTTGAAAAAGATGGCTTCTGCCTTCTGTATAAAAGACTGGATAACGGCCGTTTTCAGTGGCCAAGGAATTCCTCCCAAGTAAGGAACCTTACCCGGCAGGAATACCGCTGGCTCCTGGAGGGGCTTTCTATCGACCAGCCCAAGGCGATCCGCCCCGTGAAAAAGAAGGACTTCTGATTTTTGTGCAAAAGGGAGAAAATTTTACATGGTGCTAGCACCATGTAAGTTAAAACAGATAAGGGAAATGATAATATGGCAGTTTGCAGTTATATGTGGATTGCCATATTTTTGTGGAAAAATGGGCGCTTATGTGGTAATATATAGGGGCAAAGATAAAAACACAACGCAAGGCAACCTTGCAGAACTGGTAGGTAGTCCAGTCGCACCGATTTGGTGTAAGTAGCCCTCCCTCCTTAGGGTCGTCCGTTCTTTGTTCATTACAATCATTTTAAGGAGGAATTGTCATGGACAAAGTTTCGGGCAGACTGACAGTATTTTTTGAGGAACCATTTTGGGTAGGCGTTTTTGAACGCATATCAGAGGGCAAATTATCTGTATGCAAGGTTACATTTGGCTCAGAACCAAAAGACTATGATATGTAGTTGAGGAGGGGGAAGAATGCTATCCCTAAGCCGTAGCGGGACGCTGGAGTCTGACAGTTGATAGCAGAATTTTTCGGCGCCCGATTTTATGACCACGCATTTTCAACTGTGAAGACATCTGTCGGGCACCCCAGGCTGGATTATCCGTATGTAAACGGTCTATGAGCGCTTTGCAGTCTAATTCCTCATGAGATACGGGTGTCCCGCTGTAATACACGCTAGTGCGGTTGATATCAAGAAGAGCAGCCCCTGTTTTGACAGGGAGTTCTTTACCGAAAGGTTTCGGACTAAATTTACTCTCATAGTCAGGTCCAAGCGTTTCTTCAGATTTTTTTCAACCAATCCACCTGCATGGTAAGTTGCCAACTTTTTTGGCATATTCTGCTTTTTCGTCTTAAATTACGATACCATTAATGGAATGCCGGATATAAGACATTTTTGGAAGAACACAGGAGAAAAAAATTACTATTAAGGGCATTGGAAGTTTTAAAGCATAACTGATAAAAATACTTTTGGAAAGGACGGTAAAATAGTGGCGAATTTAAGACTGAAGAAGAGCATTTTGGAGGTGGTGGATAATCAGTTAAAAGCAAACGATCCTCCATGCACGAAGAATACATATGACAAACTGTTGGATGCCGGGTATTCAAAGTCAGAAGCAAAGGATAAAATCGGAGCAGTTGTACTTACAGAAATTTATGATATTTTGAAAAAGGGACAGGCTTTTGATGAAGAAAAGTATAAAAGCAGCCTTGAGGAGATGTTAAGGCAAAGTATTGATTATGAGGACGATCATCACATAAGAACGGAATGGGATAAGTGGGATGAGTTGGTTCAAAAAGGATATGAATCTTTTGAAGAACAAAAGGCAGCAGAAGGCCTGTGTTTTTGGCAGGAAGCGTGGGATATTTTTGAATCTGTTATGAAACAGGTTCCGGTAACAGAGACACTTTATGGTCTGATGGAGTCACAGGATTATGTATATCCGATTGACGGCTGGCTTCAGGACTATGAGATGGAACTGGGAAATGCAGGAAAATATGGGGAAAGAATTGCGTTCTGCCAAAAGATATTGGAGATGTTTGATTGGCAAGACGAAGACGACAGCTGTTTTCGGTGCGGCATTGGCGAATCCCTTTTTCGGGAAGGAAAAACAGCGGAGGCATATGAATATTATGAAAATTGGCTGATGGATGACTCGCAAAACGTAAATGGAACCAATAGCTTTAGCTGGATTCTTTTTGAAAATGGAGATGCAGAGAAAGCGTATGAAGTGGTAAGAAAAGTGACATGGGGTGTTTCGTGTTACGTGGATAATTCGATTCTCTTTATGCGTGCGCGGCAATTAGCCGATTATGTCGGAAAAGAAAACGAAAGCAAATGGTATCAGCAGCAGTTAGACACATTCGAGAACTCGATTAAAAAATGGGAAATGGATGAAGATGAAATTTTTGATGAATTTACGGCACCAAAACAGATTCCGGTTGTAAAAGAGAAAAAAATATATCCAAATGATCCCTGTCCATGTGGAAGTGGCAAAAAGTATAAGAAATGTTGCGGAAAACAGTAGCGACTATCGTTACGGTTAAATATGCGGATGTTTATCATAAAAAAGTGAACGCAAATTTCTCAAATCAGAGTCATAATATACACATGGATTGGTAAACCATTTTCTCATTATTCTTTGATTGGTAGTACCGGTTTGCAAAGGAGGGTGCAAGCCACCGGATACCATAACAATAAAGAAAAATAGTGTGAGGAATACGAGTAATATCTATACGGAGTGGTATATATAATTATAGAAAAACAAGATTAAAACAAAAAACTTTGAGTTCGAATAGGATTTTGCAAAAATAAGCCTAGTATTTATGCGGATTCCAAACAAAATCCGTTAAGTTTTGGCAACGATTTGGCAACAATCCGAACAGCAACTGAGTGGATCATGCACCGATTAAGCTCGCTTAAAGAGGGGCAATGATACACGAAGTTATTTCTGGCTGATTTCTCCGGATTCCAGTTTTGCAGCCATTTGCTGCCATGCAAGAAAAGGTGTGAACAGATGCTGATATTTCTTGTGTTCCCGGTCAAGGCGGAGAGAGAGTTCTCCTTCGATTTCTCCGATTTTGATTCCATACATATCTTCCAGTGCAAAGAGGGTGTGCATAAGACCAAGATAGGAGTCAATGTCCGGAACATTGATTGCTCTTGGGCTGATATCGAAGATCTGTGCCATTTTTTTGATCAGGTCAGCTTTGGGAGTTCTGGCTTCTGTTTCATACTGTGCCACACGAACATCCGAAGTCTTTCCGAGGAACCCCAAAAGCTCGCCAAGCTCAACGGGGAGCATGGGATAAGAGGTTCCGAAGGAAATGAAGTTCTGGACAAAGGAACAATATCTGAAACATGCTTAGACTATGATGGGCAAGCCCAGATCTTATTACGCTTTTGAAATGCTGTACTGGACCGGAATCCGGGATGGCGATGCTGATGGTAAAATAAGTCTAAATCAACAGAAACCCAGTAAACATGCGGGGTTGAGGTGATTTGGTCCTGAAAAATTCTTGCAACGAAACAACGAATTTATGAAGGAAAGGCCGATCTTTTATAAAAAACCAATTAAAACAGAGAAAGATTTCAGTACATGGCTGAGATGTTTTTACTATACCACGAAAGCGGTGATAACTGAATATATTTATTTTTAGGACTGTATTAGCTCGCATGGACATTAGTTCCGGCTGTCTGATTCAGTCCTCTTTTTTATTTGAGATCAAAGAAAGGTGATAAAGAATATGGCAAAAATTATATCAGTAGTAAACCAGAAAGGCGGAACTGGAAAATCCGCATGTGCAGCAAATCTTGGTGTAGGGTTGGCTCTTATGAATAAGAAGGTGTTAGTCGTGGATGCTGATCCGCAGTCAGATGTGTCTGCTGGATTTGGATTCCGTGACTGCGATAATAGTAATGAAACATTAACAACGCTGATGGAAATGGTGTTGAGTGATGAAGATATTCCGGAAGACTGCTTTATCCAGCATACAGAGGAAGGTATTGATATTATATGCTCCAATATTGGATTGGCAGGAACAGAGGTACAGCTTGTGAATGCAATGAGCCGTGAGTTTGTCCTGAAACAAATATTAAACAGGGTAAAAGATCGGTACGATGCAATTTTGATAGATTGTATGCCATCCTTGGGTATGATCACCATCAATGCCCTGGCAGCGTCGGATGAAGTGTTGATTCCGGTAGAAGCATCCTATCTTCCAATCAAGGGATTGCAGCAGCTCTTGAAGACAATCGGAAAAGTCAGAAGACAGATTAACCCGAAACTGCAGATTGCCGGTATCCTTTTCAGTATGGTGGATGTCCATACAAATGATGCCAGAAACAACATGGAATTGCTTCATAATGCCTATGGAAATCAGATTCATGTGTTTGACAATTATATTCCGTTTTCTGTCAGGATGAAAGAAGCGGTCAGAGAGGGACAGAGTATTTTTAAATACGAACCAAAAGGTAAAGTTGCGAAAGCATATATGAGTTTTACGGAGGAGGTTCTTGAACATGGCAGGTAAAAAGAAATCAACGCCAATCCCGTTACAGTCATTAGATGCCCTGTTCGGAACGACAAGTGAGGAACAGGCAGGCATCCAACAGATTGCTCTGGATAATCTGCATCCTTTCTCAAATCATCCTTTTAAGGTTCTGGATGATGACAAAATGGCTGAGTTGTCTGAGAGTGTAAAGATGCATGGAGTTTTGGTGCCTGGTATTGTAAGAATAAAGGATACTGGTGGTTATGAAATTATAGCAGGTCACCGCCGCAAGAGGGCGTGTGAGATAGCAGGCTTGAAAACCATGCCAGTTATTATTAAGGACCTGACAGATGATGAATCGACTGTGATTATGGTTGACTCAAACATCCAGCGTGAAGAACTGTTAATAAGTGAAAAGGCATTTGCCTATAAGATGAAATATGATGCATTGAAACGTCAGGGCAAACGAAGTGATTTAACTTCTTGCCAAGTTGGCAAGAAGTTGGCGGCAGAGGATATCAGCCAAAATTCAGAGGATAGTACACGGCAGATTCTCAGGTATATCCATCTGACGGAATTACATCCGGTTCTTCTGGATATGGCTGATCATAAACAGCTCCCGTTTAATACTGCTGTTGAATTATCATATTTAAAAAAAGAGGAGCAGGATATACTGCTGCAGTATATGGGTAACCATGAAATGGTTCCATCCATGAAGCAGGCACAGGAAATGAAGAAGTGTTCTAAGGAACATTTACTGACATATCCGGAAATTGATAGTATCTGTTACCAGGGTAAAACAGAGAAATTACAGGTGAAGCTGCCGGAAAAGAAGCTCCGGATGTTTTTCCCGGAGAGTTATACAAAAGAGCAGATAGAAGATGTGATTTTTAAATTGTTAGAGGAATGGGCAGACAATAAGGAGCGTGTTCAAAATGACAATCGTGGATGTGATTAAGAAGGCATTGTTACCACTGGCAACTATGGTATTCTGGCTCTGGATGGTAAAAACGATTATGGGAGTGACCGGGAATACAGATTTATTTATGTTCCTGTTCCTTGCAGGGCTTCCGTTTGGAATACATAAAATGTGTATCATTTTAATCCCCAGAGGCTATGATGTTGGGGGTACTGTTGGAATGATCGCATTGAGTGTTATTGTGGGTGGTTTATTGGGAAGCCTTATGATCCCATATTATATTGTGAGGGCAGTCTATGTGACCATCTGGTATATAGTAAAAAGATAATGAATAGTAGATTTGAGGCAGGCTTGCGAAAAAACAAATTCGTAAGCCTGCTTTTTTTTTGTGCGATAAAGCTGGAAAGTACAAAGCCAAAATTGTTTTGGATTTGTATTTGACAGCTAACGGTCATTGAGCAGCAAAGCTGCGAAATGTGCAATAAAGCAGGCAATTCAGGGGGAATCCCCTTTTGCATAAAGAAAAAGACGGAGGAGAACGAACATGAGAGAGCGAATCAAGAACAAACAGATTACGAAAGAAATCAGAGGGCAGCTTCCGGTTATTACACCAGCTATGTTCCGGGAAAGGGGATGTTCTTATTGCCCCTATTATGCCGGAAGTTATGAAAAATTTCCAAGGTGCATGATGGCAGATTGTGCCTGGGATGATGAAGAAGAACATTTCCATCCGGTTCTTCGCCAGATGCTTCCGGAATTTAAAAGGAAGATGGAAAAAGCAGAAGAGAAATATCTGGAATTGAAAACTGCCTATGAACTGCTTATGAGTATGTTTGAGGCTGAAATGGCACAGGAGGAACTGGAAAAGGATGAATGTTATGACTGTTGTTATGCCAAGTGTGGTCCATGTATCGGGCTGTGCTATAAAACACTGAAAGGATAGGAGGATGCGAGGTAATGAATACAGCAATTATTTCCGGAAGACTGGTTCGTGATCCGGGCTATAACGAGACACAGAATGAGAAAGGTCTTCATAAGATCGCCAAGTTTGTACTGGCAGTCAGAAGGAATTACTCAGACGATGTCAGTTTCATTCCGGTGAAAGCCTTTGCAAAAAAAGCGGAGTTTGTCCGTGATTATCTGGTGCAGGGGACAAAGGTGATGGTAGAGGGTGAAATCGTAACCGGCAGTTACGATAATAAAGAGACTGGAAAAAAGGTATATACGACAGAACTTTTTGCAGACCGTATCGAGTTTGCCGGTGCAAAAGTACAGGAGAAAATGCCGGAGCCGATGGAAGGGGATGGTTTTCTGAACATCCCGGAATCTATGGAAGAAGAAATGCCGTTTCGATAGGAGGATAAGCCAATGGTAATGTTAAATAAAGAGTACATGATCAACCACATGAGAAATGAAAATGGTTCCATCAATATCAAAAATGTAGTATTGGCGGCTGCCTGTGAAGCAACCGAGCTGTTCCAGTGCCTGATTGTAATGGACAGCAACTTTACAGATTGGAGCCGTTTTGTTGACCGTCTGGAGAAGAACGTGGAGAAACAGGACTATGAAAAAGTTCATGAACTCTGCCAGACCATGTATGCCATGAGGCATCTGTCAGAAGAACTGGAAGGGTTGTATCTGGTAAGGGAGGATGCAGAGCTTTGTTCCCTGTATTATCAGATTTTTGTGGGAATGCTGGATTTGACTGTTTTCTCAACAGAGGCAATGGTCGATCTGAATGGAGGGAAACATGATGAGTAATCAGGATTATATGCCGGTAGAGTGCCTGCTGGTGCCTAAGGCACTGTTTAAGGATGCGAGATATTGCTCTTTATCCACTACGGCAAAGGTATTATACAGCCTTATGCTTGACCGGCTGAGATATGCAGCACAGAACAGATGGATTGACCAGAAAGGGAAACTGTATGTGATCTATCCCAAAAGTGAAATGATCAGGGATCTGAATAGCACCAGGTACCGGGTAGATTACGCTGTTTCGGAACTGGAAAGTATGGGAAACATGGTTCGGGTTGTTAAAGACAATGGCAGACCGAACCGTTTCTATATAAATGATATTTCAAAGATGAATGAGGAGGAAAAGACTATGATGACAATCAATGATTTAATGACAATGGTAGGCCCGAAGGAGGCAGAAGAAATCATGGACAAGATGGTGACAGCTGCCAGGGAAATTGTGGATGACCTTATGAAAAAAGGCTACATCGAGATTATAAGGGAAGGCTGTCCGGAGGGAGGGCCTCTGGAGGATGGTGTACCGCCAATTGATCTGGGAGAGGACGAGTTTAATCCGGAAGATTTAAGTCCGATGGAATTCAGATGCTACTGTGATGAGAACGGTAACCTGGATGATGAGGCAATCGAAGATGATGCCAGTGAATTTGGTATGGACCTGGCTTTCGGTGTCATTGAATTACTGGAAAATGATCCGGATAGAATTGAGGCAATCCGCCAGTATTTCAACCATGTTTACAAGATGGAATCCATGAAGAAATTTATGGCTGTCGTGGAGACAACGGCTGTGATCTGCGGTAATTCCCCGGAATGGATCGAAGATATGCACGCCTGCAACAAAGGTGCCAGACGTATCTACCTGAAAGAACTGGTAAGCGTGTTCAACATGTATCTGAACATGTTCAAGAACAAAGAAATGGAATAATGAGGATGAAAAAATGGATTATGAATACTTCCGGGTAGAAGAATCCGAGCAGTTTTCATTTTTCCGTATTCCCAAGGCACTGTTTACAGAAAAGGAATTTGAAGGGCTGTCCACGGATGCAAAGCTCCTGTATGGCATCCTGCTGGACAGGATCAACCTTTCAAAGAAAAATGGCTGGGTGGATGCTGACGGTTATGTGTATATCATTTACACGGTAGCTGAACTTCAGGAAGTGCTGCACATGTCACACACAACGGTCACAAAGCTTCTCAGGGAGCTTGACAGTATACATGGCATCGGTCTGATCGAACGGTACCGACAGGGCTGCAACCGTCCATCGGTGATATATGTGAAGAACTTCGTAAAACGCATCCGGGCAAAACCGGCAGTTTATTATCCTTCTGGAACGCAAGAAATTTGCTGTCCGGAACGCAAGAATCTGGCAGTCCGGAATGCAAAAAACTTGCAGTCCGGAACGCAAAAAAATGGAAGTCCGGAGTGCAAGAATTTTGCCACAAATAATACTGATATAAATAAGACTGATAAGAATGATACTGACAGGAGTAAGACCCGCTCTTCGGAAAAGGAAAGCACCTGTCTGTACGGACGGTTTGGAAATGTCCGGCTTTCCGTGGAAGAAAACTGGGAGCTGCGGAAACTGTATCCGTATGACTTCCAGAGGATGATTGACCAGCTTTCTGCTTATATGAAATCCACTGGAAAAACCTATCAGGATCATTTCGCAACGCTTCTTCTCTGGGCAGGAAGGGAAGAACTGAAAACCGGTTCTGGAAGATATGACTTTGAGGAAGGAGAGAGTCTATGACAGATAGCAGGAATGTGGCTGATTTTCTTGGGGAAGACGGATGCCTCCGGTGTGGTGTATGCGGGAAACGGAAACAGCTGAGGATCAATTTTATGGGAAGGGACCGTGTAGTGGGCTGCCTGTGTGACTGCGAGGCTCAGGCAAGAAAAGAAAAAGAAGAGCAGCTCCGCAGGGAAGAAGCCCAGAGGGAGCTTTACCAGAGAAAATCGGTAGGACTTAGAGACCGGAGGTTCTGGGAATGGCGATTTGAAAATGATAATGGGTCAAATGATAAGATGCTCATTGCCAGGCAGTATGCAAAAAACTGGGAGAAGATGAAAAAAGAAAATGTAGGCCTTCTCCTGATGGGTCCGGTGGGGACTGGGAAGAGTTTTTTTGCCGGGTGTATTGCCAATGCCCTTCTGGAACAGGGGGAGCGGGTGATGATGACGAACTTCTCACGTATCCTGAATGAAATGACAAACTATCAGGCAGATAAAAACCAGATTGTGCAGAATCTGGTGGATTACCCGCTTCTGATTATTGATGACCTGGGGATAGAACGTAATTCAGAGTTTGCCCTGGAGCAGATCTATAACGTGATTGACAGCAGGTACTGTAAAATGAAGCCTCTCATCATCACAACAAATCTCGGGTTGAATGATATGAAAGATGAATCGCTGGATGTAGCCCATAAGCGGATTTACAGCAGAATATTGGAGATGTGTGTGCCTGTCTATTGTGGCGGGGCAGACAAAAGGAGGGAAGAAGGAACTGAAAAGCTCGGTCGGATGCAGAGTCTGATCAGAGTCTGATCGGTTCTTTTTTGATGAAAGGGGTGATACCAATGGTCTTAGGTTGGGACAGCAAGTAATACGCTGAAAGGAGGGAAATTCATGCAGGAAGAAGTAACACAGAAAACGGTGACTTTTTGTGTGCGTACCACAAAAATGACGGCAGATGTGCTGAAAAAAGTGATTGCCGCATACCTGCGGCATCAGAAACAGAAAAGTGCTGAGAAGAAAGCACAGAAAAATCAGCCGAAACAGGGAAAAATCACGGTGAAAGAGCTGGCAAAGCAGAATGCCGGGATGACGAATATTGAGATCACACCCAAGAACATCAAGTCTTTTGAACGGTATGCCAGAAAATACGGGATCAATTATGCCCTGAAAAAGGATAAGACCAAAGATCCGCCGGTTTATATGGTGTTCTTTAAGGGACGTGACCAGGATGCGATCACCGCAGCTTTCCGTGAATTTTCCCAGAAAGAGATCCAGAAGGCGAACCGCCCTTCCATCCACAAACGTCTGGCAGCATACAGGAGTATCGTTGCTGGGAAGACGAAGGGCAAAGCCAGGAATAAGCATCAGGAGGTATCCCGGTGAGAAAGCTTACTGCCGGTGGTATGACCAACAAGCTGAAAGCAAAAGCCAGAGTTACGCTGTCCGCTTTGGATATGAAAAAGCTTATTCTCACCAATCTTCCGTACCTGTTCATTTTTTTATTTGCAGACAGGGCATCCTGTCTGTACCGGGCAAGTCCCGGGGCAGATATGGGAAACAAACTATTATATGCCATGGAACACGCTGACCGGATTTTGACCGGGTTCCTGCCAAGTCTTTACTACATGGATGTTCTGGTGGGAGCCGGGATTGCGGCAGTTGTGAAGATTCTGGTCTGGCAGAAACAGGCAGATGCAAAAAAACTCCGAAAAGGAGTGGAGTATGGTTCTGCCAGGTGGGGAACAGCGGAAGACATCAAACCATTTATGGCAGAGGATTTCTGGATGAACATTCCGCTGACGGCAACAGAATCCATTACCATGGAGAGCCGTCCGAAGAACCCAAAGTTTGCCAGAAATAAAAACATCTGCGTCATCGGCGGTTCCGGTAGTGGAAAAACAAGGTTTTTCGTAAAGGTCTCTATTATGATGATGAACTGTTCCATGGTCATCACAGACCCGAAGGGAACACTTATCGAAGAATGCGGGAAGATGTTAGCCAAAGGACCGCCAAAGAGAGACAAGCATGGAAATGTTGTGAAAGATAAATCCGGAAAGGTGGTGCATGAACCTTATGTGATCAAGGTCTTAAATACCATTAACTTCTCTAAATCGCTCCATTACAATCCGTTTGCCTATCTAAAATCCGAAAAGGATATCCTGAAACTGGTGACGGTTATCATCGCCAACACCAAAGGGGAAGGGGAAAAGGCAACCGAGGATTTCTGGGTCAAAGCAGAAAAACTGCTGTATACAGCATTGATTGCCCTGATCTGGTATGAAGGGGACGAGGACGAGAAGAACATGAACACCCTGATCGATCTTCTGAATGAAAGCGAGACCAGGGAGGATGACGAGAATTACAAAAATCCAGTGGATATGCTGTTTGAGGATCTGGAAAAAAGGAATCCGGAACACTTTGCGGTACGTCAGTATAAGAAATACAAGCTGGCGGCAGGTAAGACAGCAAAATCTATCCTGATCAGCTGCGGTGCCAGACTGGCTCCGTTTGATATTGCCGAGCTTCGGGAGATCATGAGCTATGATGAGATGGAACTGGATAAGGTGGGAGACCGGAAGACGGCGCTGTTTTTGATTATGTCAGATACAGATACCACCTTTAACTTTGTGATCGCCATGCTGCAGTCCCAGCTTTTCAATCTGCTTTGTGATAAGGCAGATGATCAATATGGCGGCAGGCTGCCGGTCCATGTACGGGTTATCTGCGATGAGTTTGCCAACATCGGGCAGATTCCTCAGTTTGATAAGCTGATTGCCACTATCCGAAGCAGGGAAATCTCTGCTTCTATTATTTTGCAGTCACAGAGCCAGCTGAAGGCAATGTACAAGGATAGTGCGGATACAATTCTGGGGAATTGTGATACGATGCTGTTCCTTGGGGGCAAGGAAAAGACCACCCTGAAAGAGATGAGTGAGCTTCTGGGAAAGGAGACGATTGACCTTTACAACACCTCGGAAACACGCAGCAACCAGAAGTCATTCGGACTGAATTACCAGAAAACCGGGAAACAGCTGATGACGGAGGATGAGATCGCAGTCATGGACGGCGGGAAATGCATCCTGCAGATCCGTGGTGTCCGTCCGTTCTATTCGGACAAATACGATATAACCAAACACCCCAATTACCGGCTCCTTGCGGATTACAGTGAGAAGAACCGGTTTAAGGTGGAAAAAGAACTGGATCCGAAGTACTCACCGAAACCTGATGATGAGGTGGAAGTGATGGAAATGGATCTTTCAGGAGACGGGAATGAGCAGGAAAATAATGAGGAAAGGAATAACTAACAGGGTGCGCCGGTATTGTTACCGGCGTTTTTCATTCCCGGTTACACCCGGCAAAGTTAGTTTTGGTGACTAATAATATGGCATTTTTTACCAGTGCAATTACTACTCTTAAGACCCTGGTCGTAGCAATCGGGGCGGGTCTTGGCGTATGGGGTGTCATCAACCTTCTGGAAGGTTATGGCAATGACAACCCCGGCGCAAAGAGCCAGGGAATCAAACAGCTCATGGCAGGAGCTGGAATCATGCTGCTGGGAACTACCCTGATTCCCCAGCTGGCAACGCTGTTCGGTTAATGGGGTAATGGATGAACACCATTATCGAACGAATCACGGAAGCCATCAAGGAGATCCTCATCGGGATGATCCAGAATGGTCTGGAAGGGATGTTTGTGGAGGTCAATGATAAGGTGGGAACGATTGCCAGTCAGGTCGGGCAGACACCGCAGGGATGGAATGCAGGGGTTTTTAACCTCATCCAAAACCTGTCCCAGACGGTGATCGTGCCCATCGCCGGTCTGATCAT
The DNA here is from genome assembly GCA_905215155.1 of uncultured bacterium. Taxonomy (GTDB): domain Bacteria; phylum Bacillota; class Clostridia; order Lachnospirales; family Lachnospiraceae; genus Lacrimispora; species Lacrimispora sinapis. The sequence goes on along the minus strand of CAJMPJ010000013.1, from coordinate 59,015 downwards.
CACGTTCGTGCTTTGTTATGAGCTGATCACGATGGTCACACAGAAGAATAACTTCCATGAGTTTGAGACTTACAACATTTTTCTCTGGATTTTTAAGGCATATGTGGCGATTTACCTTGTGACGAACACATTCAATATCACGATGGCGGTATTTGATGTGGGGCAGCACATCGTAAACGGTGCAGCCGGTGTGATCTCCGGAAGTACGGCGGTGGATGCTTCTGCCGCCATTGCTACCCTGACGGAATCTCTGGAAGATATGGAGATCGGGGAACTGTTTTTACTGGCAATGGAAACACTTCTCATCAGCCTTACCATGAGCATCCTCTCCGTGATTATCACGGTGATCATGTATGGCAGGATGATTGAGATCTACCTTTATACTTCCGTGGCACCGATCCCCTTTGCCACCATGACCAATAAGGAATGGGGCAATATCGGGAACAACTATCTGAAAGGCTTGTTCGCCCTGGCATTTCAGGGATTCTTCATGCTGGTCTGTGTCGGTATTTATTCCGTACTGGTCAATGCGATGACCATATCCACGAACCTGCATGGGGCAATGTTTTCAGTGGCGGCATATACGGTCGTACTGGCATTTTCACTGTTTAAGACCGGAAGCCTCAGTAAATCAATATTCAATGCCCACTGACGGGCAGGAAAAGAAAGGAGTACTACCTATGGCGTATGTACCAGTACCCAAAGACCTTACAAAGGTCAAGACAAAAGTAGCATTGAACCTGACAAAGCGGCAGCTGATCTTTTTTTCGCTTGCCGCAGTAGTGGGAGTCCCGTTATACCTGCTGGCAAAGAAACCCCTTGGTTCCAGTGTGTCAGCGATCCTTATGGTAACTGTCATGCTGCCATTTTTCTTTATGGCAATGTATGAAAAAGACGGTCTCCCTTTTGAAAAAGTGATGGGAAATATCATCCGCCAGAAATTCATCTGTCCGGCGAAACGCCCGTACAAGACGGAGAACTTCTATCAGGCGGTGGATTCCCTCGTAAAGAAGGAGGGTGTGCCGGATGGCAAAAAAGAAGAAACAGGCACAGCAGCAGTGCCTGGAAGCGGCGGCAAGAAAAAACCGTCAGGAAAGAAGAAAAAGAAACGACAAAAAGGAAAGGGAAAAGGAAAAGCTTAGGAAAAAACAGGAGAAGGAAAGAAAACGGCAGAAGAACATTCCCCATACTGCCCAGCAGAGCATCCCGTACCAGCGGATGTTTGCGGATGGCATCTGCCAGGTATCGAAGAACTTTTTTTCCAAAACCGTACAGTTTTATGATATCAATTACCAGCTTGCCCTGAATGAGGATAAGACCACGATCTTTGAGAATTACTGTGATTTCCTGAATTACTTTGACTCGTCTATCAGTGTGCAGCTGTCTTTTATCAACCAGCAGGTGGATGTGGCAGAGTTTGAAAAGAGCATTGATATTCCGGACCAGAACGATGATTTTAATGAGATCCGGGAAGAATACCGGACGATGTTAAAGAACCAGCTTTCCAAAGGAAATAACGGTCTGGTGAAATCAAAGTATATCACATTCGGGATTGAAGCGGAGAGTTTAAAGGTGGCAAGACCGAGGCTTGAGCGGATTGAGGCGGATATCCTCAACAACTTTAAAGTCCTTGGGGCACAGGCTCATCCGTTGAACGGAGTAGATCGTCTTGAGATCATGTACCATGTGTTCAATCAGGACAGGATCGAGCCGTTCCGGTTCAATTACAAGATGCTTCCACAGACGGGACTTAAGACAAAGGATTTTATCGCACCGACATCCTTTAACTTCTCGAAAAACACTTCATTTATGATGGGAAAGACACTGGGAAGCGTCAGTTACCTGCAGATCCTCGCACCGGAACTGACCGACCGTATGCTGGCAGATTTTCTGGATGTGGATGAGAGTATCAATGTGAATATCCATATCCAGTCCATTGACCAGACCTCTGCCATCAAGATGATCAAGAGTAAAATCTCTGACCTGGACAAGATGAAGATTGAGGAGCAGAAGCGGGCGGTGCGTTCCGGCTATGACATGGATGTGCTGCCGTCTGACCTTGTAACCTATGGGGAAGAAGCAAAGAACCTTCTGGAAGACCTGCAGTCCAGGAATGAGAGGATGTTTCTTGTCACTGTCCTTGTGATGAATACGGCAAAGAAAAGGCAGAAACTGGACAACAACATTTTCCAGGTGCAGGGCATCGCACAGAAGTATAACTGTTCCCTGCGTCCTTTGGATTACCAGCAGGAAGCGGGGCTGATGTCCTGTATCCCACTGGGAGTAAACAGAATCGAGATCCAGCGTGGGCTTACCACCTCGGCAACAGCGATCTTCGTGCCATTTACGACACAGGAACTGTTCCAGGAAGGGGAAGCCCTTTATTATGGTCTGAATGCGTTGTCCAACAACATGATCATGGTGGACCGTAAGCGGCTTAAAAACCCAAACGGGCTGATCTTAGGTACTCCGGGTTCCGGTAAATCCTTCTCTGCAAAAAGGGAGATTACCAACTGCTTCCTCATTACGGAAGATGACATTATCATCTGCGACCCGGAAGCAGAGTATTACCCGCTGGTGCAGGCACTGCACGGGCAGGTAGTCCGTATCTCCCCGGTATCGACCCAGTATATCAACCCGATGGACTTAAACCTCAACTATTCTGAGGAGGATAATCCGTTATCTCTGAAATCGGATTTTATTTTGTCTCTTTGTGAGCTGATCGTGGGAGGAAAGAACGGTCTGGAACCGGTGGAAAAGACCATCATTGACCGGTGTGTGCGTCTTGTGTATCAGAACTATCTTTCCGATCCGGTGCCGGAGAAGATGCCGATCCTTCAGGATCTGTATGACCTGCTCCGTGGGCAGGATGAACCGGAGGCACAGCGGCTGGCAACCGCACTGGAAATTTACGTTACCGGTTCATTGAATGTGTTTAACCACCGGACAAACGTGGATATCAATAACCGGATCGTCTGCTTTGACATTAAGGAGCTGGGAAAACAGCTGAAAAAGATCGGGATGCTCATCGTCCAGGACGTGCGCTTTGTTTCTCGTTAATCTACGTAGAAATACGTAACAAAGCGAGACGGATATCCTTAAGAAATCCGAACTCTATATTTGATTCGGCAGGGGCAGTTCCTGCCTGACCTCGTGTGAGAGGTTACAAAAATTCTAATCTCCGACGTGCACCCATTGTGTCAGATGGGATGTACGAAGCTCGGTGAAAAGCGGGGAAGAAGCTTGAGATAGCTTGGATAACTGCAAGAAGCTATAAAACAGTCATGTCTAGTATGTTTTGTTGCAACCGACAAATGCTCTGAGTGTACGGCTCGTAAACGATGGGATGATTATACAGCCATCCTCCCCATGTGGGGTACTGTCGCCGTTGAAATATGTCTTGGTGGAAAACGGCAGAAAACCAATAAGGTCGAATGTCACTGACAATCAATCACACTGGTCAGTGATGGCAGTCGGGTCAGAGGAGCAAGGCTAAAACTGTATGCAAAGCTAAAATATAGGGAACAAAGGAACCACGAACGGTGCCTGACATTATGTCAGTGCAAGTGAGGTGACACCCTTACCGCGCAGGTAGGAAATGACCTGTTAATTCGTGGGGCATCAGCCCGTAGTAGTGATGAAGCTCCTGTAATGGGAGTGGAGCGAAGGGGCATAGTTAATACGGATTCGTATGTGAACAGAAAGTCGAGGAAGCCGTAGGCGTACCTGACTTAAACCAGAAACACAACCTCAGAAAGGAGGTGGTGCGTATGGCACAACAATTCGACTACCCGAAAACTGAAACGGAATTACGCACACTGTTGGATGAATTATACCAACAGAGCAAGAAGGCAATCGACGCAGGGGAACGACCTGCATTCAAAGGTCTTCTTGAAATTATGTCAGCGGAAACGACTATCGTTACTGCAATCCACAACATCAAGAGCAATCACGGAAGTGATACCCCCGGAGTTGATAACAAATCCATGAAAAGAGACTATCTACAAAAACCTTATGAGTGGGTTATCAATGACATCAAGGGAGCTTTTGAAAAATTTGAAGCACAAAAGGTCAAACGAAAATATATCGACAAACCCGGGAAAAAGGAGAAACGCCCCTTGGGAATCCCGACTATACGTGACCGCATTGTTCAAGAATGCATGCGTATCGTACTGGAACCCATCATGGAAGCACAATTCTTCATGCACTCCTACGGTTTCAGACCTATGCGAGACACAGCAATGGCATTAGAAAGGCTGAATTTCATCACTTTCCACACAGGATACTACTGGTTTGTGGAAGGCGACATCAGCAAATGTTTTGACCACATAGATCATGCCCGATTGCTAAGACGCCTATATCACATGGGAATCAAGGATAAGCGTGTGCTACAGATAATTAAGATGATGCTAAAAGCAGGCGTTTTATACGAATGCGAAGTAAATGAGGAAGGCACGATGCAGGGCGGGATTATCAGTCCGCTACTTGCAAATGTTTACCTCGACATAATGGATGAATGGATTACCAAACAATGGGAATACAAACGTACTGACCATAAGTTTGTTCAGGACTCCGCAAAACGAAGGGCACTAAAACGAACGAATTTAGTACCTGGGTTTCTTGTAAGATATGCCGATGATTTTGTGATTATCACAGATAGTCGTGCACATGCTGAATTCTGGAAAGCATCATTGCAGGAATTTCTCGAAAAAGAGATGAAGCTGACACTATCAAAGGAAAAGACACTGATTACAGATGTAAGAAGAAAACGAGCCTGCTTTCTCGGCTATGAATTCAAAGTCGTAAAAGGAAAAGGCGAACATGGTTACGTCACTAGGACAAGACCTGACGAAGAAAGACTTAAAAAGAAAGTCGATGCTATAACGGATGACATCAAGAAGATACCTCGTGATACCAGCAGAGAGAAGCTGGTTGATGAAATCAACCGCATCAATAGCAGAATCCGAGGAGTCGTGCAGTATTACCAGTGCTGTACTTGGGTCAGCGTTAGCATGGATAAATACGGTAGGAAAATACAGTGGGCTGCTCGTCGGCGCCTGCAACAGTATGGCGGTAAATGGATTCCTGCTAACCAAACGCAGAATCTTCCAAGAATACACCAAAACTACCGTATGAAACTTCCCTCAGTGAAATACAAAGATATTTATATCGGCTTTACTTCACTCACCTTCTGTCAATGGCAGGAAACAAGAGGGAAAAATCCTAAGGAAACACCCTACACCGAAGAAGGGAGGGATATCAACTTCAGACGGACGAAGAAGAAGAGAATCCATGCAAGACTGGATGACCTTTATTCTGATAATGTATCTGTTGCCGTTCTGAAAGGTAAATGGGGACACCTTAACAACTTTGAATTTGTCATGAACAGAGCATATGCACTTAATCGTGACAGATTAAAATGTAGGGTCTGCGGATGCCGGCTTATCGACCATGCGCCGTTTACCCATCGGATTAACCCAAGACTTCCTATAGATAAAGTCAATCGAGTCAACAATCTTATGTCGCTTGACAGGAAATGCTACAAAGCAATCAATTCTCCTGACATGGATATCAGTTCCTTTGATAAGCAAATACAAAAACGTATCAACAGTTATAGGGAAAAACTGGTTATTTCACATGCAAGCAACAATTAATCTGTATTGGCGGAGCGCCGTGTGCGAGGAAACCCGCACGCACGGTGCGAAGTGGGGGAAAATCTGACCTGACTACCATAGCTTAGTCTATGGCAAAAGCGTCAGATTACCTATCACTATCAGGTATGGAACAGGGTAACGGTCAACCGTTCCGCCCATAAATCGACCCGGTACTATGTTGATGAATTCCATCTGCTTTTAAAGGAAGAGCAGACGGCAGCCTACAGTGTGGAGATCTGGAAGAGGTTCCGTAAATGGGGAGGTATCCCGACCGGTATCACCCAGAATATCAAGGATCTTCTGGCAAGCCGTGAGATTGAGAACATTTTTGAGAACTCGGATTTCATTTATATGCTCAACCAGGCATCCGGTGACCGGCAGATCCTGGCGAAGCAGCTGAATATTTCACCGACCCAGCTGTCTTATGTGACGAACAGCAATGAAGGTGAGGGGCTTTTGTTCTATGGAAATGTCATTATCCCGTTTGTGGACAGGTTCCCGAAGAACAGGCTGTATCAGTTATTAACGACCCGCCCGGAAGAGATGGGAGATCAGGCATAGGAGGAAAAACGATGCATGTATTAGCATATTTTCTGACATTTACGGCAGGCATGGTATGTGGTCTGGTTCTTACCTGTATCATGCAGGCAGGAAAAAAATGAAGGAGGTAACAGATGGCAGAACAGAGAATGAAAGCCAGGGAGAAAACCGTCCAGAAGATGACAAAGGACGGTTTAGTGGAAGAAAACCTGGCAGATAAATCCACTGTTCGTGTCAGCAGCCGTACCCGGGATGTGCAGATGTCAAAAAAGGATACCGGAAAAGGGCTGGACCTTTCCAACCGGAGGGGGACGAAAGAGGACAGTACGGATCCGGTCAGGCATTCTGTGCAGAATTCCAGAGATGCACCGGCAAAGGCACAGACAGTAGACAAAGCAAAAGCCCGGAAAATAATCCGGGAACAGGCAGAGGGCAGTGCCGGTTCCAAACTGTCACTGGAAGAGAAGAAAAACGCCAGTGGGAAACTTCAGGAAAAGCATACAGACCTTGCCCAGTCAAGGGGAGATGCGAGAAAGAAACAGACCGGAGGAAGTAAAAAGCCGGGGCAGAAACGAAGGCTGAAGTTTGCTTATGAGGAGACGGCAGAAGCAGTCAGGGATGGAGATTCTTCCGCTAAATTAAACCGGATGGATGCGGACGGGGTGAATTTCCGCCACGATGCCCAGAAGAAACGGAACCAGAAGATGGCCCACACGGAGGCAGAAAGGAAGAACGCCCCAAAGAAGCATTCCATGAAAGAAAAGGTCTATCAGGAAAATGCAGAAAGTGCAGGGGCGAAAAAGAAAAGCCGGCTGAAATTTGAAGGGGAAAGCCTGAAAGAAGCTTCCTTTGTAAAAAAAGCAGGCTCCGCTGTGGCAGTATCTGTCCACCGCCAGATCAGAAAAAATGATGATGGCAATGCGGCGGTGGAAGGCGCAAACAGTTTAGCCGAAGGTTCAGAGGGGCTTTACCATCTGGAACAGCGAAGTGCCAGAAGGCGGAACCGGAGAAAAAGCCGGTCAAGTGCTTATCAGGCAAAGAAAACAGCGCAGGCTGCGGCAGAATCTTCCGTAAACCAGGAACGGTCTTATTTGAAGAAGCTGATCCAGAAACAACGGATCAAAAAGGAATATGCCAAAGCAAAACAGAGTGAGCAGGCAATGGGGACTGCAGCGGTCGGCACGATTGATTATATCAAGAAGATCGGCGGCAAAGTCACCAACTTTTTCAAGGAACACCGGAAGGTATATATCAGCATCGCTGCCCTGATCGGGATGATGTTCCTTATTATGACCAGTGTAACATCCTGCTCCTCGGCATTTATGCAGAGCCTGATCAATTACACCGGAACCAGTTATATCTCTTCAGATGAGGCGATCCGGCAGGCAGACCTTTACTACACACAGCTGGAAGCAAACCTCCAGGAGCGGATCAACCAGATGGAATCGGAAGAGCCGGGGCATGACGAATACCGGTACAATATCGGACCGATTGCGCATGACCCTTTTGTTCTGATCAGCTACCTGTCTGCCAAATATGAAGAGTTTACCTTTGAGCAGGTCAAGCCGGAACTGGACAGGCTGTTTGCACTGCAGTACCAGCTGGAGACAGAAGCTGTGAATGAGACGGTGACAGAGACAACGACGGTCCGGGTAGGGGAATCCCTTGGAAATGTTGTGACAAGCGGTTACTGCAACTGCCCGATCTGCTGTGGCATATGGTCAGGAGGACCGACGGCATCCGGGGTGTACCCGACAGCGAACCATACCCTTGCGGTAGATGCGTCCAACCCGTTTGTTCCAATGGGGACAAAGGTGGTCATGAATGGTGTGGAATACACGGTAGAAGATACCGGGGCATTTGCCCGTTACGGTGTCCAGTTTGATGTGTATTATGACAGCCATTCGGCGGCATCCGCACATGGGCATCAGACCTGGGAGTGTTTCCTTGCGGATGATAACGGAAGCCGGGAGGTGGAAGTGACACGTACCAGGGATGTGGATGTTTTGAATGTGACGTTAAATTCCGGCAGCCTGACGGGCATCTGCCAGAGCCGTCTCGGGATTTTCCAGAGGGAACTGTTTGCCGCCTATAACGAAACAAAGGGCAACCTGCAGATGTTCGGGACACCATTTGATTTTAACTGGTATTACAACGTAAGCAGCTATTACGGATACCGGATCCATCCAATCTCCGGTGCAAACCAGCTCCACAACGGAGTGGATATTGGGGTGCCGGAAGGTACGGAGGTACTGGCAGGGCTGACCGGTACGGTAACAACTTCTGCCTATAATGACAGCTATGGCAATTATGTGGTGATCAAAGACAGCAAAGGCTATGAACTGCGGTATGCACATCTGAAAAGCAGAAGCGTTTCTTCTGGGGCTGCCATTACCAAAGGGGATGTGATAGGGCTTGCAGGAAATACCGGAAATTCCACAGGAAGCCATCTCCACATGGAACTTCTGAAAAACGGGGAACGGATGAACCCCATCTTTTATCTGGAAACAGGAGAAGGAACGATTTTTGGTGGAAATGAGTACACCAGTGAAGCAGCACAGAGGCTACTGCAGGAAGCAGCCAGATATCTGGGAACCCCGTATGTATGGGGCGGATATTCCCCAAGCGGGTTTGACTGTTCCGGTTTTGTAAGCTACTGCCTGACCCATTCAGGGGTAAGGAATACCGGAAGGCTGACTGCCCAGGGGCTTTATGATATCTGTACACCGGTATCAGAGTCCGATGTTCAGCCGGGAGATTTGATCTTCTTTACCGGAACCTATAATGCAGGTGTGCCGGTAACGCATATCGGTATCTATGTAGGCGGCGGGCAGATGATCCACTGCGGGCATCCGGTACAGTACACATCCATTTATTCATCCTACTGGCAGAGCCATTTTTATGGATTTGGAAGATGGTAAAAAAGGGCGGTGGTCATGCCGCCCGGAAAGGAGCAGTATGAAGAGCCTTGAAAAAGCAGTTGCCGATTATGAAAAGGCAAAGGAAAAAATGGAGGCATCCAGGGCACGGTATGAAGCAGACCTGAAGCGGTTTAAGGCTGCAGAAGCGGCAAAGACAGAAGCGGAGAATTTGGAAATCGTGCGGATCATCCGTGGCATGGATATGACCATACCGGAATTGAATGCGTTCCGGGAGAGAATGAAAACGGAACTGCCGACACTGGCAGGATTCCAGAAGGAGGAAACAAGAGCTGATGATGAATTTAGAGAAAATGAAAGAACAGAGGGCACCGGGGAAGCACAGGAAATGGGGCAGTAACGTAAAAAGAGGCGTTTTTGCAGTTACCACATTTTTATGTATGGCAACCCCGTTTTTTTCTGCCCAGAGCATTTATGCGGCGGAGAGCACAAACCCTGCTATCGCCATTGAAAAGCCGGACGGGTGGAAACAGGGAGATACTTCTGTTTCCATTACTGTAGATGCCAGCCAGATGGGGGAAGGCTTTAAAGTCGCAAAAATCGAAGCAAAGGCTGGGAAAGATGGGAGCTGGCAGGACGTTACGGAGTCCAGAAGCATTACCATCAACGGAAACCAGACAGTCTATGTGCGGGTGACGGATGCAGAAGGGACGGTGTATGAACAGAACCGTTCCATTCGTTGTTATGATACAGAAAAGCCAACGCTTTCTGCTTCCCTCACAGATGGTGTGCTGACCATCCAGGGGAATGATGCAGTATCCGGGATCTCTGCAGTAACCGTCAACGGGACTACCTATACAGACCTTACGGATGGAAAACTGAAGGTACAGCTCACACAGAAAGACTTTACCACAAAGCAGATCGAGATCACGGTGACGGATGGTGCCGGGAATACTTCTGATAAGTACACCCTCCAGAACCCGTATTATGAATGGGCGGTACGCCAGGTACAACAGCAGAATACAGCGAACAGCGATATGAGTACTACGGGAACTGCTTCTACAACAGAAGAAGCGACCACATCCCCGCTCCCGCAGGATGCACAGGCATCGGAACCGACGGAGGCAAGGGGAACCGTGGATGACCGCACTGTGACAGGGATTGAAGAAGAACTGGCAGCATCCGGGGAAGACGCAGAAAACATCACCCAGACAGCAACAGAAGGGACGAAAGAGTTTTACACCATTTCCACCAAAAGCGGCAAGGTGTTTTATCTGGTCATTGATAATTCCAAGTCGCAGGATAATGTGTATTTCCTGACGGAAGTCAGTGAAAAAGATCTGATGAACTTCACCCTATCCGATACGGTAACCCTTCCGGAAGTGGATACTGTGTATGCAGAGCCGGAAACAGAGGAACCGGAGCCAACGCAGGAGGCGGAAGAGGAAGAGACGGAAACAGAGGAAGTGCAGATGCCGGAGGACAAATCACCGGTGGGCTCTTATCTTTTAATCGGTCTGGTAGCTATCGGTGCATTAGGTGCCGGATATTACTTCAAGGTCTATAAGCCGAAGCATGAATACGATGATGAGGATGAATATGAAGATGATGAGACCGAAGAAGCAGAAGAGCCTGCGGAACCGGATGATGCGGAAGAACAAACACTTCCGGATGAAGAGGATCCAGAGGAAGTCCTGGAAGATGAGGAGGAATCGTAATGGGGTGTTTTGATGCAGATGAAAAAATATCCGGTTATTTATGCAGACCCGCCGTGGCAATACCGTGTGTATTCCAAAAAGGGATTGGGGCGGAGTGCAGAGAGCCATTACCCCACAATGGGGATTGATGAGATCCGTGCGCTGCCTGTGGCGGAGCTGGCAGAAAAAGATTGTGCCCTGTTTTTGTGGGTGACAGTCCCGTGTCTGTTGGAAGGGCTTTCCGTCCTGCAGGCATGGGGATTCCAATATAAGACCATTGCTTTTGTCTGGATCAAGCAGAATAAGAAAGCGGACAGCCTGTTCTGGGGGATGGGGTACTGGACAAGGAGCAATGCTGAGTTTTGTATCCTGGCAACCAGAGGTTCACCAAAACGGCAGTTTGCCGGAGTCCATCAGGTGATTGTCTCCCACATCGAGGAACACAGCAAAAAGCCACAGGAAGCAAGGGAGAGGATCGTGCAGCTGATGGGGGATGTCCCCCGCATTGAGCTGTTTGCCAGGCAGAAGACTCCCGGATGGGATGTCTGGGGGAATGAAGTAGAATCCGATATTGAAATGGAGAGCAGAAAGGAAGAGTGAGATGAAGTTAGTGATTGCGGAAAAGCCGTCTGTTGCAATGGCTCTGGCAAAAGTGGTCGGAGCCAGGGAACGGAAGGACGGATATGTGGAGGGAAAGGAGTATCTGGTTTCGTGGTGCATCGGGCATCTGGTAGCATTTTGTGACGCATCGGAATATGATGAACGTTACAAAAAATGGAGATATGAAGACCTCCCGATCATACCGGAAGAATGGAAAAGGAAAGTCCTTGACGGGACAAAGAAGCAGTTCCAGATTTTAAAGAAATTGATGAACAGCAAAGAAGTGGATGAGGTCATCTGTGCCACAGATGCCGGAAGGGAAGGGGAGTTGATCTTCCGTTTTGTCTATGAGCAGGCAGGATGCAAAAAGCCGGTCAAAAGGCTCTGGATCTCTTCCATGGAAGAACGTGCAATTAAAGAAGGGTTTGCATCGTTGAAAGACGGTTCGTGTTATGAAGACCTTTATCAGTCAGCATTATGCAGGGCAAAAGCAGACTGGATGGTGGGGATCAATGCGAGCCGTCTTTTCTCTGTCCTTTATAACCAGAACCTGAAAGTGGGCAGGGTGCAGACTCCGACTCTTGCCATGATCGTGGACAGGAACCAGAAGGTGAGGGAGTTTGTAAAAGAAAGATACTATGTAGCCCACTTAACATTCGGGGAGTTCGATGCAGTTTCTGAGCATTTCCAGAAAAAGGAGGAAGCAGACAAGGTGGCATCGGACTGTAAGGAACGCATGTGTCAGGTGGAGAAAGAAGATGTGCAGACGAAAACCATGCGGGCACCGAAACTGTATGACCTGACTTCTCTCCAGAGGGATGCCAACCGTATCTTTGGTTACACGGCACAGCAGACGTTGGACGCAGTGCAGGAGATGTATGAAAAAAAGCTGGTGACGTATCCCAGGACGGACAGCCAGTACCTGACAGATGAGATGGGGGAAAGCACAGAAAAATTGATCCAGATGCTGCTGTCAGGGATGCCGTTTGCGGAAGGGATCGTCTATGAACCGGAGGTCTCTAAAGTCCTGGATTCCAAAAAGGTATCAGACCATCATGCGATCATCCCCACTTCGGAAGTGGAGAAAGCAGATCTTCAGAAGCTGAAAGAAAAGGAGAGGAACATCTTGTATCTGATCAGTGCCAGAGTACTCACCGCAACGGCAGATCCCTACATTTATGAGACCCATAAGTGCCAGCTGACCTGCAACTTCCATACGTTTTATTTCAATGCAAGAAAGACAAAACAGGAAGGATTCCAGGCGATAGAGAAGAAACTGAAACAGTTCCTTGGTGTCAGGGAACCGGAGCAGGAAGCGGAGTTTGACCTTTATCTTGGAAGGAATATCGGTCCGTGCAGCACTTCTGTTTCAGAAAACTTTACCCAGCCTCCCCGCCAGTATACGGAAGACACTCTTCTGGCGGCGATGGAGAGGGCAGGCAATGAAGAACTGACAGAGGATACGGAAAAGAAAGGTCTGGGAACACCGGCAACGAGAGCCGGGATCATTGAAAAACTCATCCAGTCCGGCTTTGTAAAACGGGAAAAGAAGAATCTGGTGCCGACAGATGCGGGGAATGTACTGGTCACAGTCCTTCCGGATGAGATCAAGTCCCCGAAGATGACAGCAGAGTGGGAGATGGCATTAAACCATATCGCACAGGGGACAGAGACGGCAGAGCATTTCCTGAATGGGATTACAGATATGCTGGGAGAACTGATTTCCCGTTACCATTCGATTTCTGAGGAGGAAAGCAGCCGTTTTCCGGGAACAGCAATGGGAGAAGTGATCGGGAAATGCCCGGTCTGTGGAAGTGATGTCCGGGAAGGAAAGAAGAATTATTACTGCACCGGGCAGGAATGCCGCTTTTCTTTGTGGAAGGATGACCGTTTCCTTGCAAGCCAGGGGAAAAAGATGGACAAAGCAACGGCAAAAAAATTCCTGAAGAAAGGCAAAGTCCATTACAAAGACCTGGTATCGAAAAGAACCGGGAAAAGTTATGAAGCTACCGTAGAAATGGTAGCCGATGGTGAGGGAAAAGCACAGTTTAACCTGTATTTTCCCCAGCGGTAGTTGGGAACCAGGCAGCCAGAAGGCTGTCTGTTTTCATATAAAAAATGAAAGAGAGGACATGATCTATGAGAAGAACAGGAAATTTAAGGAAACTTGTATCCGGATTTCTGGCAGGGATGACGCTGTTATCCACGGTGTTATCGCCCATGACAGCGTATGCGGCAGAAACCAAAGCGGAAGAAAAGCCGCCTCTTTATGAAGAGGTCAAGGACCTGCTGGACGAAGATGAAGTGGTAAAAGCCAAAGATTATGAAATTACCGTTGGCAGTGAATTTGATGTCACCTGTGATTTTACCGGGCTGGAGATCAAAGATGACAAAAAAGTAAAAGTCACTTTTGAGGAAGCTAAGAATGAAGAGGGAAAGGATTTTGATTTAGACCACGCAGACAGTTATAAAGCCGTCTACTATGTGGAGCCGGTCAATGAGGCACATCCGAAGTACCAGATCAGCAGAAACCTGATCGTTAAAGAAGCGGAAACAGAAGTGCAGGCTGCTTCAGAAGGAGGCGGCGAAGATGCCGGTTCCGGCGGTACAGAGGAAGCGGCAGATGATGGGGAGGCAGACTCGCAGACGTTATCTGCAGAAGAGAGTGAAACAACAGAAACTTCCATGGAGACGGAAGCTGCCACAGAACCAGTCACAGAGGCTGAACCAGAAACGGAAACAGTAGAAAGCACCGAAGTTCTTCCGGAAGAGGAACTGGATGCAGCACTGGAGGAAAGCGAAGGGCAGGAAACCGTTGACCCGGAGACCGGGCTTTCCGTATCCGATGTACTGGAACAGGGCGAAGAACAGGGAATTGATATGCTGAGCCTGGAAGAAGGGGAGACGGTACAGTTTCAGGCACAGGCACTGTTTGCAAGTGCCAGATCCACGACCTCCGTTAATGTAACCAGAGGGGCATATTACTATTATGCAGATTATGGTCTGGGTTCTTACCTGACCGCACCTTATACCGTAAAGTTTGGTGATGTTACTGCTACTGCCTATTGCGTACAGCCATCCAAGCCGGGGCCGGGGGATGGAACTTATACGATCACAAAGCTGAGTGACGGAAAGACCTTAGCGAAAGTCTGCTACTACGGTACAAAAGCCAGCGGGGATGAAGGATTTTTCGCAGAAAAGCATCCGGATTTTTCTACCGGAAAGCGTTTTATCATTACCCATCTGGCAGCCGCTTATGCAAATGGAAGCAGTGATGCCTTTTCCGGCACCAACTCCACCGGACAGGCGCTGGCCATGGAACTCTATAACTACTGTGTGAGCCAGCCGGAGATCCCGGACGTGGCGATGTCATTTTCCAATGCGAAGGTAAAAGCCTATATTGACGGCAATTCCCAGAGAACGGAAGAGATCACTTTTAAGGCAGATGCGCTTCAGACCATTACGATGAAGCTTCCATCCGGCGTGAAATTCCACAACGTTTCAACCGGAAAGACCAGTGCGGCAGGGGCAAGCGTAGAAGTGTCCGGCGGCACAAAGTTTTATCTTTCCGCACCGCTGACACAGGCGGAAGATGTAAGCGGCTCCTGGGCAGTGACCATGAAAGGAAGCATTACCAAGGATTATTCTGCTTATAAGATCACCACAGGGTCATCTACACAGGATCTGGCACTGGTATTTGGAGAAGGTGTCACAGATGAGAAGTATGTGGATTTCAGTGTGGAATGGGTGAAGATGGCAAAGATTGAGATCGTGAAAAAGGATGCCGGAAGCAATGCAAAGGTAGCCGGTGCGGTCTATGGCATTTACAGTGATGAAGCAGGGAAAAACCTGATCGCAAAGATGCCTGCAACCGATGCCAATGGTGCATCCAGTATCACGATTGAAAAGACACAGAATACCGTGTACCTGAAAGAGATTTCCGTACCGAACGGATATGTGCTGGATACCAAAGCCTATGGGATCAACCTGGTCATCGGCGGAACCACAAAGAAAGACGTAACTGACAAGGAACAGTTTGCAGACCTGACCGTTTACAAGGAAGGGGAAGTGCTGACCGGTGCTTCTGTCACAGATTCCGGCGTGGTGTTCCAGTACACAAAACAGAGATTGAAAGGTGCTGTTTATAACGTGTATGCGGGAGCGGATATCAAAGCGGCAGATGGAAGGGTTATTTTCCAAAAGGGTGCCCTGGTAAAAGAGGGGCTGACCACCGGTGAGGATGGCAGTGCAACCCTTAAGAACCTGCATCTTGGCACTTACGTTGTAACAGAAACGAAAGCCCCTGCAGATTATGTGTGCAAAGGGGAATCCAAAACCATCACCTTAAGCTATGCAGGACAGAACGTAGAAGTGGCAGTAGGAAATGTGACCTTTGCCAATGACCGTCAGAAGGCAAGCGTATCTGCGGTGAAACAGGACGATACCACAAAGAACCCGCTGTCTGGAGGAATCTATGGACTATATGCGGCGGAGGATATCGCTGATGTATCCGGGAATGTGGTAGTGAGAAAAGATACCCTGATTGAAAAAGCAACAACCGGAAACGATGGAAATGCTGTATATCAGGCAGACCTGCCGATCAACCACAGCTATTATGTGAAAGAGCTGCAGGCACCTGTAAACTACTACCGTAACAGTGAGGATGTATTCACTTTCAGATTTCAGTACACCAATGATAAACAGGCATCCGTCGCATTTACCCATACGTTTGAGAATGAACGTGTCAATGCGACGATCCATCTGGTCAAGAAAGATAAGGAGACCGGAAGAAACACCCAGGGAGACGCTACCTTTGAAGGTGCTGTTTATGGAGTGTATGCAAGAGAAAACATCATCCATCCGGATGGAAAAACCGGCATTCTCTATAAAGCAGGAAGCCAGGTGGCAACCATGACGGTTGATAAAAAGGGTGATGCTTCTGTAGAAGACCTGTACCTTGGAAAATACTACGTGAAAGAGATCACACCGCCGATTGGATACCTGATCGACGAGGGTGAGTATGACCTGGAATGCAGTTATGAGGGAGACCTTGTAAAGACTGTGGAGCGTAGTACGGAATCTTCGGAACAGGTCATGAAACAGCCGTTCCAGGTGATTAAAGCGGCGAACAATGGAAAGACAGATGCAGACCTGTTAAAAGGTGCCGGATTTACTGCTTACTTAAAGAGCAGCCTTAAGACCAATCCGGACGGCAGTTACGATTTTGCATCTGCCAAGCCGGTAGTGCTGACCGCAGATGGAAAGACAGAGATGTTTACGGATGCCAAAGGCTATGCCTGCAGTATCCCGCTTCCGTATGGTACTTACCTTGTGAAGGAAACAACAACACCGCACAATTATAAGCCGGTGGATGACTTTCTTGTTACCATCAGTGAAAACCATCCGGATGAGCCGCAGATCTGGCGGATCCTTCTGGATGATGAATTTAAAGCAAAGTTAAAGATCGTGAAGAAAGACGATGAAACAAAGAGACCGGTGCTGGTGGCAGGTACAGAATTTAAGATTTATGACCTGGATCATAAGAAATATGTGGAACAGGTTACGACTTACCCGACCACTGTTACCCACAAATCCTACTTCACAGACAGCCAGGGTTATCTGATCCTTCCGAACAATTTAAGCATCGGACATTACCGGATCGAGGAAGTGACAGCCCCGGATGGCTATACCTTAAACCAGAATTACGTGGAGATCGCAGTGGATTCCAATACTGCATACCAGATGGATTCTGTCAGCGGGGATGTGGTGATTGAAGTAGATTACGAAAACCATCCGGTCAAAGGAAAGCTGACTGTTTACAAAAAAGGTGAGATGCTTGCTGGATTTAACAAGGATTTCATTTACGAAGAGCAGTTCCTGAAAGATGCCGTCTTTGAGGTGTATGCAGCGGAGGATATTTACTCCCCGGACTACCAGAAAGACGCAGATGGAAACCGGATTGTAGTCTATGCAAAGGATACACTGGTGACTACGATCACAACCGGTGAGGATGGAATGGCAGTGGCAGAAAACCTTCCGCTTGGTGCTTACCGGGTGGTGGAAAAAACAGCCCCTGACGGATTTGTGTTAAATCCGGAGGCTGCAGAAGTTGTCTTTGTCTATGAAGGCCAGGATACTCCGGTTGTAGAACAGGAAGTGACCGTCGGTGATGAAAGACAGAAGGTAGCGATTACGGTTGAAAAACAGGATGCGGAAAATGGAGCAGTTGTGGCAGGTGCAGTATTTGGTATCTACAACAAAGAGGATATTACCGCAGACGGCAAAGTAATTGTTGCGGCAGATGCCCTCCTTCAGGAAATGACTTCGGATGAGAAGGGTCAGGCAGGCTGTACACTGGATCTTCCGCTTGGAAGCTACTATGTAAAAGAACTGAAAGCCCCGGCAGGGTATGTATCTTCCAATGAGGTCCTGAACTTTGATGCTTCCTATCAGGGACAGGATGTGGAAACGGTTGTTTTGAAAGCCGTGAAGAAAAACCAGCCGACCACAGTGGAGATTACAAAATCTGACATTACCACTGGAACAGAATTGGATGGTGCAAGCCTGAAAGTGCTGGATAAAGACGGGAATGTTGTGGATGAATGGACTTCTGTTAAGGATGCCCCGCATGTGATCAAACGTCTGGTAGTCGGGGAGACTTACACACTCCGGGAAGAATTTGCCCCGTATGGATACCTGAAAGCAACGGATATCACGTTTACTGTTGAGGATAACGGTGATGTCCAGAAGGTTGAAATGAAAGATGAAGTGCCGACCGGGCTTCTGATCATCAACAAAAAGGGTGAATTCCTGGATAAAGTAACGCTTCTGGATAATGCAAAAGGCACGGTGGAGCATCTGTTTGAGTATATCACTGGAAGCCTTACCGAAGTTACTTTTCACGTTTATGCCGCTGAAGATATCAAGGCGGCAGATGGTGTCAGCGAGGATTATTTTAAAGCAGATGAACTGGTGGGAACCATTACCACAGATACCAATGGTATTGCACAGCTTGGGGATCTTCCGGTTGGAAAATACTATGTGAAAGAGGCAGAAACTGCCCATGGTTATGTGCTGGATGGAGAGCCAAGATATGTGGATTTAAGTTACCGTGACCAGGATACCCCGGTGGTAACGTATGATGAAGCATGGCAGAATAACCGCCAGATAGTCAAAGTGACCGTCCTGAAAAAGGAAAAAGACACCGAACGAGTTCTGGCAGGCGGTATCTTCGGATTGTTTACAAGGGAGGATATCAAAAATGCCAGCGGTGATGTCCTGCTGGAAGCAGATACGCTCATTGAGCTTAAGACTACCGATGAAAACGGTCAGATCACCTTTACGGCAGACCTACCGGTAGACGGAAACTATTATGTGAAAGAGCTGTATGCCCCGGATGGTTTTGTGACCACCAATGAGGAACAGGATTTCACCTTTGAATATGCCGGTGCGGACCAGGCAGAGGTAAGCTATGATTTTACCTTTGAAAATGAGGCTACAACCGTGGAACTGACAAAATCCGACCTGACAACAGGGGATGAACTCCCGGGTGCCCACCTGAAAGTGACCGATGAGGATGGAAATGTTGTGGATGAATGGGTATCCGCAGAAGAAGCCCATGTGATCAAAGAGCTGGTAGTCGGCAAAACCTACACAATGACAGAAACCAAACCTGCAGATGGATATGTAACCGCAGAAAGCATCGAATTTACCATCGAGAATACTGCGGAAATCCAGAAGCATGAAATGAAGGACGATGTGACAAAGGTACAGATCAGCAAGACAGATATCACCGGAGACCAGGAGATCCCGGGTGCGAAGCTTACAATCCTGGATGAAAATGACCAGGTAGTGGAAAGCTGGACTTCCACAGGGGAGCCGCATTATGTGGAGAAGCTTCCGATTGGCAGATACACACTCAGGGAGGAACAGGCACCGAAAGGATTTATCCTGACAGCAGATGTCTCCTT
Organism: uncultured bacterium; assembly: GCA_905215155.1. GTDB lineage: Bacteria > Bacillota > Clostridia > Lachnospirales > Lachnospiraceae > Lacrimispora > Lacrimispora sinapis. The sequence continues at coordinate 39,675 of CAJMPJ010000013.1, read as the reverse complement.
TGAAGTGAAAGATACCGGCGAGATCCAGACGGTTGTTATGAAGGATGATACCGCAAAAGGTAAAGTGATCCTGAATAAAACAGATAAGGAAACCGGAGAGCCGTTAAAAGGTGTGGAATTTGAACTCCGTGACAGCAAAGGGAAGGTGCTGGAGACCTTAAAGATGGATGCTGCAGGTCATGCGGAGAGCAGCCTTTATGAGATCGCAGATTACAAAGACGGTAAATATGCCGGTGAGAAGAAATACTATCTGGTGGAAACCAAGACGCTGGATGGATATACACTGGATAAGACCGAGCATGAGGTGGTATTTGCCTACAAAGATGACAGCACACCGATTGTGGAAGTGACCTTTGACCTGACAAATGACAAGCCAGAAGTGCCACAGACAACGGAAGGCACACCGGGAACACCGTCAGCAGGTAATCCGAAGACCGGGGATGAGACGAATCTCTGGCTTCCGGTGTTATTGCTGGCAGTATCTGTAAGCGGCATTGCCGGACTTCTGGCAGCCAGAAGAAAGAGAAAAAGAAAATAGCAACCTTATATGAGCAGGGAGCCTTGATTTGAGGCTCCCTTTTATCATAGCAAAAATCAGGAAAGGACAGGTAAAGAATATGAAGAAAACAATGAACACAGTGCAGGCAGGGAGAGAAATGCAGGAGAGATCATTCAAGAGAATGATGGCATACCAGAAAAAAGCAGAGCAGGCAGTCAACAAAAAGAGAATGAACCAGCACATGATCAGAAGGGGGTAATTGCGTATGATGAACAGAAAAGATTTTTTTGAATATGTGAAGGACAATGTGAAGGACTATCTTCCGGAAAAATATGCGGATGCCAATATCCATCTGCAGGAAGTAGTAAAGAAGAACGGGCTGACCTTGACGGCGGTGGTCATTCCCGCAAAAGATACTAATATCACACCGAATGTATATCTGGATTCCTTTTACCAGGAATACCGGAACGGGAAAAATCCGGATGCCTGTGTAGGGGATGTGGCAGACCTTTGGATTGAAAAAATGGATACGGATCTGGACGTTGATGTAAATGGCATGATGGATTACGGGAATGTCAAGGACAAGCTGCAGGTCAGGATGTGCGACCCGGAAAAGAACAGGGAATGGCTGGAAGATAAAGCTGTGACCATGCATGGGGATTTCGCAGCTTATTATACGGTCAACCTGTCGGAAAATAAAGACGGCATTGCTTCTGTTTCCGTGACCAAAGCACTTTTAGAGGCGTGGAAGATTGATGTACAGACGCTCCATCAGGATGCGATGGCATCGGATAAGAACCGTGGACCGGCTTTATACTCAATAAATGATCTGATGGAGTCCTCGATTATGGGAGAAAAACCTCAGAACCTGTTGAACGGAGACAGAAGGGCAGAGGAATTTTTTATGCCCATGTTTTGCCTGACGAATGAAACGAAAATGAATGCTGCTTCCCTGATCCTGCATGAGGATATCCGCAAACAGATCGGGGAGTTTATGAAGGGTGATTTTTATATCCTGCCTTCCTCCATCCATGAAACACTTCTGTTGCCGGATAATGGGGATTTCGATGTGAAAGCCCTGAATGCCATGGTAAAAGAAGTCAATGCAACAGAAGTAGCACCGGAAGATATTCTTTCGGATAAAGTGCAGTTTTGTGATGGCAGAACAGCCGTGATAGAAAATGCGGAGAAACGGGAAGCACGTCTGGATAAAGAAAAAGCGGCTGCGGCAGAAAAGCCGGCAGAGAAAATCGGGCTTCATGGAAAGCTGGAAAAGGCGAAGGAAGAGGTGAAAGCCGGGAACGTCCTGGGAAAGCCACAGGGTAAAACGAGAGATACGGCTATGGTAATGTAAGAAAATATTTTGGGGCGGGAACTGCGGTTACGGTTCCCGCTTTGTTGAAAGCGAGGAGAATGTATATGTCAGAATGGTGTTTATATGGTGATGATATAAGAGAAAAATTTGAAAGACGGTTAGAACCGGATAGCCTTGAAAGCGAGTTAATCCGGTACAAGGAAGTTTTTGGTGAAGAATTTGGACTCAAAGAACTTCTGGCTCTTCAGGATTTAAAGGTAAAAGCATTGATAGCGGAGGCAATCAACAATGTACCGGAATTTTTACTGGATCAGATTGGAAAAGCCAGAAACAGTTATGAGTTCCCTTCCCTTGTAACGGAACTTGGACGTATTGCAGATGTAATGGAAGAGGTTATGGAGGGAGACAGGGAATGAGCAGCAAAATGAAAGAAGAAGAAAGAAAAAGGCTATCCGGATATCTCCGGAAATGCCTGGAGTCACAAAAAGAGCAGGAGTTTATTCTTCATATTCCCTTACAGAGAGGAGCATCAGAAAGTGAGAAGAAAATACGGAATTGACCAGGTATCGGTTCGGCTTGTAAAAGAAGCTCCGCTCCTGAGTGAGGAAGAGATCTCTACACCGGAAGATGCGATCCGGGTATTGGGAGATACCTTTAAAGACTATGACCGGGAGGTGGTAGGAGTGGTTCATCTTCGGAGTGACAATGTTCCCATCAACATGACCATCATCAGTATGGGGACACTGAACCAGTCACTGGTGCATCCGAGGGAAGTATTAAAGGCGGCGTTCTTATCGAATGCCGCTTCCATTCTTTTGTTCCACAACCATCCAAGCGGCAACCTGAAACCCTCGAAGGAGGACATTGCACTTACAGGCAGGATGCAGAAGCTTTGTATGCTGGCAGGAATCCCTGTGATTGACCATGTAATTCTTGGAAATGACCAGTCCTATTTTTCTTTCCGGGAAAAACAGATCCTTCCTATGGAGCAGATTCAATACTCTGTGGATTTGAATGATATCAATCTGAAAGTAGCAGAAAAGGAAGCAGAGAATTATGGATATGAGAAACCACATAAAAAATCAATCAAGGAATCCCTGGAGGAAAACCGGAAAAAGATCACATCCGGTCAGAAAACATCCGGTGTGAAGAAAAAACGGGAAACGACGATAGAATGAGAGGAGGATGAACAGATATGGCAAATAAACTATATGCCATGGAACAGCTGACAGAAGAAGTCGCAAAGGACATTGCAGCAAAGCCGGAAGAGTGGATGCGTTTTCTGGATACCGCATCCCGGTTATATAAATACACCTTTGATGAACAGCTCCTGATCTTTGCCCAGAGACCGGAAGCAACTGCCGTGGCATCCATGGAGGTATGGAATAAGCGGATGTACCGATGGATCAAGAAAGGGTCAAAAGGCATTGCCCTGATTGATTATACATCCAGCCCGAAAAACCGCCTGCGGTATGTGTTTGATATTTCGGATACTTATAAGGTGCGGAATCTGGGGAAAGACCCGGCTTTGTGGCTGCTGCCACAGGATGACCGCTCCATTGCGGCAGATTATCTGCAGAGAGCGTATGGATTGGACGAAGGAGATGGCGGGCTTGCCGGAACCCTGCATCAGGCAGCACAGGAAAGTGTGCGGGAGTGGCTTCCGGATGCTTTTAATGAACTGAAACTGGATGTGCAGGGGACATTTCTGGAAGAACTGGATGAGCAGAACCAGGAAGTAGAGTTCCGGGACCTTATGACCGACAGTGTATGGTATGTCCTATTAAAGCGGTGCGGGATAGATACGGAAGAGTATCTGTCTGCGGACAGCCTGCGGCACATCACAGATTTTAATGATCTCCGTGTGCTTGGGCACCTTGGCACAGCGGTCAATGAGATCTGCCGACCAATTCTGATGCAGCTTGGACGGTATGTCCTCATGGATCTGGAAAATGACAGGAAAACGGTTGCAAAAGAATCGGAAGTGGTCTATAATGAATTTAACACGTTAATTCATGAAAGCGAAGAAAATACCAGAGAGACAAAGATAGAAGAAAACAAGGAGGAAACAGAGCATGAGAGAGATCACTTACAGCAGGAACGGGGATTATCTGATCCCGGATATCAAACTGGAGGAGACCAGGGGGACCATCGGGAAATACGGGATGATGCGGAAGGAATATCTGAGGAACCACAAGAAAGCCAGATTCAGCATACTGGCACTGCAGAACAGGCTGGACAGACATCTGATGGAAGTGGACAGCGAAGCCAGACAGAAAGTGGAAGACCTGACCATGCAGCTTCTAGAGAAAGACCCGGCACCGGAGAAATCAGCCGACAGCATGGCATGGACTCGTCACATGAACCGGATCCGGGCGCAGGCAGAGGAACTGGTGGTTCAGGAGATTATATACAATTAAGCCTGTTTCCCACAGAGGAAGAACAGTTTGGAGAGATCAGGAAAGCGGCAGCTGCACTCACACAGCCAGCCGCTTTTTTTGTTTCGGATGAGATCGTGGATGATGTGCTTCGTACCGGAAGCGGACGGAAGAATACGTTATTCCATATCACTGCAAAGCTTGTAGAGGGAATTGACCATGAGGAGCTGAGAAGTTTTCTCATCCAGGAATATGGTACCGGCGGGAAAGGGTTTGAGTTTTCAGGACAGAAATTCAGCGTCTGGTATGACGGGGATGGTATGCGTTTCCGACGTGGGGAATCCGCAAGACGCAATTATGACCGTATGCTTACCTGGGAAGAAGCGGCAAACCGCATTCAGGATATGTATGATGCGGGGACTTATGTTTCCAACGTGATTATGCAAAATTCCATTAAAGTGGAATGTGATGAGCTTTCCAGCCAGCTGGCACTGCATTTCAGGGATACCGGGGCTATCAGGGGAATATACAGCCATACCGAAACGACCGAAAGGTTCCGTGCAGGTCTGGATGATCCGGAACAGACAAGGGAGTATTACCAGATGCTTGTGGAACTGGAACGGGATATGGAACGTCATCCGGAAAACTATATGAGGTACCAGATCCGGAATAATCCGATATACAAGCAGAGGGTCTATGACCTTGGAAGGACGCTCGATTGGAGACGGCAGGAAGAAAGTGTAACACCGCCGGAAATGGCTTTTATTACGCAGGATGAGATTGACTCTGTTTTACGTAGGGGTGGAAATGTAGCTGGCGGAAGGAACCGTATCTATGAATTTTTCATGGAACACCACGATGAAAAAGAAGCAGCCGACTTCTTAAAACATGAGTATGGAGACGGAGGATGCACACCCGGTATCCAGGGAAGCGATCTTTCCGATGAGTGGCATGATGCAAAAGGGATCCGTTTGAGCAAAGGTCAGATTTCCAACCCAAGCCTGACAACACTGGTCAAGTGGAAACAGGCAGCTTCCAGGACGAGGCAGCTGATCCGGATGGATGATTTTTTGTCACCGGAAGAGCTGGAAAAGTATGAAGAACGGCAGGAAGCACAGCGTCTTGCTGAGATGGAGGAAGTAAAGCAGTCACTGGAAACGGAGGAGGTTCCGGAAAAAACTGAGGAAGTTCATGAGGTAGTTCATACGGAAGAAAATGTGGAAGACAAGCCGGAAGAAAGCGGGCAGCCATTAAGGGCAGAAGACGTGCAGAACCTGGTTTTGGTAAACCGCCAGTATTCTTCAGTGAGCAGGACGACGGAATATGATTTTACCTGTGAGATACGTGGGGAGCAGGATATCCTGCATTATACGGTGGAATACCACGATGACGGGGAAGGGTTTACCATCCATACGGAAAAAAATGATATCTGGGAGCGGATGTCCGAACCGGAACTGGAACGGCTGGAGATGGTACTGGAACGGGAAGCCCTTTATTTTCAGTATCATGAGGATATTGAAAATGCAACGAACCTGGAAGAACTTCAGGAAGTCAGCTACAGTATCATGGAAAATGAATCCATCTATTTCCGGCAAATATCGGAACGTGTCTGGAATGAGTATGGGCAAAGAGAGCGGGATTTGTCTGTTGAGATACCGGCAGTTAATTTTCATATTACGGATGACCAGCTGGGCTACGGAACAGCAAAAGAAAAATTCAGAGCTAATGTGATGGCGATCCAGGTTCTGAAAAAATGTGAAAGTGAGAACCGTTATGCATCCCCAGAGGAGCAGGAAATCATGTCAAACTATGTTGGCTGGGGAGGCTTGCCGGATGCCTTTGATGAAAGCAAAGCTTCCTGGAGTGACGAGTATCAGGAACTGAAAGATCTGCTTACCAAAGAGGAGTATGCGGCGGCAAGGGAATCCACGCTGAATGCCCATTATACACAGCCTGTTATCATCGAGAGCATGTATCAGGTGCTTCAGAATCTGGGATTTGAAAAGGGAAACATTCTGGAACCGTCCATGGGTGTAGGAAACTTTTTTGGAATGCTTCCGGACAAGTTACAGCAGTCCCGGCTTTATGGAGTGGAACTGGACAGCATCAGCGGAAGGATTGCAAAATTGCTTTATCCGAACGCTGATATCCAGATCAAAGGATTTGAAAAGACCGATTATCCCAATGACTTTTTTGATGTGGCAATCGGGAATGTCCCTTTTGGTTCCTATAAAGTGAATGACCGCCAGTATGACAAGTATAATTTTATGATCCACGACTATTTCCTTGCAAAGACCATTGACCAGTTACGCCCGGGTGGCGTGGCTGCCCTGATCACAACCAAGGGAACCATGGATAAAGCATCGCCGGAGGTAAGGAAGTATCTGGTAGAGAGGGCAGAGCTTCTAGGGGCGATCCGTCTTCCGAACAATGCTTTTAAGGCGAATGCAGGAACCGAAGTCAGTGCCGACATTCTGTTTTTCCAGAAGAGGGAGAGCATTTCCATGGAAGAGCCGGAATGGGTTGCTCTTGGAGAGGATAATAATGGGATTACCATAAACCAGTATTTTATTACCCATCCGGAAATGGTACTTGGAACAATGGCAGAGGTATCCGGACCATATGGCATGGAGACTGCCTGCCTTCCGCTGGAAGGGGCAGACCTGGCGGAACAGCTGGAAGATGCCGCAGTAAAAATCCATGGAACGATGGGTCCTGCAGTAACGGCAGAAACAGAACTGGATGAGATCATGGAGAGCATTCCGGCAGATCCGTCTGTCCGGAACTACAGTTTTACCGTGGTGGATGACCAGATCTATTACCGTGTGAATTCCCTGATGAATCCGGTGAAGCTGCCGGCAGCCACAGCGGAACGTATAAAGGGTATGGTGGAGATCCGTGAGGTGGTCCGGGAGTTGATCGCCCTGCAGATGGAGGAAAATGCAACGGATGAGGCGATACAGGACCTTCAGGTCAGACTGAATCAGGTCTATGATGCCTATACGGAAAAATATGGAGTCATCGGAAGCAATGCAAACAAACGGGCATTCTCCGATGACTCTTCTTATTGTCTGCTCTGTTCGTTGGAGGAACTCAACGAAGATGGTACGTTAAAGCGGAAAGCGGATATGTTTACCAAGCGGACGATTAAGAAAGCAGTGGCTGTGACCAGTGTGGAAACTGCGGCGGAAGCCCTGACGATTTCCCTGAATGAAAAAGCCAGGGTTGATCTTCCTTATATGGCAGGGCTGACAGGTAAGACGGAAGAGAAAGTTGCAGAAGAACTGACAGGAGTAATCTTTCGGGATCCGGTCAATGGACAGTGGGAGACTGCGGATGAATATCTATCCGGGAATGTCCGGGAGAAGCTGAAAACGGCAAGAATCTTTGCGGAAAACCATTCGGAATTTACCAGCAATGTATATGCTTTGGAACAGGTGCAGCCGGTAGACCTGGATGCATCAGAGATTGAAGTTCGGCTTGGTGCCACATGGATCGCCCCGGAAATATACCGGGATTTTATGGAAGAACTATTTGATACCCCGGGGTATCTGGTCGGAAGGGTAATTGATATCCGGTATTCGGAAGCCAGCGGTGCATGGAATATCAGCGGTAAAAATGCGGACAGTGACCGGAATGTGCTGACCACAGCAACGTATGGCACCAGCAGGATCAATGCCTATAAGATTCTGGAAGAAACCCTGAATTTAAAAGATGTACGGATCTATGACACAAAGATGGATGCCGAGGGAAATGAAATCCGTGTGTTGAATAAAAAAGAAACGATGCTGGCAACCCAGAAACAGGATGCAATCAAGGAAGCATTTAAGGACTGGATCTTCAGGGACCAGGAACGGAGGGAAAAGCTGTGCCAGATTTATAATGAACGCTTCAATTCTATCCGTCCCAGGGAATACGATGGCAGCCATCTGACCTTTCCGGGAATGAATCCGGAAATAGAGCTTCGTCCGCACCAGAAAAATGCCGTTGCCCATCAGCTTTATGGGGATAATGTCCTGCTTGCCCATGTAGTGGGAAGTGGAAAGACCTATGAGATGGTAGCTGCAGCTATGGAGAGCAAACGTCTTGGTATTGCCCAGAAAAGCCTTTTTGTAGTTCCCAACCACCTGACGGAGCAGTGGGGCGCAGAGTTTCTACAGCTTTATCCGGGAGCCAATATCCTTGTGGCAACGAAAAAAGATTTTGAACCGGCAAACCGCAAGAAGTTCTGTGCCAGAATCGCAATGGGCAGCTATGACGCAGTGATCATCGGACATTCCCAGTTTGAGAGGATCCCCTTATCGGAAGAACGCCAGAAAAAGATTATCGAAGAGCAGATCGAAGAACTGGAAGCAGGAATTCAGCAGGCAAAGCTGGAAAGTGATGGCAGCCGTTTTACGGTAAAACAGTTGGAAAAGACCAAAAAGAGTCTCCGGAGGCGTCTGGAAAAGCTGGAGAACAAAGAGAAAAAGGATGATGTGGTAACGTTTGAAGAACTGGGTGTAGACCGTCTGTATGTGGATGAAGCACATTATTACAAAAATGCATTCCTTTACACAAAAATGAGGAATGTGGCAGGCATTGCCCAGAATGAAGCACAGAAATCGGCAGACATGTTCAACAAATGCCAGTATCTGGATGAGATCACCGGCGGGAAAGGCATTACCTTTGCGACAGGTACTCCGGTCAGCAACAGCATGACAGAGCTTTATACCATGCAGCGTTACCTGCAGTATGGAAAACTGAACCGGATGGGGCTGGGACATTTTGATTCCTGGGCTTCCACCTTTGGTGAAGTTGTGACCAGTATCGAACTGGCTCCGGAGGGTACCGGATACCGGGCAAAATCCAGATTTGCCAGATTTTACAATATCCCGGAACTTATGAGCATGTTTAAGGAGATTGCTGACATTAAGACGGCAGACCAGCTGGAACTTCCGGTGCCGGAAGCGGAATATGAAACGGTGGTTTTAAAACCATCCGAGCACCAGAAAGAGATCGTGGAAAGCCTTGGAGAACGTGCAGAAGTAATCCGGGACGGCGGTGTGGATTCTTCTGTTGACAATATGCTGAAAGTGACCAATGATGGAAGGAAGCTGGCACTGGATCAGCGTCTTGTGAATCCATTGCTTCCGGATGATGGGGACAGTAAAATCTGTGCCTGTGTGGAGAAGAGCTTTGCTATCTGGAAAGAGACGGCATCAAAACGGTCTGCCCAGCTCATTTTTTGCGACCTCAGCACACCGAAAGGGGATGGAACATTCAATGTTTATGATGACCTGAAAAAGAAACTCATGGCAAAAGGAGTGCCGGAAGCAGAGATCGCATTTATTCATGATGCCAATACGGAAGTGAAGAAAACGGATCTGTTCAGTAAAGTAAAATCCGGACAGGTTCGTTTTTTACTGGGTTCTACCGCTAAAATGGGTGCCGGTACCAACGTGCAGGACCGTCTGATTGCCCTGCATCATCTGGATGTAGGCTGGAAGCCTTCTGATGTAGGACGGATTTTGCGGACATTCAAAATAAAAAAGAATGTGGAGGTAACAGACAATGGCAAAATCATTATTTGAGGAACTGGGCGGCAAATACGAAAGGCAAGGGGATTATTTGATACCGTGCTTAACTGTACCCGCCGAAGAAGAACAGGCAATAGGCATCTGGGGGCAACGGCATTTAGATTATCTAAAACAGTACCGTAAAGTTACATACACCAATCTTCTTACAAGCGGCAGGCTAAACGCCTACCTTGCCGACATCAACAGACAGGCACAGGAACGCTTTGAAAGGCTCATAGAGGGTATGAAACAGGCACAGGGCATAACGGAACAGCTAAAGGCAGAAAACGCCTTAGAATGGACAGGATGCCTCAATAACATAAGGGCTTGTGCGAGGGAGATTGTGGAAAAGGAAATTATTTTTGCATAAACAGATGATTAGTGGCAGGGGGAAATCCTGCCGCTTTTTCTGCTTTAGTTTGTCAGCTTGACAAATAAAGGGTTAAGGAATATAATTAGATTCAGTATTATACAAGGAGTTAATAAATATGCGGCAAGGTATTCTTAAATAAACTGTCAATTTGATAGTGGGAACAAAAAGTAGCAGTCCCGTTTCACTTTTAATATGGGGCTTAGTTTTTTGTACCCAGTTTAAGAATACTTTTATCATGTAATTTTATATGCCCGAAAACATATAAGTGTTTTGGGGCTATTGGAGTTATTTACCCAGTGATAGGAGTATTTATCACTGGGTATTTTTATGCCCTTTTTTGGGTGTTGATAGGAGGAAAATCACATGAAAATAATTAACTTAGGCATTCTGGCTCACGTTGACGCAGGAAAGACAACATTAACGGAAAGTTTATTGTATACCAGTGGTGCAATTGCAGAACTAGGGAGCGTAGATGAAGGCACAACAAGGACAGATACAATGAATTTGGAGCGTCAAAGGGGAATCACTATCCAGACAGCAGTGACATCTTTTCAGTGGGAGGATGTAAAAGTCAACATTATAGATACGCCAGGCCATATGGATTTTTTGGCGGAAGTATACCGTTCTTTATCCGTATTAGACGGAGCAGTATTATTAGTTTCTGCAAAGGATGGCATACAGGCACAGACCCGTATACTGTTTCATGCACTACAGATAATGAAGATTCCGACAATTTTTTTCATCAATAAAATTGACCAAGAGGGGATTGATTTGCCAATGGTATATCGGGAAATGAAAGCAAAGCTTTCTTCGGAAATTATAGTGAAGCAAAAGGTTGGGCAGCATCCCCATATAAATGTAACGGACAATGACGATATGGAACAGTGGGATGCGGTAATTATGGGAAACGATGAACTATTAGAGAAATATATGTCAGGGAAACCGTTTAAAATGTCAGAACTGGAACAGGAAGAAAACAGGAGATTCCAAAACGGAACGTTATTTCCCGTTTATCACGGAAGCGCTAAAAACAATCTGGGGATTCGGCAGCTTATAGAAGTAATTGCCAGTAAATTTTATTCATCAACGCCTGAAGGTCAATCTGAACTATGCGGGCAGGTTTTTAAGATTGAATATTCAGAGAAAAGGCGGCGTTTTGTTTATGTGCGTATATATAGCGGAACATTGCATTTGAGGGATGTTATTAGAATATCTGAAAAAGAGAAAATAAAAATCACAGAGATGTGTGTTCCGACAAACGGTGAATTATATTCATCCGATACAGCCTGCTCTGGTGATATTGTAATTTTACCAAATGATGTTTTGCAGCTAAACAGTATTTTGGGGAACGAAATACTGTTGCCGCAGAGAAAATTTATTGAAAATCCTCTCCCTATGCTCCAAACAACGATTGCAGTAAAGAAATCTGAACAGCGGGAAATATTGCTTGGGGCACTTACAGAAATTTCAGATGGCGACCCTCTTTTAAAATATTATGTGGATACTACAACGCATGAGATTATACTTTCTTTTTTGGGGAATGTGCAGATGGAAGTCATTTGTGCCATCCTTGAGGAAAAATATCATGTGGAGGCAGAAATAAAAGAGCCTACTGTTATATATATGGAAAGACCGCTTAGAAAAGCAGAATATACCATCCACATAGAAGTCCCGCCAAATCCTTTCTGGGCTTCTGTCGGGTTGTCCATAGAGCCGCTCCCTATTGGAAGCGGAGTGCAGTATGAAAGCAGAGTTTCACTTGGATATTTAAATCAATCGTTCCAAAATGCGGTTATGGAGGGGGTTCTTTATGGCTGCGAGCAGGGGCTGTATGGATGGAAAGTGACAGACTGTAAAATCTGTTTTGAATATGGATTGTATTATAGTCCTGTAAGTACCCCCGCAGACTTTCGGCTGCTTTCCCCTATCGTATTGGAGCAGGCTTTAAAAAAAGCAGGGACAGAACTATTAGAGCCATATCTCCACTTTGAAATTTATGCACCGCAGGAATATCTCTCACGGGCGTATCATGATGCTCCAAGGTATTGTGCAGATATTGTAAGTACTCAGATAAAGAATGACGAGGTCATTCTGAAAGGAGAAATCCCTGCTAGATGTATTCAAGAATACAGGAACGATTTAACTTATTTCACAAATGGGCAGGGAGTCTGCTTGACAGAGTTAAAAGGATACCAGCCAGCTATTGGTAAATTTATTTGCCAACCCCGCCGCCCGAATAGCCGTATAGATAAGGTTCGGCATATGTTCCACAAGTTAGCTTAACAGCTTGCAAAAGTCATATAAAATGAGATTTGAAAGGATTAGAGACTAATTATGATGAAATGCGAATGGATATTGTGTCCTGTTTGTGGGAGCAAAACCCGTAATAAAATTAGGAAGGACACTGTTTTGGAGAATTATCCCCTTTATTGTCCAAAATGCAGACAAGAAAGATTGATTAAAGTTGACAACTTGAAGATAACTGTCATCAAAGAGCCAGACGCTTAAGACGCAGAGCCGATGAAATTGTGGAACAATTCACGAATCATCGGCTCTTTTTGTTTCGTATTTGAAAGAACAAACTCACCAAATAAAAAAAACGATATTCGGGTGGGTTATTTTGTTATACCCTAAATTACCCTCTGAATTTGTTTTTAAATTTGGAGGGATTTTTTTATGTCCTTTTTTCGGGCAGTTATCTATCTGCTCATACGAAGCAAAATTTATCAATACATAGCATATCAGAGAACGGCAGGAAACCAGTTAAAAAAATTTCTGCCAGTGCAACGGTACTTCTCACCTTGAAAGTAGAAGTACAATCTCCATACAATAGAATTACTATTTCCTATAACCGTAAAGGTCACAGAGCCTTTGCGGTTTTTCTTTTGTCGATTTTTGTTGGAAAGTGCCGTAGGGCTGTTTCTGATATGCGGTGTCGTTCTCCGCCTCTCCATCTGGATTTTTTACATTTCAAAAATTCAGATGGGAGGTATTTATGGTGAAATATGCACCAAGAAAGGTATATATCAGAGAAAGTGGCGGCTATGTGGAATTATCCTACACGGAGTTCTGCCGTTGCAGGGAATCCGACCAGACCTATATGGACAAGCTGTTTATCCCCATTCAAGGCTGTCTGCTTGAAGTCGTGAGGGAGCAATACACAGACTTCTACCGTGACAAGGAACGGTGGCGTTATCTGCAAAAATTAGATACAAAGAATAGACTGCTATCTCTCGACGGATTTACGGACAGCGAGGGGAATCCTCTGGACTTTATCACTGATGAAGCGGTGGACATTGCAGAAACCGTTGTCAATGCGGTCATGGTGGACAGGCTGAAAGCCGCCCTGCCTTTGCTGTCGGATAGTGAACAGGAGCTGATACAGGCAATCTTTTTTGACGGACTTTCCGAGCGTGAAGTCGGGGCGAGGTTGGGCATAACCCAGAGCGTTGTAAACAAACGCAAAGCCAGAATCCTAATAAAACTAAGAAAGATAATAGAAAATTAAAATTTAAGGCGTTCAGCCCCCTTGTTTTTTCCTTTGGGAAGATGAGGGGGCTTTTCTCTGCCCTCTCAATCAATTCTGATTGGAGGAAGTAAGAATGGCATACAACCACGGACGGGAGGACAGGAAATGGCGTATCTGGAAAGAAGCGGAGGAAAAGCTGCTGCGTGAGTGCGGCGTTGATGAAGCGACCATTGAGCAGATACGCATGGCGGACAGGGCAGACTTCAATTCCAACAGGCGGTTTTACCGATGGACGAATGACGTTGCGGAATATCTTGAGGACATGGCAGGCAGGGAGCGGCAGGCGGAAGTGGGTACGGTTGCGGAGTTACTGGAAGAGATTGAGAGCGAAAATCTCTATCAAGTATTAGTCACGGTGGACGGGCGTACCTTGAAAATCGTCCTGCTGAAAATGCAGGGGTATTCCACAAAGGAGATTGCCCCGCTTGTGCATTTGACGACTGGTGCCATCTATGCGAGGTTAGACCATCTGCGGAAGAAGCTGCGGAAAATTTTATAGCTTCTAAAACAGCCTGCCATCCTGCGGGCTACTGGGTGAGGGATGGAAATCCCCTCACTCATTTTTTGCAGGAGGACAACAGGATGGCATACAGGGTTAAGGCATACACGCTTCGGGAGGAATCCACGGAAAGCGGCACAAGGTATTTTATCAGCTTTAAGGACGGGCAGGGCAAATCCCACGAGTTGGAAGTGTCGGAACAGTTCTTTATGGAGTTTCGGCAGATGGAGCGCAGGAACAGGAATCTTTTCTAATGGGACGAGCGGCACAGGGAGTTTAACGAGGTATGGGACGAAACCCTTTACAGACGGGCGTTGCGTGTGCCTAAGAGCCTTGATGAACGCATGGTTGAGGAAGAACGGAATGAAACGCTCTATAAGGCGGTTGGGAGCCTTCCAGAGATACAAAGGCGGCGTTTCCTGCTCTACTACGAGTATGAGTTCAATTTTTACCAAATCGCCGCTATGGAGCATTGCACCGCTTCGGCAATACAGAAATCTGTTGCGATTGCAAAGGAGAAAGTAAAGGCGGAAATTGAAGAAATATCTCCAACCGTGACCGACACCGCCCGAAAAAGAAATCTGTTTTTTATTTGTGTGGGATTGGCGGCATTACATACTCTCACTTTTTTCCGTGGGAGTAAATCTATTTTTAAGGAGGTCAACGCCTATGTGCAACGAAAACAAAGACACCGCCCGAAAGGAGGAAAGCCATGCAGAAGTTACAGACAGTCAACGCCGAAACGCTCCTTTATGAACCGCTTGAGAAACCATCCTTTGTGGTGGACAGCCTTATCCCGACAGGCTTATCGCTGTTCTGCGGCTCACAGAAGATAGGCAAAAGCTGGCTCATGCTGAAGCTATGCTTATGCGTGTCGCAGGGAATCCCTTTATGGGATATGCCGACAATGGAGGGCGATGTGCTTTACCTCTGCCTTGAGGACACGTTCTGCCGCATACAGGACAGGTTATTTCGTTTGACGGACGAAGCAAGCGGGCGGCTCCACTTTGCCGTGGCAAGCTGCAAGCTGTCAGACGGTCTTATCGTGCAGCTTGAAGATTATCTGAAAGATTACCCAGACAGCAGGCTCATTGTCATTGATACCTTGCAGAAAGTCCGTACAGCTTCAAAAGACAATGCCTATGCAAGCGACTATGGGGACATCTCCCTCATCAAAGACTTTGCCGACAGGCACTCTCTGGCGGTCATTGTCGTACACCACATCCGAAAGCAGAATGACAGCGACGTGTTCAACAAGGTGTCTGGGACGACAGGATTAACGGGGAGTGCGGACGCTACCTTTGTTCTGGAAAAGGAGAAACGTGCGTCTGACACCGCCAAGCTGTATGTGACGGGCAGGGACACGCCTTATCAGGAATACACGCTGCGTTTCCGTGATTGCCGTTGGGAGCTTGTGGAGCGGAAAACGCAGGAGCAGCTTGCGAAAGAAACGATACCAGATGTCCTTTTTCGGTTGGTGGATTTTATGAGGGATAAGGAAGAATGGATAGGCACGGCAACGGAACTGTTAGCCGCTATGGGGGAAACGGAAACCATACCCACGGTGATTACGAAATGGCTGAATGAATACCGCACCACATTTTTAAGCGAGAACCGTATCTGCTACCAGTACAGCCGCAGGAAAGACGGCAGGCGGATTGCCCTTGCAAGGAGGGCGGGTGACAGCGGTGATGGTGGTGACAGCGATATTAGGATACCCCCCTGTTACTGTCATTGACGCTTAAAGCCATGTAAAGCTGGCGGCTCTGCCCTGCGGGTGACAGCAGTGACGGTGGTGACAGTGATTTTAGGATACCCTGCCGCTGTCATCCCTACGGGAGAACACCCCGTAAACGCAAAATGCAGGCGTGAGATTTACTCGCCCTTTTCGGTCGTGTAAAACCACCCCTGCGGTCAGAAAAATCATTCCGATTTTTCCGACTGCGTTTACAGGGTGTAACACACTACACTTTGCCCTGCAAAGTCGTGTGCCAGACGTTCCCTCTGGACTCCCTTAAGGCAGGGCTGTGCCCTGCTATCCTACGCCTTACGGCTTCGGATAAAAGAATGGCGGCATGACGGTGACGGCTCTTGCGAGGGGGGTATCCCAAAAACACCGTCATCATCGACATGACCGTCATGCAGGGGGTGAGGGTGACAGTTGCGGCAGTCGGCAGGGGGTATCCCAAAACTGCTGTCACCACCGTCACCGCTGTCACCCCAAAGGACGGTCACCCGCCGAAAGAAAGGAGGAATCCGCCTATGCCTTATGCAATCCTGCGTTTCCAGAAACGAAAAGCGGGCGGCGTTGCGGCTTGTGAACGCCACAACGAGCGGAAGAAAGAAGCCTACAAAAGCAACCCAGATATAGATATGGAACGCTCTAAAAACAATTACCATCTCATAGCACCACCAAAGTACACCTACAAGAAAGAGATTAACCGCATGGTAGCCGAAGCGGGGTGCAGGACAAGGAAAGACAGCGTGATGATGGTGGAAACGCTCATCACAGCTTCACCAGAATTTATGAACCAGTTACCGCCCGAAGAACAAAAAGCGTATTTCCAGACGGCTCTTGACTTCATTTCGGAGCGTGTTGGAAAGCAGAATATCCTCTCCGCTGTCGTCCATATGGACGAGAGAACGCCCCATATGCACCTCTGCTTTGTGCCGATTACGCCAGACAATAAGCTGTCAGCGAAAGCTATCTTAGGCAACCAGAAATCATTATCCGAGTGGCAGACCGCCTACCATGAGCGGATGTCCTCACGGTGGAATCAGCTTGAACGGGGGCAGTCCTCAATGGAAACCAAGCGGAAACACGTCCCCACATGGCTCTATAAATTAGGCGGCAGGCTTGATAAACAGTATGAAGAAATCGTGTCTGCCCTATCCGACATCAACGCCTTTAACGCAGGGAAGAAAAGGGATAAAGCGTTAGATTTACTCTCTGCATGGCTGCCAGACGTGGAGAAATTCTCTAAGGAAATCGGGAAACAGCAGGCGTATATCGACAGTTTGAAAGAGAGAATTGGGCAGGAATCAGACTATGCGGGGCGTATGCGTGATGAAAAGTACGAGCAGGAACTAAAGGTGCAGAAAGCGAATCAGAAGATATTTGAATTGCAGAGAACCAACGAGCAGATGGGGCGGCTGCTGTCAAAAATACCGCCCGAAGTGTTGGAAGAATTGCAGAAAAATCATAGAAGCAGAGCGAAAGAAAGGTAGATATGTGAATGAAGAAACAGGATTTTAAGGTGTTAAAGACCAAAGACTTGTACCCGTTCCCCGACAATCCGTTTCATGTGGCAGAAGATGAAACACTGTCAGAGTTAGCGGAAAGCATCAAGGAATTTGGCATTGTCACGCCGATAATCACACGCCCGAAAGAGGACGGGGACGGTTATGAAGTGATTGCAGGACAGCGGCGTGTCCGTGCTTCTGAACTTGCAGGGATAAATACCGTGCCTGCGTTTGTCCTGCCCTTAGACCGTGACCGAGCCATCATCACCCTTGTAGACAGCAATTTGCAGCGTGAGAATATCCTGCCATCGGAGCGGGCGTTTGCTTACAAGATGAAATCCGAAGCCATGAAGCGGCAGGGTTTCCGCACAGACTTAACCTCGTCACAAGTTGTGACGAAGTTGCGGACGGACGACAAGGTGGCACAGGGCTTCGGCGTGGGCAGGATGACCGTGCAGCGTTTTATCCGCCTGACGGAACTGATACCGCCGATTTTGCAGATGGTGGACGAGGGGAAAATCGCCCTCACGCCTGCGGTGGAACTGTCCTTCTTGAAGAAAGACGAGCAGGAAAACCTCTTTGCCACGATGGAGAGCGAAGAAGCAACGCCCTCACTCTCACAGGCACAGCGGATGAAACAGTTAAGCCAGAGCGGGCGGCTTGACATGGATACGATATTTGCGATTATGACGGAGGAAAAGGGCAACCAGAAAGAAACCTTGAAAATCAACACAAGCAAGCTGAAAAAATACTTTCCGAAGAACACAACGCCGAAGCAGATGGAGGAAACCATCATCAAACTTTTGGAGCGTGAGTTGCAGAGGAAACGCAACCGTGACAGCCGCTAATCTTCTTTTTTCGGGAAGTAAATACAGAGAGTTGAGGTATGGAGAATGAGAGAAATCCAGTATGAAATCGTAAAGGAAATCGCAGTATTGTCTACGGGCGACAGTGGCTACACAAAGGAAATCAATCTCATTTCATGGAATGGGAAAGAGCCGAAGTATGACATCCGCAGCTTTTCCCCGAACCGTGAAAAGTGCGGCAAGGGAATCACGCTGAACGCTGATGAAGCGGCGGCACTCCTTAAAGCATTACAGAAAGAATTAAACAGCGAGGATTAATGGTATCTGATTGGCAGGGCGGGGACATTTCCAAACTCTTCCCTGCCCTGTCTGGAAAGGAAGATTTAAGTATGGGCGAGGATAAGAAAGCAGATAAAAAGAGAAAGCGTATCGTGCCAAAAGCACCAGTGCAGATGATAATCAGCCGTGAATATGTCGGCACACAGACCGTTACAGAAGCGTTTGTCCCGATTATCTCCGAGGATATTCGGAAGAAGATTGCCGAGGGCGACACCTTCGACAATGAGGGGCTGTCCGCTTAGAATGTACGCAATGGGACATGAAAACAGATAGGACAGATACGGAGGTTTTACAGTATGGCAGGAATCAAAGAAGAAAAGAAAATCTATTTAGTCGGCATTTATTGCCGCTTATCTAAAGACGATGGTACGGATAACGAGAGTGCGAGCATTGCGACACAGAAATCCATCCTCACGGATTATGTGAAAAAGCAGGGATGGCACATAGCAAAAACGTATGTGGACGATGGTTATTCTGGTACAAATTTCCAAAGACCAAGTTTCCAGAATATGATAAAAGACATTGAAAGCGGTCTGATAAACTGCGTGATTACGAAAGATTTATCCCGTCTGGGGAGAAACTATCTTGATTGTGGGTTATATCTGGAAGTTTTCTTCCCAGAGCATAACGTGAGGTATATAGCGGTCAATGACGGCGTAGATACCTTGAATAAATCTGCTATGGACATCACGCCTTTCCGCAACATTTTAAACGAAATGTATGCCGCTGACATATCTGTTAAGATAAAATCGGCATATCGGGCGAGGTTTCAACAGGGGAAATTCATGGGAACTACCGCCCCTTATGGCTATATCAAAGACCCTGCCGACCACAACCATCTGCTGATAGATGATAAAGTGGCACATGTTGTAAAAGAGATATTCGACCTTGCATTAAAAGGGAATGGAGTTGCCAAAATTTGCAGACATCTTAATAAACAGCATATCCTACGCCCTGCCGCTTATGCGGCGGAGCGTGGCGAAACAGGCTTTGAACGTCATTTTGAGGGGAACGAGGACAAACGCTATATTTGGAGTGGGAACAGCGTGAGGAGCATTTTAAGAAGCCCGATATATGCGGGAAATCTTGTAGGCTACAAACGGATTGCCGCCAATATGAAAAGCAAGAAACGCCCCTCTAAGCTGCCCGAAGAATGGGAAGTGATACCCAATACCCATGAGGGAATAGTCACGCAGGAGGAATTTGATATTGTCCAACAGCTTATTACAAGTCGTAGGCTTCCACAGAACAAGGGAGGATTTGTAAATATTTTTGCAGGCGTTATCAAGTGTGTGGACTGCGGATGTGCTCTGCGGGCAATGAACGTACACAGGAGGAAACGCCCAGAGATTATCGACTGTGTACAGTATTCATGTAATAATTATGCAAGAAACGGAAGAAGCGAGTGTAGTGCCCACAATATAGAAGCAAGGGATTTATTCAATGCCGTTCTTGCCGACATCAACTGTTTTGCGGATATGGCAGTGAATGATGAAAAGGCGGTCAGGGCCATAGAAAAGCGGCTCACGGAAACAGACCAGAGCAGGGCGAAAGCATTAGAGAAAGAACGTAAGAAGCTGAACAAACGCCTTGCGGAACTGGACAGGCTGTTTTCCTCTCTCTACGAGGATAAGGTCATGGAGCGTATTACCGAGCGGAATTTTGAGATGATGTCGGGGAAATACCAGAAAGAGCAGCTTGAAATTGAAGCAAGGCTGAAAGAGGTGACGGAAACTCTTAATGAAAGCTACGAGAAATCACGGGGAATCCGTGACTTCCTCGCCCTTATCCGAAATTATCAAGGCTTAAAAGAACTGGATGCAACAGTTATAAACGCACTCATAGACAAGATACTTGTTTCGGAGCGTGAGAAGATGGCAGACGGAACAGTGAAGCAGGAAATCAAGATTTACTATAAATTCATCGGCTTTGTCGATGAATTACATATCATACCTACAAAACGGTGGGCAGCAATGCCCGCTAAAAATTGTACGGTGTGCGGCGTTGAATATGTCCCGGGCTCTGGTGCATCAAGGTATTGTCCTGCTTGTGCCAAGAAGATACGGAGGGAGAAATCAAACGAGAGCAAACGCAGGAGCAGAGAACAGAAAAGGATAGCATGTATGAACTGTCCGCAAAAAATGACCGACTGACCTGGAACAAAGGGAAGGGCGTATCATCCGTCAGGGTAATATGAATAAGAAAGTGCATATCTATCGGTATGTGACGGAAGCAACCTTCGACAGTTACATGTGGGTGCGACACGAAGTCGCTTAATTTAACTGTTTGGCGGTAATACCGACCAAACCATCCATTCCGTTGGATGAAGCTAATATCCCCGGCTTTGCCAGTAATGGCACTGTTCGGAAGCGGATATAAATGGAACCCTATTTGGAGCTAATCCCGTGAGGGAGAAGCGAAACTGCTAGCTACAAGGCGGTTAGGGTGCAAGCTTTCTGATAGCATGGTTAATTAACTGAATCACTGTAAGCTTCGTTAAGACTGAACAAGCCAAAGTAGCTGATAGGCTTGAACCAAAAGGTGTGCAGTTGGATATTCCTCTCCACGATAGGAATACACGGACATTAGACTGCCGGAGTAGAGGTGGAACCTAAACTATCAATAATTGTTGATTAAGTGAAACGTGTCAAGCCCGTATTCTTGCCTATAAAGGCAAGCGGACCGTAAGGAAAGCCGTTGGGAATGCGGGTAAAGGATTGCGGAGGAAGCGAATGCCGACCTTGTAATGAGGACGGATAGGGGTTCAAAATTTGCCCCACCCGAAAGGGGAGCAGAATTCCGCATGGTGCTTAATTACGAGAGAGTTTATAGAATTTTTGAAAGGAGTAAGGCAAATGAACATGAAAATGTGTGCGACTTCTGACGTTGCAAAGGCATGGGACAGCATCGACTGGAACAAAGCGAATGCATACGTTAAAAAACTGCAAATGCGTATCGTAAAGGCTCATCAACAGGGCAGAACCGGCAAAGTAAAGTCTTTGCAATGGCTGCTTACACACTCTTTCTACGGACGTGCTTTAGCTGTAAAAAGAGTAACGAGTAATAAAGGCAAAAAGACAGCAGGTGTAGACAAAATCTTATGGTCTACTCCCAAACTGAAATATGAAGCAATTCTCAGTTTAAAACGAAGAGGCTACAAACCATTACCGTTAAAGAGGGTATATATCCCGAAAAAGAACGGAAAAATGAGGCCGCTCAGTATCCCATGTATGAAGGATAGAGCGATGCAGACATTGTACAAATTTGCACTGGAACCGATTGCGGAAGTCACTGCTGACCCTAACTCCTATGGATTTAGAGCAAAGAGATGTGTCCAGGATGCAATCGAACAGTGTTTTACCTGTCTGAATAAAGCAAAATCCCCTAAATGGGTGCTGGAAGGAGATATTAAAGGCTGTTTTGATAATATCAGTCACGAATGGATATTGAACCATATCCCAATGGACAGAGATATTCTGCGTAAATGGTTAAAGAGTGGGTACGTTGAGACCGGAAGATTATTTCCGACAGACCTCGGCAGCCCACAGGGTTCGGCTATTTCACCAACTATCTGCAACATGGTGTTGGATGGTCTGGAAATCCAGATTAGGAAGAAATACCACAAAACTAAAAGGGATGGAAAAGCATATTTTCCAAAAGTGAACTTTATACGTTATGCTGACGATTTCATCGTCACAGGCGAAAGCAGAGAGCTTTTGGAAGCAGGTGTTCTCCCGATTATCCGGGAATTTTTATCAGAGAGAGGGTTGGAACTGTCAGAAGAAAAGACAGTGATTACCCATATCGAAGATGGTTTTGATTTTCTCGGATGCAATATACGGTGGTATAAAGACAAGCTTCTTACAAAACCATCCAAAAAGAACTATAAAGCCATTGTGAATAAGATACGGGAGATTATAAAGCAAAATCCATCTATGAAACAGGAAGACTTGATAAGAAAGTTAAATCCGGTCATCAGAGGTTGGGTAAATTTCCAAAAGTATAATGTCTCCTCGCAGGCGTTTGACAGATTTGATTTCGATGTATGGAGATGTCTGTGGAGATGGTGCAAACGCAGGCATCCGAAGAAAAGCCACAAATGGATAGCAAAGAAATACTTCAGGAGAGTCGGCACAAGGAACTGGACATTCAGTGTAAATATGGCAGACTCATTTGAATTACATCTGATATATGCTACTGATACTAAAATAGTAAGGTGGCTGAAAACAAAATCAGAAGCGACACCATTTGACGAGCGTTTCACAGAATATTTTGAGGACAGAGACACAAAGAGAATGCTTCGTGAAATCAATGGAAGAAAGAAATTAAATGCACTGTACAAAATGCAGAAAGGCATTTGTCCGCATTGTGGTGAACCTATCACAGTGGAACGGGGATTCCGAATCCATACGGAAGTGGGAGCAGATTTTAAAGAAAAGAATGTTTTATTACATGCTGATTGCCACAGAGAACTTCATTACTCGAAAAATGTTGATGAACTGGTTCTGCTAACGCAGGGCTTATAAGTGCTTGAGCCGTGTGAGGGGAAACTCTCACGCACGGTTCTTAGAGGGGAAAGCGGTAGTAATATCGCTGACCTACTCGACCAGCTGATCGAAAGCAAGCAGAAATTCATTTCCCAGATCATGACCAGCAAATCTCCGGTACGAAGCTGCGAGGATGTGGACGATACGGCATTATCCTATGCGGAAGTAAAAGCCCTGGCAACAGGGAATCCGGCGATTAAGGAAAAAATGGCACTGGATGTGGAAGTATCGAAGCTGAAGCTGCTGAAAGCAAATTTTGTGAGCAACCATTACCGGCTGGAAGATGATATTGCAAAGAATTTCCCACAGCAGATAGCAGTACTTAAGGAAAGCATCGAGGGATACAAAGCGGATCTGGGAAAGTATCAGGCAAATAAGATCACGGATCCGGAGAAATTTGTAATGGAAGTTGGTGGCACAGTCTTTTATGAGAAAAAGGAAGCGGGAGCAGCCCTCCTTGCTGTCTGCCAGTCCATGAAACAGGCAGATGCTATGATCAGTGTCGGACAGTATCAGGGGTTCTCCATCCGCTTAAAGTTTGATTCCTGGAACAAGGAATTTATCCTTTCCCTGAAAAATGAAAATGTATATCGTGTCAGCCTTGGTTCCGATGAAAATGGTAATATCATCAGGATCAATAACGCATTGGAGGCAATCCCGCAAAAGCTGGCGGAAGCAGAGCGTAAGCTGGAGACAGTACAGGGGCAGCTGAAAAATGCGATGGGAGAGGTGAAAAAAACGTTTCCGAAAGAGGAAGAACTGAACCAGAAACTGGAACGTCTGTCGGAACTGAATGCATTGCTGAACATGGATGAAAAGGAAACTGTGATGGAAGGGGAGGAAGAACAGGACGAGGAGAAAGAGGAACACCAGTCTCTTCATGACAGAATTAGTGCCATCAAGCAGAACAGCCAGAAACAGGATGTGAAAGAGGCTGCAGTGAGAACCACAGAAGCGTGTATCGGGTAATCTTTTGATATACAAGACAGGTTATAAGGTGTAAAATTAGGGGCATAGGGTTATGCCCCTTGAAATGAACAAATTGGAAGTCGAGGAGACAGGGGTATTTGGATAATGTATCCAAAAGTGAGTTTAGCCAGGGAGGAAATGGGGTTAATGATTGAAATATTGTTTGGATTCAAAGAATAAATATGCAAGAATGATTTGCAGCAACAGAGGATAAAGTTGATTGACCACTTTATTTTCAGGTTAAAGAGTTAGATAAATCGGAACTTGTGAAATTTGAGGAATTGATTATTATGTGGGAAGAATTAGGTGTAAGCGGTGGAACTGCAATTATTGTTTTGATAACATTGTATTTCGTTATCAAATGGGCGGTAAAAAATGGTATAAAAGAAGCATACAGAGATATCACCGGAAAGAAAACTGATGAAGATGTCAAAAACGAAAAAGAACTGAAAGAACTCGGATTTGATTTAGAAGATAAATAAATTCAAGTTTACAGAACTGAATCAAAAGAGCTCGAAGGAGCTCTTTTTCCTTTTTTATAATAGTATCATTATGGTATAATAGAGACATTAAAATCGGAAGTTGGAGGATACACGCATGAAAATTGTAATCATTAAGGGAAGTGCCAGAAAAGGAAATACGCTGGCAGCAATCAATGCATTTATAAAAGGAGCGTCAGAAAAGAATAAAATTGAAATCATTGAACCCGACAAACTCAACATTGCACCATGCAAGGGATGTGGTGTCTGTCAATGCTCTAAGGGATGCGTCGATAAGGATGATACAAATTCTACCATTGATAAAATTGCTGCCGCAGATATGATTCTTTTTGCTACACCAGTTTATTGGTGGGGAATGTCAGCACAATTGAAACTTATCATTGATAAGTGCTACTGCCGTGGATTGCAGTTAAAAAACAAAAAAGTTGGCACAATTGTTGTAGGTGGTTCTCCCGTAGGCAGCATCCAGTATGAGCTGATTGATAAGCAGTTTGACTGTATGGCAAAATATCTTTCATGGGATATGCTTTTCAAAAAATCATATTATGCAACAGCCAGAGATGAACTTGAAAAAAATAAGGATTCCATGAACGAACTTGAGTGGATTGGAAAAAATTTATAAAGCACACACCAAATTACAGTTTGTAGAGCTGAATAATTTTTATTCTTTGAGTGGAACGATTCTGTTTTTCAGCGCAGTAATTTTAAAGAAAAGTATTGACCTTCACGGAACGTCATAGAGTATATTCAGATTATCAAAGACAGGAGGATAATGATAATGATGACCGTAAAGGAAATTGCAGAAATTACAGGGATCAGTGCACGTACACTTCATTATTATGATGAGATTGGATTATTGAAGCCGACAGCAAAGAGTGAGGCGGGATACAGACTCTATGATGATAAAGCTTTAGAAACATTACAGCAAATACTGTTTTTTCGTGAGTTTGATATTCCTTTAAAAGAAATAAAATCTATTATAACATCTCCTGATTTTGATAGAAACCAAATTCTGTTGATGCAGAGACAAATGCTTGTTGCAAAAAAAGAACGCATGGAGCGTTTAATTGCAAGTATTGATGATATTCTAAAAGGAGAGAACAAAATGGATTTTTCAGTATTCAATGAGAAGGAAATCGAAGAAATGTTTCAGACTATGTTTGATCATATGCCTGAGAATATAAGAAAGATTTCAATTAACGAGTTTGGAAGTGAAGAGGAATGGAAACAGCATTATATTGAGGTTATGTCTTCAAAAGATATGCAGGAGCGATATGCAAAAGTTATCGAGTGGTATGGAAGTAAAGAAGCATTTTTGTCTTTTGCTAACAATCCAATCAGTAAGGAAACAGCAGAATGCTTTAATAAACGAATCGATACAGTTTTGAGAAAATTATTGGCAAGAAGAGAGTATCCACTGGATTCTTTTGAAATCAAAGAAGCAGTAGCAGAGTATGGATTTATTATGAAAATGCTTTATCAGATTAAAGATGAAAAACCAGTTATGCTTTCTGTCGCAGAATCATATCGTGATATGAGGGTGCGAGAAAAAATTGATGCAGATTATGGTGAAGGGGCATCTAATTTTTTTGCAAATGCAATCAAGCAATTTTATCAATATGACAATGGAACTCAAAAGTAATTAAATTCGATCATGGTTTATAACCTATATTCGCCGGCAGTGAAATACCTGCCGGCTTTTTCATGCCGGAAGGAGGTGCTATGTGAGAAAAATAGAAAATATGATGCTGACTGTGTTTCTGGTTGTTTCGTTGATATGCGGGAAATTCCTCTTGGATTACTGGCAGGATTCCTATGATAACAGACAGAATTACCGGCAGGTGGAAGAGATAGCGTTTCCGGAGAAGGATACACAGGAAGAGGAGACAGAACCTAATGAGGATAATCCAACGACAGAGATAGATGACTTTGATTATCAGTCATTGCTGGATGAAAATGCAGACTGCATTGGATGGCTGAAGATTTCTGATACCGATATCAGTTACCCG
Organism: uncultured bacterium; assembly: GCA_905215155.1. Classification (GTDB taxonomy): domain Bacteria; phylum Bacillota; class Clostridia; order Lachnospirales; family Lachnospiraceae; genus Lacrimispora; species Lacrimispora sinapis. The sequence continues at coordinate 13,111 of CAJMPJ010000013.1, read as the reverse complement.
GTTGTGCAGGGAAAAGATAATGAGTTTTATCTCCACCATGATTTTCAAAAGAACTATGCTACCTGTGGAACACTGATGCTGGACTGCCGCAATGATGTTGATGCCAGGCAGGAACATTTGGTTATTTATGGTCACCAAATGAAAGATGGCAGCATGTTCAAGCAATTAAATGGGTATAAAGAAGAAGCGTTTTATCATGAGCATAAAGAGATCACGCTATATCTGGAAAACCAGAAATACCAGTATGAAGTGGCTGTTGTGTATGTGACGAATGTGGCACAAAGCGGCGGTTATTATGATTATTTACACAAAGAAACACGAAAACAGCAGATGGATTATTTACAGCAGATGGCAGCTTATCAGCTTTATCCGACGGGTGTTACCGTCAGGGAGGAGGATGAGCTGCTTTCTTTATCTACCTGTGAATATTCCAGCACAAACGGCAGGCTGATTGTACTTGCCAGAAGAATTGGACGATAGGGAGGAAAATGTATATGGCAATGAACAGGAAAATGACAATGGCAGAAAAAGAAATTCGGGACTATGCCCAGAGACAGATGGAGCGGGCAGAACAGCGGGAAAATATTGTGTTTACGGAGAAACTGAAAGAACAGGTTCTGGAATATGCTACTATGACCGGAGATGATTATGATATCAGGAAAATGGTCAGAGATCTTGCAGACGCTGTCCGTTCCTCGGATGAAGAGAAGGTGGATGAAATCTTGTGGGATGCCAGAGAAGAAATTGACGGATTCCCGGATCGTTCCGTAGGTATGGCAGAGCTTAAGGGATATGGATATACTGCAGATGATATGTTTCCTCTTCGTCAGGAGATGGCACTGGAGCTTCATCGTGTCGGGGAAAAGGTGTACTGCCTGCAGTCAGATGGCTCCCATGGGGACTATGCCAGCAGAGAGATGATACTGGAACATGAAGGCCTTTATGGAATTGAAAAAGAGGCATGGCAGCGTATGCAGGAGCAGGAGGACGAAATAGATTTTGAGGAAGCTGGATTGTATCAGCCTCCAATGACAGATCTTTATAGAGATGAAGCATTAAGGATGTTTGATGCGGGGGAGACAGTATTTCTGGTTACCACTTATCCAAGACCGATTGCGGTGCGGGAACGGATGGAGATTGAAAGAGGACCGGAGCATTATCAGATGGAGAGAGAGGATGTGGAACGGATCAGGACGTTGGAAAAACGGATGCAGGAGTATCCACAGATAAAGTCACTGAAAGAGGCGAAACTTCTTCTGGGGACAGAAAACAGGTATGCAATATACCAGATCGTTGAGGGCAGCCCCGGCAGAGAATATGAATTTATGGATCTGAATTTCATTGAAAGGCATGGATATCAGGTGAAAAAAGAGGACTATGAGCTAATCTATTCCGATAAAATGCTTTATGGCGATACGTTGGATTCTCTGTATGAGAAATTCAATATTGCCCATCCGGCGGATTATACCGGGCATTCCTTATCGGTAAGTGATATTGTAGTCCTCAATGAGAATGGAAATGTAAAAGCATATTTTGTAGACAGTATCAGCTTCCGTGAATTGCCGGATTTCCTGCAATTAGAGCCGGAACTGAACCAGGAGGAAGTGGCTTACCGAATTGGGGATCAATACTTTGCTATTCAGGTGGCAACAGAGGGATATGATTATTCCTTTTATGATAAGGAGTATAAACTCATGGACGGAGGCATTTTAGATGATCTTGATATTTCTATGAGACAGGCTATTCAGAATATTTTAGAAGATGAAGGGCTGGAGCAGTTAGAACGGATACCGGTAGATTATGATGAACTTCAGGAAAAAGCGGAAGAAGTAGAGACAGAGATTCTTCAGGAAGCAAGAAGCCAGAGAAAGCGTGTGCAGGTCATTTCTGATCATACGGAAGCGGAAGCCGGATTAAATGGAATGAGCCGGTCAGAAATCGAAGAGACCGTATGGGCGATTGCACAGGCAGAGATTATTGAAAATGACCTGGATGCCAGGATACAGGCTGTGCGTGTGTATGGAAGCCGTACAAGGGATGGGTTATACAAAGGAAATTCCGATGTGGATGTGGTAATTGCTTATGAAGGAACCGCCCGTGAGGATGATTTGTTTTCCGTATTGAATGAAGCTGGGTATAAGGTCGGAAATATGAAAGTGGATATGAACCCGATCAGACCGGACAAAACAGGTACGTTAGAAGATTTCCTTGAAAAATCCGAACGGTATCTGGATGAAAAAACGGAGCAGATGAAAGCCAGAGGGGAGTACAAGCCATTGGCGAAAGTAGAAGAGTTGGAGGAGGCAAACTACAATATGATCGATAACGTCCTGAACAATATGCCTCCAAAGAAAGAGCCGTATCTGGAATACTATGCTGCAGAATGTGATGAATACCCTAGCCTTGGCAACATTTATAAGAGTACCAATCTGGATGAGATACTTGCAAAATACCGGGAAATTATTGATGACCCTACGTTAAGTTACTATGGAAACGGCATGGGAATTATTTACCGTGACCCGAATGATACTTTTTATGATGAAGCTGAGGTATCACTGGTCAGCAGAAAAACCATCCGGGGAGACAATCTGGATGATGTGGCATTTCTGGCAGCCCTTCCAATGGTACATGAAGCACTGGAAAAGATTGTAGAGGCGTTTCCGAATTTTCGGTATTATCCCCCGAAAGAATTGAATGTCCATTATTATCCAGAAAAAATGACTGCGGATGAACTGGCTGCAGCACTGGATCAATTAGCGGAAGACTTTGATCCTTATGATTATCATGACAACTTTAGCCCGGAGGAAGATATGGTGGAAACTGTCGCATTGGAATTAAGATGCGGATATGCCCATAGGTACATTCCGTTTTTGAAAGATATCATAGATGAGGAATGCGAAGAGTCTCCACGGGCAGAAGAACTTCTGGAGAAACTGAAAGCCTATCAGCCTGAGATACCGGAGACAGCAGTGCCGGTTGTCCGCATCAATTTTTGTGAGGATAAGGAAATGGACATTTCCGGTTATCAGAAGCTGGGAAGTCTGGATGAAATAACAGCCAAAATGGATGCAGAACTGGCTTCACAAGCAGATCCAAAGACTGAAATGCCGGAGAAAACAGTTCAGATGTACTTTACGATTTACTATCCGGATAATAACCAGATGCAGGAATTAAAAGGAAAAATCAATATCGGAGATGGAAATGGCGGTATTGTGAGCCAGTTGAATAACCAGAATGAAATGAAGCTGCATGATGAAAGCTGGCTGAATTACCAGAAAGCAAAGGGTGAAGAATCCTTTCAGGAATATATGGCGGATCTTACGGATATGCAGGAGCATGTTCTGCCGTATTTGCAGAGTTTCTGTAGTCTGGAAGAAAGAGCACCAGAGAGATCAGTAGAACCGACCACGGTATCAAAATCTGGAATGGAAGCAGGGAAGACAGTAGCATCTGTTGGGAATGAAAAGTCGAAAACTGTGCAAACGGAGAGAAAGTCTATTCATGAGCGATTGAAAATCAATAAGGAGATAATTGCCAAACAGCAGGGAAAAGATAGCAAAGAGAAAGGGGTTGAGCTTGCGTAGAGAATTTCATCCAAATGGGAAACAGTAGCAAAAATGAATAACACAAATGTCCTGTAGCTAGCCGTAAAAAATATGGTTAGCTTCAGGACTTTTGCACTTCTGTAATGTGCCATTACCTCAAGTATCATTGAGAATACAATTTATCTAATAGATATGCCTTTCTGCAAATATTTTCTTTGCGGTATAAATGGCATTTAAAACTTTGGGAAAACCGGTGTAAGGAATACACTGGATAAATGTTTCGATGATTTTTTCGGGAGAAAGTCCAACGTTAAGGGAGCCATTGATATGTACTTCTAACTGTGGTTCACAACCCCCGGTGGTCAGTAAACTTGTAATTGTTATTATTTCACGTTCCTGCATACTAAGTTCAGGCCGTGTATAGACGTCTCCGAAAGCAAATTCTATAATGTATTTTCCTACATCCGGCGCAATATCATGTAGCGATTGTATGACATTTTCACCTCCGATACCATCAATTTCTTTAAGCTTCTCAGACCCCAGTTCAAAACGTGTGTTACTCATTGCATTTACCTCCTGTAAGTTTTATAATTTGAGCATATGACTTAAACCATAGTTTAAGTCAAGAACAATTTGAGGTGATTTTAATGTTAATTGGCGAGATTTCTGAAAAAACGAACCTGCCTGAAAGCACGTTACGGTATTATGAGAAAAAAGGATTAATCAAAGTAGCAAGAGACAGTGGCGGCAGGCGTGAATATGAGGAGAATGATATTGAATGGATAAAGTTTATCCGACGACTAAAAGAGACAGGTATGCATCTCAGAGATATTCAGAAATATTCTGAACTGCGGTACTGTGGAAAAAGTACAATGCCGGAGCGGATGAAAATATTGGAAGTACATAGAAAATATGTGTTAGAACAACGGCAAAAATGGAGTGAGTATTTACAGAATCTGGATGATAAAATTGAGTTTTACAGACAAGCCATAAATGAACAGCCAGAAGTCAACGATTGATTTTTATATTTCTGATTCGAAAACAGCAGTGTATACAATATTGCCCGAAGTTTAATATAATGCTTCTGGCTATGTATGAAATAAGTGAAAAACAGAATATTGATTGGAGAATATCAGATGGCAAATAAAAGGAAATTGAATAAAGAAGAACGAAAACGCCGCCGCCTTCAAAAAGGTAAACAGTGGCTGCTTACCTATCAGGGCACACCGAAGCACATGGTAAAACATTACAGGGAAAGGTTCCATGTGGATTCTATGACAGCAGTAAAGGATTTACAGGAACTGGGTGTTAATTATACGCAGGAACAATTGGATAATATAAAACGGGCAGAGGAAGAACGATTAAAACAAAAGCGATTACAGAAAGAAAAAAAGAAACGTGAAAAGTATGAAACTATATATGAGGATTGTGATGATCGGTTTGCATTTATTGCCGGGTATACGTCTGGAGGAGCGCCTTATGGTACTACCTGGGAAGAAATGGGAATTGATCCGGAACTCCCGTTTGAAGAAAAGGTTGAGCATCTGGCTGAGGGCGATTATTCTATAACAGAAGAGGATGAAACTAACTGGGATGATGAGATTACGGAAATGCTGGTACTTCCGGGTTTATTTAGTGTCTGCCAGGTAGAGGACTATTCGCAAGTCGATCTGGATGCGGAGTATTGTTTTATAGGGAAAACCGATGAGGAAAAATCTCTGGTATGCCGTACAGGGGATGTACCGGATAATACGATACAGCAGAGTGACGGCTGGAGAGCGTTTCGCATACAGGGAGTATTGGATTTTTCTCTGATTGGTATTTTGGCGGAGATATCTGACGCGTTGGCCAGATATGAGGTCGGACTATTTGCAATTTCTACATTTAATACGGATTATATTTTGGTAAAAGATAAAGATTACAAACGTGCTGTAAAGGCATTAACTTCAGAAGCATATCGGATTATTGAAATGGAATAAGAGATAAACATTTGGAATTTTACTTACGAGAAATGAGGCTTTTGCCAGATCAATCTTGCAATCCGCAGATCAGGCGGATCAGCGGATTGCCCGCATCGTTTTTCTTGACAAAGCCATAGATGGAGTCTTTGGGAACATTCATGGAAAGACCGCTTAAGTTACCAATCGACAATGAATGCTTCTCTGTCTGTATTTCATTTTTCCGAAGCTGAACAGTAATTCGTGCAAGAAGTTCTTTGATATTAAAGGGTTTGGTCATATAGTTAGCAGCACCAGATCCGGTTTCTTTTGGGTTAGGAGATACAGCGCTTCCTCTTGCTGCAACTGTCGCAAAGCGGACTTATATTTACTTTCTTTGATAATTCTGTTTTTACCTTGTTTTAAGCTCAATAAATTCACCTTCGGCAACACGAAAAGACACGTTGTTTAAACTGGGATGTCCTGTTTTTCCATAGATTTTTGTTACTTCTTTTGCTTCCAATAATGTACCCATAGCAAATCTCCTTTTCATTTTGATATCCACATTTTACTCTTGTGAATGAAAAAGCAAATGAGTAAATCAAGCATTTTTTTGCGTGATTTGCTCATTTAAAAGAAAGCACAGGTTACTATTATTGATAATGTATCTTTCTGTTGAAAGGAAATCTAATGGATTACAAGACTACTATTATTTGTTTATAAAGGAAAGAATATCTTGAATGTACACCCACCACCTAAAGTATCAGATAATTCAATCTTTCCTTTGTGCATTTCAACCAATTCTTTTGCAATACTTAATCCTAAACCATAATGCTCTTTTTGAGTTCTTGATTTATCAGCACAGAAAAATCGATCAAAGATAAAGGGTTTATCTTTATCTGCAATTCCTGTCCCATGATCTTTGATAGAAAATACTAACGTGTTTTTAAATACAGTAGCGTCTAAAGATATTTCAGATTTTGGAAGAGAATAATTTATAGCATTATCAATGAAAATACTCAAAATCTGATTGAGGCGGTCGATATCTGCGTTCAAAGCAGGAAACAACTCATCAGAGGTATTTAGTTTGAGCTGAATCCCTTTTTGCCGGCAGATAGGTTCGTATTTTTCATAAGTGTTAATCAAAAGTGTATCCACATTTATATTGGTCTTATTTAACGTCCAGGTGTTTGCATCTACGGAAGAAAGTAATAGTAAATCCTGTACCAATTTGGACATTCGCAAACACTCTGAGTCAATAACTTCAGTATGTTGTTTTGATTCAAGTGAAAGAGTAGTATCGTTACCGATACATTCTGCAGATGCCAAGATAACAGCCAAAGGGGCTTTTAACTCATGAGATGCTGATGCAACAAATTCTTTTTGGCTTAGCAAAGTATGCTCTGTTGGCTTGATTGCTTTGTTAATCAAAAACCTTGCGAGGAACAGGATTGCTATGAAAACAAGCAGCCATACGATAAGATAAAAGGACAGATGTTCTTTTAAAAAAGTAAAAGAACTGGTAGATTCCTTGATTGCATAAAGCTCAAGAGTATCCATATTCTTAGTGATGACAGTTGCCTGTATTCCATAATAGCTATGCCTGTCAGGAGCGGAAAATGAGAATATTCCGCTTTGTGTGCTATGGGCATTGTCTGGTAAATCTATGGATATTTTATGCAGTTCTTGTTCAAATAATGAGATTAGGGTATTGGTGTCTGTATTGCTATGATTGGTATTTACAGGAATAAATGCATTCTCGTTGTTTTTTAATAGTAATGTAAAGTCATAAGTTTGTCCGGTCAATGTCAAGTCCCCGGCAGCATCGTCTGTATTTTCAAGTTGGAAAACTAAATAGGTAATCATGCGTGCAAAAAAATTCATCTCGTTTTCTTTTTTGGACTGGACATTTTCATGTATAAACAGGCAGAATACGACTGTAAAAACGCCCATGACAGAGCAGATAAACAGAAGTGTCAGGCGTTTCTTGAACTTTTTAATCATGCTTTACCTCCAAACGATATCCGGAACCATAAACAGAATTGATACAGCAGTTGCTGTTTAAGCTCTTTAGTCTTTTTCGTAAAAAATAGATGTAATTGTCTACATTTCCCGGTTCTACTTCATCATTTGTATTCCACACTTTTTGCAGTAGCTGTTCTCTTGAAAAAATAGTACCGGGAGAAGATAAAAAAATCTGTATCAGGTGAAATTCCTTTGGCGTAAGCAAAAGAGAATTATGGTTGCACGATAATTGGTGACTGGCGAGATTTAAGGATAAATCATCAATTTCAAGGGTTATGTTTTCCTTTATCTGAGGTGGGCGTCTTATCAATGCCCGGATACGGGCGGAAAGCTCTTTGATATGAAAGGGCTTAATAAGGTAATCGTCTGCACCATTGTCAAGCCCTTCAATCTTATCATTCAATTCAGACATTCCGGTAATGATGATGACGGGAATCTGAATGTTTTTCTGCCGCATGGCTTTGATAATGGATAGACCATCAATAATAGGAAGCATCCGGTCAATGATTGCCAGATCATAATCATTGTCGGCACTCACTGCATACAGAAATGCTTCGTCTCCGGTATTGCAGGTGTCAACAATATATCCCTCTTTTGTAAGTTGTTCTTTTATGGTCATACACAACTGGGTATCATCTTCTATTAACAATATTTTCATAGGATTCACTCCAATCATTCGTTTTCTTTATAGTAATTATACCAATAAAATCTCTAAAAATCTTCTAAAAGAAAGTGATAAATTATTTAAGGTTTCCAAGATTTTTAGAAAAGTTTTTTGCTATCGTTATCACATGGCAAGTGAGCCAAATAAAATCAAAGTGAAGCAAATAAGGAGGATTCAGAATGAAAAACTATTGTGGTAAAAAAGTGTTAGGATTAGTGGGTTTCAGTATGGCAGTCATGCTTGGCTGCACTGCCTGTGCTGGTGGGCAAGTAGGTACACCAGATAACGATGTAAACCAGAGTGTGAATGTTGAAAAGGAAACAGGAGATACACAGGACAACCAACAGATAAACCAGTATGTAAATTCAGCAGATTCGGATAAATCAGACTCGAATTTCTTTAAGGAAGCAGATTTACAGGGAAGTGTTGTGGAGTTTTCCGATAGTGGATTTGAAATGTCTGTTGCAGTGACTACAAAAGAAGGTGACGGAGAAGTAATGGCAGAGGCAGCTCCGGGTGCAGAAAAGGAAGAAGACTTAGTGACAGTTACTTATGCTTCCGATGTTACTTTTGAAATTATTACAATGGACATGGCGAGTCTTACAGAAATATCCAGAGAGGGTACGGATAAAGAGAGTATCAAAAAGCAGACAAGTGTACTGATATTTGGAAGCTGTCAGGACACTTATCATTGGACTGCTGATAAAGTGGTGATTCTGAGATGGAAGTAAGGTGGAAGTTATGAATTTTGTGAAACGGGCAATGTGTTATGTCCGTAGAAAATCAGGAAAGTCAGTATTATTGTTCTTTCTTTTTCTTGTTGCGGACATTACCATACTAGGAACATTAGCTATTTTAGATACCTCATCGGGTATCAATGATGAGATACGTAGACAGACAAATGCCAAAGTTGTGATAGAAAGTCTGGAAGTAAATAGAAGTCTTACAGAGCAGGATTATCTAAAGCTATTGGATATAGCCAGTATAAACAGTATGAACCGTATGGCAAAGTGTACTTTGTATCCGAATGGTTTTGCACCGATTATAGGAGCTGATGAGAGCGAAATAGGACAGGTGTGTCTGATTGGTTTTGATGATATGGAAAAGGATAGTCCATTTACGGAAAATGTATGCCGACTTGTGGCAGGTGAATTTGCAAAGGATGAAAATGAAGTCGTCCTCAATCAGCATCTGGCGGAACAGAATCAGATTGAAATTGGAGATGAACTCTACTTTATTTCAGGAAATGAGGATAGAAGTGCGAGAGTAACGGGTTTTTATCTGACCGGAAACGAAAGAAAGCAGACAGAAAATGTTTTGACGATAAACCGCATTGAAAATCAGATATATACCAATCTTTCCTTTGCTGTTGAAATGGGAGCAGAAAGGTATGAAAAAATCATTGCGTATGTGAATAATCCGGAGCAGTTGTCCGAAACAGCAGATCTGATTGGAAACACTCTTGGAGAGGGACTTGGTATCAGTACACAAGATACCATGTATCAGAAAATGAAATTTTCTATTATGCAGATAGAACGGGTAACAAAACTTGTTTTCGGCTTAACGGTGATGACCAGTATCTTTGTGGTAGGAATGCTTTTGTGTATGTGGATGAGAAACCGCAAAGTGGAAATTGCGGTATTTGTAAGTCTTGGAATATCAAAATTAGAGGTGTTTTTGCAGATGATGACTGAGATTGTTTGTATCTACTCCTTAAGCTGTATGATGTCAGCAGGAATATTTCGTGCAATCATACCATTTTTGTCAGAACTCATGGGAGGTATGGATGGGGTTCGTATGAATCTTACATTTTCCATGCGGAATGTATGGAAAGTATGGGGAATAGGAGTAATCGTTTTAATACTGATTACTTTAATTGTTATGCTGCCATGCCTTACAAAGAAAATAAAAGATACTTTATCAGAAATGGAGGGATAGGAATGAATGTATTTCAACTTGGAATCCGTTCTGTTGTCAGAAAGCCTGTAAAAAGTATGTTATTATTATTGATTGTGTTTGTGTCGGCGAGTTTTATTTATGCAGGCTTTGCCTGTCAAAATGCCAGCATACAGACACAAAATGAAGGAAAACAGGCGATTGGCGGGAGCTTTCGGCTAGAGGGAAATGAAGCAAACCGAAAAGCAAGAATTGAAGTGTTGTCTGCAAAGATTGGGGAGAATGTCAATGGAAGTCTGGACGGATACCATAAGGAACAGTTACCAAGCGGAGAGTGGATGGTGTGGACAGATAATTCTTTTGAAACACTCACATATGAGGATATCGTAAAAATATCAGAAGTGGACGGCGTTTCTGATTTTAATATTACTACTGCCAATACGGTTGTAAATCCAGTTAATTTCCAGAGAATTGAAGATAAGGATGTAGACCAGAGTTCTGACCAGTTAGGCGTTTCCCTGCGTGGTAATCTGCAGATGAAATATGATTTTGATGTGCAAAATGGAAATATTGTGGTAAACGATGGTCGTATGATTAACCGGGAAGATAAGGATGTCTGTGTGATTTCTCGGGAACTTGCAGAATTGAACGGACTGAAAGTAGGAGACAGACTGGAGTTTAATAATTGGAAAGAAAGGGAAACTTCTACGGCTTATTCTGCTGAAATAATAGGTATTTATGATTTTGTACAGAAAATTACTCCAATTATGTCTGGAGATAGTTACAGGGCAGAAAATATCATATTTACAGACCTGCGTTTCCCTGAAAAAGCAGAAGGATGTGAGGATGATCCGCTGTATCAGTATGCTACCTTCTGGGTGGAAGATGTTAATGAATATGAAACTGTGAGAGAAAGAATCAAATCCGTAGATATCGAATGGGAAAAATATGATTTTCTTGATAATACCGGTATGAGCGACACAATGGCAGAGAATTTTAATGGTTTAAGTAAGGTAAGCTCCCTGATTCTTGTATTTGTCATGGTATCAAGTGTTCTTATTCTGCTTTTTGTATTCCTATTTTGGATGAAAAACCGGGTACATGAGATGGGTGTTCTGTTATCTATCGGGAAAGGAAAGGGAACGATTGTATTACAGGTATTAATGGAAGGGTTATTGATTGGTGCAGTTGCATTTGTTCTGGCTACTTTCTCAGCACCTTTTGTGTCAAAGCAGGTTGCTGACTACCTTGTTGGTTATCAGCTACAGGAAGAATTGGAACGAAATCAGGCAGAAGAAGGAATGGTTGCAAAGTCTGTTACAGAGACGGAAAGCAGTGTGGTAGGTGTGTCTGTGAATATTGGAACGGAAGTAGTTTTTTTTACTGCCATCTCCACAATGGGAATGATTGTAGTTTCTGTTTTGGGTTCTGGTATTTATATTGCAAGTCAGAAGCCAAAGGATATTTTGAGCAAGATGAGTTAAAGGAGTGAGCGTATGTTAGAACTGAAAAATATTTCTTATTTTTATAAATCACAAAAAGATAAAATGGTCTTAGATCAGATTTCTTATCAGTTTGAGAAAGGAAAGATGTATGCCATTCTTGGCACAAGCGGCAGTGGTAAAACAACTCTTTTATCGTTGCTTGCAGGATTAGATTCTCCGATATCCGGAGAGATTGACATGAATGGGGAAAATATCGAGGAAAAAGGATTGGCAAACCACAGAAAAAATCATATTTCATTGGTGTTTCAGAATTATAATCTGATCGATTATCTGACACCTGTGGAAAATGTAAAGCTCGGAGGAAACGCTGATGCAGAGATACTTTTGACACAGATGGGAATTGATAAATCTACGAGAAAGAGAAATGTAATGCAGCTTTCCGGTGGTCAGCAGCAACGTGTGGCAATCGCAAGAGCGTTGGCAAGTAAAGCGCCAGTGTTACTTGCTGATGAGCCGACAGGAAATCTGGATGAAGATACTGCAAAGGATATTGTCGGGATTTTTAAAAGTTTGGCACATGAACAGGACAAATGCGTGATTGTGGTTACACATAGTAAGGAACTGGCAGAGGAAGCAGATGTCATTTTGACTTTGAAGCAAGGAACAGTGGTAGCAACTGAGGATACTATAATGGATGAAAAGATAAGAGACGGTCTTATGGAGCAGGTTGAAAGAGTTTCAGTTCCAGATGATCTAAAAGATTGAAATTCAGAAAAAGAGATATCAGAAAGTATTTGAAATTGATGAAGAGTAAATAAATGAGCTAGGGTCAGTATGGTATTGAAGTCATTGACCTTAGCTCATTAAATGTGGAACTCATTATAAATCATGTTCCTCTTGCCGGTGTTCAGAAGTATCTTTAAAATGTGCGTTATTGGATAACAAGGAGTTGAAATTGGAAGCTATGGTATTTAATGTTGAGCGCCTTTTTTCTAAAACTTGCTTTTCCTTGACAGCAGAGGAACGTTCATTTCTCAGATCCTCTATTTTTTTCTGAAGCCTTTCCGAGGAAGGTAATTTTGTAATGCCCAGCTCCTGTAATTGCTGTTTTAAGGAATCGTGCAGCTTATATTCTGACTGGTGAGCAGTTTTATATTTTTGAGGATCCGGTGCTGTTTTTGCATCTTCTACTATTTTTCTGCAGGTACGGTAGGACGTACAGTGTTTTTGAATAAGTTCCTGATGGGATATTTCGGAGCTTAATTCAGAAATTCGTTGTTTAGTAGCAATAATAGAATTATCAACATCAGCAATGTGCTGTTGGAAGTCTTCGTAATTCAGCAAATTGTTTTCGGACAGATAGTTGAAGGTTCGGGCTGCTTCTTTCAGATTATTGAGTTGTGCCCACCGTTCAAATCCGGCACGATTACCTGTACTTACATAAGATGAGATATTGATAAAAAGCCGTACTTCTCTGGAGACGTTACGTGGAATTTTTGTTTTATGCCGGTTTTTCTCAAGGCGGAGTAATATATTTTCTTCCATGTAATAGCTACCCAGAGATTTCATATTTGTAAAGTTTTTTTGCTCCGGTGCCCG
>CAJMPJ010000012.1 GCA_905215155.1 uncultured bacterium | reverse complement strand
GGCGTGGACTACCAGGGTATCTAATCCTGTTTGCTCCCCACGCTTTCGAGCCTCAACGTCAGTTATCGTCCAGTAAGCCGCCTTCGCCACTGGTGTTCCTCCTAATATCTACGCATTTCACCGCTACACTAGGAATTCCACTTACCTCTCCGACACTCTAGCAAAACAGTTTCCAAAGCAGTCCCAGGGTTGAGCCCTGGGTTTTCACTTCAGACTTGCTTCGCCGTCTACGCTCCCTTTACACCCAGTAAATCCGGATAACGCTTGCCCCCTACGTATTACCGCGGCTGCTGGCACGTAGTTAGCCGGGGCTTCTTAGTCAGGTACCGTCATTTTCTTCCCTGCTGATAGAGCTTTACATACCGAAATACTTCTTCACTCACGCGGCGTCGCTGCATCAGGCTTTCGCCCATTGTGCAATATTCCCCACTGCTGCCTCCCGTAGGAGTTTGGGCCGTGTCTCAGTCCCAATGTGGCCGGTCACCCTCTCAGGTCGGCTACTGATCGTCGGCTTGGTGAGCCGTTACCTCACCAACTACCTAATCAGACGCGGGTCCATCTCATACCACCGGAGTTTTTCACACCGTGCCATGCGGCACTGTGCGCTTATGCGGTATTAGCAGTCATTTCTAACTGTTATCCCCCTGTATGAGGCAGGTTACCCACGCGTTACTCACCCGTCCGCCGCTCAGTCAATCCTAATTCCACCCGAAGGCTTCCTTAAAATTGCTTCGCTCGACTTGCATGTGTTAAGCACGCCGCCAGCGTTCATCCTGAGCCAGGATCGAACTCTCAAATTTAAGCAAATAGTCTTTGAAAGCGGTCAGATATTTACCAGGAAGTCTGTTGGAAGCTCGCTTCCATAAGGACTTTTTGGTAAATGGCTGAACATTTGCGAAGCAAATGGTAGCGAATGAAGCAAAGCTTCATGAGCGTACCGCTTGGACCTGCCAGTTTGTTCAATCCACGGTCAAAATCAACTAACTAGCTAATTTATTTCCCGTTTTACTTGTTGTTTGGTTCGTATACAATTGCTTGTATTCGTTCTGAATTTCTCATTCAAAGCTGTTCAAACACAGCTTATTTATTAGAATTTTCAGGGTTTTACATACTGTTCAATCTTCTGTTTTCAAAGTGCTTTTTGTGTTGTCTGCTTCAACAGCAACTCGTATATCTTATCATTTATGGTTGTTTTTGTCAACCATTTTTTTCATTTTCTTCAAAACATTTTTCATCGTTTCCCGATGTGTTTTGGAAGAAGTTTTGCCGCCGTTTCCAGCGGCGAGTTATATCATACCAAAGCAGGCGACATTTGTCAACAATTATTTCAAATTTTTTAATACTTATTTCATTAACTAACTTAGAGCTTTTATGTCCTGTAGTTCAGATAACAAATGACTATGCATGGAAATCCATTTAAGGAAAGGTAACGTAAACTTTTATACCTATTTTTTTACTCTAATCTGTTTCATTCTACGTTTAATACGCTTTGGTGGGGTATAGCTTATGTTTGTAATTCTTTAGACTGCTATTGACTATCTTAATTTTCTTATGTCAGCTCTCTTATGCTTTAACCTGTTTTAATCAGCTTTGCCTTTGGGGAATACACCTGAATTTTCTTTAGTCTACTTTGGTCCGTTTCAGTCTACATTAGTCCCCCTTAATTTGCTTAGTATACTTTTATCTGCTTTAATTGATTTTGTCTGCTTTAATTTACTTTGATCTTATTTATGTAATTTGTTCTCCATTAGTCTGGTTTGGTTATCCTTACCCCATTGAGGCATCTTTGATCTATTTAGGTCTTCTTTTACCTACTTGACTTCTTACATCCTCTTGGGCCTTCTTTTACCTACTTGACTTCTTACATCCTCTTAGGCCTTCTTTGGTCCGACTGGGAACTCTGTGATATTCTTTTTGGGGGCCTTCTTTGATAATATTGACTCTACTTTACATGCCATAAACACCTATGTTCGCGTTAAAAACCTGAATACAAGATCTACTGAACAAAGATTATTACAGAACTGCCTTCTGAATGGTCAAGTATATTTCATAATTTAAAATGAATTTAAAATGAATTTACAATAACTGTTCTTCGTCTAAGTTAAACATTGGCTTTATTATTGCGTTTAAAATGTTTTATACATCAACCATATAAATTCAAATGAACAATAAAAAATGGTGGTATACATTACATGCAAATTCCAGTATTTCTCCTGAAATTATTTTATTGAAAAAGCAAATAGCAATGTAATTATTATCAAAAGATTCTAAACTAAATGTTGTAAGTTGGTTTTAAGCATCCCCAACATTTTATAGGGCCGCAAAAGAAAGGCCGCATGATAAGTTTTATTTCAACTTTTCATGCGACTTTACTTATTATTATATATTATACAGTGATCCAGTCATGGAATCTGATTCATTATGTTGATTTGCAATAGAATAAGAAGACATCTGCATTCTCAGCTTCATCAATTCTATCAAATAAAGATAATTCGTTTTATTGGTTAGAAGGGAGTTCTCCCCGGTTCCATCTGACTGTTTGGTCATGGAACTAAGGGCTTGCATAAAATCGGTAATTTCATTTGTACTCTGCGGATCATAACCGTTATAATTTGACGCATGCGTTTGAATGTAATTGTTTGTATTTTTAGAACTTTTTGAAAAATAAAACGAGGATTCCTTGGTTTCGTCAGAGCCGCCCATATAGTTCATGACTTTTTTTACATATTGCTGGGTCTCTTTAAAAGGTGGAATACCGCCGTACTTTTTTACATTGTTGCTTCCTGCATTATATGCCGCTAATGTAAGTTCCACATTTCCATTATATCGTTCTAAATTTTCTTTTAGATATTTGGCACCGCCCATAATATTGCTTCTGGCATCATAAGGGTTTGCCACTCCGAGAGATTTTGCTGTAGCGGGCATAAGCTGCATCACACCTGCTGCACCTTTTTGAGAAGTCGCTGAAGGATTGAAATTTGATTCAACCTTGGCAACCGCCTTTAAAAGTTTTTCCGGTATTCCATATTTATTAGCCGCTTCGGTAAACATCGCGTCAAGATTTGCCGGTATGTTGGTTATTGACTTTAATACTTGTTTAAAATCTCCCCCAGATACTGATCCTGTATTTTCCGTCCGCCTTGTATTTGCTCTTGCAATTGCGGACAATCTTAACTGTTCTATTGTCGCCAAAATTCAGTCCTCCCGCCTTTTTAGGGCTTTTATGATACCCATTTCCCTGAAGCATCCACCCAGTAATCCCCTACGTTTGTGTTGCTTGCCATACTGCCGTCAGAATACAAATAATACCAGACTCCTGGCTGTGTCTGTACCCAGCCGGTCATCATCTCACCGCCCTGTGGATTTAAGTAATACCACTTTCCATTTACGAACTGCCAGCCGGTGAGCAGTTTCCCATCAGAAGGGCTTAAATAATACCATCTTTGCCCAGACTGAAGCCAGCCAGTCTGACGAATTCCATTGCCATCAAAATAGTACCAGTCATTTAAAATCTGCTTCCAGCTGTTTTTCGGCACTCCGCCATCTTCCTGTTTGTAGGTATTGCCTTTCCAGGTTCCGGTCGTATCTCCGTCATATTCCATAAATACATCTTCCGAAGTGACATAATCCCCCTCTTTCATGTATTTGCGGTCTTCTGCAGTATAACCAATGGCCCGTACTTCATAATAATAATTTGCATCCTTATCCATATATTCAGAAAGATCGGCTACATTGGTTGAAACAGATATTCTTTTTTTCATCTTATCATCTGCATATAAAGCCACCTGATACCCTGTGGCAAATTCAACTTTTTTCCATACAGCTTTCGTCTTTTTGCTGTCGCTCCAGCCAGCTTGAGAGGTTCTGCCTAATTTCACCACCGGAACATAGTCAACCTTTACTTCCAGCGTATGATTATCAAGAGGTTTGGCTGAAACAAACTTCGCACCTGTAATCTTACATTCGGAGCGGTTATAGGATTCGGCAAACACCATGCTGTCTGAAGTAAGAATTACACTGACTCTTTCATTGGAAGCCGCTTTCCACTTACTGATATCTCTTTTCCAGAGAATATCCTGAATGGTGACTCCGGAAGTTGTCGTGGATATCTCAGGCATTAAAATCTCTTCATCTCCATACTGGCTTTTAAACGTTAAGTTCAATTTCCGAATTACAATTGAATCAGCTGCATATGCTTTCAAAGGCATTAATAATATCATTATAAAAACCAAAGCAGCAAATAATACCAGATACTGTTTTCTGTCATCTTTTCTTATCATTGCACCCACACTCCATCTTCATTGATCTGATATCCATCGATCACCGAGTTGACTGCCATGGTTCCATCCTGATGAAAGAAGCGCCAATAACCGTCAACCTGCTGCCAGCCGGTCTTCATCACACCATCTTCTCCAGTATAATAAGTTTTACCATTGCGGGTAAATAGGCCTTTGAGCATGGCTCCCTCAAGGTTTGACTGAATGGTATTTAAATAATACCATCTGCCGGCCTGATTGATCCAGCCCTTCTGCATGGCTCCCTGGCTGTTAAAGAAATAATGGTAACCATCAATAACCTGCCAGTTGGTTGCCGCTGCTCCCTGAGGTGCTTCGTGTCCGTTATCCGGGTAAAAATAATACCAGGTATCATTGATTTTCTGCCAGCCGGTAAGCATCGCTCCGCTGGAATCCATGTAATATATATCAGAGCCTGATATAAACCAGCCGGTTACCATCTTTCCCGTCTCATCAAACCGGTACCATACATTATCCAGTGCCAGCCAGGAATTTGACTGAATCGTTCCATCCGCATACCGGTAATACCAGACTCCGGATCGCTCCTCCCAGCCATTATTTGCTTCCTTACTGCTGGTATTATCCTTGGTCCGGTCAGGTTCTTTGCCTGTTCCGTCTGATACATCTCTGTCTCGGATCACAAGTTCATCCGACTCAACCCAGTCGCTTTTTTTGCCATTTTTTAATTCATCCTGTTTGAACGGAACGGAGCGGATCTTGTAAGAGTAAGTTCCCTCCTCGGTCATATAGGGATAGAAATTATAGGTAGTAGTGGTTACCAATTCTTTTTTTAAGATAATTTTCTTTCCAAGATAAAGCCATAATTCATAGGCTCCGGATGTGTTATCTCCCTTTTCCCATACGGCCTGACCAAGCCTTGTATCCTTCCAGCCTACGTCTTCCGGCTCTGCATAAAGACCTTTGATCGGTTTCGTCCGCAGGGTTACAACCAAATCACTTCCTTCACGCTTGGCGCTGACATAAGTGCCTCCATTCACCTTTATCTTGGAGGCCTCATAAGATGATTTGAAATAGGCGTCAGATTCGCTGGAAGGGGTAATGGTAACGTTCATCTTGGGTTCTTCTCCAATGGTCATATCCTTGGAAGTCGAAGTCACCCATTCCGCATCTGTTACACGATACTGTTTGTTTCCGGAACTTACATAGCAGTCTGCTTCCTTTTTATCAATGCTTATATCCGGCAGCCGGTCTCCTGCCTCGATCTCAAGCTTGACTTTAATGTTAATCGAATTGATGGCTTCCGAAGCCATGGTTTTATCCGAGATGATGCACAGACAGAAGGCTGCCAGTATGCTTATTGCCATTGCCCGCCTTTGTTGTTTCATTCAATCACTCCTTTGCTTAGCTAACGCACATCACAATACATAATTTTTATCGTCAAATCCTCCTATAAACATAAGCCATTACTGGATATTTGTATTTTTCAGGTACTCAAATGATATTATTTTTCTTAACATAGACTCCTGATGCGCTGTCATATCCAAGAACCTGCTGCCATACCGGTAATACGGATTTCCAGCCTTATCTGAAAACTCTTTTTTCCACAGAATACAGCCTTTTAAACGAACGCAGCCAAATTTTGTTTCAAAGAGAAACGAAAAGGACTGCTCCTCCTTTAACTCCTCTTTGCACTCAAAACCTGCTCCTCCTGCACTTAAATCCTTTACTACCGCCTGGATATGTATTACCTTTCCTTCCTCGGTAAGGATTTCTAATGTAACAGAATGTTGGACCCTGACTTTCATCGCCCGGCGCCTTTCCTCTTCACTGATCTGTTTATCGACCCTGCATGAAACCCGGTAAGTCAGGCCGTCTTCCTGCTTTACCCAACCGGACAAACGGCATTTACAGGTGACCAGCCCCTTAACTCCATCATAAAACACAACCATTGTTTCTGAGCCGATCTTACCAATATCATCTTTTTGAACTATGAGTCCCATAATATCTTTCTCGCAGTCGACCACTTCCACTTCCGCAAGCAGACTTCCTGCAAATGAATAAATGGTAGCTTTTTTACATTCTGCAAACATATTCTTATTCCCCCGCTTCTGGTGATTCCGGCTTTTCCGGCTCTGAATCATCGGAGTTTTCTGTCATTAAATTTTCCTTTATGCCTGGTACATAATCCAGGAAGTAAAGATAAATGTCAACAATTGCATGGTACAGTTCTTCCGGGACCTGGCTTCCAAGCTCAAGCTGAGTCAGGATGGTAGCCAAAGAATTATCTTCATAGACCGGTACACCGTTTTCATTGGCCGTCTCAACGATCTTCTCAGCCATGTAGCCCATTCCTGATGCAACTATGACAGGTGCAACATTCTTGGTGTCATCATATTTTAATGCGACCGCTTTTTTGTTTAGTGTATTCTTAAATTCTGACATCGACTGAATTTTTCCTTTCCTGAATTTTGGGAAATACCTCTACCGGGGAATTTGGCCCGCCCCCTGCCTGTAAATACAAATTCTCAATTCTAAAATGATATTTTTCCAGAATGGCTTTTAATCCCTTCTGGATATTGCCTTCTGATTTTTTCATATTTTCCGGATAATAGAGCTGAAGGGCCGCCGTATTCTCTCCATACAGAAGCAGAAGCTTGAACTGCCCCAGATCTCTGATATCAAACTTCACAAAAATTCTGGCAACCCGTTTAACCCCAGCCTGAGTGCTGCTTCCTTCTTCATCCGGATCAATCCACATCTCAGAAAATAACTTCTTTCCATTTATATCAACCGGAAATGCCAAATGCAGAAGAGGCATATAGACGCTCTCGCTTAAAAGCAGTGATTGCAGCATCTGATGAAACATCTGTTTATTCTCGAGGCCGGTTCCCCCGCTGACTCCGGTCCGCAGGAAATCCAGGAATTTATCCGCCCATTCATTCTTTCCTGCTGCCTGATCCATATCAACCTGACTCAGTAAGTGACCAAACTCGTCTACGGTCATACCGCCGAAGAATTTACGGAAACCCTGGTAGCCGGTCAGTTTGGAAAAAGCCTGCATTACTTCTTCCTTGTCCCCATTTTCATACCGGGACATCAAAACAGTCAAGAGAGAAATCTTATCTCTGATTGTTCCCATATCATGATTCATCGCAATATAACGGCCAAGGAACGGAAGAATTTTTTCTTTCAGCAATGTGCTGTTATGCGCCGTATCCCCTTCACCGGCAGATAAATCCAGTTCCTTCAGCAATTCTTCCATCTGCTCTTTCGTCTGTTTGAATACATAATTCTCCATATCTTTAATTGTACGGAAAATATCATTTAAAATATGCTTTCCGGAAGACATATCGTTGAACTTCTTTATAAAATTAAGAATGTCCGCTTTCAGATCCACAGAATTCGTATCTGCCATCGCACTTCGCAGCCGGTCAAATATGCCTCCGCTAAAGCGCACGGAAGCTTCTGCCTGTTCCTTTAAAAAAGGAAGGAGGTCCTCTTCGTTCATTTGTGCTGCCTTGAAGAAAGAAGCAATCCGTTTTGCGGCTTCCTCTCCCATAACACCCCCTGTAAGCATCTCCTCCCCCTGGAAGAAGATGTCTGCCAGAACCTTTGACAGATCCGGAACATTCTTTACCATACTGAGGAAAGTCCCAAAATTAGACCTATACTGAAATGCCAGCTGCTGTTCCCCATCCCCACCGGAATTCGTCCGGTTATCTCCCCTAGTTACTTTAGAGGGATCAACTGGATTCTGGATCTGAACGTCCTGGCCAGCCTGGGGATTATTTTTAATTGTAGAATTATCATAACCAGAAAGCGGGGTTGTTACTTTTAAAACATCTGCCATATTAAGCCTCCATTTATGTGGTAAATCATTTATTTTTTTCGAAAGGTTCTTCTAATTACTATTATTTTTTAACCAACCATACCGATAAATAAATATATACTAAACTAGACAAGGCGGTGTAAATATTATGGATAACGGCATGGATAATATGCTTGATATGTATCTCTTTGAAACCAATTCTCTACTGGAGCAATTGGATGAACTCCTGATAGAAGCCGAAAAAGCAGGAGATTTTACAGTGGACGATGTGAACGAAATCTTTCGTATCATGCACACCGTCAAGGGTTCTTCCGCTATGATGGAGTTTTCTTCACTCATGCAAATTGCGCATCACATTGAAGATTTGTTCTTTTTTATCCGTGAGAATGGCTTGGAATCTCTTGACAGTTCTCACAAAAGCATCCTTTTTGATTTGATGTTCCGTTCTACCGATATGCTTCGTGCCGAAGTATCAAAGGTAGAAAATAATGAAGCACTTAGTGATAATGTCGACAATCTGACGCAGGAAATTAATAGTTTCCTGAAAAAAATCAGTAAGGATGAGACACAGAAGGGTGCGAAAGAACCGAGTGCAAAATCTCCCGAGCCACAAAAGCCAACAGAGCCTGAAAATCCTTCGGTGAATGCTATACAGGCTGTTAATTTGGATGAGATACGTATGGACCTGGCAGAATGCCCGGAAGATAATGCCGCTTTCTTCCTGCGCCTCTTTTTTGATGAAGGATGCGGAATGGAAAACTTACGTGCATTCATGCTCATCAGTACATTAAAAGAATCCGGTCTGGAATTTGGCTTTTATCCTCATGATATTGAGACAAACAGCCAAACCTGTTCCACGATCATTGAAAAAGGATTTTTTCTGATGTTTGAATCCCGCAAGGATGCAGAATCAGCCATTTCCCAGATCAATAATTTAAACAATATCCGATCCTATGAACTGATTGAAAATGTCCGTGCAAAAGATACGGCAACCGCAGAGGTACAGAACCCCTCCTCTGCTGCTCCTGCTGTCCGTGAAACCTCCGCTGCTCCAAGTGCACCGGTAGCAAGTTCCGGTCATCAGACCCCGAACAAACAGAATTTGATCAGCGTAAATCTTACAAAGCTTGACAATCTGGTTGCCATTGTAGGAGAAATCGTTATTACGGAGTCCATGGTAACATCTTCTCCGGAAATTCAGAATTTAAAAAATCTGGACAGCTTTTTAAAAGCTACCAGACAGCTTCGCAAGCTGACGGATGACCTTCAGGATATCGTTATGTCCCTGCGCATGGTTCCCGTATCCGGTGTATTCCAGAAAATGAACCGTATCGTCAGAGATATGAAGCAGAAGCTGAAAAAAGATGTCCGCCTTACCATCATCGGAGAGAACACGGAAGTTGATAAATCCATTGTAGACAGCATCGGTGACCCGATAATGCATATTGTCCGTAATTCCATGGATCACGGAATTGAAGATACTGCCGAGGAGCGTATCGCAGCCGGCAAGAATCCTCAGGGTGAAATTACCTTGTCTGCAAGCCATACCACCAATGAAGTAATTATTTCCATTAAAGATGACGGCCGCGGCGTAAACCCAGCCGGTGTTCTTGCAAAAGCCAAAAAGAACGGACTCCTAACAAAACCGGAAAGCGAATACACACAAAAAGAAATTCTCGCTCTTCTGCTGGCTCCTGGTTTTTCTACCAACGAAGTGGTTACAGAGTACTCTGGCCGTGGAGTTGGTATGGATGTAGTTAAGAAAAATGTAGAAACCATCGGCGGAACCGTAACGATCACCAGCGAATTAGGGAAAGGCATGTGCACCACCTTAAAGATCCCGCTTACCATGGCGATTGTTGACGGTATGGAAATTGCAGTCGGAAAATCTGTATTTACCATTCCGATTGCCAACATCCGTCAGTCCTTCAAAGTGAAGAACGAAGATGTGATTTACGATACCGACGGCAATGAAATCATTAAATGCATGAACCAGTTCTATCCGATTATCCGTATTCATAATCTTTACAATATTGAAACGGAAGTTACCAATATAGAAGACGGAATTCTTGTCTGGGTAGAGTCCGGTGATAAATCCTACTGTCTGTTCGTAGATGATCTTTTAGGCGAGCAGCAGGTTGTAGTAAAACCGCTTCCCGTATATCTGAATAGTTTTAATATTAAAGATTCAGGCATCAGCGGCTGTACCATTCTTGGCGACGGAAACATCAGCATCATATTAGATGTCTTAAATCTGTATGCTGCCGCACACAATCAATACTAATTGGGAATTGGAGGAATACAAATGTCAGCAGAGAATACACAAACTACTATGACCGGTCCAGATTATGAAGCAGAAAAAGATCTTGCTTCTGCCAGTGCTGAAGCGACCGAACGCTACCTGACCTTCCGCACGGATAATCTGGTCTTTGGTGTGAGTACCAACTATATTATAGAAATTATTACCAATCATGTGATCACAGTTATGCCCATGATGCCCAATTACGTAAAGGGAATCATCAACTTAAGAGGCCAGATCGTGCCGATCATTGATATCCGCTTAAGACTTGGCAAACCGGCCATTGAATATACCAATACAACTTGTGTCATTGTTTTAAATGTTGATTCCGTATTTATCGGGATCATTGTTGATGCCGTAGAACAGGTTCTGGATATTGACTATTCCAGAATATCTTCCGTTCCTGCCAATAACAGGGAGGAACTGGTAAGCGGTATGATATCCATGCCGGACAATAAAGTTGTTCTGCTAATGGATTGTGAAACTTTAGTTAATAACTCATAAAGGACGGCTTCTCTATGTTAACACTCTCACAGCAAGACTTCACACGGCTGGTTCAGTTCGTGAAAAAAAATTATGGGATTGACTTGTCAAAAAAGATGCAGTTAATCATGGGTCGGTTGTCAAATACAATCATTACACTGGGTTATAGTTCCTTTACCGAATACATAGACCATGTTACCTCATCGAAAAATCCCGCCGATCTGGAAGTAATGCTGAATAAGCTTACGACAAATTATACTTACTTTATGAGGGAAGAAGCTCATTTTAACTTCTTCAGAGATACCATTCTCCCATATCTGGTGAGGACGAAAAAAAATAAAGTTTTAAGCATATGGAGTGCCGGCTGCTCTTCCGGTGAAGAGCCTTATACCATTTCAATGTTAATAAAGGAAACCCTGGGGGCGCAGGCCGCCCTCTGGGATACCAGGGTTCTGGCTACCGATATCTCCCAAAATGCTTTAAAGGCAGCCAAACAGGCGGTTTATGACGAAGAATCCTTAAAGAATCTATCGCCTGCATGGAAATCCAAATACTTTGTTAAAACAGAACAACAGGGAATCTATTCTGTATCACCAGTCATTAAGTCCAACGTCATTTTTCAAACTTTTAACTTAATGGATCCCATTCGGTTCCGCCTAAAATTTGACGTTATCTTCTGCAGAAATGTAATGATTTATTTTGACCAGGAAACCAAAGATGGTTTGATCCAGCGTTTTTACGACGCTACTGCACCTGGAGGTTATCTGCTGATTGGGCATTCGGAAACGATCAACAAAGAAAAAACGCCTTTTAAGTATATAATGCCGGCAACATATCGAAAAGAATAATCTGTTTAATATAAAATCTATTTACTGCTGATTCAGCCAAGTAAATGGATTTTATATTACACAGATTTAAAATCAAATATCAGAGAAGTAAAACTTTCATCTGCCTGGCTGATTTTTTAATTGCCAAGAATGGAGTAAATAATGAATAATAAAATACGAGTTTTCATCGTAGATGACTCTTTGCTCTTCCGCAAAGTGTTAATGGATAACCTTTCCAAAAATCCCAATATTGAAGTGATAGGGTATGCCATTGATGCGTTTGATGCGGAACGAAAAATCCCTTTATTAAAGCCCGATGTTGTTACACTCGATGTGGAGATGCCGCGCATAAGCGGAATCGATTTTGTAAAAAAGCTTTTGCCAAAATATGCCGTACCGGTTATTTTGGTATCTTCTTTGAACTTAAACGTATTTGAAGCTCTTTCTGCTGGGGCAGTGGATTTCGTAAGAAAACCTGACATGACTGTCAGCAACTCTTCAAGCGTCTTTTTAAACACCTTGGTGAGTAAGATCTTTATTGCCTCCCGAGCAAAAATCAAAGTACCGGCTGCCGCGTCCCCCGTTTCTCCGGTTTTAAGAAACACGCCGGTCAGCGGAAAGCCGTTTCCCTTAAACGCGTACAATACGGTGATTGCCATCGGTGCTTCCACAGGCGGTACGGAAGCTACACTACAGGTTCTCAAAAACTTACCAGCCGATACACCTGGTATTGTGGTCACCCAGCATATGCCGGAAGGATTTACGAAAATGTATGCAGACCGTTTAGACCGCCTATGCCAGATGCGTGTAAAAGAAGCACAAAGCGGTGATGTTATTGAAAGAGGCCAGGTATTGATTGCTCCCGGCGACCTTCAGATGAAAGTCGTACGCGTGGGAAACCGCTATTCGGTCAACTGCTTTTCCGGCGAAAAAGTAAGCGGACACCGTCCCTCCGTAGATGTTCTCTTCCAGTCTGTTGCAGATACGGCCGGAGCAAATTCTGTCGGTATTATTATGACTGGCATGGGACGTGACGGTGCGGATGGGTTATTGAGTATGAAAAAAAGAGGTGCTTACACCATTGGCCAGGATGCAGAAAGCTGTGTCGTATATGGAATGCCTATGGTCGCTTATAACATCGGAGCAGTTGTAACCCAAGCCTCATGTGCTAACATTTCCAATGTTTTACTGAAGTATTTATATTCACTTTAATTAAGAAATTAATGGATCTAAAGTTAATATTTTTTTTTTAATGACGATAATATAAGTAGAAACATTGGTATATAAAGCTCTTAGAAAGGAGTCGTTAAATGCGTATTTCATCGAACTATTTCAGTACGCTATATAATACACCCATGATACGACAAAATCAGGATCCTTCCGGAATTTCTGCTTCGGATTCTTCTAAAAACCAATATGATGAAATCACGATCCGATCTGCACCACAGGAAGACTTAGATTCAAAATTTGCATCTACTCTGAAAAATCTTTTAGTGAAAGAGATCCATCAGCCGTCTTCCGAAGAAAAACTGAATCTTTTAAAACAGAGAATCCAGAATGGGACTTATCAGGTGGATGCCAACAAGATTGCTGAAAAGATTCTTTTATACAAAGGAGCAGATTTATAATGAATGATTTTATTACTGTGATTGAGGATTTGACCGAATTATTCCAGGAGCTTATACAGATAGAACAGTTGAAACTGGAAGCTGCAAAAAAAAACCGTATCACTCATGTGGAAGAATCCATGAATAAGGAGCAGGCCGCTATATTAAAGCTGAGAGGCCTTGACCGCAAACGAGAGCTTTGCCAGGAAGCCCTGGGATTCAAGGGGCTTACATTCCAGGAAATTCTTTCAAAAACTTCCGGCGAGGAACATGAGCAGCTAAAAAACCAGTTTAACACGCTTTCCCATTATGTTCGTCTTTTTCAAAATATCAATGACAGCGCACGAACCATGATTGAAATAAACTTACACAAGATAAATAATGTTATCAGCAATGCAACGAATAAAACAGCATCAGATAAAAGGTAACAGGAGGAACAATTATGACACGATCAACATTCGCCGGATTTACAACTGCCCGTCTTGCCATGGCTGCAAGTCAACGGTCTCTTGATGTAACCGGACAGAATATTGCCAATATTAATACTGTAGGTTACACCAAACAACAAGTGGATCTTGTAAGCCTTAATCTACAAGGCGGAGATTTATACGGCAACGATCCCAGTTCAAAAATTGGTTACGGAGTTGAAACAAAAGGTATTTCTCAGATCAGAGACCCGTTTCTTGATATTCAATACAGGAACCAGGTTGCTAAAGTAGGAACCGCCGATGCACGCCAGTCAGCTTTAAACCAGCTGGCCGATATTTTCGATGAGACTAACAGAGAAGCGCTGAAAAAGGCGCTAAGCGATTTAAATAGTAACTTAGACAAACTATCCTCTAATGCCAACAATAGTGAATTTGACAGCATTGTACGCTCCAGTACCCAGGTTCTTTTAAGTTATATTCACCAAAAGGCTACCGATTTAAAAAGCGTACGTGAAGATACGATCAGCAGCCTTGAAAAAACAAGCATCCCTACAGTCAATGGTCTTTTATCTGACATTGGCAAATTAAATGATTCGATTTGGAAAAATCAGCTGCTTGGTAACCCGGCACTTGAGATGCTGGATCAAAGGAATAGTAAACTTGATGAACTTGCCAGTTATCTTCCAATCAGCGTCTCTTATAAAGAAGTGGCTATTTCAACTGGTGAAAAATACAATTACCCCATTGTGAAATTTACTGGTTCTGATGGAGTAAGCTATGACCTCACCGGTGGAGAGCATGGAGAGAACTTTGCTTCTCTTTCGATTGACCGCAACAAGGATGCAAAGGGCAATGAGGATGGAACTGTTTCCATTTCCCTTATCCCTGCCAGTGACTTTCCAACCTCCGACGATATTTCATTGATAAAAACAGATATTACCAGTTATTTAAAGGAAGGTACTATAAAAGGTACTGTTGATATGTTAAATAAATCTGGTGAGTTAGATAACCCTGCCACTGATTTCAGAGGTATCGGATATTACGAGAAAGCGTTTGATTCCTTTGTTCAGACCTTTGCTAACACCTTTAATAAATTAAACGAAAATACGGTTCCGGATACCGGAGTCAGGGAGATGCCTTCCACTGGTTCTGCAAAAAGTGTCACTATCAACGGAGAAGAAAAAGCCGAGTACAGCATCAGCTTTGAAAAATCCACCGGCAATATAATCAAATTTGAGCATATAAGCATTGACGGACAAAAATATATGTTT
The DNA here is from genome assembly GCA_905215155.1 of uncultured bacterium. Lineage (GTDB taxonomy): Bacteria > Bacillota > Clostridia > Lachnospirales > Lachnospiraceae > Lacrimispora > Lacrimispora sinapis. The sequence goes on along the minus strand of CAJMPJ010000012.1, from coordinate 71,955 downwards.
GGCTCTGGAAACGGCGACGGAACCGTAGCCGTAGGAAAGGATCTGGAAGAAAGTCTGAACAATCTGGCAAAAGAACTGAATGAGACCAAAAAAAGTTTAACTGTCAATGGCCAAAGCATGGAAGGAGTCTGGGCATTTAATGCAACCACTAAGAAGCTGACCTGGACCAGTGCTTCACTGCCATCCGGAACTGTTATTGAATCCGACAGCATCAAAGGCAGCGATAACAAAGATTTAAAGCTGCTATACGAGGCCAATCCCAGCAATATCAAAGACTATGATTTATTCAAGACCTCAGATGGCAGCAGAACATTTACTGCCGGCAATATAAAAATATCTGATGATTGGATGAATAATAATATCCATATTATTGCTTCCCATGATCCAAAGGCCGGCTCTAAGGATAATAGCAATATTCTCCTTATGAAAAAAGCTTTGACCGACAGCCGGCAGTTTACATATGAATATACCTATCTTGATCAATCCGGAAAATCTCAAGTGGGTTCAATTTCCTATTACACGGGAAGCTTTTCCCAATGCTATTCTAATATGGAAAATATGCAGGGTGTTGACAGTAAAGAAAATTCGAGTATCCTTAATAATCAAATTACTGTACTTAATCAAACATCAAACAACAAAGATTCTGTTTCAGGAGTTTCTCTTGACGAAGAAGGCATCAATCTTATGCAGTACCAGCGATCCTATACTGCTGCTGCCCGTCTTATGACTACTCTGGACCAGGCACTTGATGTATTAATTAATAATACAGGCGTTGTTGGTCGATAGGAGGATAAATTATGAGAATTACAACAAATGCACTTTTGCGCAATTATAAGAATAATCTTGCTACAACAATTAATTCTTTAAATAATTCCAGAACACATGTAATGACTCAGCGTAGTTTTAACAGCGTAGCCGAAGATCCATTTTCCGCTGCCAGAGCTTCTCAGCTCCACCGTAAGTATTACTCTAACCAGGATAATTTAAGCATGTTAAAGGATGTTCAATCCAGGCAGGATGGGCAGGAGGATGCATTAAGACAAGTTTCTGATATCGTCAAAACAATCAGCAAGGAATATAATGTACAGGCTATGAATGGAACGAACCAGACGAAAGAAACTCGACAGAGCTATGCTTCTGCGATCCGGCAGTTTCAAAAATCCATGGTGCTGAGTTTGAATTCTACTTATGAAGATACCTTTTTATTTGCAGGAACGGATGGAAGTAATCCTCCTTTCAAGCTTACAGACAATGGGACTTTGACCTATCGCGGAGTCGATGTTGATGCCGCTAAAGGAACTGCTGATTATTCTACGCTTTATAGTTATTCCAAAGAAAATCTATATGTTGACTTGGGTATGGGTCTTTCTCTCGATGATTCCAATCAGGTCGTTCCTTCCAGTGCATTTAACTTATCTTTACCAGGAATTAAAGCAATTGGATTTGGAAAAGATGAAGATGGGGTCAGCAATAACGCAATTGTTCTTGCTGGACAATTGGCAGATACTTTGGAAGCAGAAGAATTTGACCCCGAGGCTTATCGAAAGTTAATGGGAAAATTTGAAACTTTAAGTGATGGGCTGCTTAATCAAATCACAGAATTAGGAGTTAAATCCTCATTCCTTACCACAACAAAAGACCGGTTAGAAAACACTGAAATCTCACTCCAGGAACAGATGGAGAGCGTGGAAGGAGTTGATATGGCAGAAGCCATTACCAACTATATGTGGAATCAATACGCTTATAATGCTGCCTTGAAAGTTGGAACTAGTATTTTATCTCCTTCTTTTATTGATTTTATGAAATAAAACAGACCTAATTGGGGGTGTACAATATGGAACCATTGCTAAGAATAACGACAATACCTATTAAGTATGAAATTAAAACAAAAAAAGCTTCATTGGAATACTCACATTCAAAAGCACAATTGGTAACAAATAGAGAAAAAGGCCGTTTTGACATTCAAAACAGCCCAATCAAAGTACGCTTAGATACATATGACGCTCGAAATTCTGTATGTCCTACCACTATGGAAAGCGTACGTCAATCAGCTCAAAAAGGATTAGCAGCTGCGCAGGAAGCAACCGCAGCTTATGCAGAGGAGGGTGCGCTTTTGTTAGACCCAAATATTTCAAATCCACTTGACCAAATAGCGGTTCAGCGTTCACAGATGCCCACAGGTGAGTTTGGTTTACAGTTTCTTCCAACCACCGGACCTGATATTGAATGGTCGGATCCTGATCTGTCGATTCAATATCAGATGGACAAGATAAGTTTTGATATAAAAGTAGCTAATGGAGATTTTGAGTTTATACCTGGTGATGTAGAGGTATCTATCACTCAAATGCCGGATGTTAAAATCGAATATATAGGCAAACCCATTTATGTTCCACCCAGTGCTGCAGAATTATTTAATCACTCTCCAGTAGATGTGCTTGCTTAATTTAAATAAGGAGGTTGATATGGAGGTTCAGACACAATATTTTGGTACAATTACTTGCTCAGAACAAGAAATAATATATTTTCCCGATGGATTATTTGGATTTACTGAGTTAAAAAAATATGTTCCCTTAGCCTTTCAAGATAACAGTGATGCACTCATCTCACTGCAGTCATTGGAGGATCCCAATATTTCTTTTATACTCATGAATCCGTTTCAATTGTACAATGATTATTCACCAGTATTGTCTGATGAAGACAAAAGACTGTTAGATGCTTCTTATAATGAAGATAATATATCCTATTATGTCATTTGTGTAATACATGAATCCATGGAAGATAGTACTGTCAATTTAAAATCGCCAATCGCCGTAAATACTGATACTAGAAGAGCACGCCAGATAATACTGGATAATGCACTTTATAAATTTCGCCACCCCATGAAAGACTTTGTAAAAAAGGAGAAATAGAATGCTTATTCTTCAAAGAAAAAAAGATCAGGAATTGATTATTGGCGATAATATCTGCATTACCGTACTGGATATTGGAAATGATTGGGTGAAATTGGCTATTGATGCACCCAGAGATGTTTCAATCATGCGTTCAGAATTAATAGAAGCTGCATCAGTGAATAAGGAAGCTGTCTCAGTCGCATTAAAGCCAGGCTCAATCTCAAAACTTAATGATTTATTCCATACAAAAAAGAACAGTGGAGATACCTGATTATTTAGGTATTTCCACTGTTTTTTCCTCTTCTTCTGAAATTGTTTCATTTGGATTTACTTTTGTCTCTTCTTTTAATTCCTCTCCTTCTGGAAGCGTAATGCTTACGGAAGCTTGTTCTTCCCTTTCTGGAGGGAACGCATTCTTCTTCCTGATTGGAAGGCGGAAAAGAAACATCTTTAGTTTTACCACTCCCCGAAAGACCGGACTTTCTTTAATCTTACTAAAACAAACCCGTATCCCATATCTTGCCAATCGAATGATCCAGAACAGAGGAAGCAATACACCAGCCTTCTCAATAACAGGATAAATAGTCTCCATATATCTTCTGTCTGGAAATGTCCACTCTAACAGCTTGGCAAGCTTCTCTGCCTTTTTATTCCTTTCGTAGCAGTCCGCAACTGTCTTTATAAGCGGGAGGTATTGTTCACTGACCTCTCTTCCCTCAATCCCTTTTGATAGAATATAAGCTTCTATTGCCTCATAGATTTCCGCATTTTCCACAGCTGCTCCCGTACCAAACCAACGAAGCACCAAATACTCCAACCGCTCTGCAAATTCTGATATCTTAAGCTTCTTTAACCTTTCATAAATATATTTCCAGGAAAATTCCTCTGCATATGTCTTATAAAAAACCCAAAAATCAATTATTTGATTCAGACTTATTTCGCCTTTTGCATAGCAATCCGTCAATCTGCACATCCGGAATAAATACTGATCATCCAACGAAATCTCTTTTACAAATTTACTGTTCTTCTCACGAACAGGACTTTTTAACAGACTTTTAAAAAATCTTCTCATCGGCCTGCTGAAAAAGATGTTATAGTCATAAAAGAACACCTTTACACTTGGAATACGATAATATAAATATCCGTTTTCCTGTATTGGACGTTCTGTAAAATCTCTAATTCTCAATAAATTTGCAATTGAATCTGTGTTCTTTTTGTCTGTACCAATTTCAATAAACTCGCTGCAGCACATTTCTTCAATGGGATAATGCTTTACCATTTCTGAATAGTTTAAAAAAAAACAATGGATTTCTTTGTATTCCATTACAGCCTTTAACTGTTTTTCTCCTTTTCTCAATCGTTCTGTTCGATGAACTGCTTCCAGATACTTCTGAAAGAACTTTTTTCGAATCGGTTGTGGAATCGTTTCAGTGAGTCCCATAATTCCATAGTAAACAATATGAGCAACATGATGAAAATCTGCCAGACGAAACATCTTTTCCCAATTTAATTGCCGAAATGGTTCCGGAGTCTCCTTCTGATTCATTACTGCCGCAATTATATTTATTAAATACCTTTCTTCGTATCCTTTTTTCATAGTATACTTCCATCCTTAGCTGTCGAGGTACAAAAAACAGCAACAATTCATATATCAATATAAGATCAAGCCTTGCTCCTGTTGTGCCAATGATACAATCGCACGTTCAACGACCGCACCTTTCGTATCTTATGGAAAAATTACATTACATATTATATATCGGTTTTTATGTAAATTTCTTAACTTTGTCTGGTGTTTGTACGATACATATTATAGGCATCAAATATTTTATAATAGAAAAGGTGATTTTTTTGAGTGGAATTTATAATTTTATGATTCAAACTCTATTTCTAATAACAGTTCCCTTTACCACTACTTTTTCATTCAATCCTTCAAACAACATAGAAGTACCAATGGACTCCGCTGCTGCTGGAACAGCTGATACAAATATTGAAATTCCTCAAGAAGGAAAATATGATTTAATGCTTGATAGTGCGGCAGGGCCGCTTACCTACTATAATCAAAACGACTCCAGGTGGGGGGATTATCTTTGGGGAGGAAAAGACCCTCTGTCTATCTATGGCTGTGGACCGACAATCATGGCCATGCTTATCACAAGCCTGACTGGGAATCAAGTGTTTCCTGCTGATATCGCTAATTGGGCAGCTGCAAACCGATGCTGGGCCCCCGGAGATGGCTCTTATCATAGTATTATTCGTGATTCTGCTTCTGCATTTGGTATTCAGGCAACCCCCATCCGAGAATATACAGCCGAACGGATCAAGCAAGAATTGAATTCTGGCCATCTTGTGGTGGCTTTGATGAAAAAAGGACATTTTACCCAAAGCGGACATTTTCTTATTATTACCCGCATGACAGATGAGGGGAAAATGCGTATCGCAGACCCAAACAATTACAATAATACAACGATTGACTGGGACCCGGCAATCATTCTTCACGAACTGAACCATCATTCTTCAAGCGGGGGGCCATTGTGGGCCATCAGCCTTCCGCAGTCTTACTGATAATAGGAATCTTTCCCTGCCAACCGCAAGCTAATATGGCGGTCCAAATCAATGGTCCGCTTTATCGCGGTTTGCATATTTTTGCATATTTCAACCAATTTTTCTTCCAGTGGAGTTTTCGGTTTTATCTTTTCCTCTCCTTTGATCCAGCCTAAGATCTTAACCGCATCCTCCTGCTGGAGAACTGATGTGAGCCTCTGGATATTTCTTTCGCTTACATCTGCATTGTCCATCTCTTCCTGCCGCATCCCCAAAAGTATTTGTACCGATGTTCTATCGTTTCTGGACAACGCTTCCCCGATCTCTCTTGTTATTCTTTCAATTTCCAGGATACATTGATTCTTCTTTTGAACTTCTTTTAGAATCTCTATCAACATAGCCTCTTCCATCTTTTCCTCCTAATATTGCTCCTATCACCATTCGCAAATGGCTGGAGAGGATTGTCCCGCTCCAGCCATTTGAATTTATCTGCTTAATTTCTGGGCTTCTTTGAATGCATCCCGCAGGTCTATAATTAAGGGTCTGACTTCAGCTAATATCGCTGAATTCCTTCCGGCCATCGTACGGCTTAATTCATAAAGAAAGAAGTCATACAGCCTCCTTAATTCTGTACTGATATCAAAATTAAAATCTAATGTATTTTTTAGATAAGTAACTATATCAATGGAACGCTGCATTGATTGATCAAACAATTCGAAATCTTTTTTTTCCAAAGCAAGCTCTGCCCTCGTAATCCGTTTTAACAATTCATCATACAGAAGATTCAGCATCTCTCCTGGTGTCATTGTATTTACAGACTGCTCTTTATAATTCTGATATCCATTCATCATCTATACCGCCATTCTTAACCGCCTAAGGAAGAATTCAACCAACTGCTTTGAGAGTTCATTTGAGAAATTACTCTCTCCAGATTCGTGAACTGACTCACATACCGGTCTGTTTCCGTTTTCAACTGAGTCTGAAGACGTTTAATATAGGAGTCAACAGAGTCAATTGATTTTTGCATATAATTGGACAAGACACTTGTCGGGGCATATACAGAACCCGCTTTTTCAATCAAGGTACCTTTTACGGCTCCGGTCGTAGCTGCATATTTATTTGTAATTGCAGTCAACCTGGCCATAACTCCTCCCTTGTCATCCTTATTGGAATCCTCTGACCGGGTGAACAGCTTTTGCACCTCTTCCGGACTTGACTCTAGTGCTGCCCGAAACTTCGTTTCATCAAATACAAGCTTACCATTATCACCATAAGTACTGCTTGTTGTAATACCAAATGAACTCAGCTTATTCCTGTCTTCTGATCCAGCATCAAATATAAATCTAAGATCATCCGTCAAGGATCTTAGTTCACTGTCATTGAAAAGCATTCCAGCTTTTGCCTTTTCTTCCCACTTCTTAATCTGATCCTCTGACATATCCTTTTTTTGTTCCTCTGTAAGAGGCTCATAATCCCGATTTGGTTTTGTGCTTATTTGATCATCTACTAATTTAATGATTTCATTGAAATCCTTAACCATATCAGCGACTGCCGTTACAATCTTATCTGCATCTGTTTTAGAAGAAAAGGTCACTGGTACATCATCTGCGATAGGAGTCCCTTTATCATCATAGCCAAAAGTACCATTAACCGTGATGTTTAAACCGTCCAGATTAAAAGAATTGCTTCCTCGTACCAGTTCCGTTGGTTCGTCAGAACCTGCATATTGAACTTCCACAATCGCATCCTTACCAACTACGGCCTCGTCTGTTTTAACGCCAAATAAAGTACTTGCATTTTTGACATAATCACTATCAATCACTTTTCCATTTTGATCCAAGTCGCCAAAGACGATTTTTCCGCCGGCGCCATCTACCGTGGACTCGATCGTAAATTTATCCGCATTTTTCAGATAGCTGATTTTAACGCCAGCATCAGAGGAATTGACTTTATTCATGATATCATTCATGGAACTTGCAAAGGTCAATCCTTCAATTTCTACCCCATTAATCTTCAGCTCTAACTTCGTTCCAAGTGCAGCCTGGGATACCTTAGTCCTGGCTTCTTTTATATTCTCAACAGAATCATCTATCTTAAAATCAGTTAGAATTTTGTCTATATCCGTATCAGACATGGCAGGATTGTTCTCTTTTATCTTATTTCTCAAATCGCCAATCGTGGCCTCATCTTTGAGTGAATCAATGGCTGCCTGAATTGTCTTATAACCAGGTAAGCTTTCTTCCATTCTATCTTCAATTCCTTTTAACCCGGATTCCTGGATGGAGGTATTCATGTTTAAACGATTGGAGGCATCATTAGAAATCTTCAATGCTCCATTCTTACCCATAACACCCCGATCTGATGAAGATATGGAAAGTATGGAGGAATCATCATTCACTCCTCCTTCTCTCACAGTTTCAAACGAAAGATTATAAGGACCAGTTGTTTCATTCGGCTGTACCTTTACTTTAATTCTGTTATCTCCAAATGCTTTATTAAGCTTTTCCTGCAGATCATTGGCAATATTGTCTAAGGACGCTTTGTCATTACCTGCAACCATCCGGGCCTCAAGTTCTGCCTGCGTGCCAAAGGATATGGATTTTGATGTACCATTATAGGTAAAGGTAACGCTCTTTCCACCTAACCGTTCTGCAAAAGACTTCATTTCAAAAAACGAAGAGTTTCCTGCATCGTTGGGCTTATTGGCTTCTTTCTGGTTTTTCTTCACTACTTCTGATAAGCCTTCTGACGTAACCTTTCTGTCGCTTTCCTCCATCTTGTCAATATCCTTAAATCCCAAAGCGTCTAAAGCAGCCTTACTTCCACCTTCCACTAATAAGGTGTTGCCAGCCGTATCCTTAGATTTAAAATCCAGTTGAAACGGTGTTCCTGACAGCTCGCTGGCTTTTGAAGGATTTCCATCAACAGAACTGGCCGTAACATCAATCACATCGGCCAATGTCTTTCCATTGCCAATCGATACTTCCTTTAATGATCTGTTGATAGAATCAGCAGCATTCTTGCCATTGGAGTAGTCATAGGTAAATCCGTCATTCGTCGTTCCCGTACCAAGCGTTACACTAAAAGACTTACTGCCGTATTTGAAAGTTATATAGCCTCCCTCTAAGGTGCTGACTGGTTCTTCTCCTAAATTTATATTTCCAGTATTCAGGGAAGGATCGGATACACCTGCTTTAGAAGTCATAGAAGCATTCTTAGCCAACTGCTTTACACCAAGAATTGAAATAGAATCTGTAATCGAGGAACTTCCTGAAGCAGTTACATATTTGCTATTCGTTCCGGATACGGTAATATTACTTCTGGACCAGAAACTTGGACTGGATAGGTTTGTTGACGAATTGGTATAAGAAGCATATTTCTTGTTAAATTCAACCAGCTTTGAGCTGATCGACTGATATGCCTCCTGTTTCCATAATAAAGACTGTCTGCTCTTTTGCTGTTTTGCAATCTTGGCTCTGGTGGAGGCCGTCATTCCTTCAATCAAACTGTCTCTGTCCAAACCACTGGCAAGGCCGCCATAACCTCTGATAGAAGATGCACCATTGGTACTGCTGCTACTGCTCGATATTGATGCCATATATAAACTCCTTTCTATTATCTTATAACCGTTTTTTCGTCAAAATTCGGTTTTTTTCTTGTTTTTGCTATACTTATTTATCGACATATTGTATACTAAAGATAATAGTATTATCTTAATTTACGAATGGAGGTATAGAAGTTGTCAACGGTAATTACCATTACTAACCAAAAGGGCGGCGTAGGCAAAACAACCACTTCCTGCTCTCTTGCATGCGGTCTGGCTATGAAGCAAAAAAGAGTATTGGCAGTCGATTTAGATCCACAGGGTAATCTGGGCTTTAGCCTTGGTCTTGAAATTGAATCCTGTGCTACCATATATGAAGTTTTTAAGGGTACAGCAACTTTGCAGGAGGCGATTCGTTCTGCAAAATATTGTGATGTTATTTCATCCAACATCCTTTTAAGCGGTGCTGAACTGGAATTTACCGGAAAACAGCGGGAAAGCATGTTGAAGAATATTCTTTCTACTGTAGCTGGTTACTATGACTATATTATCATTGATACTCCTCCTGCATTAAACATTCTCACTGTGAATGCTTATGCAGCTGCTGACTATCTGGTAATTCCCATGATTCCGGAAATCTTAAGCCTGTTGGGTGTTTCCCAGATTAAAGAAACGATCAATACGGTTCGGGCCTCTGTAAACCCCAATCTTGATGTTCTTGGCATTCTGCTTAATAAGTACAATTTCAGAACACTTCTATCAAAGGAAGTAAAAGAAATGGCTCAGGATATTGCGTCTCAGATAGGCACTATCGTATTTGATACACATATCCGCTCCAGTGTCAGTGTGGCGGAGGCACCGGCACAGGGCGAAAGCCTTCTGGATTATGCCCCACGGTCAAAACCTGCAATGGATTACATGTCATTGGTGGATGAGATTCTAAAATTGATTAATCAGCGTAAAAATTAATATATATGAGAGGAGTTTGAAACAATGGCTAGAAAAAGCAGTAAGACTGCCCATGTCATGAATCTGTTGGCGGGTGAGGAATCAGAATCCTCCAAATCAGAAGCAGCGAAAGAGAATCTTGCTGCAAGTCTGAATACAGATTCCTCCGAAACGATAAAAGAGCTTACTGTATTGGCTCATAAAGCTTCCATTCAGACACAGGAGGGACCGTTGTCCCCTTCCCCCATTTCCATTATTGATATGTCTTCTTCTGCTCCTGACCCGGTTTCTGAATTGATCCGGCAACAGCTGGAAGAGGAGGAAGGGATTGCTCCAGAAGATGATACAGAATCTGTCCCTTTGGAAATTACATCTATAGAGAACAGCGTTCCAGAAGCTGATCGTTCTGTTTCTGAGGAATCTTCCAGTACAATGGACCCGGTTCCAAAAGAAGACGTGGCAACCCAAAGACCACCGATTCCAACCTACCAATATGTAAATGTTATGGAATATATCGTGAAAAGTTTGGTGGATACCTATGTGAGTAAATTTGACACCTGTTCCTGCGGACGATGCGTTGCAGACATCACAGCGCTGACGCTAACAAAACTAGCTCCAAAGTATATTGTTGTGGAATCAAATTCTGCATCTCCACTGTTAAATTTTTATACCAACCGATATTCGCAGCAGGTAATTGTTGAAATTACAAAATCCTGTTTTGTCGTAAAACAAAACCCACACCATTAGGCGTGGGTTTTTTCTTCTGAAAGATCTGTTTCCTGTTCTGCACTGATAATGAGACTATTCCATATCTCATTTACCGCATCTACACAATCCATATATGTTTGTGCAAGTAATCCGGAAGGCAATCCCAGTTCGTCAGACATGGCTTTTACACTCTTCCATTCCGCATTTTCATAGCTTAAGATGAGTTTATATAGCGTGCCGCAGACTCCTTCTTTTTTTATTAAAGCATCTTTGATCTCCTGTGCTACCGGTATTTCCTTTAAAATCTCCTCCAACGGAGCATTGATCATGTACTGAAGGGTTGAAAACATTCCCATGATGTATGCTTCTGAGCGGAGAATCGGGAAATCACGGACATGGTCAGAAAGAACCATAGCAAAATTTGCTCTCAGGAATGATATTTTCATGATTGCTTCCAGAGCCTGATCATGATGAGAATCATTGTTAAAGCTCAGGAGATAAACCCACTGCTTTAACTGACTGATCCCCATGGTAATCAGGGCCTGGCGAATGGAGGATACTCTGCAGCGCATTGCAAAATAAGCAGAGTTTACAATCTTAAGAAGTGTATAACTCAAAGCGGTATCCCGGCTGATGATCTCTTCGATCTGCTCGATGTCCGGTTCATCCTTTGATACTTCTACAACCAACTGAAAGAAGTTTCCCTGCAGGAATTCCATACGGTTTACTTTTTTGGCCAATGCTTCTGCAACATAACTTCCTTCAACAAAATCAGCATTGATCTCCAAGGCAAGGTCGTAGTCTTCTTTTTCTTTCACACCAGTTGCAATACACTTTTTATCAAGACCTTTCATGGTGTTTATGATATTAATTAATGATTCCCGGTCTTTTGGATCTCTCTTATTCCCGATATCAATTTTTATGTATGTGGCAAAGTCCAGCATGGAGAAAAAACTGGGCGAAAACTGAAAATCATTAATAGCGAACTCATACCCTTCCGATCTGTACTTTCTAATAATCGTAGGTGCCAGAGGGTGAATCATGACATGATCTTCAATCTGGATTACCATTTTCTCTTTGTCAAAAATCCTGGGTGTATTTCTAAACAGCAAAGCCGGAGTAAAAGTAACAAAGGTAAGTTTATCATCTGCAAAACTATCGGAATTCTGCATAAGAAAATCCGAAATGGTGTCAGCAACTGCTACATCAGAACTGCTGTAGATGGAATTATAGTCCTTCTGAAACAATACTTCATATCCAACAATCCTGTCCTCCTTCAAAGCCTTAATCGGCTGTCGGGTGACATATCTATCCATTATTATTCTTCCTCCTCTGAGTCAGATGGTCTATTACTTCAACCAGATGGCCGATCTCCGGTTTACTCAACTGCTCATCAGCCCCTAACTGTTTTCCCTTTATCATCAATTCCTGATTGATCATGGATGAGAAAATAATAAGAGGTATCTGTTGTAGCTTAGGATCCGTCTTTACAAGCTTTGTCAGCCTGTGGCCATCCATCTCCGGCATCTCAATGTCAGTTATGATAAGGCTTACTTTTTTCTCCAGATCCGAATCATCGCGTATCTTTTCCAGGTAGTCCCAGGCTTCCTGTCCGTTATTTTTAAATGTCAGATTTTGATATCCGGCTTTTCTAAGCGCTGCTTCTATCATCTTTGTCAAAAGAATCGAATCTTCTGCAATCAGAATCGGACAGTCAATTGCGGTTCTCTGTCCAAGCTTATTAAGCTCGTCCAGCTGAATTCCTGTCTCAGGAGCAATTTCTGCAACGATTTTTTCAAAATCCAAAATCGTAACCAGGTCATCTCCGCACTGAGCTATTCCAGTCGCTACACCTTCATCGCCCCGGCTGATGGTATCATCCGGTTTTTGGATATCCTTCCAAGAAATACGGCTGATTCCAACTACACTATGAACACGGAATGCGATATGCAGTTTATTGAAATTTGTAATAATAAACAAATCTTTCGGCTGCTTCTCAGAAACTCTTCCTGTCAGGTAGTGAGGAAGATCAATCACCGTAAGCAAAAGATCCCTTGGTTTGAAAATACCTTCTACAGAAGGATGGGCATGGGGGATAGGCTTTACTTTATCTGACATCATAATTTCACGAACTTTTGCAACATTGATCCCATATAACTCGCCATAAATGGTGAATTCCATTATTTCTATCTCATTGGTTCCTGATTCTAACAAAATTTCTGTTTCTGCCATACTTTTTCTCCTTTATCCCTATATGATCAGCAAAAACAACTGCCTACTGATTTATCGACACTCATCCGCTGGTTCATAATGCTTACATAACAATTTCTGCTCTTCCATATGTACGAATTTTGACCAATCCGGTACTGATATCAACCGACATGGTACGTGCATAATTTTCCCCAACATCCTCTGCTGCAAGCCGTATCCCTGATGCTTTTAATATCTGCTTTACGCTGGTTATATTTCTCGCTCCGATATTGCCAAGAGTGCTATTCCCCTGCAATTGGAACATCTTTGCCCCTCCGGCAATCTTAGCGATCAACCTGGGCTTTCTGGCTCCCATTATTTCAATTTTACGAAAAGTTTCTGCAAGACCTGTATCTGCATACTTAAAAACATTTCCGTCTCCTGAACCGTATACTTCCGGGAGCATGATGTGTACAAGTGCTCCCAGCTTAATCATGGGATCATATAGACTAATGCCGATACAGGAACCAAGTGCATAAGTGATAAGTGTACCTTCCTGCCTGGCAAATTTCATATCCGCGATCCCTACTGTAATTTGTTTATCCATTCGTAATCCCCAGCTTCTCCATTAGAAAGTTTAATGATTCTATATCCGGCATCATCAAAAGATCGCTCTGGAGAGCTTTCCCCCCTATAACAAACTGTCCGCTGATCATCATCATCTTATCCGTCTGGTATCCAAACTCTACCATCGGTACGCTTAAAATGCCTCCAAGCATATTTACAGCAATATCAGGAACCGATAAATTAATGGTCACATCACTAAGTGTCGACATGGCATTCACATAAGAAGAAATGATAATGTTACCAATTTCTTCAAGTGCAGAGGTTTCCATAACATTTAACTGATAATAGTCTTTTATTTCCTTCTGCATCACGCTGCTTAAAACTTCATTGATAAAATCAAGTTTCAGTATAAACAGCATTAATCCGTTGATTTCTCCAGTCATCTTTACCAGAATTGCAGCAACAATTTCCTCTGGATCACCAAGAAATTTTATAGCTTCGTTATAGCCAAGGATCTGAACATCAGGAAGAGTCATGCGCACGGATTTTCCAAGCATGGAAGACAGTGCAGTTGCGGAATTACCGGTTCCGATACTGCCGATTTCCCGAATCAGATCAAGGCCTAATCCATTCATTTCATCATAACGCCTTATTTTCATATAATCGCCCTCTTTCCTCAACGCATACGTTTATTATTTATCGCAGTGAATTAATTGTTGACTCCACTTCATCAGAAGTCTGTACCATTTTAAGCGCATAGGAATACGCTCTCTGAGCTTCCATCATTCTGGTCATCTCAAGGGCAAAATCGGTTCCTGACTCCTCCAGAGAACCTTTTACCACTTTTGCATTTTCCAGAAGAATGGGTTCGCCATTCTTTGCTGAAGCAACAAAACCATTGTCTCCCACACTATGAATGCCGTCCATTTTAGAGAAGGTGTACACACCAATCGCCCTTGGGTCATGTTCCCCCTCTTCCAGCTCCTCTTCTTCCTCTTCTTCTTCCTCTTCCCCATCAGGATAGGAAGTGGGCTTTACATCATAAGATATTTCTTCTTTATCCATATTCAGAACTCTTTTTCCATCTACATTCACCAGATAGAATTTATCTTCTGTTTTTGCCAGCTGAAAACGTCCGTCTCTTGAATAAGTGATGTCTCCTGTAACAGGGTCTTTTAACATAAAAAACCCTTCCCCTTCAATCGCGTAATCGTTCTCCAACCCAGTGGTGCGGGAAGGCATGACACTCATATTGGTCTTCACCGTATCAATTGTGGTGCCGCTTCCTGTTTTAGCGCCATTCTCTCCCTGCGCATTTCTTACTTCATTATAAATTAAATCAGAAAACACACCGTATTCTGGTTTAAAGCCTACGGTGTTGACATTTGCAATATTATTGGAAACAATATTAAGCTTTGTCTGCTGGTTCATTGCTCCCAAAGCTCCTATGTAAAAGGACTGATTCATCCGCTATACCTCCTTATACTCTGCCTATATCGCTTACGATCTTGCCCATAAGCTGGTCATACATCTTTAGAACCTGGGCTGCACTTTGTGAAGCCCTCTGGCTGGTCATCATGGCAGTCATCTGATCAATGGGATCACTATTGGATCGTTCCAGGGATTTCCACTGGATTCCCCCATCGACGGCGTTCCCATCTGCAGTTGTAGTAAAGGTTCCATTATTCCCTTTTACAAGCTGGTTATAATCATTAAAATCAAAAACCCCTATTTTTCCAATTAATTGAGGCTCCTCCTCTTCTGAATCGGCTCCGTCTTCCTCTTTTCCAAGACCTTTTAACGGTACTTCATAGATATTCCCCGATTTATCAACCGAGATATGATCCGTGGTCATTTCAATGGGATTTCCGTCTTCTCCAAGCACTCTTCCAAGGGAAGATAAACAAAGATAGCCTTCCTGATCAATCTGAAAAGAACCATTTCTTGTATAGAGTCTGTTTCCTTTTGTATCCTGTACTGCAAAAAATCCTGGTTTTGTGAGGGCAAAATCTAAATTCTCCCCTGTTTCCTCTACATTTCCCTGATTGTAACTGGTCTTAGTTAATCCTACGGCCCGGATTGAGGACAAAGAACCGATCTGTGTTGCATTGTTTTTGTTTAAATTGCCATTGCGGTATAGAATCTCATCTTTAAAGGTGGTACTGACCATACGGTCAGATTTATATCCTGGGGTACTTGTGTTAACCATGTTATTGCTGATCGTATTCAAGTTCCGGTTCTGATACAGCATTCCAGATGCCAGATTATAAAATCCATGAAACATATTTTTTCCCCTTTCTTATTTCCCATTTATAAAATTAGTCAAATACAGCCGAAGTTTTTGTATCGCATTGGAGTGAATCTGCGAGATCCTCGGCTCACTGACGCTCATGACCTGCGCAATCTCCTTCATATTTAATTCGTCCATATAATACAAAGAAATAACCTTTTGCTCGTTTTCTTTTAAATTATTTATGGCAGAAACCAGAACCTGCTTAAATTCCTCCTGCAGATAATGGTCCTCCGGCTGGTCATTTTCATTAATGGAAGGGAGCTGAAGCACTTTTTTGCTTTCGTTACCTGCTTCCAGAACCATATCCAGAGAAAGAACACTGTAAATATTGGTTTTCCCCAAAGCCTCCTGATATTTTTCCAGACTGATATTCATATGATCCGCAGTCTCCTGGGGCGTTGGGAAACGGCCCAGCCGGTTGCAAAGCTCCATAGCAGCGTTATCAAGATCTTTCGCATTCTTTCTGACGCTTCTCGGAATCCAGTCCTGCTTTCTTGCCATATCAATGATCATACCGCGTATCCGCTTGGAGATGTATGTTTCAAACTTGACATTTAATTCCGGATCAAATTTTTCGATCCCGCTCATAATCGTTAAAACGCCTTCATTTACAATATCTTCCACCTGTGCAAAGCTTAAATATACATCTCTCATTTGAATGGATATACTTTTAACCATATACATATAACGCATCACCAGCTCATGCTTGATCTTTATATCCTTTGTCTGCTTATATTTAATTAGTAAATCTTCATTGGTATTTTGGCTAAAATCCTGTTCCATTCCGACTAACACTGCCTTTCTGACATAAACACCCGTCAAACGGTAATATTTCCGACTGCCTGAATCTGAATATTATTTGCAATCTCATTAAATGAAAGGACATATACATTAGGATAAAACTGTTCCATCAAGCGATAAAAATACAGTCTGACAACCTGGCTCGTTAAAACTACCGGTTTCTGATTCAGATCACTGAATTTCTTAATCTGCTCACCCATCTGTCCGATTACCGATTGCATTACATCAGGGCTTAGGGCCAGATATACGCCCTGTTCTCCCTTAGCCATACTGCTGATAATATTTTTTTCCAGTTCTGCGTCCAGAGTCAAAACTTTCATTTGCCCTCCTTCGCAGAACATTCTGGTAATTGTTCTCTTTAAGGAAATTCTGATATTTTCAGTTATGACATCCAAATCCCTGGTTGTAGAGAGCGAGTCTACAATCGTCTCCAGAATCGTCTCCATATCCTTAATCGGAACTCCTTCTTTTATCAGGTTAATCAGAATTTTCTGAAGATTTCCATAGGTAAATTGATTTGGAAACAATTCATCCACCAACTCTGCGGAATGTTTTTTTACATTATCCAACAGCTGCATTACTTCCTGACGTCCCAACAGCTCATACGCATGCTGCTTAATGGTTTCAGACAGATGTGTAAGCATTACGGAAAGTGGGTCAATTACTGTATATCCATAGATTTCTGCCATTTCTTTATTCTCAGGACGGATCCATTTGCTGGGGATTCCATAGGCAGGTTCAATCGTTTCAATGCCGTCTACCTCTCCAGCAAGTACCGGTGGTTCAAGAGCGAGATAATAATCCACCAGGATTTCTCCTTTGGCTACTTCTTCGCCTCTGATTTTTATTACATACTGGTTGGTATTTAAACTGGAACTGTCTCTGAGTCTGACAGACGGAATTACAAATCCCATATCCTGGGCATACTGTCTCCTGAAAATGACGATTCGGTTAATCATCTTCCCGCCGCTGCTCTCATCAATCAGAGGAATGAGGCTATATCCAAACTCCATCTCAATGGGTTCCACATTGATCAACGTATAAACATTATTCACATCACGGTAATAAGATTCTTCATCAGAAGGTGGCTGAGCCAGCTCTTCCGCAGCCTGTGCCGCCTCAGCGACCTGGGTCTTAATAGCTGCCTCTTTCACTTTCCGCTCTAGCTGAAAGCCAGCTGCAACAAGAATTACTGCCATAACTGCAAGCTGTATTTTGGGCATTCCAGGCACTAACATCAATATTACCATGACGAAGCCGGTAAGCATGATCGCCTTGGGCTGAGCCAGAAACTGTGCGGACACATCTTCATTCAGACTTCCTTCTGATACGGCTCTGGTTACAATCATACCAGTGGCAGTTGCAACCAAAAGAGAAGGGATCTGAGAAACCAGGCCGTCACCTACCGTAGCAATGCTGTAAATAGTCATCACTTCAGAAAATGGCAGATTGGACTGTACCATACCGATCACGGCACCACCGATAAAGTTGATGAAAGTAATAACGATGGCCATGATCGCATCACCTTTTACAAACTTGGTAGCACCATCCATCGCACCGTAAAAATCGGCTTCCTTCTGAATCTTATAACGTCTTAGCTTTGCTTCCTGTTCATTGATCAGACCGGAACTCAAATCGGCATCAATGGCCATCTGCTTACCTGGCATGGCATCCAGCGTAAATCTGGCCGCTACTTCTGATACACGTTCCGTACCTTTTGTGATAACAAGGAAGTTTACTAAAACTATGATTAAAAATACGATAAAACCGACAACGATGTTCCCCTGTAAAACGAAATCTCCAAATGCCTTAATTACCTGGCCGGAAGATCCCTGTTTGGACAAAATATTACGTGTGGAGGATACGTTCAATCCCAACCGCAACAATGTGGTAATTAAGAGCAGGGAAGGAAATATGGAAAATTCCAATGGCTCTCTAATATTCATGCTTATCAGTAAGATAATCAAGGATAGGGCAATATTTATGATAATCATTACGTCCATGAAAAAGGGAGGCAATGGGATGATCAACAGAAGTACAATCATAATGACAAATATTACAACGGAATTTTTCAGTAAATTCTTCATTCTTTTACACCATTTCTTTCAAGTATCTCTTCTGCTTTTTTCTATTCTATGATTTTGTTATTCATACGGTATACGTAAACCAAGATCTCCGCAACCATACCATAATACTCCGGAGGAATCTCCGCCCCAACCTGAGTACTGGCATAAATCCCTCTGGCTAAGGGTTTATTTTCCAGCACGTACACTCCATGTTCCTCACCTACTGCGACGATCCTGAGTGCAAGCTCATCCTGTCCCTTGGCTACCAGCATCGGTGCATTGTCTTTCTCAAGATTATAGCGCAAGGCCACCGCATAGTGGGTGGGGTTACGGATAATCACATCTGCGGCAGGAACCGCCTGCATCATACGGGATTTGGCTCTTTCTCTCTGTAAATTACGAATCCGCCCCTTGATTTCAGGGTTTCCTTCTGTCTGCTTATATTCCTCTTTCAGCTCCTGCTTTGACATCTTAATCTGGCGCTCATAATCCCACCACTGATAGAAATAGTCAAACCCTGCAATCGCCAGAAATACAATGGACACCTTAAAGATCATATTCATTACGGAATTAAGAACAAATACTGTAGATTCCTTAAAATCCATATCAATGGTCCTTGCTACGCCTTTTAATTCCCCCATGATGATTTGATAAAGGATAATGGTTAATATGATGATTTTTATGATGTTTTTGATCAATTCCACCAGGCTTTTTAAAGAAATAATATTCTTGATTCCTTTCAGCGGATTCAGTCTGTTAAATTGAGGAAGAAGATTTTTCTTTGTGAAAATAAATCTAGTCTGCAGCCCTGTTCCTATAACTGCCAACAGCAAGGACACCAGCAGAATGGGCAGCGCACCTTTTATAATTGCCGTTACAGTGTCGGTATAAGCACTGGTTGTATAATCAGACAACGTCTCAGTCATGGGTGCCAGACTTAAATATTTTATCATGTAATCCCGCATCGTACGGTAAATCAGCGGAAACAGCATCTTCAGCATCACAAATGTTCCAAGAAGAGAACAAATCATGACCACATCTTTGCTTACTGCAACATGCCCTTTTTTTCGTTCATCCCGTCTTTTTTTCGGGGTGGCCTTCTCGGTCTTTGAGCCCTCTGCCATTTTCCTTCTTCACATCCTTTTCAATCATAGAAGTTGAATTGTACTCTGAATTGTTAAAAGCATCTGACTTATAATATCACCCAAATAGTCAGACATAGGGGAAAACAAGAAAATAAGCATCAACAAACCAATGATGATCTTGATCTGTATATTAATAACAAATACGTTGATCTGGGGAATAATCTTCATCAGTACCCCTACTGCTATTTCTGTTAAAAATTGTATCGCCAGAATTGGAAAGGCAAACTTAACCGCCATGACAATACATTGTATAAAGATTTCCAACATCGCCCATGCTACCTTTGTACCAAATACCACCTGTCCATAGGGCACGATATCGGCTGATGTTATCAAAAGCTTAAAAAGTGCCAAATGGCCATCGACCGCAAAGAACAGCAGGATAAAGTAGGTATAATAAATACTACCGCTCAGCGCAATCTGTGCGTTGCTTTGAGGATCATAAATGGTAGACATAGACAATCCCATCTGAAAATCAATGATGGACCCGGCAAATGTAATGATAAGAAAAAACAGTTCCATTACAAATCCGATCACATATCCCATGGCAAATTCTTTAATCAGCAGTACTGCATATTCTATAGAATTGACAGGCTCCGGTACCTGAGCAGAGGAAAAGGAATAAATGAGAAGCGTGAATACAATAACCATTCCACCCTTCACCTGCAGCGGAATATTTTTTCTTCCCAGTATAGGATTCAGCAGGATGAATCCTGACATCCTCATGAATACCAGGGAAAACAGCATCATCTGTTCGATATCCGGCATTTAAATCTTCCTCTCCTGCTTTCATCTAGCCCAGCATAGTGTTAAAAATATGTATCGTATAATCACTAAGCATTTCCATCATATTGCCTCCCATAATCAGAAGCATCAGTCCGATTACCAGCAGCTTGGGTACAAACGTGATGGTCTGCTCGTGAATCTGTGTGGCTGCCTGCAAAATTGATATCAAAATACCAATTACCATACTTACTACCAAAATGGGACCTGCAAGTTTAACTGCTGCCCCAAACATCTCATACATCAGGCTGCTAAGCGCAACTTCTGTCATTTAAATTCCTCCTGTCAGTAATGAAAACTTTTAACCAGATTTGTAAACAACAGTTCCCAGCCATTGACCGTCACAAATAAAAGAAGCTTAAAGGGAAGGGAGATCATCGCCGGCGGAAGCATTACCATACCCATGGACATCAGCGTACTGGATACAATAATATCCACCAGCATAAACGGCAGAAAAATCATAAATCCTGCTGTAAATGCTCTTTTCAGCTCAGAAGTCATAAATGAGGGAATTACAACTGTCATCGGAAGGTCTTCCAAATTCTCAGGCTTTTCTATTTTTGAGAGATCCACAAAAACATTTAAGGTTTCTGTTTCTGTCTGCTTCAGCATAAACCTTTTTAAGGGAACCTCTGCCCGCTTCAGCGCCTCTTCCTGTTTTATCTCTTCCCGTACATAGGGCTGGTATGCATTGGTGTTGATATCTTTAATTACAGGGTCCATAATGAACAGCGTTAAGAACAATGCGATTCCCACCAATACCATGTTCGGAGGTGTTTGCTGAATTCCAAGTGCATTTCTGGTAAAAGACAAGATAATGACAATCCTTGTAAAGGATGTCATCATCACTAAGATAGAAGGCATCAATGATATGATGGTCAGAATGAGAAAAAGCTCGAGGGTCGGTACCCGGCCGCCATTAATATTAATCAAGGCATCTGTATTCATTCTGTTCCTCCTTACTCATCTTTCCTGTGTCTGTCTGTATATTTCTTTAATAATTTTTTAAAATCAGGATATCCTTCTCCGCCTTCAGGCAGTGAGGCTCCAACGGTTTCCAAATTGATGTCTTCTTCTGCTACCTCCGCAAGAAGCGTAATCTGTGAAGATGCGATACCAATGAGGTAATAGTGACTGCCCAGCCGAACAACTGCAACCGCTTTATCCTGTCCCAGCGGAAGCCTGTCCAGCATCTGCATACCTGTTCCCCCACGTCTTAATCCGATGCCCTTCCCCAGACTCTTTGTAAATACATAGCTTAAGTAAAGAATCAGAATGGTAAGAATCAATACCGATGCCAGACTTATCACACTGTTCAACGACTGCCACTTCCTCTCTACATCATATTCCCTTTTACGATTTCCGTAATCCGAATTCCAAAATTGTCATCGACAACAACAACGTCCCCTTTGGCGATGCAGCGTCCATTTACGTATAAATCAACCTGATCACCTGCCAATTTATCAAGAACAACCAGAGATCCTTTTGTAAATTCCAGGATATCTTTCACCAGCTTTCTGGTTCTTCCTATTTCTACGGAAACCTCCAGCGGCACTCCCATGATCAATTCACGGTTTTCTTCCTGTTCCTCATAATTACCGGCTTTATCCTGTAAATTCTTTTGAGGAACCGGTTTTACATTGATTGTTTTCGGAGCAGCTACTTCCTTGCTTATGTTCTGCTGATCATTCTGCAGCTGCAATATCATCTGCTGCATCTGGTTCATCATTTGCTGCTGCATCTGTATCTGGCTCATTAACTGCTGTATGGATGATTGGTCTACACCTGGCATCTGTCCTCCTGCAATAGGTGCAGCAGCTGATGCTGTTGGCTGTACCGGTTTTGGCTCCTCTGCGATTTTGCTGCCAGCCAGAAGACTTTCGATCTCTGCCTGAGACAGTGTACCGCCTGACGATCCCCCAGCCGGCTGTGGTTCAGCTTTTGGCTGTGGTTCCGGTTCTGGCTTTGATTCCTGGGCTGCACCGCCGGATAAAAGCTTTTCAATCTCATCCTGAGACAAAATGCCGCTGCCTGAAGATGGGGCCGGTTTTTCAGATTCCTTCAATGGTTCCGGTTCTGAATCCTGTGTTTCCTGGGTAAAGAATCCGCCAACCAGTTCTTTTGCAAGGCTCGGAGGCATTACGTTAATAAATTCACTCTCCAAACGGTCCGCAATCTTTAATGTAAATCCTACTACGACCATTATTTCGTTTTCGTCGTAATATTTTTTCTTAAAATCATCTATATCCCCAATTTCAAAAGAACTGGGAGTGGAAATATTCACTGCCTTCGTCAAAAATTCAGAAAGCGCTGTTGCAGAGGCACCCATCATCTGATTCATAACTTCACAGATGGCACTGATATTAAGCTCATTTAACTCGAACTCTTCCTCCGGGGTCTCCATCCCCATCATCATATCCACGATTATCTTTACATCATGTTTTTTAAGAAGCATAATATTGCTTCCGCTTAATCCTGCAGTATATGTAATTTCCACCCCTACTGCCGGCTCCAGGTTTGAAATTTCAAACTCTTCCCTTGTTAATACTCTAACCACTGGCGTAGTAATATCAACTCTGGCATTGAGCATGGTAGATACTGCAGTGGCTGAGGCACCAAGGCTTATATTCAGTATTTCACCTATGGCATCAATCTCAAATGCGCTAAAATTCTTCGAATCCATACAACTTTTCTCCCTTTATACTCATTTAGCCCTCTATGCCATACTTTGCCTTATTTCCCGATTTCCAATGCCTTGGAAGCCATCATCTTTATGGCATTAAATGCAGTTATGTTGGCTTCATAGGACCTGGTTGCAGACATACTGTCTACGGTCTCTTTGATCAAATCCACATTAGGCATCTGCACATAGCCATCTTCATCCGCATCCGGATGTTCCGGGTTATAAACAGACTTTAAAGGACTGGTGTCATCCATAATCTGTGAAACCCTGACACCCCCTGTACTTTGCTGCAGACTTCTGCCTGCCGCATTCATCAGTGTTCTTTTAAAACTATTCTCGTTTCTGGCTTCAAGTACTACCATTTTTCTTCGATAGGGACCGCCGGCTTCTGTCCTTGTGGTATCAATATTTGCAATATTCTCAGATGCGACATCCAAACGAAGGCGCTGTGCGGTCATTGCTGACGCACTGATGTTCATAGAACTCAAAAATGACATAGGTACCCTCCTCAAATATCAGCTTTAGCCGATAATGCCAGTGACTGTCTTAAGAATACGGTCTGGCTTAAATGGCTTTACAATAAAATCCTTTGCCCCTGACTTAATCGCTTCAATAACCATGCTCTCCTGACCCATTGCAGAACACATAACAACCGCTGCATCCGGTGCCTTTGCCTTGATTGCCTTCAATGCTTCCAATCCGTCCATGTTCGGCATGGTGATATCCATAATAACCAGATCCGGATTAATTTCAGAGAACATCTGCACTGCCTGTGCACCATCAGAAGCTTCGTACAAATCCGTATAACCATTTTTAGATAACGTGTCCTTAATCATCATTCTCATAAATGCTGCATCATCTACTAATAATATTTTTGCCATTTCTTTACATCTCCTTTTATTATCCTAAATTACTTTATTTAATCCCTGACTCAGTTTTCACTGGTCTGGTAATTTCCCTTATCAACTAAATCATCAATCTGTACTGCAACATTCCTCTTGTGAACACCCAGCTGGCCTTTAAACCACGGCTGTTCCTCTACATACAGCTCTACGTCTGAATCCTTTGGAGTATTCAGATTGACAACATCCCCCACATGAAGGTTATAGATATCATCAAGAGTAATCACAGCATCGCCGACTTTTGCACGAACCAGTAAATCAGAACCTTTAATACTGTTAAAGATTTCCTGCCTGTTGTCCTGGCTCTTGAGCTCATCGCCCATCGCACTGTGTTTCTTCTTATCCATGATGGCAAATATGTTCATAAGCAATGATCCCGGTATACATACATTCAGCCTGCCGGTACATTCTTTTAATTCCACATCTATCACAACAATCACAATGGTTTCATCGACACCAATTTCCTGAAACATTCCCGGGTTTTCTTCCAGCCTGTCTAATTCAAAGTTTAAATCAACATAACTGGACCATGAATCTTTCAGCGCCCCGATTAAGTACTGAACTACTTTTTTGTACAGAGCCATCTCGATCTCTGTATAGGTATAATATTCATCAACGTCTGCTTCTTCCCCTACCCCTCCAAGCATACGGTCGATGAGGCTTAACATCAGACTCATACTGGCATTTATTAAAAGAGGAGGGCTCTGAGGAGCATTCGGGACTGTTACATTAACAATGGTCAGCACATCATTATCATTCAGTGCATTTCCAAACTCATAATAACGCTGTTCCTCTACCGTAATAACCGATAATTCACTGGAGGTCCGGTATAGGCCGTTAATCTGGGAACCAGCAATCCTGGAATAATTATCAAATATGCTCTTTAATATTTTTAGTTTATCTTTTGTAAATTTCTTAGGACTATAAAAATCATATTTTCTGTATTTCGTTTCGTTTCCTTTTTTTTCAATCTCATCGATCGGCTCATCCGTTCCCGCAAGGGAATTGAGCAGTGCATCAATTTGACTTTGGGATAATACTTCAGCCATCTGTTTCACTCCCGCTTTTTATTTGATTGTCCGTTTCTAACTGATCCTGATGGTATACCTGGTTGTAGTACTCTTCTAAGGATTTTTCCACCGTGTTGCTTTTGGTGATCAAAATCTCCACACGCCGGTTTCGCGCCCTCCCATCTTCGGTATCAAGTGGTGCAATCGGGCGATACTGGCCAAAACTCATACTCACCAGCTTTTCCGGAGAAATCGCATTTTTACTTTGAAGATATATGATAACTTCTGCGGAACGCTGTGCTGACAGCATCCGGTCATTGCGGATATTGTTCGGTCTTTCCGGATTCTCCTGAGACGTGTGTGCCAAAACCTGCACATCTTTTATCATGCCGTTTGCCCGCAAAAAAGCAGCCGCAAATTGGTCCAGTACTTCTTTGCCTTCCTGCCGGAGTACAGAGCTGTCTCCATCAAAAAATACTTTATCACGAAATGTTATAAATGTGAAGTCATCTCCAGGAGTTATCTCGACAGAATCCTGTAAATTCCGCGATTCAATTACCTGCTTTAAAACCTGGTAAAGTTGATCAAACTCTGTAATATCATCATTCTCAGAAGGAACATTTTGGACGGACTCTCTCTCATTACCACTTACCGGCGGTACATCGTTACCGCTCCCTTCCGACGAAATGGGTTTAAAACTTCCAACTAACATCTTCCATTTGTTCTGGTCAACATAAGAAACGGAATACAAAAGGATAAAAAAGCACAAAAGAAGCGTAACGATTCCACCATATGTATCCAGCCAGCCTCCGGATTCTTCCTGTTTCTTATACTTCTTAATCATATAACCACCTGTTTTAAGTTCTCTTAGTCGGAAATCATTTTACGATGCAGCATCCCCGCCGTATCCCCCGGTACTTTCATCTCTCATAAATTTTTTCTGCTGGCTTTGAGATAAATAAGAGAAAAGCTTTTCCACCAGAAATTTGGGATTATCCCCAGCCTGAATCGACAGCACACCTTCTATAATGATCTGCTTATATATTACTTCTTCTTCATTGCGGATCCGAAGTTTTTTTGCCATCGGCGCAAAGACCAGATGGGCCAGTATACAGCCATAAAAGGTTGCGATCAGTGCCAGTGACATGTCTGCACCAATGCTGCCTGCACCTTGGTCCATATTCACTCCCTTCAGCATATTGATTAATCCCACAAGAGTTCCTACAAGACCAAAGGCAGGTGCCAGTGAAGTACATTTTTCATAAATACTGATCTGCTGTTCGTGCCGGTCAATCAACGCATTGACTTCTCCCTCCAGAATCTCACGGATCCGTTCCGCGTCTACTGCATCAACAATCAGCATCACACTCTGTTTCAAAAAAGGATCCTGTATCATAGCGGCTTCCTCTTCCAGCACCAGTAGCCCCCTTTTTCTGGCTGTCTGTGCCATATCAGCAAACTTATAAATGACCTCACCTGCATTGTATTTCTGAGTTCCCAGCATGATTGCCACATGTTTGGGGATCTGGACCAGCATTCTAAATGGATAACTGGCAATAAGCGCTGCTGCCATTCCTCCGATAACGATGATAACACTGGGTACGTCAATAAAATTAACAACCTTTTCCACCCCGATCCCAACAACGATCAGAATAATCCCCAGTATCCACCCCACTATCAAAGATACATCCATGAACAACCTCCCGTTTTCCTTCAAACACGGATCATAGCTTCACTCCCTGAACCTCTTTTAAAATCCGTGCATTGTATTCCACTACCCGGTCAATGATCTCATCGACACTTTCCTGCACCACATAGTGCTTGCCATTCATCAATATGACATTGGATTCCGGAATGGATTCAATACGTTCAATTTGTGCACAGTTGATCACAAATTCCTCGTCATTTAACCTTGTCAAATGTATCATTGCATGATCCCCCTAAATCTGGAGAGGCAATACATGCCTCTCCAAATCATTATAATGACTACCGCTTCATATTAACTAATTCTTCTAACATCTGATCGGTTACAGTGATGATCTTTGAATTGGCCTGGAATCCTCTCTGGGTGGTGATCATATCTGTCATCTCGGTGGCAAGGTCTACCTTTGCCATCTCAAGAGCGTTACCACGGATTCTTCCCTGTGTACCGCCGCCCTCGTACACACTGACATTTCCTGCACTGGCTCCAACTGTATAATAATACCCGCTGTCCTTTTCAAGACCTCCGGTATTCGTTACGCCGCCTAATGCAATCTTACCAATGATCACACTTACACTATCCAATGTAGTTCCCTGGACGGAACCATCTTCCAGAATCTTATAGCTGTCAAACTTGGCCAGGCTATCTGGATCTACCGCTCCTTTTTCCTGTGTTTTCGAGTTGGATTTTTGAGCATTGG
This sequence comes from uncultured bacterium, assembly GCA_905215155.1. Taxonomy (GTDB): domain Bacteria; phylum Bacillota; class Clostridia; order Lachnospirales; family Lachnospiraceae; genus Lacrimispora; species Lacrimispora sinapis. The sequence continues at coordinate 44,484 of CAJMPJ010000012.1, read as the reverse complement.
CATAACTAGCTTCTGCAGCAGTCTGAGCTTCTTTTGCGGATTTTTCTTTTGCTACAGCCGCATTTTCTGCTAATACAGCTGCATCACGTTTTCCTTCAATTGAATCAGGATCAACTTTTGCAAGCGCTGTCTGTATTTCCTTTAATTTATCCTTTGCATCATCCAGAGTTTTTTTCAAATTTTCATAATTGGCATCTGTTTCCGGAATTCCCTGAATGGCATCATTCGCATCCCGATATGCTTTAATTGCAGTTTTTAATTGGTCAGCCGTATACCCCGTACCTGTAGGTGATTTCCGAAGCGCGGACTGAGCAACCAGGAGATCTGCATCTGCATCCTCATAGGCTTTTAAAGCGGTTTCATATTCCTCTTTTAATGTTTTTGCCTTCACCGGATCTGTTTCACTGTTCCATGCGGCATAAGCTTTTTCTGATGCTTCTTTTGCATCATTGCGGATTTTTAATTTATCTGCAATTTTATTATTATCATATTCTAACTGATATTTATCTTTGGCAGCAATGCTTATCTTTCTGGCATCTGCCAACCCTAAAGAAGCGTTTTGATAAGCCACTCTCGCATCCTCTAATGCCTTTTTAGCTGTCTCTAACGCATTGTTTGATGTTTTTCCAGACACATTTGCCATATCTCCATTGGTAGGAATCTTTAAAGGACTCAATGCACTGGTATCAAAACTTTTATTCCCGCTTAAATCACTGTTTTTAAAACCATATACATAGTTACCACTGTCATCGACCAGATATCCGTTAGGGTCTACTTTAAATTTGCCGACTCTGGACAGGTATAAACCGCTGGATTTTACAGCTTCCTCTGAGTCCAGGGAAATGGTTCCTCCATTGATCATTGGCCCTACAAGAAAAAATCCGGTTCCTTCTATCATACAATCCAGACCGCTGTTAGACGGAGATACTCCTCCTGTACTAAAATCATATGAAATAGAACCAGTCGTAACGCCATATCCAACCTGATTACCATTTACCGCACCATATCCTCCATCTTCCGTGCTGCCACCAGATCCTGCGGAAGTAGTCTGATACATGGCGTCCTTAAAGGACATATTTGCAGCTTTAAACCCCCATGTATTCACATTAGCTATATTGTTACCGATAACATCCATTTTCGACTGATGTGCTCTAAGTCCTGCTACACCAGCAAACATTGATTTGACCATACGCTTTTTCCTCTCTGTACTTGATTGGCCGTTCTCCTGGGATCAATCGGACCCACAGGATAAGCCCCCTTAATGGTCCGGCTATAATAAAACGGCACTGTCAATTTTAGTAAAAATATTATCTTTCATTTCATTTCCCGACATGGTAGTAACAACCGTATTGTTGGGGACATTTACAATAAATGCACCTCTTTCACTTATTATCACCACATCTTTTGCACCTTTTGAACGGGCTTTTTCAACAGCAGACTGTAAGTCATTCAAAAATGAATCGGACATCTCAATCCCTCTTTCACTCACCCGCTCTGCCGCATGACGGGAAAATTGAAGATTTCCATTACTGTTTATGCGGCTATGAAGCAAATCACTAAAGCTGCTGCCACATTCTGTAATCGCTGCAGAGCTCCGCAGTTTCAACTGCCGGACATCTTCATATTGATTTAACTTTTCAATCATGTAGCATCACCTGTCTTAATTATTGTTGTTGGCATCTGCTATGTCACTATCTTTTATGCTTTATTCGCCCTCACCAGTCTTTTTGTCAGAACCATCTGTACCGGTGTTTGTATTGGTATCTGTGTTTGTATTGGTATCTGTATCTGTATTGGTGTCTGTATTAGCATTGGTGTCTGTATTGGTATTGTTTCCTGTATCTGTATTAGCAGCAGTCTTATCGTATACGCTCATGATACCGGAAACAGGATAACCATCCTTTGAATTACCTTCAAGAAAAATAGTAGGACTTCCATTATAAATATCCACTCTGGATACGACACCTTCTTTATTAACCATATTCCCAGCCTTGTCGGTAGTGGCGATTAAAACCTTTTTGCCGATCATAGAGGTGCCATAGTTAATGGTATTGACTTTAGCAAAATCGTCCATCGCTGTGGAGAAATTATCCATCGCCTGCATCATGGCAATCTGAGTCATCTGAGTCATCATCTCTGAGTTGTTCATCGGACTTGACATATCCTGATTCTGCAGCTGGGCTGCCAAAAGTTTGAAAAAGCTCTCCGTACTCAGTTCACTATTCTTTTTGGCTGTGGTTGCTCCGGTCAGCGCATTCGTTGTTAAACCATTTACCTCATTCACCATACTTTATCTCCTTATCAATCACTTACTTGGCTGTATATACCGCTGTCTTCTCCAAAAAATCCAAGCCTCAGCTTTTGAATGAAATCCTCAGCATTGTCATCTGTGTGGTTCTGCTGCTGGTGATGCTGCTGCTGTTCCTGTCTTCCATCCTGCTGGTTTTGCTGCTGGTTCTGCAGATAATCAGCTTCCTGTTTATCAACCATGACCTGAAACGGACGTTCCACATTTGCTTCCAATATGGAACCAATTTCATTTGCTGAATGGGAGAGAAGTTTTAAAGTCTTGCTCTCGGAACAAACAATTGAAACATTAACCTGATTTTCTTCATAGGAAATCTTCAGAAGAATCTTTCCTAAATTGTGCGGTTCCAGCTGAAGTTCCAGATTATTCTTTCCAGTTCTGATCTGGCTTAAGATCTGTTCAGACAGCTTAGCCTCCAGCTCTTCCGGATTGTTTTCATTTACAGTTACCGCGACAGCTTTGTCTTCCATCCGAATCACGTGAGCCGGTTCAAAGCGTTTTTCCTGGACATTGCCCAAAACGTTTTCAGATACTTTTTCTTCTTTAACGGTTCCTTTTTTTTCAAAAAGCCTGCCATTCTTTGCCGCTGCCAGCACTTCTGCATTTGTACCATCTTCCGTCAAAGCTGTGTCTGTCAATGCATCATTCGATAAAGCAGTCAGTTTCATGGCTTGATCTGCGTCTTTTAGCAGCTTCAATGCATCTGCCCCATCTGTCTGATCTCCTGTCTGCTGTGAGTTAAGACCATGGAGAAGAAATACACCCGAATCTTTTTTTGACTTTCCTGTGAGAACCTCCGAAAAAATGCCGTCGTTAGATATTATTTGCTTCTCTCCGACTGGCTGATTTTTCATATTGAATGGATTTAACATCTGAATCTGGCTGATTGTACCTGAGCGGTTTGCCGTTTCATGATTGACCGGTACTGCCCCGGCAGAGGCTTCCATTCCTGTCTGAGTCTCAAGCAATTTCTGTACCGGAATGAAAAGTGCCGCCTCCTCACGTTGTAATTCATCCACCTTGCCATTCAAATGCGGTATTATGGACTCTGCGCCAGGAGTTTGAGCATCTGATCCATGATTTTCGGATTCCATGTTCTTTTTCTGGTGTTTCTCCTTTAACAAGTTCTTAAAACCGGAAATACCATCCTCCGTCTTTCCCTCTTTTTTCTGAGTTCCTGACATCTGTCTGTCAACAAGGTCCACATAACTGTTCTTTATTTCCATCTCATTTCCCTCCTTTCTTTTCTGCCGTTAAGCATTTTTATCTATGGCAACTGTCTGGATTTCCCAGACAGATTACCTGCTTGCCTGAACCGACATTTTGTTGGAGACAAATTCCTCAATGAACAGTTCTTCACTGCGCAGTACCTGTTTGTTATACTGCACAAGCTTCTTTTCTTTCAGCTTTTCAATAGAAGCCTTCTCTTTTCTGGCTTCCACCACCTCATTGCGTTTCAGTTCTTCTTTCTTTCTGAGTTTTTTCAGCGTTGCTTCCTCTAAAAGGATCTTTTGCTGCATATAAGTGATGTAGCACTCATACTCACGCATAACATTGACCGTCATGCCGCAATGGGTCTCCTCCTGAAACCGCACACAGGCAGCTTTTCTCTGTTCCGTCAAACTCCTGATCTTTTGTTCCTGCTGCTCCACCAGAGCAATGATCTGAGCATGTTCACTTTTCAAATTATTCAATGCCTGGTCCTTATAATTCAAAACAGTATCCAGTGGGAAACTAAATTTCTTCATTTGCAGCCTGCTTTCTCAACTTTATCTTAAAATTTCTTTCATTTTGTCAAGTATTTCTTCATAGCTGTTATTCTCCTGTATGCCCTGACAAAGAAATTCATTGATCTTATCAATCTTTGCAATTGCTATATCCAGCTTAGGATTGGTTCCGCTTTTATAGGCACCGATGGAGATCAGATCTTCATTCTTTTCATAAATGCTTAAAATATCACGAATCTGGGATGCCATCTTCCGGTGTTCTTCTGATACGATATTGTTCATCAGACGAGAGATACTGGCACTTACATCTATGGCCGGGAAATGGTTTGCGTTGGCCAGCTTTCTGCTGAGAACCACATGGCCATCCACGATCCCTCGTACCGTATCCGCAATGGGTTCATTGGTATCATCCCCCTCCACCAGAACCGTATAGATTCCTGTGATGGAGCCTTGCTCAAAATTACCGCTTCGCTCCAATAATTTAGGGAATTCCGCATAAATGGAAGGCGTGTACCCACGCGCTACCGGCGGCTCTCCAATGGCAAGTCCAATCTCCCTCTGGGCCATGGCAAACCTGGTAAGAGAATCCATCATCAGCAAAACATCTTTTCCCTGGTTTTTAAAATACTCGGCTATCGTGGTTGCAACCAGCGGGCACTTCATCCGAAGCATCGCCGGCTGGTCTGAGGTGGCGACCACCAAAACAGAGCGTTTCATTCCCTCCGGCCCAAGATCCTTCTCAATGAATTCCCGGACCTCGCGGCCACGCTCTCCAACCAGAGCCACTACATTGATATCCGCTTTTACATTCCTTGCAATCATACCAAGCAGCGTACTTTTTCCCACACCGCTGCCTGCAAAGATCCCGATACGCTGTCCTTTTCCTATGGTATTCATACCATCAATCGCCTTAACTCCAAATTCCAGTTTTTCTGTAATCGGAGGTCTGGTCATAGGATTTATGTACGGATTTTCGACATAATAAAAACGGGGTGATTCAAAGGGGCCTTTTCCATCCATGGGTTCCCCTTTTGCATCAATGATCCGTCCTCTTAAAAACTCACCTACCGGTATCTTTAAACGGCGCTTGGTATTTCTTACAAAACTGCCGGCTGCAATACCGCTCATATTTTCATATGCCATCAGCTGTATTTTATCATCTTTAAATCCGACCACTTCCACAGGGATCTGTTCCTGCTTATCCTCACTATAGATATAAGCGATGTCACCGATGCTGGCTTTGCCGCCAGATGCCTCCATGGACATCCCTACAATATTTTCAATCTTACCAATATGGTCAATGGTCTCTGTCTTCATAATAAGATCGGAAAGCTCCTTAAACATACGGACTCCTCCTGCTACAGTCTGGCGTTGTTCAGTATTCCCTTAATATTCTCGATCTGGGTGTTTACACTGACATCAATAATCTCTTCCGGAAGCTCTATGATACAGGTACCGTCTTCCGCATGATCCATGGAAATAATTTTAATATTTCCTGAGATGTGGGACAATTCATTCAACAATCCCACATCTCCCTGTATCATCATTCCAGCATCCTTTTGGGACACATAGATTTTTACCCATTGGGTCTTTTTCAGCTTCCCAGCTGCCCCGACAATCATTCGCTTTACGATCTCACCGCTTGATTTCAAGCTGGTCTGAATCACCTTTTCAGCAATGGTCAGGGTGATCTTCTTTAAATCATCAATATATTTTTCCAGAAGCCTTTCTTTTTCCTGTGTCACACTTTCAATCGAAGTCTTCATCGCAGAACGGAATTCTTCCAGCTGTAAATCATACTCTGACTTATGATCATGGTATGCCTTGGCGCTTCCTTCCAGGAGCCCTTCCTCATACCCTTCCTGATATCCTTTTTCCCTGGCCTCTACACAGATTTTATCTGCTTCTTCTCTGGCCTTTGAAAGAATCTCCTCTGCCCTTTTTGACGCTTCCTCATATATTTCCGAAGCCTGTTTATGGAGGTTCTTTGCTTCTTCTCTCAGCTGTTCCGCTTTATGGTCAATTTCCGGCTCCATGACCGGTTCTTCCAAGGAACCTTCTACCGGCTGCTGTTTTTTCGGAATCATAATAATATCATCAAATGTTTTGTTAAAGCCATAGTCCAAAACACGATCTGCGCTTTCCATCCCCTTAATAATATTAGGCAATGATATCATCCTTTCCGCCCTTGCTGATAATCAGCTCACCTTCTTCTTCCAAACGTCTGATCGTAGCAACAATTCTCTGCTGAGCTTCCTGAACATCCTTCACACGAACATTGACCGTTACTTCCATATCAGATTTGATGCTTTCTTTCATACGGCTTGACATATTGGCGAAAATAACTTCAGCAATCTGCTCTGTTGTTCCTTTAAGCGCATAAACCATATCCTTCATATCGCATTCGCGGATAAAACGCTGGATCGAGCGATTGTCCATGGTAACAATATCTTCGAATACAAACATCTTCTTTCGGATGGTATCTGCAAGACTTGCGTCCTTTTTCCCCAGTTCCTCGAAGATGAGCTTTTCGTTTCCACGGTCCATACGGTTCATAACGTTTGCAATGTAATCGATGCCGCCAATGGTTGTGTAATCCGTTGTAATGATTCCGGAGAATTTTCTCTTAATTTCATCTTCTACAATCTTAATACCCTCCGGAGACGCGCTCTCCATTCTTGCGATGGCTTCCACCACTTTAAAGCGCTTGTCGGGAGGAAGCTCTGAAATCAATTCTGCCGTCATATCTTCTGTTGTGTAAGAAAGAACCAGCGCAATGGTCTGGGCTCTTTCATGCTGCAGAATCGATAACAAGTTCTTTGAATCGCTTTTTCGGATAAATCCAAACGATCTGGATTTTAAGGATTGCGTCACTTTCTGAAGGAGATTGCTGGCCGTACTTTCCCCAAATGCCTTCTCCAGCACTGTTCTTGCATACTCCAGACCACCGTCTGTAACAACCTTCTGAGTCAAACAGGTTTTATAAAATTCATCGAGTATTTCTTCTGTGGCTTTTGCCTCTACATGACCAAGCTTCGCCACTTCAACGGTCAACTTTTCAATCTCTTCTTCAGACAGATACTTGTAAATCTTGGACGCTTTCTCTACTCCGAGCGAAACAATGACAGTTGCGGCTTTTTGTTCTGGTCTAAGGCCAGCTGTCATACTAGTTGCCATTATTGTCCCCTCCGTTCAACCATGTTTTCAGCAGTTGGGCTGATATCTCCGGATTCTGTTCCGCAAAGTCGCGGATGCTTTCACGCAGCTCTGCACCCCGGTCCACTTCCGGAACCACAATCTCGGGTTCTTCTTCCTTTACCTCCTCTGCCATCTCTTCCTCTTCCTTTATTTCATCCTCTTCCTCTTCTTCCGTAATTTCAGGCAGAACAGGAACATCCTCCTGGCTGTCTTCAGCATCAGCAGCCATCGCTTTCTTCTTATTCCTGTGTCTTATTGCCAGAACAATGATCAATACAAGCAATAACAGGCCGGCTGCCGCCGCAATAAGAATCCACTGATTAATAAGAAGGCCGTTTACTCCTGTCTCAACCGGCGTATCCGGTTTTTTCGGTACTTCTACGGTATAGAACGGAGCCGCCACTGCTGTAATCTTTTCCGCTCTGTCCGCCTGCGCAATACCAGCGGCATTCCCCGCCAAATTACGAATATCATCCACTGTCAACGTGCCAAAATCAGCTCCATTCACCACAACAGAGACCGTGAGATTCTCAAGACTGCCTGGATTCACCTGTCCCTGTTCTTTAATCTGATTCACAAGGAACTTTCTGTCCAGAGTGCTGGACCCATAGGAATTATCCGCACCTGTACCGGTCCCTGCTGCATTATATTCGGGAATGTCGGCATTTGCCTCTGACCCTGCTACGCCGGACGCAGTCTGCTTATCACCGGAAAACTCTCTGCCAATGGATTCTTCTGAGATTATGCCTGTTTTATCGTTTTGGTCAATCTTATCCGGAGTGTTGTAAGTAATACTTTCACGGATCAGTTTATCCATATTGACCGTACACTTGGCAGAAACCTTTACATTTCCGTTTCCATATACAGGCCCTAAAACATTCATGACCTTTGCAGCAATCTGGTCCTCAATTACTTTGGCGATCTCTTCACTGGCTTTCCCATTATCAATACCTTCATCCTCTGAATCAACAGAAACCTCACGGCCATTTCCGTCAAATACAGAAACATTATCAATTACCATTCCCGGAATGCTTCGGGAAATCAAAAGCTGAATGGACTTGGCCTGTTCCTCCGTGGGAGAGCCCCCATCCTTCATAACTACAACAGCCTGGGCACTCGCTTCCTTTGCACTGTCCTCAGACAGCGCATACTTAGAAGATTCTCCCAGGGCTATCGTAACATATGCTTCTTTTACTCCATCAAAAAGTTGAATCGTTGATCCAATTCTTGTCTCCAGATCGTAAAGTTTGAAGGTCTGGCGGTCAGAATCTGTGGTCATTAAATTAACATTGTTTTTAAATACATCGTATGTAAAACCGCTTTTTGGATATCCTTCTGAGACAAGTTTTGCTCTGGTGATATCCATTTGTTCTGCGGGAACCAGAATGTCTCCACCCTCATATTGATAGGAGACTCCGTCTTCCTGAAGTTTTCCTATGATCTGCTTTGCTTCCTCGCTGCCTACACTCGTAAACATTACTTCATAAGGCTTCTGCCTCATTGACAATGCTATGATTACCGCTCCGGCTACAACTAAAACACCTACAACACCAGCTAAAACGATTTTCTTTGTTCTGCTGTTAAGATTGCCTAATAATTCCTTGATTTTTTCCATCGCATTAGTCCGCCCCGTTATCCATCTTAAATATTAATTCTAATGATCTCATTATAAGACTCCAATGCTTTATTCCTAAGCACTGTCAAAAGATCTACCGATAACTGGGCTTTTGCTGCCGCTGCAGGCACCGTATGTGCATCATCAATCTGTCCAGTAGACAATAAATATTCCTGAGTTGCCAAATCTTTATCTGTATCTTTTACATTCTGAATTGCCTCTTTAAAAATATCCTGAAACATGGTGCTTCCGGTCTGTCCGGATGTTACCTTTTTGTCATTCCCTACATTTCCTATCGAATTGAGCGGCTTGATGGGTGTAATGAACATCTGTTCCATATTATGTACCTCCTGTTTTAACCTTTAATGATCGTTCTAAGTCTGCTTATGTCGCTGTTTAAAGCACTCAGTTCATATTGGTACTGTAATGTAGTCCGGGCCAATTCTACATTCTCTACGTCCATATTGACGTTATTCCCATCCAGCCTTGCAGATTCATCATTCGTATTCCGTATAAAGTGCCTGGAACTTCCTATGATATTGCTTATTTCCTTGGATGTACCTCTTCTCCCTGCCATCAGACGCTTGCGGAATTCATCTTCAAACGTTACATATTGGGCTTTATACCCAGGGGTATCCCCATTGGCAATGTTGTTAAGGGTTATCTTTTGTTTCGACCACAGATAATCCAGAGTTTTCTCTGCCATGGAAATATTGTTTCCAAATATTGAATTCATCGGATTGTTCCTCACTTTCACTTCTTTAAAAAACTTTTCCTTCGTATCAGACTGTCAAATATGTAAAATGTAGTTAAATTTCGACAACCTATTGCAAAATCATATTATTTTTGTAATTTTAAACTTACTTTATTTTACATTTTATTACAAATATTGTCAAGAAAGTTCTAGTAAGCCAATATCCAAATACTGGTTATATTAGGACCTTCTATTTGGCAATTTGTATAATCTCTTAATTTTCAAAGTACAAACGGAAAATCTTTCCTGTAGTTTTCCTATTTCTTCTTCCATAATTAATGAATCTTTTTCTGGATGTAAAAATATAAATATCATTTTTCCATTTACAAGCTTGGTTTGCTAAAGCAAACAAAAGTGATTCATTTTTCAAAAATCTGGTTATATATTTCCAATTATTACCATTTCTATACATATATCGAAACCTGATTGTAAAATATTAAGTGATTTTAGTCGATTAATGTCTTTTTATCAGGATCTTTACACAACCGTTTTTTGGTATAAAGTAAAAACCGTAAAATGAACTTTTTTATATTAAAAAAAAATTATATTTTTTCAATTTTTTAATCTGTTCTGAAAACCGGTATTGCATATTTCTGCAACATTACAGAAACCATTTCCTGGTTTCATTTCCAATTGGTGTGTTTTAATCAAATTATGCTTCATATAATATAGCAATAAAGACATACCCCTTTAGTAACCTGTTAATTTATATCATTCAGGCATAATGAGAGATACTTGTCCCCAAAGGGCTTATCAAACAGGAAACACCATCATTCTGATGATATTATTGTTATAGAATAAGAGGACTTAAAATGAATACAGATACTTCAACCACAGGAACCATTGCTGCAGCAGAAGCAGAAGGGTTCTATAGAAAGGCAGTTAAACTCCAGAAATTTCTCATTCCAATTGCCCAGGAACTGAATATATCCTTATTTCATCAGCAAACAGATTACAGCAAGAGTCATTTAAAGATCATTTCCATCGTTCTGACTGAATTGGAACCCCTTTGTCTGGACCAGAAGGTGCTTGAACTGCCCATTTCTTACCGCGCCATGCACACAAATATCAAGTGGACCATAAAAAAAATATCCGAGCTCATTGAATCGGGTCTGATCAGCGAAGCAGAAGACCTGACAGAGTTTCAGCTGGTGCCATTTTTAATCGAATGGAAGGAGGATACTTACTTCTGGCTTTTGCTCTATCCTGATAAGAAGAAAATGGAACACTACTATAAATATGAATTTATTCCAAACCATAGAAACACATACGAAAACCGGGGAGAAAAATATCTGGTTTCTATATTAATTCCGGTCTATAATAAACTGGAGTATACAAAGAAGTGCTTAGAAAGTCTTTACAGAAACACGGACCTGTCAAAAAACTCCTGCGAGCTGATCCTTCTTAACGACGGTTCTACCGACGGGACAGAGGATTATTTCAGGGAACTGGGCGTACGCAAGGTGCTGACATTGAAAGAGAATGTAAAAGCTATGATCTTTTCCCTGATGTTTCGGGTGAGCGAAGGAAAATATGCTGTTTTTGTTAATAATGACACCATTCTAACAAGTCTCTGGCTGGATAATTTGCTGACCTGTATTCAGTCCGATCCGGACATTATATCCGTTGCTCCCAGCACTCCAAACACCAGCAACCGCCAGGGCATGGTGGCGGATTTCACTCCGGAAAATGCGGAGGAAACAGCAAAAAAGCATAATACTCCATGCCCCTACTTATGGGAAGAACGCTGCCGGCTTATGCCTGTTATTGCGCTTTACGATGTGGATAAGGTAAATACCATCGGGTTCGCTGACCGGTATTTTTATACTATGGAATTCTGGGATGATGATTTCAGTCTCCGTGCCAGAAGAGCCGGTTACAAACAGATTCTATGCAAGGACACCTGGTGCTATCACTTTGGCAGCGTTTCGGGGCGGGAAGACCAGTTAAAAAACCGGACTCTGCAAAACGGCAGAATTCTATTCATGCAGAAACACGGTGTCGATCCATGGGGCAATAACTTCTGCTATGATCCTTACCTGCTGAACCATCTGGAGACTACCTTTAAAGACCAGCCTGTGGATGTTCCCATTCTTGGAATTGATCCCGGTTACGGGGCTGATGTGATACAGTTAAAGACGCTTTTAAAGAGACTGGGAAAAAACATCTCCTTTTCCTTTGCAATCAGTGACCAGAGATTAAAAGATGATATAAAACCATTAAAGGGCGTGACCTCTGTTTCCAAATCGGTCTTAGAACTGCACAGCCATATTCCGGCAGGAAGCTACCAGTATATTATAATAGGAAGAGAATTATCTGTTTATCCAAATTTTGCAGAGCTTTTAAAGGAATGTGCCTCACGGCTGAGAACCGGAGGAGTGCTGGCATTTTATGTGAACAATCCCTATTCTCTGGTTGTCAAAAAAGAACTGGAGGAAGAAAGGCTCTTAAACGGAAAACATTCGGTCACTCTGATTCCTGTCACAGAACCCATTTCCATTTTAGAGGGGTTTGGGATAAAGACCCGCTTAAATGCCATTCTGGAACCCAATCCTCCGGCTGAACTGAACAAGAACCGGACCGAACATTTAAACCGGTATTTGATCATTGCAGAAAAACCAGAATAAAGATATACAAAAAATGCGTCTTGAAACAGCTTAAAAGCTATTTAAGACGCATTTTCATGTGGTTGACAGATCTATGCTTTTACATCAATTATGTGTCCCACACCGCTTCCGGGAAGCTGAGCAGATGCTGTCTGGCTCATCATGTCAAGCAGTCCTGCAGCCTGCTGTTCCTGATAATCCATGGCTTTCTTTGCGACACTAAGACTTGCGCTTTGCTGTAATCTGGCGGTACTCATCTCCATACTGACTGCTGCAATATCCATAGGTTCTCCCTTCACGAATCTGCACTTTCGGTAATTCCAAACATTGGCTACATGGTAACTATCGGCTTATGGGAATCCCATGATAAGAGTAGATTCGTAAAATTAAGTTTCCCTGTAACACTCCAGAGTAAACCAGAATTCCACTCCGCCTACCACGTTGCGGACGCCGCAGGATTGCCTGTGGGAATCCATGATTGCCTTTACGATAGAGAGTCCAATGCCGCTGCCTCCGTATTCCCTGGTATGGGCTTTATCCACTTTAAAGAATTTGGTCCATAATTTTGATAAATCCTCCTCTGGTATGCTTTGTCCCGTATTGAACACCGTTACCAGGGCTTTTTCCCCATTTTCCTCCGCAGTGATGACGATGTTACGTTCTCCCGACAAATGATTGAGGGCATTATTTAAATAGTTGGTGATGACTTCTTCAATTTTAAATTCATCGGCGTAAACAAAAATGGGACCGGAATCCTCCAGTTTTACAGTGGCCTCCTTATGCTGAATCAAAATTCCCGCCGAACTAATCACACCACGGATCAGCTCTGTTAAATCAAACCGTTCCAGCTGCAGGCTGTCATTGCCAAATTCAAGGGCTGTAAGATTCAGGAGCTGGCGAACCATTTTATTCATCTTATTGGCTTCATCCATAATGACTTCGCAGTAATAATCCCTGCTTTCCGGGTCTTCGGCCATTCCTTCCGTCAGCCCCTCTGCATATCCCTGGATCAGGGCGATGGGAGTTTTCAGTTCATGGGATACATTGGCAATGAAATCCTTCCGCATCTCGTCAATTTTCACTTTTTCTTCTATGTCCTTTTGCAGCTCCTCATTAGCTGCCCGCAGTTTTCCAATGGTATCTTTTAACCGGTCGGCCAGCTTATTCATGCTGTTTCCCAGCACACCGATCTCGTCTTCCTCTGTTCCATTGTATTTCACATCAAAGTCAAGATCAGACATCTTTTCCGATAAGTTAGCAAGGGTGAGAATGGGGGAAGTGATCCTTTTGGTTGTCAGGTAAATAATAATACTTCCTATTAAAAGTGCCACAATCCCCACATAAGCCAGGAACCGGTTGGAAAGGGAAACACTTTCCCGGATGCTGGCAAGCGGAATGGACAGGAGAAAAATGGTTTTATTGTCCGAAAAATACCCCCAGCTTTCCAGATAATAAGAATCGGAGCGGTGGTCATAAGTCTTTTGGATCACATAATTATCATGCTTCTTTAAGACACTGGCATCGGGCATATCCTTTCCAAAGATGTAGTCCTCCACCTTGTTTTTTAAAAACTGCCGGTCACCGCTGGTTGACATAAGTGCCTCATCCGTGGTGCTGTCGATGAGGACCAGCATTAAGTTATATTTCTCCCCCATGGTGCGGAACAGCTTCTGGGCAGGACCTTCATTTTTATAGTCCTGATCATAGGTAGCTTTATAATAATCAATGATCCCTTTGCCGCTTTTATTGGCCTGTGCCACCATGTTGTCGATCTCCGTGTAGGCTTTTTCCAGAATGTGCACCTTATCACTGGTATAAAAACGTTCCAGGAACCAGCTGTTGGCACACCAGGTAGAAAGAAGCATAAATGCCATCAGGCCCACAAAGATGATGGCGTAACGCACTTTAATGGAATGTTTCATTGATTCACCTCAAATTTATATCCCATTCCCCATATGGTTTTGATATAATCTCCTTTGTCTCCCATCTTGCTTCTCAGCTTTTTCACATGGGTATCTATGGTTCTGGCATCTCCGAAATAATCGTAATTCCATACATTATTCAAAATCTTTTCCCTGGACAGGGCAATTCCCTGATTTTCCAGAAAATAAGCGAGCAGTTCAAATTCCTTATAGCTCAATTCAATGTTTTTCCCGTCAATGGTCACCTGATGGGCGGCCTTGTCGATACAGATTCCTCCAATCTCCACTTCATCTGCAGGCACTGCATTGCTTCTTCTTAAAATGGCTTCCACCCTGGCTACCAGAATTTTGGGACTGAAGGGCTTTGAAATATATTCATCCACGCCCAGATCAAAGCCCTGTAATTCATCCCGTTCTTCTCCTCTTGCCGTCAGCATGATGATGGGAACCTGGGAATATTTGCGGATGGTTTTCAGCGTCTCCCAGCCATCCATCTTGGGCATCATTACATCAAGGATAATGAGTACAATGTCTTTCTGCTCAAAGAACACATCCACCGCTTCTTCTCCATTGGACGCCTCCGCCACAGTAAAGCCCTTTACGCTCAAAAAATCCTTAACCAGTTTTCTCATTCTTGCTTCGTCATCGACCACTAATATCTTTAACTGTTCCATTGCAACCTCCTGAAATCAGATCTCTTTCTCTCCGTGTATTTCTGAGACATATTGTAACAAATGATCCCGGGAATTTCTACATTTTCACAGAGATTTCACATGATTTGAATAGAAATGACTGTCCATAAGAGAATACCCTCAATGATCCGACACTATTCCGTTTTCTGGCAGCAAAAAGCAGATACATCCCGTAGAATGTATCTGCCGCAAAGAAAAAACTATCTTAATTCAGTTGTAGGAATGGTATCCATATCATCGAATGCCTGGTTCTCACCGCCCATGGCCCAGATGAAGGTGTAATTGCTGGTGCCGGCACCGGAGTGAATGCTCCAGGAGGGGCTGATCACAGCCTGCTCATTCTGCATAACGATGTGTCTTGTCTCATTGCCTTCGCCCATCATATGGAATACCACATTGTTTTCTGGAATCTCGAAGTACATATAGATTTCCATACGTCTCTCATGGGTATGGGACGGCATGGTGTTCCATACGCTGCCTGGGTCTAAAACAGTCATACCCATGGAAAGCTGGCAGGTCTCCAGTACATCCGGATGAATGAACTGGTTGATGACACGTTTGTTGGAGGTCTCCATGGCGCCAAGAGGTTTCTTTGCTGCCTTTTCAATCGGAATAAAGGTCGTCTTGCAAGCCTTATGCGCAGGAGCACTTACCATATAGAATTTTGCAGGATTTGCCGCATCTGCGCTTGAAAAGGTAACCTCCCTGGTCCCTTTGGTGATGTATAAGCAGTCTTTATATCCCATCTTAAACTCTTCCCCATCTGCTGCAATGGTTCCTGCTCCACCGATATTGAAAATACCGATCTCGCGTCTCTCAAGGAAATAGCCTGTACCAAAATTTTTCCAAATATCAATCCCCTTGTCGATGGAAACAGTCTCTGTTGTCGGCATGCAGCCCAGGGTAACCATACGGTCTACATGGGAGTAAACAGCAACCACTTCATTGGCAACGTATAAATTTTCAATTAAAAACTCTTTTCTGGTTTCTTCTGTTGTATAACGTTTAAAATCTTTCTGATTTGCTGAATAACGGATATCCATTTATTAAAACCCTCCTTCTTTTTATATAGAAATAACTGACCACTCCCATGGTATCACATGCATGTTTTTTATTCAACAGCTTCTTAGATTTATTGTGAAAAAAGTACAAAATAATGCAGAAAAGCCAGCGTATTTTCGACTCTGGCTCCCTATAATCGTATGTATTGTTTGAATTAATTCAGTTTTTCAAAAATTTTATACAATCTTAAATTTTTCAACTTCATTTCGTAAAACATTGGCCTGTGCGGAAAGCTCCTCACTGGAAGCAGAGCTTTCTTCTGCTGTAGCTGCATTGCTTTGTACCACAGCGGAAATCTGACCGATTCCATAAGTAACTTCATTCATGGCCTCTGCCTGTTCTCTGGACGCACGCTCTACATTTTCCATAAGCACCTTTACCTGATTGGCCTGACCGGTCACTTCCCCAAGAATCTCTGCATTTTCTTTGGCAATGACTAAGCCTCCCTCCACTGCATGGGTTGCATTTTCAACCAATTCTGCGGTTTTCTTTGCGGCTTCGGCTACATTTGCTGCAAGCGTGCGCACTTCATCTGCCACAACAGCAAAGCCTTTTCCTGCCTCACCGGCACGTGCAGCTTCCACTGCAGCATTCAAGGCCAGTAAATTGGTCTGGGAGGCAATGGCATCCACCTCTTTTGTGATCTTTCCGATCTCGTCAGAAGCGCTTTTGATTTCATCCATCGCACTTAGCATCTGCTGCATCCTGGCATTGCTTTCTTCCACCCGCATTACGGTTTGTTCCACATAACCGGTTGCTTCTTCAATATGAGCGGCGCTCTGTTCCACCTTATCAGAAACTTCCGCAATGGAGGAAGAGAGTTCTTCAATGGTGCCTGCCTGCTCCGTCGCTCCTGCTGCCAGAGCCTGTGCTGCATCTGCCACCTGGGTGGAACCGGCATTGACCTGTTCCGCAGACTGACTGATGGTCAGCAGAGTCCTATTTAACTGCTGATAAATCAAAACCAGGGAATCATGGATGGGGGCAAAGTCACCGGCATAAACCTTATCCACCGGAAGTGTCATATCCCCCAGAGACATGCTTTTCATATGTCTGGTGATATCATTGACCACTTCTTTCATTTCTGTTATAAGCTCATCGGTGGCACGGGATAACACTTCCATCTCATCCCCGGTCTGGCTGATGGTAACGGGGGGTGTCTGCACATCTCCTTCCGCCAGAAGCTTTAAACGACCGGCGATAGGGGTCAGAGGGGCGGTGATCCGGTGCAGCACGGAAGCGAGTATCAAAAGTCCCACCACACATACAGCGACCGCAACCGCCAGGAGCAGTACCACCTCTGTCATTTTCTCCTTCTGGTGCTCTGCAACCGCCCGGTCGATGTCATCAATATAATTTCCAGTGCTGATGTACCAGTCATAGGGTTCAAATTTAAGGGTATAAGCCCGTTTTGCAAATACGCCATCCTGTCCGGGTTTTGTAAAATAAAAGTCCGTATATCCGCCTCCTGATTTGGAGCCGCTTTTAATCAAATCCCGGATATAAAAGTTTCCTGCCATATCCTTATCGTCGTAGCGTTCCTTGCCTTCATATTCCGGATTCCTATGTACCGCACAAATGCCTTTGGAAGTATCCGCCCAGAAATAGCCGTTTCCGTTGTCATACCTGGAGTCACGTACCAGGCTCTCCGCATTTTTTCGGGCTTCTGCTTCTGTGATCTCTCCATTTTCATACCGCTTGTAATTGACTTCCAGCACACTTACCATATTTTCGACTGCTATCTTTATCTTCTGGTCATAGCTTTGATAACTTTCATTAATCCAGTTTTGATATGCACGATTTAAACTTACGTAAAAAATTGATGTCAGCGCAAGAATTGTAAAAAATACCATAACACTGACAAATAAAATCAGCTTTCCTCTTACCTGCAATCGATGCATTTTCGATTTTATCATTTGAATGTCCTCCGTGATTGCACATACTTTTTCATATCCAATATAATACAACCATTATGATTGTAACGCAACGCAAGTTTAAGGGAAGCATGTTTGACTTTTCAAACTTTTATTGGTTTTTGTTATATCAATTGTAAAAATTTGTCGATTTTTATTGTAATATTTATTCTATATATTCTTTATAAGCTGTTTTTTTATATTAATAAATTGTCAATACACATATCAGACAAATAAGGCTTGGATACAGAAAATGTAGTTAATTGTGATTTAATATCAAAAAATAACCGCAATTAAAATACGTCTTGATTCTGGTTTAAGCCCAATCAAGACGTATTTGTATCATTATGAAATAGAACCAGCAGTCAGGGACCGTTTTCTTCTATTTCTTTTTTGCAGCTTTGATTAATCTCAAATTACTCTGTAAACGGGGATCTTCGGGAGCATGTTCCAGCGCTTTTACGGCATGCTCTTCTGATACATCAAGCATCCCCAGCCGATAAGCTGCGATGGCACACAGATCATCGGGAGTGTAATCCCAGGAATACCCCATATTGACAAAGGTCCTGGATTTCTCTTTGATCTTTAATGCCTCTTCTGCCAGGAAATAGCACATGGGCCAGTCTTTCAGCTCATAACACATTTTAGCAAATTCCACATAGGGGTCCCTCATAGAAGGAACCTCTGCGATCGCTTTAAAATACCAGTTGTATGCTTCCTTCGTATTTCCCAGCCGATAATAAGATCTTGCGATCCACCGCATCGCTGCACAGCGCTCATCATTCCAGCCTGCAGAAGGAAGGTTTAAATAGTCCTTTAAGGTATCAATGCATTTCTGCCACTCACCTTTATACATATACTCTCTACCAAGATAGTAACGCATTCTTTCATCTTCCGGCGCTTCCTTCACTGCAAGCTCCAAAAGCGGCAGATAGGAGCCGCGGGATTTTGAGGGATCGGGATAATGACTGAGGACCATTCCTTCTATATATATGGTTTCCAGGGGCACTTCCCCATAGTATTGAACAAATTCATGAATGGGGCATTTCCACCGGAAGCCTTTCCGCTCATGGACCTTAAAGTAATAAAACTGGACATCCGGAGTTCCGTCTTTCTTCACACTCCAGTTGTATAGATAACGTCCTGTCTTCGCAATGGGACCTTGATGTATGGGCTTGTGGTTCAGCCATGCCTCCTCCAGCTTCTTCCGCCAGCCAGGGTTAAACACTTCATCCAAATCTGTGCAAACGCAAATATCCACATCCTCTGGGACATGATCGAGAGAAATATTTCTGGCTACATCAAATCTCCATGGTTTTACAATATCTACATAGACAATGGCTCCCCGCTCTCTTAACTTTTCTACGGTGCCATCGTCTGAACCGGTATCGGTGACCACAATCAGATCCGCTTCCTTCATGGAATCCATCCATTTGTCGACAAATTTAACTTCATTTTTACAAATAGCATACACACAGATTTTTAATTTGCTCATGATGCCACCCCCTCACCATGTTCTTTTTTTAGTCTGTATTCTATGAGTTTCAGATTATTTTTTAATCTCTCGTTGGAAGGGTCTTCCTTGAGTGCCTTTTTGGCATATTCCAGGGATTGTTCATACATCCCCAGGCAATAGGCACTGATTGCGCAATAATCATATAATGTATATCCCCAGCTTGCAGGGTCCACCAGATAGCTTCCGGTGCTTTGTGTGATTGTCAGTCCTTTTTCCGCCATGGCATAGCAAAGGGGCCAGTTTTTTTCCAGATAACCAGCCTTTGCAAGTGCAACATAGGGCTCCCGGACAATGGGACATTCTGCAAGTGCACGATACAGCCAGGATCTGGCCTCTGCTTTTTCACCTTTTGCATCATAAGAATGGGCAATAAAACGCATGGAGGCGCTGCGTTCTTCCGCCCAGGTTGCTGACGGCATCGTAAGATGATGCTTTAACATTTTGATTGCTTTGTCATACTCTTTATAAAATACATACTCTCTTCCAAGCCAGAAGGCAGCCCGGTCATCTTCCGGGTTCTCTTTGACGGATAACTCCAAAAGAGGAAGGTACTGGGTCCTTGGCTTTGACAAATCCGGGTAATGATTCAGAACAAGTCCATTGATCCAGCCATTTTTTTCCGGTTTTTCGCCGCTGTATTTCAACACCTCATGAACCGGATGGACCCAGCGGTATCCATGTCTTGCATGGATTTTCTCCATAGTAAACTGTTTTTTAGGAGTACCGTCAGGATTGGTGGAAAATGTAAATAAATAACTAGCCCGTGTCTGGTCCGGTTTCCAGGAGGATTCCAGCTTCTTTCTCCAGCCTGGTTCAAAGACCTCATCAAGGTCATTGGATACACATATATCAGCATCTTCAGGCACATGATCCATAGCCACATTCCGGGCTGTATCAAAACGCCAGGGAGAAATGTTTTCCTCGTAAACCACAGCCCCTCTTTCCCTAAGCTTTTTCACCGTATCGTCCGTGGAACCGGTGTCTGTTACAATTACTTCATCAGCTTCGGATACCGCATCCATCCAGCGGTCTACAAACTGCTCTTCATTTTTACAAATGGCATACACACATATTTTGTAATGATTCACTATGAACAACTCCTTCCGGGGATCTTTTGTTCCCTACAGGTAACCGGCTTTGAACCCCAAATTATTCTGCTAAGTTAAATATATGCGTTTAGGACTTGTTCTGTGAACCCGGAGAAGCAGATGGGACTAATTTACCCCGTAGACCAACCGGTATATTTCCTTTTTATAGACATCAAATTCTTTTTCCGCCACCGGACCTCCATAGCTCATGATCATCAGCTTTATCGGTTCATCTTCCGGTTTTAACGGCATCTGCAGGTAATCAAAGGAGTTAAGATAAAACCCAAGACGTTCATAAAATCTGGCCCTGCGGGCTGTCATCGGATCGTCCTCTGTTACAGGCTCTATCTCAAGGAAAACCGGTTTTTCCGCTTCCGCTAATACCTCTTCAACCAGTAATTTTCCATAACCTTTTCCCCGGCTTTTTTCCGCAGTGGCAAGATGTTCTAAAAAAACACAGCCCGGCAGATTCCAGTATCCCAGGAATGCGGCAACCTCTCCTTCCTCCTCTGCAATGCGGATTCTGTAATCCGGATTTTGAAAGACTTTTTTCTGGCCTTCTCTGGTCCGGCGCTCCACTTCTGGAAAAGCTTCTTCATAAACTCTGTATATTTCCTCAAAGCGGGATTGGGGGGCGTTTAAAAACATAATTTCATCTCCTAGCGTATTTGGTCATCATTTTCTTACCAGTGTATCATTCTCCGGAAAAAGATACAACCCTGGAAAAAGCCTGTCCCGAAAAACGGAACAGGCTTTTGTATGCCGCACTTTACTGAATGGTAATTCTGCCCTGACCGGCAGGATCCTGATACGCCTCACCTACGTTGCCGCCCAACTGATTGCGGATATAGGAGGAAAGGATGTCTACGTCTGTGATCACCTCATCACGAAGTATTTTGCTGTCTTTAAACATGGCCATCCCGTCTCCGCCTGATTTTAACATGTAGTTGTGGGACGCCACCGTATAAGTCTTATGAACATCAAGGGCCTCATCACCAACCATAATATCAGAGACACGGTACGCACCGTTTACTTGAACAAAGTTTCCTTTTTCGTCCAACTGGACATTGGAGGCCGCCTGGGAATTGATGGTGTAGGTAAGGCCGGAAACCTGAAGAAAACCGCCGCTTTCTTTTGGATAATTCCTGGCCCCCATTTCAAGGGCATCCTTGATCTGCTGTCCGGTTACCTCAGCCACACATCCCATATTGCCGAACGGGAATACGGAAAGCGTATCGTTGTAGGTAATGGCACCTGCTTGAATGCTGGCTCTGATGCCGCCGCCGTTTGTCAGTCCGATATCAGCTCCCAATACCTGACGGTACGCGTCTGCACTTAAATCACCCAGATTGGTTTCTCCGCTTCTGACTTTACGGTTTCCGGTAGCCGGATCATTCACAGTCAGCTCCACATCCGAATGTCCGATCACCGCTTTCAGTGTCTCGTTATACTGAGCCTGAATGTTTTTGATGAACTGGTCCGTATTATGATCGACGGCTTTTCCATCTGCTGTTACGGAACTTTTTGCCGGTATTACAAGCCGGGTCCCTACCGTCAGAACATCCGGGTTTTTGATGGTTTCTCTGTTGGCTTCATAAATTTCCCGGTAACGGTTATAAGAACCTAATTCTCTTTTTGCGATCCGGCTCAAGGAATCGCCCTTTTTTACGGTATATGTACTTGTTACTACAGCTTCGGGAACCTTGGAAACCAGTTCGCTTGCAATGGTTCCGTCGGTTTTAATGGTAAGCTTTCCAATATTTTTAAGTTTTGTTCCTGTCTGGGTAAGAAGCACATCCCTGCCCTCTTTATTCTTCACATATTTATTGTATTCTTCATGGGAATGGCCGTCGATCAGTACATCAATTCCTTTTGTATGCTTGATCACGTTATCTGATGTCCACGGTTCTGTGGTCCCGTTTTCTCCCAGGTGTCCAACTAAAACCACATAATCCGCTCCTTCTGCTTTTGCCTGATCCACCGAAGACTGAATCTGGGTATAGAGCTTTTGGCCGCTTTCATCTTCACAGAAACCATAGATATAGTTTCCGGTTTCATCCTGGAAATACTTGGGTGTGGATTTTGTAAAGCTCTCCGGTGTGGTGGCACCTACAAATGCAACTTTAGTATCCCCATAGGTAAACATCTTATATGGGGCTAACACAGGTAAGCCTGTCCGCAGATCCATAAAGTTGCTGGAATAATACCCGCTGTTTAATTTTCCTGCCAGTTCCAGGAAACGGGGCATCCCGTAATCAAACTCATGATTGCCTGGTACTGCAAAATCATACCCCACCTGATTCATGATATCAATCAAGTATCCTCCGTCTGACAGTGTTCCGATGGGTGCTCCCTGAATGGCATCTCCACCATCGACCAGCGTCACATAGGGGGTCTGGGCCTGCATTTCCTTCTTATAGAGTGCCAGTCCGGCATATCCAATATTGTCATCAATTCCGCAGTGGACATCATTGGTGTATAGAACCACAATATCCTTGTCCGCAGCCAAAGAAGTGACGGAGATGCCTGTTGTCAAAGACACAACCAGGAATAGAATAAGCCCCAATGACAGAACCCTTCTTTTTATACCTTCTTTCATTGCTTAAATCCTCCTTTTGAAACGTGCATTTTTTCCATTATAGCAGATTTATGTAAAAATAATATATTATTTTCTTAAAATTTACCAATTATCTGATATCTTTTCAGAGATAATTTCAAAAGAATCGAAAGTGGGGGCAGGAAACGGTATTTTTCATATAAAAAAGAGTGCCCTCCGCTTGTAAAAATCTTTGGCAGAGGTACACTCTCGTTTAATTATTCATTTTCATCGCTGATTCCAATTCCCAATTCATCCAGCTGCTTTGAATCTACCGGAGCAGGAGCTTCTGACATCAGACAGGAGGCATCTTTTACCTTAGGGAAGGCGATTACATCACGGATGCTGTCTGCACCTACCATCAGCATAACCACACGGTCAAGACCATAGGCAAGGCCTGCATGAGGTGGAACCCCATACTTAAACGCATCCAACAAAAAGCCGAACTGTTCCTGTGCCTGCTCTTTGGTAAAGCCCAGCAGCTCCAGCATCTTGGACTGGATGTCGCTCTGGTGGATACGGACAGAACCGCCGCCAAGTTCCGTACCGTTTAATACGATATCGTATGCTTTGGCACGGACCGCACCAGGGTCGCTGTCAATCAGAGCCCAGTCTTCATCCATAGGCATGGTGAACGGATGGTGCATCGCTGTATACCGTCCCTGTTCTTCGTTATACTCTAAAAGCGGGAATTCTGTTACCCATAAAAACTTAAAATCATCCTTTTTCAGAAGATCCAGCTGTCTTGCAAGCTCTAATCTCAAGTTACCCAGTACATCAAATACTACCTTGTCACGGTCTGCTGCAAACAGCAGAAGATCTCCGGGCTTTCCGTCCATTGCATCTGCCAGCGCATGAAGTTCTTCTTCGGTCATGAACTTGGCAAAGGAGCATTTGTAAGTTCCGTCTTCGTTAATGGCAAGGTAGGCAAGGCCTTTTGCGCCAAACCCTTTTGCATATTCCACAAGAGCGTCGATTTTTTTACGCGGCATGGCTCCCTGGCCTTCGGCATTGATCCCGCGGACAGAGCCGCCCTGTTCCAGTGCACCTTTGAAGACTGCAAATTCTGTATTTCTGACTACGTCGGAAACATTTTTCAGTTCCATGCCAAAACGCATGTCCGGCTTATCTGAACCAAAACGGTCCATTGCTTCCCGCCAGGTCAGTCTCAGGAGAGGAACATCAATATCCACATTACAGATCTCCTTGAATAATTTCTTCAACAGTCTTTCATTGACTTCCAAAACATCCTCTACATCAACAAATGACAGCTCCATATCAATCTGAGTGAATTCCGGCTGCCGGTCGGCACGAAGGTCTTCATCCCGGTAGCACCTTGCAAGCTGGAAGTAACGGTCATAACCGGAGCACATCAGCAGCTGCTTATAAAGCTGGGGAGACTGGGGAAGCGCATAAAAGGCCCCTTTATGAACCCGGCTCGGCACCAGATAATCGCGGGCGCCTTCCGGTGTGCTTTTAATCAGCGTCGGGGTCTCAATCTCCAAAAATCCCTCTTCCGCAAGAAATGCTCTGGTCAGTGTAGCGACCTGGCTTCTTACCTTAATATTCTTTTGAATGTCTGGTCTTCTTAAATCCAGATAGCGGTATTTTAATCTCAGTTCTTCCTTTGTCTTGCTGTTTTCTTCAATCGGAAATGGGGGAGTCTCGGATTCGGACAGAATTCTTAAGCCCTTTGCACGTACTTCAATCGCACCGGTTGCAAGATGTTCATTGACACCGCCGGCCCGGCTCTCAACCACACCGGTGACTGCGATCACAAATTCACTCCTTAACTTTTCCGCTTTTGCAAAGCTTTCCGCTTCGCAGCTGCTCTCTTCAAAAATAATCTGCAGAATTCCGGAACGGTCTCTCAAATCGACAAAGATAAGCCCTCCCTTATTTCTGCTTTTCTGAACCCAGCCCATAACAGTAACTTCACTGCCTATATCTGCTGTGGTAACCTCTGTACATCTATGGGATCTTTTTAATCCCAGCATTGACTCTGCCATATTATCCTCCTGATATCCTTACTTCAGCTCTTCTTTGTAGAATTCCTTGAACTGGGTATACCCTTCCTTTATAAGACTTTCCTTCTGGAATTTTTTATTCTTATTCATCTGGGAAACCAAAACGGTCACTCCCTTGGCCCGTTCTTCCATCGCCTCTTTCATAACCTGATTGGTGACTTCATCACTTACGCCTTTTTCAATGAGAAATACTTTTTTCTCATCACTTCCAGGTACGGTAAATCCTTCGTCCATTAAAATCGTGATGATCCGCTCAAAACCGATGGAAAATCCGCAGGCCGGAGTATCCATGCCTGTAAATTTGCCGATCATCTTATCATAACGGCCGCCTCCGCCTACGGAACCCGGGAATCCGTCTACCTGGATCTCAAAAATAGTTCCGGTGTAATAAGACATCCCCCGTACCAGAGTCGGATCAAACCGGATCTCAAACTTGCTGGTGGATATGCCGCTCACGCTGTCCATGATTGCCGCCAGATTCTCTGCTTCCCCCGGTTTTAAAACACCGTTCAAAACGGCTCCCAGGCTGCGCACTCCTGCGGCATCAAAGGTGACGGAATCAAAAAGAGACAAATATTTCCTGATCTTTTCCTCTTCATAGCCTGCCTCGGAAAGCTCTCTTGCCACACCGTCCATGCCAATCTTGTCCATCTTGTCCAAAATGATAAATACCTGGTCATAGGCTTCTTCCGGGAAACCGCAGTATGCTGCCATTCCCTTTAAGATGTTCCGGTCATTGATCCGGACCGTATATCCTTTAAAACCGATCTTTCCAAGGAGTGTGGTGGTCGCAAGGATGAGTTCAATCTCTGCCATTCTGGTGGGATCTCCAAGGATGTCGATGTCACACTGTACAAACTGTCTGAAACGGCCTTTTTGCGGACGGTCTGCTCTCCATACACTTCCCATCTGAAGGGATTTAAAGGGAGAGGGCAAAACGGCTGCATTGTTGGAATAATATCTGGATAAGGGAACCGTTAAATCATAACGGAGTCCGCTGTCTACCAGATCATTTTCCTCCCTGGCCTCTTCTAAATTTAATTTTTCCCCGCGTTTCATGATCTTAAAGATCAGCTTCTCATTGTCACCGCCCTGTTTGCTGGAAAGATTCTCGATATGTTCCACACAGGGAGTCTCAATGGAATGAAAGCCAAAGCCACCGTAAGTTTCACGTATCTGTTTCATTACGTATTCACGCACCTGCATCTCAGCGGGGAGAATATCCTTCATTCCGGTAACCGGTTTCTTTTTTAATGCCATTTTATTCACTCCGTTTTTCTGAATTTATAAATTTATCCTGCCTCTATTGTAAATTACATTTCCAATTTTGCAAGCATTTTTTCTTTTCTCTCCAGCATTTCATCAATCCTTGTGATGTATTGCTCCACATCTTTTACATTTTCCACCCGCTCCAGACGGTTTTCTGATGGGAATACCACTTTCGTGGTGGTTCCTGCGCCCAATGCGATGATGGTCTGTTTTTCCTCCATGATCAAAATGTTGTAAATACAGGCTTTGCCGGGAAGGGAATAACCTACATTCTCAAAATTCCCCGCCATGTTCTTCTGGCGGTACAGGTAGTAGGGTTCCTGCCCCATTTCTCTGGCATAAGCAGCCGTTAAATCAATCATCTCCTGGGTGTTGGTGATCTTTAAATCGCCATACTTTTCCTTGAACATATTCAGACGCGCCGCACGCTTGATGGCAAGGGAATGAACGGTGATGCTGTCCGGGCCTAAGGCTTTTATCTCTTCCATGGTGTGCTTCACATCGTCCATATCCTCTTCCGGCAGGCCGATGATGAGATCCATATTGATGTTGTCAAAGCCTAAGGATCTGGCCAGGTGATACTGCTCCTTTACCATATCCACCGAATGTCTCCGCCCAATGATGGAAAGTGTCTCCTGCTTCATGGTCTGGGGATTGATGGAAATCCGGGTCACGCCATGTCCTTTTAATACCCTTAGCTTGTCCTCTGTAATGCTGTCGGGCCGTCCGGCCTCCACCGTAAATTCCTTGACGGTCTGAAAATCAAACGTTTCCTTCAGTCTTTTGATCAGCCGGTCCAAATGAGCGGCGGAAAGGGAGGTGGGGGTACCGCCTCCAATATAAACGGTATCCAGCGTCCTTCCTTCCATCTTTGCCGCTGTATAATCCATTTCCCGAAACAACGCCTCTAAATACTCTTCCATCCGTTTTTCCCACTGTGCGATGGGGAAAGAGGTAAAGGAACAGTATAAGCAGGTGGTGGGGCAAAAGGGGATTCCCACATATAAGCTGTAACCATGAGCATAGTCTATATCAGAAAGAAGATTCCATTCCCTTTTTGCGATCTCAATGCTCAAATCAATTTTTGCATCACTGGTTAAGTAGGTCTCCTTCATATAAGCCCGGACAGCTTCCTCCGGCTGTCCTTCCATAAGCTTTGTCATGGCGATCTTGGTGGGCCTGATCCCGGTTAAGGTCCCCCATGGAAGTGTCTTCCCGGTAAGTTCCCTTGCCATGCCGTAAAGCAGCCTCTTAATGCGGTTTTTCGTATCAAACCGGTCCCCAAACTGGACAGGAGTGCTTTCGGAGCATTCCCTTGCGTTGTCCATATCCTTTATCCGGAGTCCGAAACGGTCCGCCCCTGTCTGGCTATGGACCAGAAGGCGGTAGGTTTCATTTGCATCCTCTTCATGGGCAAACGTTTCTCCCGGATAAAATGCCATCAGCAATTCCCGGATATCCTGTTCAAAAGACTGGTCGTCTAATATTAATCCTATCATGTTCTTTTTCCTATCCTCTGTATAATGCAACCGGATTGAAGGCTTTCTCGTGGCCGATCGTGGTCATTTCGCCGTGTCCGGGGTAAACAAGGGTATCTCCCGGCAGTATAAACAGCTTTTCCCGGATGGAGTTTATGATCTTGGACTGATCTCCGGTTGGAAAATCCGTTCTTCCCAGGGATTCCAAAAAGAGAGTATCACCGCTGACTAAGACCTCCTCCTCTGCCGCATAAAAGCAGACGGAGCCTTCCGTATGCCCCGGAGTATGGATCACCTGAAACGAGATTCCTCCCACCTCTAAACGATCCTGATCCTTTAAGTCCCGATCCGCCTCCAGAGAATAGGCTCTCCCAAACGAAGCAGATAAATTAACGGAGGGGTTCTGTAAAAGCTCTTTTTCCTGTTCTCCGGCATAAATCCGTATCTCGGGAAATTCACGTCTGATGTCTTCCACCCCAAGAATGTGGTCAAAATGTCCGTGGGTTAAGAAAATCGCCTCCGGTGTTACTTTAAGCTCCCTGCAGCGGGCAAGGATATCGTTTCCCTGTGCGCCTGGATCTACAATGACTGCTTTCTTATAGGCTTCCCGGTAAAGGATGTAGCAATTGGTGCCGATTTGTCCCACCGGATAAGTTTTGATTCTGAAATCACTCATGATTTTGTCTCCTTACTGATATTATCTGTATGTATTTCTGTCTCACAGGGTAAAAACGGGAATATCCGTACCATATTGCAGCTTCACGCCATAGTGGTCCGCATATTCGGTCCACAGCAGATTCTTTTCCTGTCTTGTGGTGATAAAATAATCCGATGCTGCAAACAGGCTTTGTATCTCTTCTTCTGCGGTTCCTTCCTGCAACAATATCCGGGCATTTTGATTCTTGTGCTCCTTCAAAAACTCCCTGAGCAAAGCATTATGCCCCTTTCCCCCGCCAGAGGGATGAAGATACAAAATAAGCCGTGTCTCCGGCCAGAGTTCCGGGGAGGAACTATACTCTTTTATGACCTTCTGCCATACCGGAAACGGTTCTTCCACATCCGGAATAAAAAGGATGTTCTTCCGGTCATCTTTTTCAATTACCGGTGCTGCCGGACTCCAGAATTCCTCTGCTTCCGTTTGATAGGCTTTAATGAACTCCTCCACCGGCAAAAGGAGAGCTTCTTTTCGTTCCAGCAGCTTATCCGGACTCCAGTTCCACCATGCGATGGCGTTGAGTGCAGTTCTCTGCTCCTCCGGGAAACGGTACCCAATGATCTTTGCGGGATTTCCTGCTGCAATTGCATAGGCAGGAACATCCTTTGTGACCACGCTTTCCGCACCTATGATGGCTCCGTTGTGAATGGTGACCCCGCTTATGATCGTCACCCCATGCCCAATCCAGACGTCGTTCTGGATCAGAACGGAGCCCTTTCGCTTTAATCTGCTTTTCGTACTTCCGCTTATAAAGGAGGGACTTCCCTGAAAAACGGATTTATAATCGTGATTTAGATTCACCAGGAATGTTATTTTTTCTGCCAGGGCAGAATATTTGCCTATTTGTATACAATGAACACCTTCCGCGTAGTTAAAATTGATTCCGGACTGGATCTCAGCTCCCACAATATAACTGTCAACGTCGATTTGTAACAAGGGAAACTGCATTTCCGATCCTGGTACCGGCAGCGGACAAACCGTTGCCTGTCTGATGGTATAAGGGTTGTAGCGCACACCCTGTATCATCCAAATTCTCCTTTCCATCACGGATCTTCGGCTAAAATTAAGAAAACTGCGCTATCCCGCAGTCCTCTCAATGTCTATAACACCCTCGATTTGTCTCAGCTTATCAACCAGTTTTCCCAGTTCCTCCACTCCGTGGATATCAAAGGTCATGGTTATGGTCGCCTTGCCCTGTTTGTTGGTTCTGGAATTCATGGAAGTAATGTCGATCTGCCGTTCCGTAAATACCTTGGATATATCAACAAACATACCGATTCGGTTATTGGCAAATATTTTGATTTCTGTGGAATACCTCTCTTTGGTATCGTCACCCTCCTGCTCCTGCCATTCTGCGTCAATGAGCCGGTTTCTCTCCTCCTCCGGCAGATTAAAGACATTGATGCAGTCGGTTCTGTGAATGGAAATTCCTCTTCCTCTGGTCACAAAGCCGACGATCTCGTCTCCCGGCACCGGGCTGCAGCATTTGGAAAAACGAACCGCAAGGTCATGAATGCCCTTGACGACAATGCCGCTTCCGGAACGCCGCTTAATGGGAAGCTTGTTACTCATGTCTTCAATGCCATTTAAAATGGTATTGTCCGTAACTTCCTTCTTTAGTTTTTTATCCCTCTCATCAATCATCTTATTGATGACCTGGCCCTCTTTTAATCCGCCGTGGCCGATGGAGGCAAGAACGGACTCCCAGTCGCGGAACGCATAGCGCTTCATGACTTTTTCCTGGTACTCCGGCTTGTTAATATCCGAATAGGTAATTCCTTTTGCCTTGCAGTAACGGTCCACCATCTCCTTGCCGCGGATAATGTTGTCTTCCTTCAGCTCGGTCTTGAACCACTGGTTGATCTTATTCTTGGCCTGCGTGCTCTTTACCAGATTCAGCCAGTCTCTGCTGGGACCCTTGCTGTTTTGTGAGGTTATAATCTCTACCTGGTCCCCGTTCTGGATCACATATTCAATATTGACAAGTTTGCCGTTGACCCTGGCTCCCACCATCTTATTGCCTACGGCACTGTGAATGGAGTATGCAAAGTCAATGGGCGTTGAACCGCTGGGAAGATTTTTTACATCACCGGAAGGCGTAAAGCAGTAAACACTGTCGGAAAACAAATCCAGGTCGCCCTTTACCATGTTCAAGAACTCCAGGTTATCGGACATATCCTTCTGCCATTCCAGTATCTGGCGCAGCCAGCTCAGCTTCTCTTCTTCTTTTGCGGCCGCCACCTGCCCGCTGCCGCTTTCCTTGTACTTCCAATGGGCCGCGATTCCGTATTCTGCCGTCCGGTGCATCTCATAGGTACGGATCTGAATCTCAAAGGGCTGACCATTGTTGCCGATCAGCGTAGTGTGAAGGGACTGGTACATGTTAGGCTTTGGCATGGCAATGTAATCCTTGAAACGGCCCGGAATCGGCTTATACATCTCATGGATCACTCCAAGGGCCGCATAGCAGTCCTTGACGCTTTCCACGATGATCCTGACTGCAAACAGGTCATAGATCTGGTCTAGGGTCTTATTCTGATTCACCATCTTTTTATAGATACTGAAAAAATGCTTTACACGGCCATCTACCCTTCCTTCAATTCCGGAAGCACGCAGATGCTCCTGTACCTCGTCAACAATGCTCTTTACAAAGTATTCCCTGGCATCCTTTTTTAGTGATATTTTCTCTGCCAGTTCGTAATACGTGTCGGGATGGAGGTACTTTAAGGATAAATCATCCAGCTCAATCTTGATCTTTGATATACCGAGACGGTGTGCGATGGGAGCATAGATCTCCATGGTCTCCCTTGCCTTATCCTTCTGCTTCTCCGGCTTCATATACTGCAGAGTCCGCATGTTGTGCAGGCGGTCAGACAGCTTAATAATGATGACACGGATATCTTTTGCCATGGCTAAAAACATCTTCCTCAGGTTTTCCGCCTGAAGCTCCATCTTATCCATGGACCAGGATATCTGGGTCAGCTTTGTTACACCGTCCACTAAAAGAGCCACTTCCCCGCCGAATTCCTCTCTCAGCTCATCTAAGGACATCACGGTGTCCTCCACCACATCATGGAGGATGCCTGCTGCAATGGTTTCCTTATCCATCTCCAAGTCCGCCAGTATAATGGCAACGCAAAGAGGGTGAATGATATAGGGTTCACCCGATTTTCGTTTTTGGTCCTTATGCGCATCGTATGCGATTTGATAAGCCTTTTGGATCATGGTAAGATCATCGGATGGATGGTATCTTCTGATGCATTTCACCAGTTCTTCATAAAGAACCTCGGGGCTTGTAAAATCTGCCGGAGCTTCCAATTCCGTATCCAGCCTCCGCTTCTCCTGTCTTCCCATTCCCAAAGCTGTCTCATTACTATTTTCCATGATTGGATAATCTGCCATATACCGTCACCTTTTTTTGTAGCATTCCCAGTATTCACCGTTTTTTAAACGTAGTTATCATTCATTATAATTATTATTGTCGAAAAATGCAATTATTTTTTCTTTCTCTGCCTGATCTAAAAAAGCCCCTTCCAGCGCATAACGGTTCATCTGCCTTAAATCTGCTTCTGTAAATCCCAGATATTTCTTGATAAGCTCCGCTTCCTTGTTAAGAGTCGTATCCGATACGGTAATGTTGTCCGTATTGTAAGTCACCCGGATTCCTCTGTCATAAAAAGCCTTCAAAGGATGCTCTTTGATAGACGCAACTGCCTTTGTCTGTAAGTTGCTGATCACACACATCTCTAATGTAATCTTTTCCTTTTTCAAAAGGTCCATACACGTTTCCGAATGAATGGCCGCGCAGCCATGTCCAATTCTCTTCGCGCCGTAAGACACCGCTTTTAAAATATGATCGCTATCCCCGCACTCGCCTGCATGAATGGTAAAGGGAATGTCTTTCCGGTAAGCCTTTTTAAAGAGAGGCTCAAAATGTTCCATTGGCACCATTCCCTCCGGTCCGGCAATATCTACACCTGCCACACCTTTCTTTAAATAAGATCCGGCAATCTCAAAGGTTTCTTCATTTTCACGGTCAGAGCCGTTGACCATGGAACAAAGCAGGACTCCGGCTTTTATGGATGAGTGTTCCATTCCTTTTTCCACTCCACGGATCACTGCTTCCACCGTTTTTTCCTTAGAAAGCCCTTTTTTTATATGAAGCTGGGGTGCAAACCGGATTTCAGCATAGATAACCCCCTGTTTCGCCAACCGCTCCACCAAATCCTTTGATGCCAGCTCCAGGGCCTTTTCGGTCTGAAGAAGCTGCCCCGGTAAATCAAAGCACTTTAAATACTCCACCAGACTTTCGCAATTTTCTCCCACGGAGACACATTCTTTCATACTGCGCCCCTCAAAATCATATCCTGTCTCATCTGCCAGCTGCCTGATCACCTCAATGGACAAAGAGCCGTCCAAATGCAAATGGAGATCCGTTTCCGGTCGTTTCATAACGATCCCTCCTTCCTTCATTGGAAACATTCTATCATATTCCCGGTAAAGCAACAATCCGTTTCCAGGATTATCTAAAATGGCAGACGGGAAAATCCGTCTGCCATTTTAAAGAACCACACACCATAAGGGTATGGTGATCAAAGACAACAGAGTGGTCACTACCACGCACTTTGTTGCAAAAATATAATCTCCGTCATACTTTGCAGCAAGTATGGCGGTGGTGCTGCCGGCCGGCATTCCGGTAAGAAGTACGGATACTCCGGAAAGCAGGGGATCTACCGAAAACAGACGGCAGCCTGCAAATACCAGCAGGGGGATCAAAAACAGGCGGATCACCGTATATTTTATGATTCCCCGGTCAAGGATCGTACCAGGCTTCACCTCAGCCAATATGGTTCCGATCAAAACCATGGATACCGTAGTGGTACACCCGCCGATGTTCCTTACTGTA
This sequence comes from uncultured bacterium, assembly GCA_905215155.1. GTDB lineage: Bacteria > Bacillota > Clostridia > Lachnospirales > Lachnospiraceae > Lacrimispora > Lacrimispora sinapis. The sequence continues at coordinate 11,092 of CAJMPJ010000012.1, read as the reverse complement.
TTCTCCAGAAATACCGGAAGGTTAAGCTGCGTGACCATTAAAAACATGCCGATGTATACCGCAACAATGCAAGGGTGGGTCACGACTTTTTTCACTACAGTCTTCCGGTCCGGGCTTTTTGTAAAATAGGATACTCCGGCCGACCACATTACGATCCTTTGAGGGATCAGAAAGATAGAAGCATACATCAGACCCTGGCCCCCGTAAACTCCTTCTGCAATCGGATTTCCCATAAATCCTGCGTTGGAACATACCGTACCATACTGAAGCACCTTTTTCCGTCTGTCCGGTTCCCTGTTATAAAGGGTCCTGGCAAACAGCAGACAGCCAAATTGAATTAATGTGGCGATCACCAAAATTACGGCAAATCCTTTTAAAATCTCCATATTAAACTCAATAAAAAAGGAGCTGATGATATTGCAGGGAAGAATCAGGTAAATGACCAGATCCGTCAATACAGCTTTTGCATGTTCCGGTAAAATACCTTTTTTCCGAAGCACAATGCCTGCCGCTACCAGAAGAAAAAGCATCCCCTGCAGATTTATGAGACTGCTGTAATCCATATTTATCTCTCTTCTTTTGATTTCATGTATTCATCCATGGCATGAGCCACAATTTTAGAATAGGCGACCGCCTCCACCACGGTCCTGGCTCCTAACACCACATCTCCGGAGGCAAAGACACCCGGAATGGTGGTACGCCCTTCGTCATCGGTCATAAGAAGACCGTTCTGACTGGCTTTTAATCCTTCTGTGGTGTTCACAAGCTTACTTTTTGGTCCCTGACTGATGGAAATGATGGTGGAATCCGCATAAACCTGTTCCTTTTCCTCGGATATCCCAATCTGTTTTCCTTCTTCATCATAGCTCACCGTTAAAAACACAGGACCGTCATCCGTAATCTCTACGATCTGCTTTCCAAACTGGAAATCTGCACCGTCAAGCTTGGCATACGTGGTTTCATGCTCGCTGGCATTGCTGCGGAGTCCTCTCGCATAGAGAGTCACCTTTCTCGCTCCATGGCGGATGACCGTTCTTGCTACGTCCATGGCAGAATTTCCCATTCCAATGACAGCCACCCGGTCTCCCAGATCATATGCATCGGGATTTGCCAGATAGTCTATGGCATAGTGGACATTGCCCAGAGATTCCCCTTTTACCCCCAGAGTCTTTGGTCTCCATACTCCGGTTCCGATAAAAATACTCTGATATCCATCCCGCACCAGATCTTTAATCTGCAAAGCGGTACCGATGGCTGTATTGGGGCGAATCTTCACGCCGAGGTCCAAAAGTTTTTTGCGGTACCGTTCCAAAATGGATTTGGGCAGGCGGAAATCCGGAATGCCGTACTGAAGGACACCGCCCAGCTTATCCTTTGCATCAAAAATGGTCACACTGTAGCCTTCCTTTGTTAAAAGAACGGCAATCGTGATGCCCGCCGGTCCTGCACCGATCACCGCCACCTTTTTTCCATTCTTGGGCTTGCATTCGATCTTCAATTTATCAAAAACCGTATCTGAAATATAGTTTTCAATACTGCTGATATGGACGGATTGGCCCTTTTTCCCGAGTATGCAGTGCCCCTCGCACTGCTTTTCGTGATTGCATACCAAAGAACACACCAGGGACATTGGATTATTCTCAAATAACATCTCTCCGGCCTGGTTGATATCTCCGCCCTTAAATGCCTGGATCATCTGTGGAATCGGGGTGTTAATCGGGCAGCCCTGCCGGCACATAGGCTTTTTACAATTTAAACAACGGTTCGCTTCGTCAATTACATGTACGGCCATATGATTCATCCTTTCTCTATCTGCTGTTTATGAAATTGCTGCAGTCAACACAGCATTATTTTTTAATTCATATCATATCATAGGGAAAATCATAAAATCAATAGGACCCAAAGATGTATCGAAAAAAATAAATTTTGATAAAAATATATCGATAATTGAAGAAAAACCGCCTGATTTTTCCTCTTACTTTCCTTCGTAAATGATCAGAGATTCCACATCATATCCTGCAAGTTTTTCTCTTCCTTTTAATCCTGCAAGTTCCATGATAAAGCAGATCTTTACCACCTCACCGCCAAGCTCCTCCACTAATTTAATAATGGCTTCGATGGTTCCTCCGGTGGCGATCAGATCATCAATGATAACCACTTTCTGACCCGGCTTGATGGAATCTTTATGGATCTCAATGGTTGCGGTCCCATACTCCAGTGCATAATCTGCAGAAAGTACCTCTCTTGGAAGCTTTCCCTTTTTACGGATCGGGATAAAGCCTTTATGCTCTGCGTAAGCCACTGGAACACCGAAGATAAACCCTCTGGATTCAGGACCGATGACAGAATCGTATTCCACTCCTTCAAGCATCTGGCGAACGCCATCCACGGCCAGGGAAAGTCCATTGGGATCTTCCAGTATGGTCGTCACATCCCGGAAGATGATCCCTTCCTCCGGAAAATCAGGAATGCTTGTGACATATTCTTCTAACTTTTTCATTTTTTATACCTCATCATTATATTATTCATACGGTAAAAGCACGACCTTTCCTATTATATCGCAAACCTGCTTTACAGGCAAATGTTGTTTTTACCGTTCGGGCATTTTAGGCAACAACAAATGCCTTCCGCAATGTATGACGGAAGGCATGTCAAAGTTCTTATTCATTCTTAACCTCTTGGATGGACTCCTGTATAAGCGTGGCGGACCGCATCTTTCTGGGTGTAATTCATATACATCTGGGTGGTCGCCATATCCGAATGCCCCAGCATGGCTTGTACCACATGGATGTCCGCTCCGTTGCGGAGCAGATGAGCTGCAAAAGAATGGCGGAGAGAGTGAGGGGTGATATCCGCCTTAATTCCCGCCTTATCGCCGTAAAACTTGATGATCTTCCAGAATCCCTGGCGGCTCATGGGCTTCCCGTTGCAGTTGGTAAACAGCCATTCCCCATCCTGTTCCTTTAATAAATAGCTCCGTCCCCGCTCCATATAGGCAGAAAGGGCAAGCTTTGCCACTTTTCCAAAGGGGATCATGCGCTCTTTATGCTGGTCCCTGCAAGTGATATAGCCTACCATAAGGTTTAAATCCGTTTTTTTTAAATTGATCAACTCGGATACCCGGATGCCTGTGGCATAGAGAAGCTCCAGCATGGCCCGGTCTCTCAGTTCCTTGGGAGAATCTCCGTCTGGCTGACTTAATAAGCAGTTCACTTCATCCACGGTCAGTATGGTAGGCGCTTTTTTTTCCACCTTGGGTGCTTTGAGCAGTTCTGCCGGGTCCTTGCTGATTCTGCCTTCTGCACATTCATAATGAAAAAATGCCTTCATGGACGCCAGTGTTCTTGAAATAGTAGTCGTTGCTTTTCCTTCCTTTTCCAGGTAAAGGATATAGGAATTAAGGCTTGTCTTAGTGACTTTGCCTACTTCTACAATCCCCTGCCGTCCCAAAAAGGAGGCCATCTGCATCAAATCCCTCTGGTATGATACCTCGGTGTTTTTTGATGTTTTTTTTATCTCTCTCAAATAAATTATAAAATGATTAATCTCAACTACCATTTCCATTTCCCCTAACCGTTCGGTTTAAAAAACACCTTAAAATAAGGCTTCATTCTACCATTATATAGACTATTTTCGATAAAATCAAACACATTTTTCCCACTTTTCTGGTAGTTTCCGACCACTTTACATAATATATACAAGATATTGGCTATTGGATAAATTTGTTCGCTAGATATGGTAATATTGCGGTTGTAATTTTTTTATTTTTTTTCTCTGATCACAGGACATATTTCAGGAAAATCGGGTTGATCCACGCTTCCAGTGCGCTGCCGGCGGACGTAAGGAGCAAAAGCAGCAGGAAGCCTGGAATCCGGAAACGCCGTTCTTTTTGCACTCCCCAAAACAGCAGGATGGAAAAAACCGGAAGGTAGCAAAGGCACTGGGGCATGACCGTCATGAGGAAAACGGGAAGCCCCATCAGACCTTTTTGTACGGTTATGACGGACACTACAAATCCCATGGAGAAACCTGCTCCGGCGGTAAATATGCCAAATAAAGGCAGGGCATATGCGGTCATACCCACCAGCCAGATGATCCAAACCTCCATCATTCTCTGGCTCAGTACCTGTCCGAAAAGCTCCATGCGCTCATCCTTTGTCAGATTCATATTTCTGTTTAAAAGCCCCAGATAGTAGCCCGCTTCATCAGCAAAGGATGAATACCAGAAATTTGCCATGACCGTCCCTGCAAAAAGTCCCGCAAAAAAGCAGAGAAGGAACACGTCCCAGGTCCTTGTGCTCCGGGTCACGGTCACATAGTTTCCTCCCGGAGCCTTTAAAAGTCTCACTCTTAATGTACGAAATAAACTGGGCATAAAAAATCCCCCTACAGGTCTTGTCACACTTTATGCCTGCAGGGGGACATTTATTCAGTTTGTTATTTCACATCATATTTCCGGGCATAGGCAAGAATGGCGGCTATGGTCTTTGCGTCGGTGATCTCTCCCCGGAATATCTTTTCCTCCAAATCCTTCACGGACCACGCTTCCACCTCAATGCATTCATCTTCATCGAGGTTCTGTTGGGATTCTTCCAAATCTCTGGCTACAAAAATATCAATGGCTTCATCACAAAATGCCACAGTCGTATTGACGCTGGCCAGGTATTCCAGATTTTCTTTCCGGGTCTTATATCCGGTCTCTTCCTCCAGCTCCCGTTGTGCACAGTCGATCTTTGGCTCCATCGGATCATCCAGTGCTCCCGCCGGTACCTCCAACGTAAACCGGTCTATGGCGTTGCGGTACTGGCGGACCATCAGGATCTTTCCATCTTTTGTTACAGGCACTACTGCGGCGGCTCCGATGTGATGGATAAAATCCCAGTGGGCTTCATGACCATTGGCTAATACGGTATCTTCATAAATCGTTAATATGTTGCCTTTATATTTTAAGTTTCTGTTTAAGCGTTTTACAGGCGGCTGTCCCATTTTCATTCCTCCGGTCGGTGTTATAGTTCCGTACATTTTTTATAGCAGGCATCGGCTGCTTTTATGACGGCGTTCCTGAATCCTGCCTCTTCCAGGGCGGAAACGGCCGCAATGGTGGTTCCCCCAGGGGAACAGACCTTGTCCTTTAATGCTCCCGGATGCTCGCCGGTCTCCAGTACCATTTTGGCACTGCCGAGAACGGACTGGGCAGCCATCTCATAAGCCGCCTCCCTTGGCAAGCCGTATTTTACGGCACTGTCGGCAAGGGCTTCTATGAACATATATACATAGGCAGGAGAGCTTCCGCTGACGCAGACCACCGCATTCATCAGACGTTCTTCCACCAGACGCATCTTTCCCAAGGAGCCGAAGATATCCGCAATGGCCTGTTTTTCTTCTGCTGAAAATGCCTTTTCCTCATAGCAGACTCCGGTCATTCCTTCTCCAAGGAGCGCGGGGGTGTTGGGCATGGCACGAACCACTCTTTTTTCATCTCCAAGCTTTTCTTTCAGGTGGGTGGTGGTGATTCCGGGAGCTATGGAAATAATAACATTCTTCTCCGTCACTGTATTTCTGATATCCGAGAGTACGGCAGGAAAATACTGGGGTTTTACAGCAAGGACAATGTATTGTGCGCTGGCTGCCAGATGTCCGTTGTTATCCACGTGTTCTATTCCCAGCTCTTTTGTGATTTCTTCGCACCGCTCTTTGTTCACATCGGTAAAAAGAATGTCTTTCCTGCTGTATGTTCCCAACAGCCCCTTTACGATTGCCAGTCCCATATTGCCGATTCCAATTATTCCGATCTTTGCCATAGGATAACCCTCCTGTCCTTTATTTCAGTTTTACATTCAATTAGCACCATTTTAACACCATTTTTTAAATTGTCAATGAGGAGAAACGGTTTGAAAAAAATAACTGTTGACATTTTGCTTTGCATCTCATATACTGTAGCAAAGCAAATCGTAAAACTGTTGAGCAGGAGTAAGTAAGATTTTTTCATCATGCACAGAGAGTTTCCGGCCGGTGAGAGGAAACGTTGATGTCTGATCCGAATGGACCTGCGAGGGTGGCTTGAAACCGGATATGTCCGGGAGTAGATGCTGACGGGTTTCCTATCCGTTATCAAGGGGATGCACATGTTGGTGTGTGATAAAGCGGGAGAAGTCTATCTTCTCCAATCAGGGTGGTACCGCGGAACGCAGATTATAAAGCTTCCGTCCCTCTTTCCATAGGAATATGGAGGAGGGACGGGAGCTTTTTTTTTATATTAAATTTCAGAAAGGAGTATGGAAACCATGAACATCACACCGGACTACCGGGAAATCGAAGCACTTGCCGCTTCCTATCCCGTAATCCCAGTCTGCAGGGAAATCTATGCAGACACTGTAACCCCCATTACCCTGCTGCAGAAGATCGCAGCGTTAAGCAGCCGTTATTACCTGCTTGAAAGCATTGAGGGCGGAGAGACCTGGGGACGCTACTCCTTTTTGGGATACGACCCGGTCATGAGCGTTACCTGCAAGGATCGGGAGGTTTTACTCCGTCATTACGGGACCGGTCCTGATGGGGTTCCTGACCAGATCATAAAAACGGATGCTCCCTATGACATTCTCCGGAATATCCAAAAGGAGTACCATGCCCCCAAGCTCCCCGGACTTCCGCCCTTTACCGGGGGGTTCGTCGGATATTTTTCTTACCGGATGATTGGTTATGCCGAGCCGGTATTATCCATCAAGCAGGGGGACTGCAACGATTTTGACTTAATGCTTTTCGATACTGTGATCGCCTACGATCATCTGACACAGAAGATTACCATTGTGGTAAATATGAAAACCGGTCAGGTCCTGGAAAATTACAAAAAGGCCTGCGGCAAACTGGAACAGATAGCCCGCATGATCCTTCAGCCACCTCCTCTCCAAACGCCTGCCGCCGGGGTAAAACCTGACTTTCACTGCAATGTGACCAAAGAGGAGTACTGCAAGATGGTGGAACGGGCAAAGGAATATATCGCAAACGGAGATATTTTCCAGGCGGTTCTTTCCAGACGTTTTACCAGCGATTACCCGGATCATCTTTTCAATGCGTACCGGGTGCTCAGAACCACCAATCCCTCTCCTTACATGGTGTATTTAAATACGGGAGACATGGAGATCATGAGCACTTCTCCGGAAACCCTGGTCCGCTTAAATGAGGGGCGTCTTACCACCTTTCCGGTGGCAGGCTCCCGGCCGAGAGGCAGCAATGAGGAGGAGGACAAAAAGCTGGAACAGGAGCTTTTGGCGGATGAAAAAGAACTGGCGGAACACAACATGCTGGTGGATCTGGGAAGAAATGATCTTGGGAAAATCTCAGAGTTTTCCACCGTGGAGGTGACCGGATACCAGATGATCCACCGGTATTCCCGCATCATGCATATCTGCTCACAGGTGGAATCCCAAATCAGAAAGGACTGTGATGCTTTCTCTGCCATAGAATCGGTCCTCCCTGCCGGCACTCTGTCAGGCGCTCCGAAGATCCGGGCATGTCAGATCATTGACGAACTGGAATCAGAGCCAAGAGGTATTTACGGCGGTGCTCTCGGATATGTGGACTTTACCGGAAATATGGATACCTGCATCGCCATACGGATGGCGGTCAGAAAAAACGGAACGGTAACGGTGCAGGCAGGAGGCGGCATTGTGGCTGACAGCGATGCGGAACGGGAATACGAGGAATCGGAAAACAAGGCAAAGGCAGTGATACATGCGCTGGAACAGGCGGTGGAGGTGAACAACGAATGATTCTTTTTATTGATAATTATGACAGCTTTACGTATAACCTGGTACAGATGATCGGAGGATTGGACCCCAATATCCGGGTGATCCGCAACGATGAGCTTTCCGTGGAAGAAATTAGAAAATTATCTCCCAGCCACATCATACTCTCTCCCGGTCCCGGCTACCCAAGGGATGCCGGGGTATGCGAGGAAGTGGTTAAAAGGCTTGCCGGATCAATGCCTATTCTGGGGGTATGTCTGGGGCATCAGGGAATCTGCGAAGTTTTCGGAGCCAAGATAAAACGGGCCCAGAAGCTGATGCACGGAAAGCAGAGCATGATCACCATTGCTTCTAATGATCCCCTGTTTCAAGGGCTTAAAAAAACCATTCCTGCTGCCAGATACCACTCTCTCATTGCCGCAAAAGAATCTTTTCCTTCCTGCTTACAGGTCATCGGCACGGATGACTCCGGGGAAATCATGGCGGTAAAGCATAAGGATTCTCCGGTCTATGGCCTGCAGTTTCACCCAGAATCCATCTTAACTCCCGACGGAGAAACCATTTTAAAAAATTTTCTTTCCATAAAAATCAAAGTTAAAGGAGGAAATCACCATGATCCAACAGGCAATCCATGAAGTAATCGAAGGTCAGGATTTAAGCTTTGAAGCTGCAAGAGAAGTCATGAACGAAATTATGAGCGGAGAAACGACTCCTGCCCAAATGGCGGCATTTTTAACCGGACTGCGGATGAAGGGGGAAACCATTGATGAGATCACAGCCTGCGCCACGGTCATGAGGGAAAAGGCACTTCGGCTGGAACCGGATTTCCCTGTGATTGATATCGTAGGCACCGGAGGGGATGAAGCCGGGACCTTTAATATTTCCACCACCAGCGCATTTGTGGTGGCCGCAGGGGGCGTTCCGGTGGCAAAGCACGGAAACCGGAGCGTATCCAGCAAAAGCGGGGCTGCCGACGTTTTAGAGTGCCTGGGCGTCAATTTAAATCTTACGGCGGAACAGTCCGAAAAAATTTTAAAGGAAACGGGCATGTGTTTTCTTTTCGCACAGGCTTACCACGCTTCCATGAAATATGCCGGTCCGGTCCGAAAGGAGCTGGGCATAAGGACCATCTTTAACATTCTTGGGCCTTTGTCCAATCCGGCAGGCGCGACCATGCAGCTGCTGGGCGTGTATGACAGAAAGCTGGTGGAACCATTGGCACAGGTGCTTAGCAACCTTGGCGTCAAACGGGGATTGGTGGTATGCGGCCATGACGGACTGGACGAAGCCACGGTCACGGGGCCCACCCATGTGTGCGAGATCCGCTTTGGGGAACTGATTCCTTATGACATTACACCGGAGCAGTTTGGACTAAACCGTGCCACTCTGCAGGAACTGACCGGCGGTTCCCCGGCGGATAACGCGAAGATCACCAGGGAAATCCTCACCGGAAAACTTCACGGACCGAAACGGGATATCGTTATATTCAATTCCGCATTGAGCCTGTATCTTGGAATTGATGACTGTTCCATCCTCCAGTGTATGAAAACCGCAGCCGATTTGATTGATTCCGGAAAGGCGATAAAAAAGCTGGAACAATTCGTAACCGCCACCAGTGAGGTAGTCTTATGATCCTTCAAAAATTAGCTGCTGCTTCTAAAAAACGGGCAGAGGCAGCAAAAGAAAAAATTCCTTTGGAAGAAATGAAACGTCTGGCATATCTGGCACTTGAAGATTCGGGGAAAAACGGGAATGACGTTCCTTTTGAACAGGCACTTTCCGCACCGGGAATCTCCTTTATCTGTGAAATCAAGCGGGCCTCCCCCTCAAAAGGGCTTATCTCCCCTGAATTTCCTTATCTGGAGATCGCTAAGGATTATGAACAGGCGGGAGCCAATGCCATTTCCGTTCTTACGGAACCGGAATATTTCCTTGGAAGCAATGAGTATCTGTCCCAGATTCATGAGCTGGTCTCTCTTCCTCTTCTGAGAAAGGACTTTACCATAGACCCCTATCAGATTTATGAGGCAAAAGCCATTGGGGCATCTGCCGTACTGCTCATCTGCGCACTTTTGGATACGAATCAATTAAGGGAATATTTAAAAATTTGTGAAAGCCTTTCGTTAAGTGCCCTGGTTGAGGCCCATGACGAGGGGGAGGTTCATTCTGCGCTTTCAGCAGGAGCCAGGATCATTGGAGTCAATAACCGGAATTTGAAAAACTTTAAAGTAGATTTTGAAACCTCCCTCCGGTTAAGAGCTATGGTTCCCGAAGGTGTGCTCTTTGTTGCAGAAAGCGGAATAAAAACGGACACGGACATCCGCACCCTGGCAGGGGCCGGAGTCCATGGTGTCCTGATTGGAGAAAGCCTGATGCGCTCTCCGGATAAAAAAGAGGTGATCGGCCGGTTCCGGAGGGCTGCCCTATGAGGAATCGAAAAAAACGGATCAAACTATGCGGACTGACCCGTCCGGAAGATATAACGGCAGTAAATACATGGAAGCCGGACTATGCAGGCTTCGTATTTGCCCCTGGAAAAAGGCAGATCTCTCCTGCTGCAGCCCGTGTCCTAAGGGACTCTCTACTGCCTGAAATTCCTTCTGTGGGAGTCTTTGTAAACAGCCCGGTAAAAGAAATCATTTCCCTGGCCGGGGAGCATACCATCGGGCTGATCCAGCTTCACGGAGATGAAAATGAGGAGTATATAAAATCTTTAAAAAAGCAGCTTGACCACCCGGTTCCCATTATAAAGGCCATAAGGGTCCGGTCAAAAAAGGATATTGACCAGGCTGTTGATCTGCCTGCCGACTTTCTGCTTTTCGATACTTATTCCAAGGACTCCTACGGCGGCAGCGGCAGAGTCTTTGACTGGACCTTAATCCCGGATATAAAAAAACCATGGTTTCTGGCAGGAGGACTTCAAGCCTCCAACATAAAGGAGGCCATGAAAACCGATGCCTACTGCCTGGACCTAAGCAGCAGCGTGGAGACCGATGGTTTGAAAGACCCTGAAAAAATCAAAGAAATCATACAAATTATAAGGAGTGAAAATCAATGTCAAAAGGAAGATTTGGACAGCACGGCGGACAATTTATCCCCGAAACGCTGATGAACGCAGTCGGGGAGCTTGAGGCGGCTTATGAAACATACAGCCACGACCCGGCCTTTCTTTCAGAGCTAAATGCTCTGCACGAAACCTACACCGGAAGACCGTCTCTGCTTTATTATGCCGGGCAGATGACAGAGGATTTAAACGGTGCAAAAATCTATTTAAAACGGGAGGACTTAAACCATACCGGTTCCCATAAAATCAACAACGCTCTGGGGCAGGTCCTTCTTGCAAAAAA
>CAJMPJ010000011.1 GCA_905215155.1 uncultured bacterium | reverse complement strand
GGTTATACCCTTTTCACAAGCCACCCGTTTTACGGGTGGTCTTGACTCCAGAATTATGCCCTGTTCCCAACCATGACGGTGGAAGAAAATCTGGGAATCGTGATTCAGAAAAGGAAAAAAGAAAAGCGGACCTTGATTGATGAAATGTTAAGAAGATTTCAGCTTACAGGACTGGAAAAACGAATTCCGTCCCAGCTTTCGGGCGGGCAGCAGCAGCGGGCAGCGCTGGCACGTATGCTGCTGAGCACACCCGAAGTGATTCTGCTGGACGAACCGTTTTCCGCACTGGATGGATTTTTAAAGGATATTTTGAAGACGGATATGCTTGCGTTTATCAAAGAGTATGGAAAAGATGTGCTGATGGTATCTCATTCCAGAGATGAGATCTATCAATTTTGTGACCGGATGGCAATAATTGCAGAAGGAAAGAGCCTGTTAAACGGAAGGACAAAGGAGATCTTTAAAAAGCCGGGGATATTGGAGGCAGCAAAGCTGACCGGCTGCAAAAACATCTCTTCCGTGGAACGGATCAGTGACCATGAACTCTATGCAAAGGACTGGAACATAAAGCTGAGGACCGAAGAAACGATAGGAGATTCGATTCGATACCTGGGAATCAGGGGACATCATCTGATCCCGGCAGAACAGCCGGGGGAAAATGTGATGAAGGTCCGGTTATTGGGAGTGACGGATATGGCCTTTGAACGGCAGGTCCTTTTCCAAAATGCAGAAGCAGAATCTTCCGGAAGGATTTGGATGTATCAGGATAGAAAGGAAAGTATTCCATTATTTATACAGTTTCCGAAAGAAGAAATTTTGCTTTTGTCTTAATTTTATTAGTATTTACACAAATAGATTGACAAAACAACTTGAATTGATTACCATGTGTCAAAAGAAGTTAAGATCTGTTGGTTGTATTCAAAGGAGAGGAATGGAGGAGACAATACATATGAGGCTTAGTGCAAGAAATCAGTTAAAGGGAAAAGTGGTAGGAATAGAACCGGGAGCAGTCAATGCCATGGTAACCATGGACGTGGGAGGCGGAAACATTATTTCTGCCACGGTATCCATGGCGGCAGTAAAGGATCTGGAACTGGAAGTAGGAAAAGATGCGTATGCGATTATAAAAGCAACTTCCGTTATGGTAGGAGTGAACTGAGGTACAAAAGAAAGAGCTGGTGATCCCGCTCTTTTTTGCAGTTATAGGTCAAAAATGGAATGTAATACAAAATATAAAAAGAATTAGACTGTAATTTGTGCATAGTGCTGTATTGAATTCAGGAATTAAAACAGATATAGTTATAGCAACCTAAGTGGTCGACAAAACTTAGTTACTTTTTCATTTTCTATTCACGAAGAGGTGGAATGGCAGGATACCCAATGTATCCGCCTTCTGCCTCTTTTTTCATGTAAGGAGGAATTGTTATGAGACAGGTTGCAATCTATGGAAAAGGCGGTATCGGTAAATCTACAACAACGCAGAATCTGACAGCAGGTCTTGCAGAAATGGGCAAGCATATCATGATTGTAGGGTGTGATCCTAAAGCGGATTCTACCAGACTGGTGCTTGGAGGTCTGGCACAGAAGACGGTTCTTGATACCCTTCGTGACGAAGGCGATGACATTGAACTGGATGCAGTTATGAAAGAAGGCTATGGCGGGATCAAGGGCGTGGAATCCGGCGGACCTGAGCCTGGAGTAGGCTGTGCAGGCAGAGGAATTATCACTTCTATTAACCTGCTGGAACAGCTTGGTGCCTATACCGATGATCTGGATTATGTATTTTATGATGTATTGGGCGACGTTGTCTGCGGCGGATTTGCAATGCCTATCCGGGAAGGCAAGGCCCAGGAAATCTATATCGTATGTTCCGGGGAAATGATGGCCTTGTATGCGGCAAATAATATTTCTAAAGGTATTTACAAGTATGCAAAAACAGGGGGGGTAAGACTGGGCGGTCTGATCTGTAATTCCAGAAAGGTAGATAAGGAGAAGGATCTGGTTGAAGCCGTAGCAGCAAAAATCGGAACTCAGATGATTTATTTTGTACCTCGTGACAATGCGGTTCAGAGGGCAGAAATCAGAAAGAGAACTGTAATTGATTTTTCGCCGGAGGAGGCTCAGGCAAATGAATATCGTACATTGGCAAGAAAAGTGGATTCCAATGAAATGTTTGTGATTCCCAATCCAATGAAAATTGATGAACTGGAAGAGATCCTGATGGAATATGGACTCATGGAATAAGTGGGATTGAGAAAGGGGAAGTTGTTATGGTATTGGTGAGAGCGATCATTCGGCCGGAAAAGGCGGATTATGTTATGAAAGAAGCTGCGGAGGCAGGGTTTCAGGCAGTGACCAAAATGGATGTTTATGGACGCGGCAAGCAAAAAGGAATCACCGTAGGAGAAATCCATTACGACGAGATTCCAAAAGAAATGCTTTTATTTTTCTGCAACGATGAGGACAAAGATGATCTGGTAAGGGTAATATTAAGAACCGCCAGAACCGGGGATGGCAATTACGGGGATGGCCGTATCTTTATCTCTCCCATGGAGGAAGCATATACCATCAGCACCGGAAAGAAGGGGCTTTAAGGCAAGGCTTTTGAAAGAAAGGAGTGATTATAATGAAAGAGGTAATGGCATTTATCCGTGTCAATAAAATCAATCCCACGAAAAAGGCCTTGGCGGAAGGGGGATTTCCTGCATTTACCTGCAGATCCGTACTGGGCAGGGGAAAAAAACAGATTGATCCGGAGCTGCTGACCCTGGTTCTGGAGAATGGAGAACTTCCCATGTCTTTGAAAGGAGAGCATTTGTCAGAATCCTACCGGTGGATACCAAAACGGCTGGTGACCTTGGTTGTGGAAGATGAACAGGTAAAAGACGTTGTGGATATTTTGATCAAAACGAACCAAACGGGCAATCCGGGCGACGGGAAAATATTTGTGCTTCCGATTTATGAAGCTTATACCGTGAGAAGCGGAGAGCATACGATAGACGCTTATTGATGGGAGGGAAGGCTATGGCAAAAGAGAGAGATCTATTACTGGATAAGTATTCATCCAGAGTATTTAAAAACAGGAAAAGTCATATAACACAGCTGGAATTTGGGGAGAAACCGGATGAGATTGCTGCTAATAACAGAGCAATACCAGGAATCATAACCGCAAGAGGCTGCTGTTATGCAGGCTGCAAGGGTGTTGTGATAGGACCGATGAAGGATTCTGTGGTCATCACCCACGGACCAATCGGGTGTGCATTTTATACCTGGGGAACGAGAAGAAACAAAGCAAAGCCTTCCTATGAAGGAGAACCCAATTTTGTTCCCTATTCGTTCTGCACCGATATGAGGGCGCCGGATATCGTGTTCGGAGGAGAGAAAAAGCTGGAAGAAGGAATTGATGACATCATGCGGCTGTTCAATCCTAAATGTATTTTTATCTGTTCCACCTGTCCCATTGGTCTCATTGGCGACGACGTACAGGCGGTAGCAAGAAGGGTAGAAGAAAAGTACGGGATTACTGCAATAGGTTATTCCTGCGAAGGATATAAGGGGGTATCCCAATCCGCAGGCCACCATATTGCCAATAATGGCCTGATGCGCTACGTGATCGGAAAAGGGGAAGAAGCACCAAAGGCCAAATACAGTGTCAACTTGCTGGGAGAGTATAACATTGGGGGTGACGGCTGGGAACAGGTCCGGATTTTAAAGAAGATCGGTTATGAAGTGGTTTCTGTATTTACCGGTGATGGTTCGTATGAGACCGTTAAAAATTCCCATCTGGCAGATTTGAATCTGGTCATGTGCCACCGGTCCATCAATTACATAGCGGAAATGATGAAGACAAAATATGGAGTCGACTGGATCAAGGTCAATTTCATCGGAGTGGGAGGAACCTGCAAATCCCTTCGGATGATAGCAAAGTATTTCAATGACCCGGAGCTTATAAAAAGGACGGAGGAAGTAATTGCAGAAGAGTTGGCGGAAATTAATGAGGATATGGAATACTACAAATCCAAATTAAAAGGGAAGACTGCCGGTATCTTTGTAGGAGGTTCCAGGTCCCATCATTACCAGATGCTTTTAAAGGATTTCGGCATGGAAACCACCATTGCAGGCTATGAGTTTGCTCATCGGGACGATTATGAAGGACGGGAGATCATCCCTCAGATTAAGGCAGATGCCGATTCTAAAAATATTGAAGAAATAACGGTGCAGCGGGAGCCCGGCTATGAAGACCGTTACTCGGAAGAAGAGCTGAAAAAGATGCGGGAGGAAGGAATCGAGCTGGATACATATGACGGCATGATAAAAGATATGAACAAGGGCAATATGGTAGTGGATGACTACAATCTGTTTGAGACAGACCAGCTGATTGAGGAATACAAACCAGATATATTCTTTTCCGGCATCAAAGATAAATACGCCATACAGCATGGGGGAGTGGTATCCCGTCAGATGCATTCTTACGATTATTCCGGCCCTTATGCAGGTTTCCGCGGAGCGGTGATCTTTGGAAGAGATGTTGCTATGAGTCTTTATACCAATGCCTGGGCGCTGGTGAAACCGCCGTGGAAAACCACGCCTATGATTGAAGGAACCTTAGGAGGTGTAGGCTAATGCTTGAATTGACCCCAAAAGAAATTATGGAAAAACGCCATATGACAATCAATCCCTGTAAAACGTGTGAGCCGGTAGGAGCCATGTTCTGTGCCCTTGGTGCAGAAAAGTGCATGCCTCATTCCCATGGTTCCCAGGGCTGCTGTTCCTATCACAGAACGGTGCTTAGCCGGCATTTTAAGGAACCGGCCATTGCTTCCAGCAGTTCCTTTACGGAAGGTGCATCCGTATTTGGAGGGCGCAGCAACATCACGACAGCTATGAAAAATGTATTTGATATCTATAATCCGGATATCATGGCCATTCACAGCACCTGTCTTTCGGAAACCATCGGAGATGATGTGAATTCCTACATTATGGATATGGAGATTCCCGAAGGCAAGACGGTTTTGTTTGCCAGCACGCCTTCCTATGAAGGCTCCCATATTCAAGGGTTTTCTAATATGATGATCGGTTTTATGAAGTATATGACCAAAAAAAGTGGAAAGCCAAACGGGAAGGCAGCGATCTTTCCGGGCTGGGTCAATCCAGGAGATGACCGGGAATTAAAAAGGATCGCCGGATTGATGGGGGCAAAGTATATTTATTTCCCAGATCATGACGGTACCTTAGATCACCCCATGGATGGCAAGAATGAATATTTCCACAGCCATGCAGGAACGTCTGCAGAGGATATAAAGGCTCTTGGGGATTGCGAAACGCTGATTTCCATGGGAACCTACTGCACTCTGGAGCCTTCCGAGTATATGAAAAAGGAATATAAAATCCCATTCGCCAACATTCCGGTTCCGGTAGGGGTAAAGCTGACGGATCAATATCTTATGGAGCTGCAGAAATTCACAAAGAATGAGGTTCCAAAGGTACTGGAAGACGAAAGAGGCAGACTGGTGGATTTGATGTTAGATGCACATCAGTATGTATATAAGAAGAAAGTCGCCATTTATGGAGACCCGGATATCGTATATGGATTTACTTCTCTGTGTCTGGAACTTGGAATGAGTCCCAAATACATCATCACCGGGACGCCCAAAGAACGGTGGGAGCGGGAAATCAAAGAGCTGATGGATCAGTACGGAGTCGATGAAAGCGAATATGTGGTCAAAGCGGATACGGATTTATTTTATCTTCACCAGTTGATTAAAAACGAAACGGTAGATCTGCTCCTTGGGTCCAGCTATGGAAAGCAGATTGCAAAGGCCGAGGATATTCCTATGGTACGAATGGGATTTCCGGTACTGGACCGGTACGGGAACCCCATACAGGCAACGGTGGGCTATGCCGGAGGAATCCGGTATGTGGAGAAAATCGTAGATGCAATGATGGACCGTCAGGACCGGGATGCGGCAGATGAAGATTTTGATGTAGTAATGTAACTCAGAGAGCAAAGGAACCAGGGAGGGAGCCGTACCCTCCCTGTTGTTGTATTTTTTCAGGGTGGTATTTGAAAGGAGCATGGTCATGGAAACGGAAAACAACAACAAAAATATATTGGAAGCCAGAAAAAGTTCCATTGTAATAAAAGACAGCTGCAGCGGTGCCAAAGGCGGAATCTGCTGTGACAGTAACAGTGTATCCGGTTCCGTGTCTCAGAGAGCCTGTGTATACTGCGGAGCCAGGGTTGTTTTAAACCCCATAACCGATGCATACCATATCGTCCATGGTCCCATTGGCTGTTCCAGCTACACCTGGGATATCAGAGGGTCCCTGACCAGCGGGGAAGATATTTACCGAAACAGCTTTTCCACGGATTTACAGGAAACGGATATTATTTTCGGAGGAATAAATAAGCTGGAAGCAGCCGTGGATGAGCTGATGGAAAAAGAAGAGAATGTAAAACTAATCTTTATCTATGCCACCTGCATCGTAGGGGTGATCGGAGATGATGTGGAAGCATTATGCAAAATCAAATCCAATCAGTATGGCATACCCGTAATTCCAGTCAAATCCCCTGGGTTTTCCGGCAATAAATCCACCGGATACCGTATGGCATGTGACGCCATTATGAACGTTCTTCTTCCATATAAAAGTGAGCAAAAGAAAAAAGCCATCAACATATTAGGAGATTTTAATCTGGCTGGGGAGATGTGGATCATCAAAAACTATTTAAAAGAAATCGGGATTGATGTGATCTCCGGTTTTACGGGAGATACCTGTTATGAGGATATGATCGAGGCTCCAAAAGCAGCCTTAAATATTGTCCAGTGTGCAGGGTCCAGCACCTATCTGGCAAACCGCATGGAGGAGGAATTTGGAATTCCATTTATCAAGGTCAGCTTTTTTGGAATTGAAGATACCACCTCATCCCTGATCCGAGTGGCAGAAGCTCTTAAGGACGAAGAGGCAAGGGCGAAGGCGGTGGAGTTCTGTTCCAGGAAGCAAGCAGAGCTGAAGGAATTTTTAGACCGGTACCGGAAAAATCTGGAAGGAAAAAAAGCAGCTATTTATGTGGGCGGAGGCTTTAAGGCCATTTCCCTCATCCGCCAGTTTAAAGCCATGGGAATCGAAACTGTGGTGGTTGGGACACAGACCGGAAAGAAGGAAGATTATGAGATAATAGAAAGTCTGGTGGAGCCGGAAACCATTATCCTTGACGATGCCAACCCGGCGGAGCTTGAGACATTTATGAGAGAAAAAGGGGCTCATATTCTGGTGGGAGGAGTAAAGGAAAGACCTCTGGCCTATAAATTAGGGATTGCCTTTTGCGATCATAACCACGAAAGAAAGTTCCCGTTGGCCGGCTTTGAAGGGGTCTATCACTTCACCATGGAGATCAATAGAAGCATCAACAGTCCGGTATGGGACTATGCAGGCTGACAGAAAGGCGGAATGACAATGAAAAGTAAGGTAGAACCTCTCGTAAATTTAAATATCAATCCATGTAAAATGTGTATGCCCATGGGAAGCGCTACCGCGTTCTATGGCCTGAAAAACTGCATGACCATACTGCACGGTTCCCAGGGGTGCGCGACTTATATCCGAAGACATATGGCAACTCATTACAATGAACCGGTGGATATTGCTTCCTCCTCTTTGACGGAACAGGGAACGGTTTACGGGGGAAGTGAAAATTTAAAAAAGGGCTTAAAGAATCTGATTGAGCTTTATCACCCGGATATGATAGGAGTGATGACCACCTGTCTGGCCGAGACCATCGGGGAAGATGTTCCGGGAATACTGGAAACATTTCTGGAGGAAAACCCGGAGTACCGTGATATTACACTCATTTCCTGTTCGTCACCGGGATACGGCGGAAGCCAGTATGAAGGTTACTTTGCCGCACTTTATGCAATTGTTTCTTCCATAGAAATGAGCAGGGAGAAAAATAATCTTGTGAATGTTGTGACAGCCCCCATCAGCCCGGCGGATACCAGGTACATAAAAAACATGTTAAATCTCTTTGGGATCAATGCCATTCTCCTGCCGGATCTATCTGAAAATCTGGATGGGGTCCACGATAAGGAATATAACCGTCTTCCTCATCACGGAACGGATATTCGCGATTTAAAAAGGATGGGGGGAGCAAAGCTGACCCTGGAATTATGCGGGTTTGAGCGGAAGAATTCAGTGGCGGAATATTTGCAGAATACATATGGAGTGCCCTATATCAGACTCCCCCTGCCCGTAGGACTGAGAGATACGGACATTTTTTTAAAAATCCTTTCTGACATTTCCGGGAAAGAAATTCCCCAGGAGCTAAAAAAGGAAAGAGGGCGGTATTTAGATGCCATGATTGATTCCCACAAATACAATTCCGCCGGAAGGGCCGCTGTATTTGGAGAACCGGATCAGGTATATTCTACGGTGCGCATGATGTGTGAATGCGGAATCCTGCCCGTGGTGTGTGCGACCGGAACCTCCTGTCCGGAGCTTGTGGAAAAAGCCGGTGCAGAAATCCATAAATTAGGCACGCGTTATCTGGCGGAAGATTTTAAGATTGCAGACAAAGCAGACTTTAAAGACATCGAAGCCATGGTCACTTCCTGTCAGGCCAATATTCTGGTGGGGAATTCCGATGGAAGAAGGATTGCTGAGGATTTAAACCTTCCGTTAGTACGCAGGGGATTTCCCATCCATGACCATGTTGGAGGCCAGCGGCTGAAAATGCTAGGGTACGAGGGCTCCATGGAGTATATGGATGAGATTTCCAATCAGCTGATTGATACCACAGAAACTACGTTTAGGAAGACACTTTATGACAAGTATTATAAAGATGGTCTGATTGGTGAAAAAAAGAAGGAAGAACAGATGAAAGCAGAGCAAGGTATGGTGCAGAAAAATAGTATCGCTGCACAGGAAGAAGTGATGAGACGCAAGACCCTGGAGCATCCCTGCTACAACTGCAAAGGCCACAAATTTGCCCGAATCCATCTCCCGGTAGCACCCGCCTGCAATGTCCAGTGCAGTTACTGTGTCAGAAAGTTTGACTGTCCCAACGAGAGCCGTCCGGGAGTGACTTCCTCCGTCCTTACCCCTGAGGAAGCCCTTAAACGGTATCTGCTGGTCAAGAAAAAGATGCCAAACTTAACGGTCGTGGGCATTGCGGGACCGGGAGAGGCTCTGGAAAACTGGGAAAGTGTAAAAGCAGTTTTTGAATTAATAAGAGAACAGGACCCGGATGTGACCTTCTGCCTTTCCACTAACGGGTTAAAGCTTCCCATGTATGCGGAGGAACTGGCAAGACTTTCCGTATCCCATGTAACGGTCACCTTAAATGCGGTGGACCCTCATATCAGCGGGCAGATGTACCAGTATATCCGGTTTATGGGAAAAGAGTACCGGGAAGATGCGGCAGGGGCCATTATGGTGGCGAACCAGCTTGCAGGAATCCGGCTTTTGATTGCCAGCGGTGTTCTTGTAAAGGTTAATATCGTGACGGTCAAAGGAATCAATGACCATCATGTGCCGGAAGTGGTAAAGACCGTAAAATCCATGGGATGCTTTATCACCAACATCATGCAGATGATTCCGGTGGAAGGGAGCGCATTTGAACGCGTGGAGCCTATTTCCAATAAACAGCTGACAAAACTGAGAAAACAGTGCGAGGAGATCATGCCTCAGATGTATCACTGTCAGCACTGCCGGGCAGATGCGGTAGGTACCCTTACCGATGACAAATCCATAGAGTTAAAAGAATTCTTATCAGAGAAACCCAAAGAATCCGCTCCCGTTTCTATAAGCTACCGGTTTGCGGTGGCATCAAAAAGCGGCGTGATCGTTGATACACATTTCGGGCATGCAAAGGAATTTTATTTATACGATTATAAAAACGGAGAAGTACGTTTCGCAGGAAAACGGAAGGTGGAGCAGTACTGTGCCGGAGAGGAGTCCTGCGGAGAGAAAGAAGATAAAATGGAACAGCTGTTAAAGGCACTTACAGGCTGCAATGGTGTCATCGCCATGCGGATCGGCATGGAGCCAAAGAAAAAGCTGGCACAGCTTGGCATCAAACCGGTAAATACATATGACATGATTGAAGATGCGGTGAAAAAGGCCGCCGCCGCCATGTAAAGAAGGAAAGAGGAGGAGTCAAATGGTACAGCCCAAATATCATGTATTGATCTGCACCAGCTGCAGAGTAAACGGAACCCAAAAAGGAATGTGTTATCAGAAAGGCGGTGTGGACTTGATCCAGTCCTTTATGCAGGAGATCGAAGACCGGGAATTATCGGGGGAAGTGGTCCTTAATAATACGGGCTGCTTTGGAATCTGCGAAAAAGGCCCGGTGGTTGTGGTATACCCGGAAGGCGTCTGGTACGGGAATGTGACCGAAGAAGACGTGGAACGGATTTTTGACGAACATTTTGAAGGAGGAACACCGGTTGCAGATTTGATGATCTGACAGGGTCGAACGGAAAAAGGAGGGGTTGTTTCATGATGAAGATCATAGATGCCACACTTGCTATGCTGGATGAATATTCACTGACAAAGGAACTGGTTTTGGAATTTGCAAAGACGTTGATTCGTCTCTCTGTTTCCGGTGTTGTTATATCGCCAAGGGTTTACCATCTCATCCATGGGGAACTGCCGGAAGGCACTATCTATTATATGGAGCTTCCTAATTTAAGAGAGAGCAGTAAATATCCGGGAGTTGGATATTTTCTCTCCTCCTTCTGTGACGGTACGGGAAGGGGCATCCGAAATATCCAGGTCAATGACATCTCTGAATTAAAGGGTCTGGAGGGCATTGAGCAGGATCAGAAATTAAGGCTTACCGGCCTTGATGATCTGTTGATCTATGAAAGCAGGGATATATATGAACGGGGCATGAAACTGCTTATGCGGGTCTCCCCCATTCTGTACCCGGAGGACTCTTATTACTGTGCATCTGCCATTGCAGCAGATTTCTTACAGTACCATCACAACGGAACGGTGATGACGACGTTTACCGGAATCGGCAATAAGGCGGCAACGGAGCAGGTGATATTAGCCATGCGGGTGGTGGAGCGATACAAACCAAACCACAGCTTTGAAATGCTGACTGAACTCCGGACTCTTTTTGAACAAATGACCAGATCGGAAGTGTCCTCCCATACTCCGGTGATCGGGCGGAAAATATTTCATATCGAATCCGGCATTCATGTGGATGGGGTCTTAAAAAAGCCTTCCAATTATGAATCCTTTCCTCCGGAGCTTGTGGGAGCATCGAGAAAAGTGGTATTGGGAAAGCATTCCGGAGGAACCTCCATACGCTATAAGCTAAAGCAGCTTCATCTGGAAGGACGCTATGATGTGAACCAGCTGCTGGATCTGGTGAAGCGTAAAAGCATAAAAAAAGGCGGAGAAGTAACCGATGAAGAGTTTTTAAACATAATGAGTGAGTGTGATGTGTATGAAGAGAAGAATCAAATTAGTTGATACCACCCTGCGTGACGGGGAGCAGTGTCCCGGTATCGTATTTTCTCCCTCGGATAAGATCAGGCTGGCTCTTTATTTAGACCGCATCGGCATTGATGAGATTGAGGCCGGAATCTATGATACCGGAACGGAAGGAATGAACTACATCAGTGAGATCATGAAACGGAAAAAACAGGCCAGGATATCTGTGTGGTCCAGATTAAATCCCAGAAACGTAGAAGAATCCGCCAGACAGAGACCGGATTTAATCCACATCGGAACGCCGGTATCCTATGCACAGATCTATAATAAAATTGGAAAAAATAAGAAATGGATTGAAAATACACTCCAGGAATGCATTGAAGTGGCAAAGGATTATAACATTCCCATAACCGTAGGTCTGGAGGATGCATCAAGGGCTGATGTGGCATTTTTAATTTCTTTAATCCGGCTTATGAGGCAGCAGGGCGTGGAAGTCATCCGGTTAGCCGATACGGTGGGTGTCTTATTCCCCCGGAGAGCAAGGGAAATGATTGGGGAGATCAAGCAGACCGGGATTCAGGTGGAGGTCCATGAACACAATGATTTTGGAATGGCGGTAGCAAACTCCATGGTCATGGCACTTGCGGGAGCGGATATGGTTGACGGCACTTTAATGGGGATTGGGGAACGGGCAGGAAACTGCAACCTCTATGAATTTGTACATGGAGCCAACAGGAAATTTGATTTTTTAGTGAACAGTCTGGATATTAAAAAAGCAGAAGGTCTTTTACAATCCATTATGAACGGAGGGGAAACGGATGATACGTCAGATTCGATTTGAGGACGGAAAAAGCAGGATCGCAGAAGGAATTAGAAGTCTTTGCCGTGCGCTTTCCCTGGAAGGCGGAATTCTGGTAAAAGGAACCTACTGTTTTTCCGCGGCAGAGGTGGCAAAGGAACTGGAAGGAGCAGACTTATTTATGAACCAGGGAATCAGGCTCGCTTGTGCCGCCATAAGCGAGATCAATGAGGTTACAGGCTGCGGAACCAGAGAGACCGCCCGCATGATGGGCTCTTTGCTTTCTGTCTGTGAACGAAAAGCGGCTTCGGGCATTAATCCGGTTTTCCTGGCAAAGGATTTAAAACAGGCGGCAGACTCACTGGAAGCAGCCGTCTTAAACGGATCATTTTTTTCCGGAAAGTCAAAAGGAGAGCTGATCGGGCAGATCACCAGGGACCCTGAAACTGCCCGAATGATACTAAAAGGCACTGAAGCCGGGGAACTGGTGGTAAAGGAGTCCATGTATGCGGACACAAGGCTTCAGATCACCAGAGGAATGCACCTTGACGGTTCGCTTACCGTGGGGGAGTCTGGGACGTTTTCTGAGGTGTTGGTCCTGATCGTAAACCGTCCGCTGTCCTCCTTTGGGGAACTGGTTCCTCTGCTTCAGAAATTGGGACAGCAAAAGCTGTTTATTCTCGCAGATCAGATTGAAGGAGAGGCCCTGTCCCTTTTGTCTGCCAATGTAAAAAAAGACCGTCTCCATGTGTGGGCAATGAAAACGCCTGGCATAGGGCGGAGAAAAGAAGATATCATGGGGGATGTGGCAGTCTTAACCGATACAAGAGTGTTTGATGGTATGTACCCATGCTCCATAGAGGAGATCCCTTTGCAGATGCTTGGAAAGGCAAACGTTTTAACGGCAGCAGGGACGTACACGGTAATAGAAGGGGATGCTGACCGGGATATGGTCCGTAACCGAATCGTAGACATAAAAAAGAAAATCGGGGATCCAAAAACCAATTATTACGACAAGCAGAAACTAAGAGAACGGCTCGCTGCCCTAAACGGGACCGCACCGGTGCTTTATGCCGGAGGGGATACACTTTCTCAGTCCAGAGAAGAAAAAAGAAGAATCGAATATGCCGTTGCCTATGCCCAGACTATAGAGCGTTATGGGATATACCATACCAAAGACCTGCTTTCTGTTTCTTTCAAATCCGAAGCAGAAAAAATGCTTGCACAGGTCATAAGCAAAAGTCTGGACGGGGAAGAAATCAGCACCTGGCTTTTGGTATTAATGCTTCGGAAGGTATGCGGTCTGATGGTCATGTGGCTGACAACAGGAGCGGTGATGGTGAGTACGGGGTACGACCGGGAAGATTTGGAACTGATAAAAAACGGTGTGGATATAGAAAGGTTGAGGGGTTGAAATGAAGATCAGGAATGTGAAGCTGAAACCTGGATATGTCTTAAAGGAACTTGGGGGGGAGTTTTGTATTTTTGATGAAAGAGACAGTCAGAACGGTTCCTTAGACGGACTTCCGTCTGTCAATGAGACCTGTATTTTTTTATGGAACAGTCTGGAGCGGGGAACCGCGGTTACGGAGCTGGTCTCTCTTTTGTCAGCTGAAAAAAATATAGATGAGGAAGATGCCCAGCTGGAACTGGAAGAATTTCTTGCAAAGCTGATCCATGGAAAGGTGATCGAAATAGAAAGTTAAAAAGGAAGGGGTTGTGTGAATGGATCAAATAGCGGTATTCAAAAGAGATGAGAAAATGGAGGCGTTTCTTCATTGCAACAGAGTGGAAATCTATGAAAAACAGGATGAAACCTGGCTTCTTGTAAAGACCGTCAGTTTTCCCCCGGTAAAAGGAAATACCGTAAAGGAACTGCGGCAGGAAACGGAAAACATTGCAGTGTATGCAGAGGATGCGAAAGCCATACTTTGCAAAGAAATAACCGGAATTCCCTTTTCCGTATTTGATAAAAAAGGCTATGGGATTTTCTGTACGGAAGAAGCGGGGGAAGAAACCTTTGAGGGCGTGATAACCGAGTTAAAAGAAAGCGATGAGAAAAAGCGAATGAAAGAAGAAATGATCCGCAATGCACGGCCTGTAGAAACAGGTACCCCAGGAATTTATCATCTGAATCTGCTGGACTTGCAGAAGGAGTGCCCGGAGGTTTCTTCCAAAAAGGCACTGGTCTCTTTTCTGAAACAAACTCCTTTTTTAGAACTTCATCTGATCTGTGCCCATATTCCACCATGGCTGGAGCATGACTCCACCCTTGAAAAAAAGGTCCGGTTACAAGATGGAGTTTCATATGTAACCATAACAAAAAAGCAATGCTAGCGGGAGGGAAAAAGATGCAAAATTATATGGTGTTAGATGATAAAAAGCTGCAGACTCCCTTTGGAATCCTGGGAGGGGTGGATTCTTTCTCCTGCCATCCCACAGGAGAACTGTATGGAGTACGGCTTTCCGAGAAAAATATGATTCTCACACAAATAGGAGAACTGGTTCCTGCCTATACGGAAAATAACAGACGAAAGAATCGGCCGTCCATTGAATTTAACAGACAGGGCATGGTCATGAGCGTAGCGCTGGAACAACAGCAGGAGATTACGACTCCCATTGGGGAACTTCCGGCAGAACGCATCAAATTCTATCCCGGGGGAGAGCTGCACCGGGTATTTGTTTTAGATGGACAGCTCAGCGGCTTCTGGACCGAAGAAGAGGAGCGGGAATTAAATGTTCCTCTTACCTTTGACCTGGGATTTTCCGAATTCCGGGCAATGATCAATGGAATCTGCTTCTACGAAAGCGGTGATATCAAAAGTATCACTCTGTTTCCGGGAGAAAATGCCGTCATTCAGACTCCGGTGGGAGTGATAGAAACAAAAGTAGGAGTTTCCTTATATGAATCAGGACGCTTAAAGTCCGTGGAACCCTCCAATCCAGTCATGGTGCAAACTCCCATCGGAACCATGGCAGCCTATGATCCGGACCAGATTGGAATCAATGCGGACAGCAATTCCCTTTCCTTTACAGAAGCTGGCCGGATTCAGTCTCTCATTACCTGCGACCATTCGGTTTATGTGCAGACGGAGGAGGAACAAATCATCAAGCATTCTCCCCGTATTAAAGTTCATCCGCTTTATGACGACGTGCTCACGGTATCCGGATTAAAGGTAAGCTTTGATTACGATACAGAGGAAGTCAAGATCGAAGATCAAACGTACCCACTGCAGACTTGTGGTTTCACCATAGAACCCTTTCAAAGACCAGGGCTCCATTGCAGTCCCGCGGATTGTGCCAATTGTTCCCTGTGTAACAAAAGTTCTGCAAAATAGTGCAGGAAAAGACATTCATCACGTAGAAAATCTGCCAGGCAAAAGAATACAAATGCTGCCTGGCAGATTTTATTCCCTTAGAAGTCCTCCGTTTTTCCGCCTTTCATTATATGGGCTCCAACCAGAAGAATCAGATAAAAGCCGCATAAAATTATGATATGTATTGCCGTTTTTATAAAGAGCGGCAGCCCGCTGAAAGGATCAGCGGTAGAAAACGCGGCATAATAGATTCCGATTGCCAAAACCATAAGAATTGCCGGCTTTGCGATCATATCCCAGGCGTTCCATGTAAATTCCACTTTTTTCTTTAAGGTTAGAACATGCAGGAGAGCCAGAAGGAGTTCACTGACCAGAGCACCCACCAGATAAGCAAAGATTCCAAATCGTGGAATCCCGAAAAGGACAAAAAGGAGACGGACCACCATGGCAATTACATTCTGGATAAAGGTTACCGAGGTCCGCCCCAACCCGTTTAGGATGCTGCCCATGGTGGTGACCAGATAAAGAAAGGGGCACAGCCATGCAAGAATGGTCATATAGCTGCCTGCGGTGTTGTCTTTAAATACACTGACCCCCAGATCATCGCCAAATAAAGTAAAAATTCCGATGCACAGGATTCCCACATACAGACAATACCGAAGGGACATGGAAATGGCTGATCCGATTCTGCGGTCATTTCCCTCAGACTGGGCCTCTGCAACTGCAGGAAGCAAAAGCACTGCCAATGAATTAAATACTGTAGATGGGAACAAAATAAAAGGCAGAGCCATTCCGGTCAGAACACCGTAAACAGATAATGCTGCCGAGTCCGTAAGCCCTGACATCTGAAGCCGGCTTGGAATAAGGATGGCTTCCGCACTGGCAAGAACATTCAAAACCAGCCGGTTTCCCATCAAAGGCATTGCCAGATGCATAAGCTCCGGTGCCGTTTCCCGAAAACCGGAGGAAACGTGGGTAACGCCAGGAGCCAGCTTTGGAGGAAAGAACCGGTAGGCGGTGACCGTATAAAGAGAGGAAGCGATTTCTCCG
The DNA here is from genome assembly GCA_905215155.1 of uncultured bacterium. Taxonomy (GTDB): domain Bacteria; phylum Bacillota; class Clostridia; order Lachnospirales; family Lachnospiraceae; genus Lacrimispora; species Lacrimispora sinapis. The sequence goes on along the minus strand of CAJMPJ010000011.1, from coordinate 70,764 downwards.
ATCAAATGTCCAAAGACAGCAAGCTGTACGGTGATGGTGATGCCTGACTGGATCATAATATCCGCAATTAAAAATACGGCTCCGATCCTCACACTCTGTTCCATGATTTGGGCAAAGGCTGGAACCTGGGGACGCTGCATACCGTAATAATAGCCGTTGATGCAGGCATGAATGGCGGCGCATGGTACAGAAACAGCAACAAAGATCAGAAGAGGCGCGCAGCGGGGTTCCATCAGGATATTTCCGGCAATCATATCCCTGAACTGGATGATACCGTATGCCAGAACCACGGAAATAGTCAAGGAAATGATCAAACCGGTGCGGAAAATGGAACGGCCTTTTCTCACATTGGCGGCTACGGACTGGGATATGGCAGTTTGAATGGAGCCGGCACATAAGGCAAAGCAGATGCCAAATACCGGATGGATCAGATTAAAGACTCCAAGTCCCTCCGCTCCGATAGTTCTGGAAAGAAAGATCCGGTAAAAAAAGCCCAGCACCCGGGTAATGAGCCCGGCGGAAGTCAAAAGCAGGGTTCCGGTCAATAAAGCGTATTTGGTTGGAGACAATTTTCGCGGAATCTTAAGCGTATCATTCATGAAATCTCCTGAAAATGATAATTATTATAAATATATGGATTGGATTCTTTCTTCATGACATATTCATAATGAGAATCATTCCTATTGAAATTCTAGGAAATGTGTGTATAATAGAGTTTGTAGATGAAGCTTTTAACTTTAGGACTACAGAAAGGCGGAACTAACAATATGAAGCAATTGATTTATCTTGACAACGCAGCAACGACCAGAACACGACCAGAGGTCGTAGAAGCCATGCTGCCGTATTTTACGGAATATTATGGAAATCCATCTTCCGTATATGAGTTTTCCGGGATCTCAAAGAAGGCCATCGCAGGAGCCAGAGAAACCATCGCAAGTGCCATTGGCGCAAAATCAAATGAGATCTATTTTACAGCAGGAGGCTCTGAGTCAGATAACTGGGCATTGATTGCGACAGCAGAAGCTTATGCGGAAAAGGGAAAACACATCATAACCAGCAAGATCGAGCATCATGCGGTGCTTCACACCTGTGAGTATTTGGAGAAGCGCGGTTTTGATGTCACCTATTTAGATGTAGATGAGAACGGCGTCGTAAAACTGGATCAGTTAAAAAAGGCCATTCGGCCGGATACCATTCTTATCTCAATTATGTTTGCCAATAATGAGATCGGAACCATCGAACCCATCAAGGAGATTGGCGAAATAGCAAAAGAACACGGCATTTTATTCCACACCGATGCAGTCCAGGCTTTTGGACATGTGCCCATCCATGTGGATGATTATCATATCGATATGCTCAGTGCCAGCGGCCACAAGATCAATGGACCGAAAGGCATTGGCTTTCTTTATATCCGTACCGGCATCAAATCACGCTCTTTCGTTCACGGCGGCGGACAGGAAAGAAAACGGCGTGCAGGAACAGAGAACGTCCCAGGCATCGTAGGCTTTGGAAAAGCTGTAGAGCTTGCAGTAGCTGAGATGGATGAGAGGATCAAAAAAGAGTCCGGGCTTCGGGATTATTTGATGGAGCGCGTGATGTCTGAAGTTCCCTATACGAGAATCAACGGTCATCGTAAGAACCGGCTATCTAACAATGTGAATTTTGCATTTCAGTTTATTGAAGGAGAGTCACTCCTTATCATGCTGGATATGAAAGGAATCTGCGGTTCCAGCGGTTCTGCCTGCACATCGGGTTCTCTGGACCCCTCCCATGTGCTTCTCGCGATCGGACTTCCTCATGAGATCGCTCATGGTTCCCTTCGTCTTACCCTGGATCAGGTAAATACAAAAGAAGAGATGGATTTTGTAGTGGAATCCGTGAAAGAAATCGTAGAAAAGCTGCGCAGCATGTCACCGCTTTATGAGGACTATATCAAGCATCAGGCGAAATAAAAGGAGTCTCTGCAGCATTGGATCAGTAACAACAGGACATTATTACCTGGAAATGGAGAAGATAGAATATGTATACAGAAAAAGTAATGGATCATTTTGAACATCCAAGAAATGTAGGCGAAATAGAGAATGCAAGCGGTATGGGTACCGTAGGCAATGCGAAATGCGGCGATATCATGAGAATGTATCTGGATATTGATGAAAATCAGGTTATCCGTGATGTAAAATTCAAGACCTTTGGCTGCGGTGCTGCAGTTGCAACCAGCAGTATGGCCACAGAGATGGTAAAAGGCAAGACAGTAAAGGAAGCAATGGAAGTTACCAACAAAGCTGTCTGTGAGGCACTCGACGGGCTTCCACCAGTGAAGATACACTGTTCTTTATTGGCAGAGGAAGCGATTCACGCCGCATTATGGGATTATGCAACCAAGCACGGAATTGAAATCGACGGTTTAAAGAAACCCAAGTCCGACATCGGTGAGGAAGAAATCGAAGAAGAATATTAAGATGCCGGGCTTTTGCTTACCCGGCGGAAGAAAGTGGAAACGTGAAGCTATGAGTAAAGCGAAAGTAGTAGTAGGAATGTCGGGAGGCGTTGATTCCTCTGTAGCCGCATGGCTTTTAAAGGAAGAGGGATACGACGTCATCGGCGTTACCATGCAGATATGGCAGGACGAGGATACCAAGACCCAGGAAGAGAACGGAGGCTGCTGCGGACTGAGTGCCGTGGATGATGCCAGACGTGTTGCATGGGATCTGGGTATTCCTTATTATGTCATGAATTTTAAAGAAGAGTTCAAATCAAGCGTCATAGATTATTTTGTAGAAGAATACCAGAAGGGGAGGACCCCCAATCCGTGTATTGCCTGTAACCGCTACGTCAAATGGGAGTCTCTGTTAAAGAGGAGTCTGGATATCGGTGCGGATTATATCGCCACCGGCCATTATGCCCAGATAGAGCAGCTGCCGAGCGGGAGGTATGCATTGAAGAAATCGGTGACGGCTGCAAAAGACCAGACATACGCGCTGTATAATCTGACCCAGGAGCAATTATCCCGCACGCTGATGCCGGTGGGGGCTTATACCAAGGACCAGATCAGGGAGATCGCTGAAAAAATAAGCCTCAGGGTGGCCCATAAACCGGACAGTCAGGAGATCTGCTTTATCCCGGATAACGATTATGCAGGCTTTATTGAAGAGAATTCCGGAGAAAAAGTACCGGAAGGCAACTTTGTGGACTTGAACGGTCAGGTGATCGGACGGCACAAAGGAATCACCCACTATACCGTAGGCCAGAGAAAAGGGCTGAATCTGTCCATGGGACATCCTGTTTTTGTGGTTGAGATACGTCCTGAGACCAACGAAGTGGTGATCGGAGATGGAGAAGACGTTTTTTCCGAATCGTTAAGGGCCGGTCATTTAAACTGGATGGCCATCGACGGACTTCATGGAGAGCCTATGGAGGTGACTGCCAAGATCCGCTACAGCCATAAAGGCGCCCGCTGCACCATCAGGGAAGCGGAGGACGGAGTGGTAGAATGTAAGTTTGAGGAACCGCAGCGCGCCATTACACCTGGACAGGCCGTTGTATTTTATGACGGCGATTACGTTGTCGGAGGAGGAACCATACTGTGAAGAAGCGAAGGAAAAAAAGAGGATGGTTCCTCCTTTTTGCTGTCATTTTCTGTGCAGCCATGCTTTTTGGCTGTCAAAAGAAGTACGAAGCGGTGGATGGGCCAACGGTGGAAGAGGCAAAGGGCGGTCTGCCGGAGCAAGTTAATGGAGCAGTTCCTGTCTCCATGGAAGACACTTCCGGTAATGCAGGGACAAGCTCCCATAAAGCGGCTGTTACCAAAGAGACGGCACCTGCATTTCAGGGAACCGATGAGACCGTCTATGTGACAGGAGATCAGGTCAATGTAAGAAAGTCTCCATCCTCTGACGGGGAGATTCTTACAACGCTGGACAAGGCAGTTTCCTTAAAAAGGACCGGTTACAGCAGTACCTGGAGCCGGGTTGCCTATCAGGACAAGGTGTGCTATATCTCATCCCGATACGTGTCAAAGGAAAAACCAGTGGTAGAAAAGGAAAGCCAGGCACCTTCGGTGACAGGAAGCGGAGCAGGCAAAGTCATAGCCATTGATCCTGGGCATCAGGCGAAAGGCAATTCCGAGAAGGAACCAATTGCTCCCGGTTCTTCTAAGAAGAAGGCCAAGGTAGCTTCCGGCACTCAGGGAGTTAAGACAGGGATTCCGGAATATCAGCTTACCCTTGCAGTTTCCTTAAAGCTCAAACAGGAGCTTTTGGACCGGGGCTATCAGGTCTATATGATCCGGGAGACCAATGAGGTCAATATCAGCAATGCAGAACGGGCCGAGATGGCAAACAAAAGCGGTGCTGATATTTTTGTCAGAGTCCATGCCAATTCCATCAATGACAGCAGCATCCACGGGGCACTTACCATGTGCCAGACCTCTAAGAATCCTTACAATGGAAATCTTTACGGAAAAAGCTCGGCTCTTTCAAAAGCCGTAGTGGACGCACTTGCAGCCAAAACCGGTTTTAAGAACCGGGGCGTGCAGGAGAGCGACTCCATGAGCGGCATAAACTGGTGCAGGATACCGGTTACTATCGTTGAGATGGGCTTTATGAGCAACCCGGAAGAGGATCAAAAGATGGCAACAGAGGAATACCGGGATAAAATTGCAAAAGGGATTGCAGACGGAATTGATGCGTATTATGCAAAGTAAAGTCATAGATCCCATCATAAATTCATTTGAATAATCGAAAATGGAAGAACAGTCTTAGTGGGAATGCAGCTCTTTGACAGAGCGCATACTTAAGAGCTGTTCTTCTTTGTATCAGGTGGTCAGTCATAAATCCCTGCAAAAAAGCATAAATTTTCCTAAAACTCAGCGAAGAAGCGAGGAGATTGAAAATGGCTGATTACGGACTGGCGCTGGCAGGCGGAGGTACCCGGGGAGCGGCCCATGTGGGAGTTTTGACCGCTCTTGAGGAAGAAGGGATGCTTCCGAACCAGATCGCAGGGGCCAGTGCCGGAAGCATCGTGGCAGGGCTTTACGCATCTGGTATGGGAGTGGGAGAAATGAGAGAAACGGTACGGTGGCTTGCCAGACATGGCAAGGGGCTCATTGACCCGGATATTTTTGGGATTGCGTTGTTCCTGCCTCAGATCATTTTCGGGAAAAAGACAACGCTCAGCGGGCTGATCAAGGGGAACCGTATGCAGCATTTTCTTTGCGATCTGACAAAAAAACTGGACATCCAGGGAAAGTGCAAAGGTCTTTTGATTCCGGCAGTGGATATCAACAGCGGGGAAACAGTGGTGTTCACCAATCTGTTTCAGGAGCAGATTCCCTTGTCCGCCCTCGCCTTAGAACATGTGAAATGGGAGAGGAGCGGACTTTTGTGTGACATCATGATGGCAAGCTGTTCCGTTCCTGCAATCTTTTGTCCAAGAACCATGAAGAATTTCCTATTGGTAGATGGGGGAGTGACCAATAATCTTCCGGTGGATTTACTGATTGCCGCAGGAGTGCCTAAGGTTCTTGGTGTGGATATTGGCGAAAAGTATAAAAAGCCTCATGATGAATCCATTATTGAGATTGCTTATAATTCATTTACGGTTATGAGCAGAGATTTAAAAGACTGCGGCAGCAGCGGGGAGGTCCTGCTTTTGACCCCTCCCCTTCCAAAAGAAGCCGGGCTTTTGACCTTTTCCTGCATGGAGGAATGTATGGAAAGCGGCTATGTCTACACGAAAAAGATGATACCAAGAATCAAGAAGGCGTTAGAAAAGAAATCTTAAAATAAATCAAACAGATTACATATAGGAGGAAATGAAATGGAGATTACGTTTCGTTATGCAGAAAAAAAGGATGCCGGATTAATTTTGGATTTCATCAAGGAACTGGCAGTGTATGAAAAGCTGCTTGATGAGGTTGTTGCAACAGAAGCAATTTTAGAGGAATGGATTTTTGAAAAGAAAAAAGCGGAAGTCATTTTTGTGATGGCCGATGGAAAAGAAGCAGGATACGCTCTGTTCTTCCATAATTTCTCCACATTTTTAGGCAGAGCAGGAATTTACCTGGAAGACTTATACGTGACGCCTGAATACCGGGGATATGGACTTGGGAAGGCTTTGATCAAAAAACTGGGCTCCATTGCAGTGGAACGAGGGTGCGGAAGGCTGGAGTGGTCCTGTCTGGACTGGAATACCAAAAGCATTGACTTTTACCGTTCTCTGGGCGCAGAACCTATGGAGGGCTGGACGGTTTACCGGGTTACGGGGGATACTTTAAAAAATCTTGCGGAATAAAAAAGAACGCATTCAGGAATATACTCTGGATGCGTTCTTTTCTATGCGATTACATGGTTTCAATTGCATGTTTTGCATGAAATATTTTTTACTGCATGTTTTTCACTGTATATCTCTTACGATATACTTCCTATTTCTTTTTTTCCGCTTCCTGCATCTTCATCGCACGAACCTTTAACGGAAGACCGAACAGTGTGATGAAGCCGTCTGCATCGTGATGGTCATAGAGATCACCGGTGGTAAAGGAAGCCAGAGATTCGCTGTATAAGGAGTAAGGAGAGGTGGTTCCGGCTTTGATGATATTTCCTTTGTAAAGTTTGAATTTTACTTCGCCGGTCACATATTCCTGGGTGGAGGTTACAAATGCCTGAATCGCTTCCCGAAGAGGAGTGAACCATTTTCCTTCGTAAACGATCTGAGCGAATTTGCCAGCCATGTCCTTTTTCACTTCCATGGTTGCCCGGTCTAAAACAAGCTCCTCCAGCTGCTGGTGAGCCTCTAAGAGAATGGTTCCCCCGGGAGTCTCATAAACACCTCTGGATTTCATGCCAACCACGCGGTTTTCCACGATGTCGATGATTCCGATGCCATGCTTTCCGCCCAGTTCATTCAAGGTGGTAATAATATCGGATACCTTCATCTTTTTCCCGTTTACGCTGACAGGAATTCCCTTTTCAAAGGTCATGGTCACATACTCGCCCTCATCCGGAGCTTTTTCCGGGGAAACACCGAGTACCAGCAGGTGGTCATAGTTAGGCTCGTTGGCGGGATCTTCCAGTTCCAGACCTTCGTGGCTGATGTGCCATAAGTTGCGGTCACGGCTGTAGCTGCTGTCGGCAGAGAACGGAAGGTCGATTCCGTGCTGCTTGCAGTATTCGATTTCGTCTTCTCTGGACTGCATGGTCCAGACATCGGTCATACGCCATGGAGCGATGATTTTTAAGTCAGGTGCAAGTGCCTTGATGCCAAGTTCAAAACGGATCTGGTCATTCCCTTTTCCGGTTGCTCCGTGGCAGATGGCAGTAGCGCCTTCTTTTCTGGCAATCTCAACCAGTCTTTTTGCGATGGCAGGACGTGCCATAGAAGTTCCAAGCAGATATTTGTTCTCGTAAACGGCATTCGCCTGCACACATGGAACAATGTAGTTGTCACAGAAATCATCCACCAGATCTTCAATATATAATTTAGAAGCGCCGGATAATTTGGCTCTTTCTTCCAGTCCGTCTAATTCATTTCCCTGTCCGCAGTCGATGCAGCAGCAGATAACGTCATAATCAAAATTTTCCTTTAACCACGGGATAATGGCTGTGGTGTCCAGACCGCCGGAATAGGCTAAAATAACTTTTTCTTTCATCAATGAATCCTCCTCTGCCTTATTTAAATATAAATCGGTTGAACTTTCATAAATATACACCAAAACGGGCCGTAATGCAAGTGTAAAATGAAAAATATAAAAAAAACTTGCATATTATGCAGATTGGATGTATAATTATGAACTACCGGAAGCAGGAGTATGGATATGCTTCCAAACGTGAAGAATAAACGTATTCAAGACAGGAAAAGGAGAGAAGATTATGATAAAGGCAGGAATCATTGGATCAACCGGATATGCAGGCGGAGAACTTGCAAGACTGTTACTGCAAAGAGATGATGTGGAGATCGTTTGGTACGGTTCCAGAAGCTATGTGGACCAGAAATATGCTTCCATTTATCAGAACATGTTCCGATTCGTAGAGGATTCCTGTCTGGATGATAATATAGAAGCATTGGCAGAAGAGGCAGACGTGATTTTTACAGCAACCCCCCAGGGATTTCTTGCTTCCCTTCTGAATGATACTATATTATCAAAGACAAAAGTGATTGATTTAAGTGCCGATTACCGGATCAAGGATGTGGCAGTATACGAAGAATGGTATAAAATGGTGCATAAAACACCTCAATATATCAAGGAAGCGGTTTATGGACTTCCGGAGCGAAACAGAGAATCCATAAAAAAAGCCAGGCTGATCGCGAATCCAGGCTGTTACCCCACCTGCTCCATCTTATCCATTTACCCTCTTTTAAAAGAAGGGCTGGTGGAACATGACAGTATCATCATTGATGCCAAGTCAGGGACTTCCGGCGCCGGCAGAGGAGCAAAGGTAGATAATCTTTACTGCGAAGTCAATGAGAACATCAAGGCATACGGTGTAGGGGTTCACCGCCATACCCCGGAAATCGAGGAACAGCTGTCATACGGTGCCGGAAAGCCGGTCACCATCAGCTTTACCCCCCATCTGGTTCCCATGAACCGTGGAATCTTAATTACCGCTTACGGGACCTTAAAGAAAGGCGTTTCCGAAGAACAGGTACGGGCAGCCTATGAAAACTATTATGAAAATGAACGGTTTGTCCGCGTTCTGGAAGGTGATGTGACCCCCCAGACCAAATGGGTGGAAGGAAGCAATTTCGTTGATGTAAATTTTAAAATGGATAAAAGAACCAACCGGGTGGTCATGATGGGTGCCATGGATAATCTGGTAAAAGGGGCTGCCGGCCAGGCGGTGCAGAATATGAATCTCCTGTTTGGACTGCCGGAAGAGAAAGGACTGAAACTGATCCCCATGTTTCCGTAAGAAAACAGGAGATGGATTTCATAGAGGAAAAAGCAATGGAAATACGAACCATGACGGTCAATGATTATAAAGAGGTTTATGCTCTGTGGTCAGGCATCAAGGGCTTTGGGCTGCGAACCCTTGACGATTCCAGGGAAGGCGTGGAAAAATTTTTAAAACGAAACCCTGGCACCAGTGTGGTGGCAGAAGAGGACGGAAAAATCGTAGGCACCATTTTAAGCGGACATGACGGGCGCCGGGCAAGTTTTTACCATGTGTGTGTGGCAAAGGAATACCGGGCAAAGGGCGTGGGACATCAGATGGTTTTAGAAGCAGTGGAGAGGCTTAAAAAAGAAGGAATCTGTAAAGTAAGCCTGATCGCATTCCGGTCCAATCTGGTGGGAAATAACTTCTGGAAGGACATGGGATTTACGTTCCGGGAAGATTTGAATTATTATGATTTCCCATTAAATACAGACAATGTAACAAACTTTATCGGATAGAAGGATTTACTGGATATAGAATTATTTAAAACATGGAGGAAAAGCGATATGAAAGAGATTAACGGAGGAGTAACGGCAGCGGCAGGATTTAAAGCAGCTTCCACGGCGGCAGGAATCAAATATAAGAACAGAAAAGATATGGCATTGATTTACAGTGAAAAACCGTGCAGAGCGGCAGGAACCTATACCACCAATCTCGTAAAGGCAGCTCCGGTTAAATGGGATAAGGAAATGGTTGACCATGCTCCCTTTATCCAGGCCATTGTTGTCAATGCAGGAATTGCCAATGCCTGTACCGGAAAAGAAGGAGATACCTATTGTGAAGAGACTGCAAAAGCAGCAGCAAAGTGTCTTTCCATACCTTCTGATTCCGTACTGGTGGCATCGACCGGAGTCATCGGAATGCAGCTCCCTATGGACCGCATCAAAGCAGGAATTGAAGCGATGGCCCCGGTGCTTGATGAAAGCCTTGAAAGCGGTACGGATGCCGCAACCGCCATTATGACCACGGATACGGTAAAGAAAGAAGTGGCAGTTCAGTTCACTGCGGGAGGAAAAACCATTACGGTGGGCGGAATGTGCAAAGGCTCCGGCATGATCCATCCTAACATGTGTACCATGTTAAGTTTCATTACCACAGATTTGGCCATTTCCAAGGAACTTTTGCAGGAGGCCCTCAGCGAGGATGTGAGGGATACCTATAACATGATTTCTGTAGACGGAGATACTTCCACCAATGATACGGTTCTCCTTCTGGCAAATGGATTGGCAGAAAACCCTGAGATCACAGAAAAGAATGAAGATTACCAGTCCTTTTTAGAAGCTCTTCACTATGTCAATGAATACCTGGCCAAAAAGATGGCAGGAGACGGAGAAGGCTGTACGGCGTTATTTGAAGTAAAGATCATCGGGGCAGAGACAAAGGAACAGGCAGTGACCCTGTCAAAATCAGTCATCACCTCCAGCCTTACGAAAGCGGCCATCTTTGGCCATGACGCCAACTGGGGCAGGATTCTCTGTGCCATGGGCTATTCGGGAGCACAGTTTGATCCGGAGCAGGTGGATTTATATTTTGAAAGTGCCGCAGGCAAGCTGAAAATTATTGAAAATGGGGTAGCTCTTCCCTACAGCGAAGAAGAAGCCACAAAGATTTTATCAGAACCGGAAGTGACTGCCACAGCAGATATCAAGATGGGAGAAGCCACAGCCACGGCATGGGGCTGCGATCTGACCTTTGATTACGTGAAAATCAACGCAGATTACCGTTCATAACCGGAAATAAGGGAGGAAAGAAATATGGAATTGGATCAAAGCATCATGCAGAAGGCGGAAGTACTCATTGAGGCCCTTCCTTACATCCAGAGATTCAACCGTAAGACCATTGTGGTAAAATACGGCGGCAGTGCCATGGTGGATGAAGAACTGAAAAAGCAGGTCATTCAGGATGTGGTTCTTTTAAAGCTGGTGGGTTTTAAACCCATCATTGTCCATGGAGGCGGAAAAGAAATCAGCAAGTGGGTGGAAAAATCCGGCATGGATTCCCACTTTGTAGGGGGCCTTCGTGTGACGGATGAGCCAACCATGGAAATTGCTGAGATGGTCTTAAACCGGGTGAATAAAAGCCTGGTGCAGCTTGTCAATGAGCTTGGCATCAAGGCCGTGGGAATCAGCGGAAAAGACGGCATGATGTTAAAGTGTAAAAAGCGTTATTCCAATGGAGAGGATATCGGCTATGTGGGAGATATTACGGAAGTAGACCCTCAGATCATCAACGATCTGCTGGAAAAAGACTTTCTTCCCATTATCTGCCCCATTGGTTTTGATGAAGATTTTAAAACGTATAACATTAATGCAGATGATGCCGCCTGTGCCATTGCAACAGCCATGGAAGCGGAAAAACTGGCCTTTTTGACTGATGTGGAGGGCGTTTACCGGGATTTTAAGAATAAGGATTCCCTGATTTCCGAGATGACCATTGAAGAAGCGGAGAAATTTGTTGGCAGCGGCACTCTTGGCGGGGGAATGCTCCCAAAGCTTCAAAACTGCATTGATGCGATGAAACAGGGGGTTTCCAGGGTACATATCATGGATGGCCGGATTCCTCACTGTCTGCTGCTTGAGATATTTACCAATAAAGGAATCGGAACTGCCATTATAAGTCCGGGAGAGGAGCGTTATTATCATGCGGAGTAAACAGGAGTATATGGAAAAAGTGGAAGAATTAATCTATAAGACCTATAACCGTTTCCCTGTGGTGTTCGATCACGGTGACGGAGTGTTCCTTTATGATACTGATGGAAAGGAATATTTGGATTTTGCCGCAGGAATCGCGGTAATGGGCCTTGGCTATCATGACAAGGAGTTTGACGATGCCTTAAAAAGCCAGGTGGAGAAACTGCTTCACACCTCCAATCTTTTTTATAACGTTCCGGCTGTCGAGGCAGGAGAACTGATTTTAAAGGCTTCTGACATGGATAAGGTATTCTTTACCAACAGCGGAACAGAAGCCATTGAAGGTGCCTTAAAAATTGCCAGAAGGTATGCTTATAACAAGGATAAGAGTCACGATCATGAGATTATTGCCATGAACCACTCCTTTCATGGAAGAAGCTTGGGAGCCCTTTCCGTTACGGGCAATGACCATTACCAGGAACCATTTAAGCCTCTGATTCCAGGAATCCGCTTTGCCGAATACAATGATCTTGACAGTGTAAAAGCCCTTATGAATGATAGGACCTGTGCAGTGATTATGGAAACCATTCAGGGAGAGGGCGGAATCTATCCCGCTACGGAAGAATTCTTAAAAGGCGTCAGAAAACTCTGCGACGAACATGACGCACTTCTCATCCTCGATGAGATCCAGTGCGGCATGGGGCGCACCGGGACCATGTTTGCATGGCAGAAATATGGTATAAAACCGGATGTGATGACCGCGGCAAAGGCCCTTGGAAACGGCGTTCCCATCGGTGCGTTCCTGGCTCACGGAAAAGCCGCCACAGCCATGTCCCCCGGCGACCATGGAACCACCTACGGCGGAAATCCGTTTGTAACAGCCGCAGCCGCAAAGGTGCTGGAACTGTTTGAAAAACGAAAAATCGTAGACCATGTAAAAGAAGTGGGTGATTATCTTTGGGAGCAGACAGAGGCTCTTTTACAGAAGTATAAGATCATAACCGCCCACAGAGGCTTAGGTCTGATTCAGGGACTGGAACTGTCCGTTCCCGCTGGACCCCTTGTAAAAGACGCATTGTTAAATGAAAGGCTTGTTATCATCAGTGCCGGAGCCAATGTGATTCGCTTTGTTCCCCCACTTATCATCAGCAGGGAGCATGTAGATGCCATGCTTATGAAGCTGGAAAAGGTATTAAAAAAACATTCTTGATTTCATTTCTGTATTTTCTAAAAAAGCAAATTTGGAACAGCCGGATTCTTTTAATTCTGCTATAATCAGGTTACCACGTGGAAACCAGAACAGGAGGCAGCGGAATGGAAAAAGAAGAATGGGCGGTTTTATGCACCCTGTATATTGAGGAGCATTTAAAAGAAGAGCTTTCTGTAAAACGCTTGAGTGAATGGGCAGGATACTCCCCCTGGTATTTTTCCAGATGTTTTAAGGAAAAGGTTGGTGCATCCCCCATGGAATATCTAAAACAGCGTCGTCTGTTGGCTGCGGCAAGGGAGATCCGTCGGGGACGGAGAATCCTTGACGCCGCCATGGATTACGGCTGGGAAACTCATGGCGGATTTACCAAGGCATTTGTCAGCCAGTTTGGCTATTCCCCTGTATATTTAAGAGCTTTCCATTTCCGTGATGTCTCAATGAAAGGAGAAATCATGGAATTGTCATTAAAGAATATGGAGTTTTATAAGGAACCTGAGGAACTTTTTTCAGAACTTTGCCGGACTTTGACAGAAAACGGGACGGAATATCACCCGGAAGAATTGAGAAGTATATACGAAGCGGCATCCAATGCCCATAAAGGTCAGACCAGATATTCCGGCGAGGCGTATGTGACACACCCATTAAATGTTGCAATTATACTTGCGGATATGGGTGCTGATATAGAAACCGTTTGTGCCGGATTGCTTCACGATCTGCTTTTTAATGCTTTTTTCCAGGATAAGAAAAATGGATGTTATTTTGAGCACCAAGAGGAGATGAAAGCAGTTCTGCAATCTTATCAGGAATTCAACCAGACCGGCACCTGTACGGATGACCGCGGCGCATTGGTCGCATTGGCGGACCGGCTTCATAACATGCGGACCATAGAATTCGTGGACCCGTCCACCTGGAAACAAAGGGCAGAGGAGACTTTAAAGGTATTTTCTCCCCTTGCTGCAAAATACCAGGATCTACGGCTTCGGTCGGAACTTGATGACTTATCCATCAAACACCTTATCATATAGCCTTGTAATTTTTTCAAAAGCCTTATATAATGTAAATTAAAATTTTTAGTCTGAAAGGCGGTATTCACAAATGATACAGGATCTTACGGTTTCTTCTTTCCTTGAAAAGCTTTCTTCCAAAAGCCCCACTCCAGGCGGAGGCGGAGCGGCTGGTCTTGGAGGTTCGGTTGGAACAGCCCTTGGGAAAATGGTGATAAACTTAACTCTTGGGAAAAAAAGGTATGCAGATGTGGAGGAAGAGATGCAATCCATTCTGACAAAGCTTTCCCATCTGGAAAAGGAGTTTTTAAGGCTTGCCGATGAGGATGCAGCGGTATTTGCCCCACTGGCGGAGGCCTATAAACTCCCTTCCGGAACGGAAGAAGAAAAAAGGAACAGGGAAAAGATTCTGGAAGGCCATCTTCTTGCAGCGTCCCTGGTACCCATCGCAGTTATGGAACGGTCGCTGGAAGCGCTGGATTACATGGAGATTTTAGCGGAAAAGGGAAGCCGGATGGCGATCAGTGATGTTGGAGTAGGAGTACAGTTTATCCGAGCCTCCCTTTTAGGGGCAAAGATGAATGTGTTCATCAACACAAAGACCATGCTCCAGAGAGAAAAGGCAAGGGAATTAAATGCCATGGCAGAAACCATGGCTGAGAATGGAATCCGCAGGGCAGATGCTATTTATACGCAGGTGGAAGCGGCGCTAAAGACAGAATAAAGGAGGCAGAAAAAGCCGTGATTACATTAAAGGGAGCAGCAGTGTCTGCAAAAATTAAGGAACAGGTGGAAGAACTGTTAAAAGGGAATACAGGACGTATTCCAAAGCTGGCCATAGTCAGGGTCGGAGAACGTCCCGATGATCTATCCTATGAACGGGGAGCCTTAAAGAAGATGGCAGCCTTTGGGCTGGAAGCGGAATGCTTTGCATTTCCGGAAGATATTACAGATCAGGACTTTAAAAAGGAATTTTCCCAGATCAATGAGAGTCGGGACATTGATGGGATTCTTCTTTTAAGGCCCCTTCCAAAGCAGATCCGGGAACAAGACATTGAGCGAATGATTGACCCCCAAAAGGATTTGGATGGCATTTCCCCCATTAATATTGCCAAGGTATTTGCAGGAGATGATTCCGGCTTTGCTCCATGTACTGCAGAAGCGGTGGTAGAGGTTTTAAAGGCCAATGAGATCCCTCTGACTGGAAAAAAGGTCACCCTTGTAGGCAGGAGCATGGTCGTAGGACGTCCTCTTTCCATGCTGTTATTAAAGGAAAATGCCACGGTGACCATCTGCCATACCCGCACAGAAAATTTAAAAGAGAACTGCCGGAATGGAGAAATACTCATAGCCGCTGCCGGACGAGCAAAAATGCTTGATGCTTCTTATGTAAAAGAAGGAGCAGTTGTGATTGATGTGGGAATCAATGTGGATGAGAACGGAAAACTCTGCGGAGATGTGGATTTTGATACCCTGGAAGGCACAGCCTCCATGGCGACTCCGGTCCCAGGAGGAGTAGGCGCGGTGACCACCGCTGTGCTTGCAAAGCATCTGGTGCTGGCGGCTTGCTGTAGAAGAGATACTGTATAAAGAATACAAAATATTTTATGCATAAAAACACGCTTTGAAGGATCGGCTCCCTTTACAATCAAACGGAGGAAGCGATCCTTTCAGAGCGTATTTTTATGCAGTTTGACCGACCAGAAAAATGTAATCCGGTACAATAAAAGTTCCAATGGAATTTAATAAAACTTACTTAAAATACCATATTAAAAAGTTTCCTATAATTTTTTCGCCTTAACCAGATACTGATAAGCCATAAATTCATCTGCCCTGCTTGTGCTGATGGTGCAGAGGGTTTGGATGAGTTTTGTCTGGTCTTCGCTGATCCACACTCTGGTATTTCCCATATCTGCAATTTCATATCCCGCCCGGGAGAACATTTTTTTGATTTCATCCTTGGTAAAGAAACGCAGATGGGTCCGGTCCAGGATTCCGCTGTCCTGATAGGTGAATTTTCCATTTAACAAATCACCGAGTACCGAAATATGCATGATATTAGGAATGCTGGCAAGGATCATTCCTCCTGGTTTTAAATACCGTTTCATATTCACCAGCACGGCTTCCGGCTGATGAAGGTGTTCAAGAACATCTCCAAAGATAATATAATCAAAGGATTCCAGAGGATAATCCAAGTCTTCTTCCACATTTCCCTGAGTTACGGGAAATAGTTTGGAAGCGATGTTCCAGGAACCGGGGTCCAGCTCAATGCCGTGAAGGTCTGCGTTTGGATATTTGTTTTTTATGGATAAGAGCAATGCTCCACAGGCACAGCCAACATCAAGGACCTTTAAGGGGGTTTCCCCAGGATCGGTGATCAGTCTGATAATATCAGGCCGGCTGAAAAGAGAGTAGTTTAACCGCACATTCCATTTTTCATAAAAATGATTGTAGTCGAACCAGCGTGCGGAGTTGTTCTGGGGCTGGATCAAGGTATAGACATAGCCATGATGGCAGACATAGGTCAGCTTTTTTGTTTGAAGCAGCTGAAAGCTTAAATCCTTTTGGGCCACCTCAAGGGTTAAAAAGGAATCATCAAAGCCATTTACCTTATCCCAGCAGTCCCTTTTTACTAACAGAGACCCGCAGGTGGGTATCAAACTTGGAGTCATGTGGTGATCGCCGGGAAGATTGTGTTCCAGGGCATATCCGTCTGCCCGCTTGATCGGAGTTACAAATTCCGTAAGCCCCTGAGCCGGACCGTTGGTAACCGCATTGGCTGCACCGATTTCCTCATTTTTATAAAGTGACATGCGCAGATGAAACAGGGCATGGCTCAAGAGGGCGGAGCCGCGGTCAAGAAGCAACAAATCATCGTGTTTGCCCGCCTTCTGAACTGCTTTTTGATAGGCGTCATGAGGGGACAGCCCTTTGGCAGAGACTACCGTAAGCTCCGGATTCCCATGAAGCCAGTTCGTCACCTCTTGGTTCTCTTCCATATCAAGGACTATAATTGTTTTACAGTCTTCCTTTAGAGCCAGGCTGGCGTTTAAAACGGCTTCCATCTGTGCCAGTACAGGGACCGCAGGAATGATAATGGTGACCAGTGGGACATCCTCCGGCGCTTCCTTTTTGATCGCCTCGATCTTATCCGACAGCAATAAAGCCTCCTTATCCTGGTCACAGAGAAAATGGCTGTGAACGTAGCAGAGATAAGCTCTCTTTACATTTCCTTCTTCCTGGTAATGGTCTCCCATTTCTTCATATATTTTATAATTGCGGCTGTTGATAGCTGCCTCCTCGTACAGCTTTTCCATGCTTTTTAAGGGTTCTGCCTGAGTCTTCATAATTTCTCCTTTTATAGCTTTTTCTTTCATTATATTCCCTGAGTACGTGCCATTGTGATAATGAGGAGGTTTAGTCAAAAAAATAGTTGACTTATCAACTATTTTGAAATATAATAGCTTGCATGCAATTTTCAGGTAATAAAACGGGAAAAAGGAGAAACAATGAAAGAAGAGCATAGAAAGCTGAGTAAATACACCGGCGGCATTTACCGATGCACCCAGGCTTTTACCAGTGAGATTCTGAAACCTTTTGGATTAAGCAGCGGCTGCTGTTCCTATTTGCTGACTTTAAATAACAACGACGGGATGAATCAGAATCAGATCAGCCGGGAGCTGAATGTGGACAAAGCCATGTCGGCAAGGGAACTGAAAAAGCTGATCCAGAAGGGATATGTTAAAAAAGAAGCGGACAAAAACGATACGAGAGCCTATAAGCTTTCTCTCACAGATCAGGGCAGACGCATCATTCCGGAAATTCACAGAGAGCTGTCTATCTGGAACAATGCCATTACCTCAGGTCTTGAGGAAGAAGAAAAGGAAGAACTGTTACGAATGCTCGATGTTGTTTTGCAGGAAGCAAGACGTCTTCGCAGCGTACAAAAAGAAGAATGGAGATCATGAATGGAACAAACAAATGAAACCGTGTATAAAAACCGAATGCTTATTTTGGTGAATGTAGTTTTACTTACTTTTATGGCAACGCTGGACAGCAGCATTGTCAACGTGGCCCTGCCTCAGATGTCACAGCTTCTGTCCGTCAGTTCAGAAGCAATTGCCTGGGTGGTGACGGTTTATCTGCTGGTGGTGGTAGGAACCATCCTGATATTCGGACGCCTGGGTGATATTTTTGGAAAGACCCGTATTTTCCTGTACGGTGTTTTGGTATTTACTTTGGGGTCCTTATTATGCGGCATATCCCATAACTTTCCCCAACTGATCATTTCCCGAGGGATCCAGGCTCTTGGCGCTTCTGCAGCCATGGGCACCAACCAGGGGATCATCACTCAGATATTTCCCGTCCATGAAAGAGGCAAAGCCCTTGGAATATCCGGGACCTCGGTGGCGCTGGGCTCCATGGCAGGTCCGCCCCTGGGAGGCTTCATCATCCATTCCTTTGCATGGGAATATATTTTCCTGATTAACGTGCCAATTGGAATTTTCGTGTATATTTTGGGAATGAAAATACTTCCAGTTGCCAAGAAGAGTACAGCGGAGCCTTTTGATATAAAAGGAGCCATTTTGTTCTGTATTTCCATTGCGTCCTTGTTCTTATCCATGAACCTGGGAAAAGAATATGGCTATGGAAATCCCTTTATTGTGGGGGGCATGGTCTTATTTGCCGTTTCCTTTCTCCTGTTTTTGCTGCTGGAACGGAAAACCGAGATCCCCCTCCTGCCGTTAAAACTGTTTAAGAACAGCTTATTTTCCATCAGTATATTTTGCGCGTTTCTATCCTTTGTAGCCATCAGCAGCTCCACCATCATCCTGCCGTTTTATCTGCAGAATACCCTTAAATATTCTTCGGCAGTAACAGGACTCATTCTTATGGTATCTCCGGTCATTCTGGCGGTGGTAGCACCGGTCAGCGGCCATCTGTCGGATCAGATAGGCTCTGAGATCCTGACCTTTGTGGGATTGATTCTCACTGGAACCGGATTAGGGCTTATGTCAACGCTGACAGAAACATCAGATATAAAGCTTCTGATTGCATATCTGGCCATTATGTCAGTCGGAAACGGATTGTTCCAATCACCCAACAATTCCCTGACCATGTCAACGGCCCCCAGAAACATGCTGGGAATATGCGGAAGTGTCAATGCCCTCATCAGAAATCTGGGAATGATCAGCGGGGTGTCCTTTGCGGTTTTGATCCTGTACAGCCGGATGAGTGCCAAAATCGGCTATAACGTGTCCAATTACATTGAAGGGCGGGATGATATTTTCATCTATGGCATGAAAGGCGTATATGTGATCGCTGCTTTGATCTGCGGCCTGGGCGCCCTTTTTACAGCCATCCGCTTATACGGAAGGAAAATAAAAAAGACCCTGTAATATTTTTACAGAAGGACTTCATAGATTTTATCGGATACCAATGGCCGCGTATACGCTGATTTTTGTCAGTGCTGCGCGGCTATTGGCTTTTATGCTTCGTTAAAACGGTATCCATTTCGTGTCTAATGATAATATTTGCATAAAAAAGCAAATAAAGCACAACCTAGGATATAGAAGAAAATTGGATACGGAGGTACTTTATGATAGGCTTTATGATCGCCTTGATATCAGGGGCACTTATGAGCATTCAGGGGGTTTTTAATACAGGAGTAACCAAACAGACCAGCATGTGGGTGGCTACTGGCTGGGTACAGCTGAGCGCATTTATAACCTGTATTGTTTTATGGTATTTTTCGGGCCGGGAAAATATATCAAGCCTTTTGGAGGTGCAGCCAAAATATATTTTGGTGGGAGGAATCATCGGAGCATTTATCACCTATACCGTAGTAAAAAGCATGGGAACTCTGGGACCGGCAAAAGCTACGATCGTCATTGTGGTTTCCCAGATCCTGGTGGCTTACGGAATCGAATTTTTTGGATTGTTCGGCGTGGAAAAAGTTGGGTTTGAGTGGAAAAAACTCATCGGTGCCGTCGTTGCAATCATCGGAATCATGATATTTAATTAATTTGAAATAGTGCTTGTATTTACCTGTTTCTTTCGGTAGAATAATAACATAGGCTGAAGATGGTATCCTTTTTTGCATATTTTTGTAATAGGAGGGATATCATGAAGTACCAGAAAGCGAAGATCGCGGTCATCATTTTATGTGTTTTGATTTCCGGTATATGCTACAGTTACAGCAGGATTCAAACAAGCAGGACAGAAGGAATTGATTTGCAGGAGATGCCTGTCACAGAGGAAGCAGCGGCAGGCCCCCAAAAGCCTGAATTTTCTGGTTCCGATGAGACTGAAGATCAGGGCAGCGGTTTTCGCAGCACCAGAGAAGCTGCTTCGCTGCCCTGTTATGTACATATCTGTGGGGAAGTGGTTTCTCCCGGTGTTTATGAACTTTCCGAGGAAAGCAGAGTCTTTCAGGCGGTGGAAAAGGCCGGAGGATTTACCGCGAACGCGGCCGCAGAAAGCCTGAATATGGCGGAGCGGATCAGGGACGGTATGAAGATCACCGTGTTAAGCAGGCAGGAAGCCCGGTCGGCAAACAAAAGTCCGGCAGATTCTTCTCAGGGAAAGCATCAGGTGAATTTAAATACGGCAGTCAAAGAAGA
Organism: uncultured bacterium; assembly: GCA_905215155.1. Classification (GTDB taxonomy): domain Bacteria; phylum Bacillota; class Clostridia; order Lachnospirales; family Lachnospiraceae; genus Lacrimispora; species Lacrimispora sinapis. The sequence goes on along the minus strand of CAJMPJ010000011.1, from coordinate 50,367 downwards.
ACTGATGACCCTGCGGGGCATTGGAGAATCCAGGGCAGAAGATATCATACGATATAGGGACAGCCACGGAGGATTTAAAAAGATTGAGGATATTATGAAGGTATCCGGAATCAAGGATTCAGCATTTCAGAAGATAAAAGACGACATAACGGTTTAATATAGAAGACAGAGGTGTGAGATGGCAAGTGTTTTAGTAGTGGATGATGAAAAACTGATTGTGAAAGGGATGAGGTTCAGCCTGGAGCAGGATGGTATGGAAGTGGACTGTGCGTATGACGGAGAGGAAGCCATTGGTCTGGCAAAGCAGAAAGAATATGATGTGGTGCTTCTTGATGTCATGCTCCCCAAGTTCGATGGCTATGAAGTGTGTCAGGCCATCCGGGAATTTTCCGAGATGCCAATTATCATGCTGACAGCCAAGGGCAATGATATGGATAAGATTCTGGGTCTGGAATACGGGGCGGATGATTACATTACCAAACCGTTTAACATTCTTGAGGTAAAGGCGAGGATCAAGGCGATTATGCGCCGGAATGCCAAGAAGGGCAGACGGGACCGCCAGGATGAAAGCCGCCTGGTTACGGCAGGCGATTTAAAGCTGGACCGGGACAGCAGACGGGTTTTTATCGGAGAGAAAGAGATCAATTTAACCGCCAAGGAATTTGACTTATTGGAGCTTCTTACCTGCAATCCAGGGAAAGTTTACAGCAGGGAACAGCTTCTTACCTTTGTATGGGGGAATAAGGCCATGGACACAGGCGATGTCCGTACCGTAGACGTTCATGTACGGCGTCTCAGAGAGAAGATCGAGCCCAGTCCAAGTGATCCCAAATACGTGCATACCAAATGGGGCGTGGGATATTATTTCCGTGTCTAGGAAATAAAAAAGGCGGATTTCCTGCCGGCTACGGGGAAATCCGCCTTTTTCTAAATGAGGGAATCAGATCCCTTTGAAATACCATTAGAATTGGGAACAGAAAAGAGGCACAGACCGGATGAAACGAAGTCCACAGGGAGAGAGATGGAGAAGGCTTGACAATACGGCAAAGATTTTTCCTGTTATAGCAAGTGAAAATTTAAGCAGTGTATTCCGAATTTCGGCTACTTTAAAGGAAGAAGTGGACCCGGGGACCCTGCAGAGCGCTCTGGAAGAGATTCTTCCACAGTTTGAAGGATTTTCCGTAAGGCTTGGGAGAGGATTTTTCTGGTATTATTTTGAGCACAACAAGCGTATGCCCGTAATAGAAAGGGAGACTACGTATCCCTGTAAATATATCGAACCCAGAAGCAGCCATCAGTACTTATTTAGGGTCAGTTATTATGACAGGCGGATTAATTTAGAAGTGTTTCACGCCATCACCGACGGATTGGGCGCTGTCAACTTTTTAAAAGCACTGGTTTACCGGTACCTGGATTTGAAAAGCGGTTCCCGGACCGGGCATTATTTTGACCAGAAGATATCTTCGGATATTTCCATGAACGTGGAGGACAGTTACGTCCGTCATTACAAAAAGACCTTAAAGCGCAAATACAGTTCCAAGGCAGCATTTCGTATCAAAGGAGAGGTACTTCCCCTTGATGAGGAGAACATTCTTCATGGCTATATGAGCTTAAAGGAATTAAAGGTGGCAGCCAGGCGTTACAAAGTCAGCATAACCAGGTTCCTTACTGCAGCTCTTATCTGGGCCATTTACCAGGAATATCTGGGGAAAAGGGCATGCAGCCAGCCGATTGGAATCAGCATTCCCATTAATCTGAGGACCTTTTTTGATTCCAAGACTATGGCTAATTTTTTTGCCGTCACCCTGATTGAATTTCTTTCCGATGGAAAAGAGCATACTTTTACGGAAATATTAAAGACAGTGAGCGACCAGATGGATCATAAAATTACAAAGGAAAAGCTGGAGGAAGTGATTTCCTACAATGTCTCCAATGAAAAGAAGTGGTATCTGCGTATCACGCCCCTGTTTTTAAAGTGGGCGGCGTTAAACCTGATTTTCAGAAAGAATGATAAAGCATATACCATGACCCTATCGAACATCGGTCCTATCAATATTTTAGAGGAATACAAAGAGGACATCGAAAGGTTTCATATGCTGATCGGAGTTTCCAAAAGACAGCCCATGAAGTGCGCGGTCTGCGCCTATGAAGATGAGGTGGTGGTGACTTTTACTTCTGTATTTCAGGATACCAGGCTTCAGGACCGTTTTTTTTCTGTTTTAAGAGACGAAGGGATTGCTGTGGAGTTAGAAAGCAACGGCGTTCCTGGAAATCGGGATGACAGAGGGCGGTATCCTCATATCCGTTATGACAAGGAAAAGCTGAAGATGATTGCCAATGTTTTTTATGGATTGATGCTGTTTGTGGCTGCGGTCCTTGGGGTCATCAATTATGTCACTTACTCCGGTTCCATGTGGTCTGTCATTGCCATTGGGCTGATGGCTTATGCGGCTATGACGGTCCGTTATTCTCTGATGCGCCATGCCAATCTGGGATCAAAGATTTTACTCCAGTCGGCAGCCGCGGCTGTGCTGTGGGTGACCATTGACTATTCCTCTGGTTATAGCGGCTGGTCGTTGAATTATGGAGTTCCCAGCACCATTCTCTTTGCGGATGTGGCGGTGGTGTTTTTGATTTTGGTAAACCGGATGAACTGGCAGAGCTATTTTATGTACCAGATTGCCATTACGGTATTCAGTTTTATACCGCCCGTTCTATGGGCAGCAGGACTGATTACCAGGCTGCCTCTTACCATTGCGACCGTTTCCGTGACTGTGCTTATTTTAGCAGTCACCATCGTACTAGGGGACCGTAGTTTTAAAAATGAATTAAAGCGGCGGTTTCATGTATAAAGACAGGAAGGAGTTGTCTTTTTATTGAGAAGAAAAAAAGTGAGTGTAAGGGGAAATCTGGTGAGAGAAATGATGCAGAATGTTATGGAAACCTCCTTAAAAGAACCGATACAAACCGGTGAGCTGAGGAAAAAACCGGTGGAGCCGGCCTGGATCTGCCCCGCGGGATATGAATATGAGATCATTAAAACAGAAACTTTTAACATGGAATATTTACGTCCGGCAGGCGTGGTGACCGGCCGTGTCATCTTACAGCTTCACGGGGGAGGATACATTGGACCCATGAAGAACATTTACCGGAGATTTGCGGTCCGGTATTCCAAGATCAGCTACGGCGGGGACGTACTCACCCCGGATTACCGGGTTGCACCGGAGAATCCCTATCCGGCGGCGCTTTCTGATGCCGTAGCAGCCTATGAATGGCTTTTGAATGAGAAAAAATATGAGCCGGAGAACATTGTGGTTGCAGGAGATTCGGCAGGCGGAGGCTTGGGCCTGGCGTTAGGTCTGTATCTAAAGGATCATAACCTTCCTTTGCCCGGAGGTTTCATCACCATGTCAGCCTGGACGGATTTAACCAACAGCGGAGAAAGTCATAAGACAAATTACGAAATTGATCCCTTGTTTGGAAACTCCACCCGGAATATGCTGTACGATTCCACCTATATCGGAGCGTCTGACCCCAAAGATCCCTATCTATCACCGCTTTTTGGAGCATTTGATGGATTTCCGCCGGTTCTGTTGCAGGCAGGAAGCTATGAGGTTCTTTTAAGTGATACCTTGTCATTGGCGGAAAAACTGAAAAAAGCCGGTGTGAAGCACCGCCTGTCCGTTTATGAGGGGATGTTCCATGTCTTTCAAATGGGACTTGACTTGATTCCGGAAAGCCGGGAAGCCTGGGACGAAGCCGAAGAATTTTTACGCATCGTGTATCACATCAACAGAAAGCCGGAAGGAAAAGTGGTGCGCAAAGTCCGAAATGGAGAGAAAAAATCAGTGAGAGATGTAACCAGGTTCCTGATTGCAATGATGAAGAAGGAGCTTGACGGATAAGGAGATTCCAATGAGGATAACTTTGGTTACGGTCGGTAAGATTAAGGAGAAATTCTTTACCGACGCCATTGCAGAATATACAAAAAGACTGAGCCGCTACTGTAAGCTGGATATCGTTCAGGTGGCCGATGAAAAGACACCCGACAATGCAAGTGAAACAGTAGAGCGCCAGATCAAGGATAAAGAGGGGGAGCGGATTCTTTCTTCTATTAAAGATGGTTCCTATGTGGTAGCTTTGGCCATTGAAGGCGAGATGTTAAGTTCCGTAAAGCTGTCGGAAAAAATCAGTGCCCTGGGTGTGGGAGGAACCAGCCAGATCGTGTTTGTAATCGGCGGTTCCCTGGGACTTTCAGAAACCGTTTTAAGGCGGGCAGATTATAAACTGAGCTTTTCCCCCATGACCTTTCCCCATCAGCTGATGCGGGTGATTTTGCTGGAGCAGATTTACCGCAGTTACCGGATTATGAATGGAGAGCCGTACCATAAATAAATGCATCCGATTAAATAAATGCAAGGTTCGTAAGCCAATGGAACTTAGGGGTGCATTGACAAAACCTTAAAAAAACGGTATATTATTTAACAGGCAACGGTGCTGTTTTCGCATCCGTTGTCTCTTTTTGTGCAAGAAACAGCTTGACGTTTGTCAAAGCCTGTTCTATTGTTGAAATTAGAAAAAGCAGAAACAAAAGGTGAGGAAAATTATGATAGAGACGGTTGTATCTGTGGGTCTGGCAGTAGGGGAAAACTGGAACATCTATAAGAACAGGATTCAGCCGCCGGTACGAAAAGGAAATGAAAAACGGCTGAGCATCGTGACCGGAGTTCATGGTGACGAACTGGAAGGACAGTTTGTGTGTTATGAGTTAAACCGTATTCTGCAGGAAAATATAGAGCATTTAAAAGGCATTGTAGACATTTATCCGGCACTGAATCCTCTGGGACTGGATTCCATTACCAGAGGGGTGCCCGGTTTTGATATTGATATGAACCGGATCTTTCCGGGAGATGAGGAAGGGGCGGTGACAGAGCACATCGCCTCCCGGATCATGGCGGATATATCCGGTTCTGATTTTTGTGTGGATATTCACGCCAGCAGCATATTTGTAAGAGAGATTCCCCAGATTCGTATGAGCGAAAAGCGGGCAGATTCTCTGATTCGTTATGCAAGGCTGATGAATGTGGATCTGGTGTGGATTCACGAAAGTCCGGTGGTGCTGGAGTCCACTCTTTCCCATGGTCTGAACAGCATTGGTGTCCCCACGTTTGTGGTGGAGATGGGCGCCGGGATGCGGATCACCAAAAGCTACGGCCGCCAGCTGACCGATGGGATCTTTTGTCTGATGAAGGAGCTTGGCATTTGGGAGGGGGAGACCATTACACCAAAGGACCCCATGATTTCCTTAAACCGGAAACTGGGACTGTTACATGCACAGAAACCGGGGATTTTTATTCCCCTGGTGGAGCATCTTGGGATCGTAGAGGAAGGACAGCCTATGGGCCGGATTTTAAATCCTCTGGACGGAACGATTATGGAAGAAGTCGTTTCACCCATATCCGGACTTGTATTTACGTTAAGAGAATATCCGGTGGTATCCACAGGTTCCCTCTTAGCCAGAGTGTTGGGAGGGGAAGAAGCATGAGAAAAGAGGTTGTTTTCACACTGAGTAACCTTTACCGGGACAACATGGATATATACGGGTATCATTTTGGAAAAGGAGATAAATCCGCCTGCATCGTGGGAGCGTGCCGGGGCAATGAGATCCAGCAGCTTTACATCTGTTCCCAGCTTATCCGGAAGCTAAAAGAGCTGGAAGAACGGGGAGCCATCGTAAAAGGCAATGAGATTCTGGTTATTCCGACCATGAATACATCCTCCATCAATCTGGGAAAAAGATTCTGGTCTGCCGATGATTCGGACATCAACCGGATGTTTCCGGGAGACAGGGAGGGAGAGACCACCAAGCGGATTGCGGCGGGGATTTTTGAGGCAGCCAAGGAATACAGCTATGGAATCCAGTTTACCAGTTTTTATATTCCCGGTGATTTCATTCCTCACGTGCGTATGATGGATACGGGACATCAAAATCCCAGTCTTGCCAATTTATTCGGACTTCCGTATGTGGTTATCAGGGAGGCAAAGCCCATTGATAAGGTAACACTTAATTACAACTGGCAGCTTTATAACACCAATGCGTTTTCCATCTATACCAGCGGCACGGATAAAATCGACGAGCCGTCTGCGAACATGGCAGTTGCTTCGGTGCTGCGTTTTTTGACCCGTATGGGGCTGATCCGATACGCCAGCCACAGCGGTTATATCGCCTCCGTTCTCCGGGAACAGGACTTGGCCAGCGTCCGGACAGACTGTGCTGGCATATACCGCCCTCATTTTCAGCCGGGACAGGAGGTAAGCCGGGGAGATGTGCTGGCAGAGATTTATGATCCCATGGAGGGAGAAGTGATCAGCCAGATCCTGGCGCCTGCGGAAGGAATCGTATTTTTTGCCCATTCCCAGCCCCTGGTCATGGAAGGAGCGATTATTTATAAAATTATCCGAAGGCTCCATCAGTAAGAGAAACCTACTTGACTGGTATGGGTATGACTGTCTATAATAGACAAAGGAGCTGCCAGACAAAGGACAGGCTTACAGTTGGGAGAACGGATATGCAATATGCTTTTCTGGAGCAAATGCTCATGAATTCGATAAAAGAAGTGCAGATTAAATTAGGCTATGAAAAAGAGGCCATCCGGTTTTATTATCCGGAAAAAGCCCTATGCAAAATAGTGAAGATAAGCGGTGATTCAAAAGAAGAAACGAAAGAATTTATGGAAGGCTTTAAAGAATATACGAAGGACAAGCTGGGCAGGCTTAAAATCACCAAAAGCCAGGGACGCTTCTGCTTTGAGATCCCTGCAGAAGGTGTGGATTATGTATACAATAACGTGGAGGACAACGGATTTTTAAGGGAATTTATTGAAACGGTAGAAAAGCCTCACGCAACCCTGGACGATATTCTAAGTGTTTTCGGTAAATATTCAAATGGCAGGATCATCTGTGAAAAGTCTTCACAAGAGGAATGCGACTACATCATATTTTTTGAAGATGCCTCCTTCGATTATTACCGGTATTATTTAAAGTTTCATGAAAATCATGTGACTTACCACAGGTTTCTGCTTGAAGAAGCCATGGAAATGGGAATATAGAAGAAACCATATAGGGAGAGAATCTATGCAGAAAAAAACATTGACCACAGTTTTGCTTTCCGGCTTTGCCATGATACTTGCGGGCAGCTTTCCGGCAAAGGCGGATACCATTACAAATTCAGCCATTCCTTTGGTTCCTCCAATGCCCTTTGAAAAGCTGGCCGGACCGGGAGTGAATTTGAAAGGCCCTTATTCCCCGGGCTTTACTTCAGCCAAAGGAGCAGAGGTTGCTAATTATGCCAGACGGTTTCTGGGGAACCCATACGTCTATGGAGGGACAAGCCTGACAGAGGGCGCGGACTGTTCCGGGTTTGTTTTAAGCGTCTATAAGCAATTTGGAGTGAACTTACCCAGGACCTCCCAGGAGCAGGGAAAAGCAGGGGTTGAAGTGGACGGCATTGAGAATGCAAAGCCGGGAGATTTGATCGCATACATAGGACATATCGGGATTTATGCAGGTGATTATAAGCTGATCCACGCAAGCGGGCCAAAGGATGGGATCAAGATATCCAACTATGATTTTATGCCGGTCCAGTCTATCAGAAGAATCATAAACGAATAAAAGCAAGCACATCAGGTTTGGAATTAAGAGCCTGATGTGCTTTTTTAATATGGAAAAAGGGCAGAAATGGACAAACGTTTTTAAGGAATAATTTGTCCCACCTTACATATATTGAGGTAAGAGGAGGGATGATGGTGGAAAGGAAAGACGAGCTTATTCATATATTTTCTAAGAACGTAAGAGAGATTCTAAGCCGGGTAGCCGCAGACTTTGAGGAAGTCCAGGAAATAAGGCTCCGGGCGGCTGGTCCTCTTTTGCTGGTGTACCGAAACGAGGAATATTATGTGTCTCAAAACGGAGCATTAAGCAAAGAAAGGGCCGATGCTTACCTGGTTGCAAAAAATGAACTGAAGGAAACCATGGAATACATGAGCAACCATTCCCTGTACGCCTTTGAAGAGGAGATGAAGCAGGGATTTATCACCATACCGGGCGGCCACCGCATCGGGCTTGCGGGAAAGACCATTCTGGATGAGTCCGGCATCAAGACCATGAAGTACATATCCTTTATCAATGTCCGGCTGTCCCATCAGATCAAGGGCTGTGCCTTACCCGTTCTTCCTTATGTATATGGAGCAGGAAAAGAGATCTGCCACACGCTGATCATTTCTCCGCCAAGGTGCGGAAAGACCACCTTACTTAGGGATTTGATCCGGCAGGTATCCAACGGGACCAAAGAGTATCCCGGCCTTACGGTGGGGGTGGTTGATGAACGTTCTGAGATTGGAGCCTGTTATCAGGGGGTCCCTCAGAATGAGATTGGAATAAGGACCGATATTTTAGACTGCTGTCCCAAAGCAAAAGGAATGATGATGCTGATCCGTACAATGTCTCCCAGAGTGATTGCTGTGGACGAGATCGGAAGCAGGGAAGATTTGGAAGCCATGGAATATGTCATGAACTGCGGCTGCAAACTGATTGCGACGGTCCACGGAAGTTCCATTGATGATATCAAGCAGAAACCGGTATTAAGAAAGCTGGTGGAGGAACGGGTTTTTGAGCGGTATGTGGTCTTAAACTGCCGGGGAAGGATCGGGAACATTGATCAGATTTACGACTCCCGGGGAACCCAGTTATATAAGGCACCGCTTCATCCGGCAGAAGGGCGGTGGGACAGGCAGGAGTGGGCATATGGGTAGAACCTTTTTTAAGCTGCTGGGAGCGGCACTGGTTATTATTTCCTCCTCCGGGCTGGGATTTTACATGGCGGCCCAGTGGGGGGAACATTTGAGGACCCTGGAAAAGCTTAAGAAAATGATCTACCTATTAAAAGGAGAAATTGTCTATGCCAATTCCCCTTTGACCGAGGCCTTTGAAAGAACCGGAAAAAAGGCAGGAGGCGGGATTGGTGATTTGTTTTTGGCAGTGTCGGACCGGTTGATGGAACAGCATGCAGAACCTTTCTTTACCGTATGGCAGGAGGAGATTGATAAACTGCCGAAAGAAGTCTGTTTGTCCAAAGAGGACAAACAGAATCTAAAGGGGCTGGGAGAACATCTGGGCTACCTTGATATGGATATGCAGGAAAGAAACATTTTGCTTTATTTGGAGCAACTGGATTTAGCCATCAATTATTTGAGAAAACATAAGCAGGAAAAAAGCCGTCTTTACACCACTCTTGGCATCATGGGCGGACTGTTCCTGACCATTGTAATGTATTAAGGAGGATCGCATGGGGGTCAATTTGATTTTTCGGATTGCGGCAGTTGGAATCCTGGTTTCCGTCATTTGCCAGGTTTTAAAACACAGCGGGCGGGAAGAGCAGGCATTCTTAACAAGTCTTGCCGGTTTGGTCCTGGTGCTGTTCTGGCTTGTGCCTTACATATACCAGTTATTTGAATCCATTAAAAATCTGTTTGCATTGTAGGTGAGCGCATGACGGTAGTTACCATAGCCGTGACAGGAATTGTGGCGGTGCTTTTGGCAGTATCCTTAAAAGGAATAAAGGGAGAGTACGGAACCTATGTAGTTATGGCGGCAGGCTTTTTTATTTTTTTCTACGGAATGGGAAAGCTTACCACCATCATTGATACCATGAAGGAGATTCAGTCCTACATTAAGATCAACAACATTTATTTATCCACACTGGTAAAAATGATCGGCATTACATACATCGCAGAGTTTGCAGCAGGCATCTGCAGGGATGCCGGTTACGGAGCGGTAGGAACTCAGATTGAAATCTTTGGAAAGCTGTCTGTGCTGGCGGTCAGCATGCCCATTCTCTTAGCCCTTATTGAGACGCTGCAGGTATTCTTATCATGACAGGAGGGAGAAAGGCCATGAAAAAGATCACAGGATTCCTGCTGTGCCTTATATTCCTGTTCCTGGTTTCCATGAATTGCTTTGCGTCACAAGCGGATTTAAGAACGGACAAGCCCGAAGACAAAACAGAGAGCGGGGAGCTTGACCTGGATCAGTATGATCTGTCGGACATCCAGACGTTTCTGGACCGCATGAATGGAAAACAGGGGCTGGATCTTTCGTTTAAGGATTTGATGAAACAGCTGATGGCAGGAAAACTGGATCAGGTCATGGGACAAGTAGGAAATGCCATAAAAGAGCTTTTGCTGGGAGAAATAAAAACCAATGGCCATATGATGGGACAGATTATCATACTTGGAATCATTGGGGCGGTATTTTCTAATTTTTCCAGTGTGTTTACGGGAAGCCAGATTTCAGAGACCGGTTTCTTTGTCACCTATTTACTGCTGTTTACCTATCTTGCCGCCAGCTTTTTTACCAGCGTGACCATAGTAGGAGATGTGGTCGGCCAGATCATCGGCTTTATGAAGGCGTTACTCCCGGCTTACTTTCTGGCGGTGGCATTTGCAGGAGGGAGTGCCACGGCAGCAGCTTCCTATGGATTTACGCTGTTTGTCATTGCCGGAGTCCAGTGGCTGCTGGGAAATGTGCTCTTGTCTTTAATCCGTGTCTATGCCCTTCTTGTCATGGCGGGCCATATTGCAAAGGAAGACATGCTTTCAAAGATGACTGAGCTTTTGGAGCAGATCATTTCCTGGAGTTTAAAAACACTGATTGGAGTTGTGCTTGGCTTCCAGGTCATTCAGGCCATGGTTCTTCCTTATGTGGATTCCATGAAAACCGGGGCGGTCCAGAAGCTGCTGGGAGCGGTGCCGGGAATCGGACAGGGAGTAAACTCCGTTGCACAGATGGTTCTGGGGTCCGGGGTGGTTATTAAAAATACCATTGGCGCTGCCGGTATTGTAATCCTGCTTGTCATCATAGCCATTCCCCTGATTAAGCTGGTGGTGCTTATGCTGCTTTACCAGTGCGTGGCAGCCCTGCTCCAGCCGGTCTGCGACAAGAGGATTGTTTCCTGTATTTCCGATATCGCCAAAGGCCACAAGATGCTGCTGTCCATTGCAGCGTCCGGTGTTTTGCTGTTTGTAATTACCATAGCCCTGGTCTGTGCATCGACCAACGTAACTTATTATTCCGGGTGAGTGAATATGGAACAATTATTTGATTGGATACGAAGTATTACTTACTATCTGATATTCATTACGGTTGTAACAAACCTTCTGCCCAATAAGAAATATGAGAAATACATCCGTTTTTTTGCAGGCATGGTCCTGATCCTCCTGGTTTTAAAACCCATTACAGGAGGCTTGAGGCTTGATGATACTCTGGCGTATTACTTTGAAGCCATCAGCTTAAAGAAGGAGGCGGGAGAACTGACAGGAGAAATCTCTAAAATGGAAGGACAAAGGCTTAACAAGATGATCACCCAGTATGAAACAGCCATTTCAGAGGATTTAAAATCCATGGCAGAGTCCTCAGGCTTTTTTTGCAGGGAATCAAAAGCAGAGATCAACCAGGATCAGGAAAGCAGCCGCTTTGGTCATGTGGTGGGGGTATTCCTGGTGCTGACACCGGAAAAAGAAGAAACAAAGGAGCAAACCGTTTCCGAGGTAAAAGAAATTGCTCCCATAAAAATCACTCCCCCCAGGCCGGATAACGGAAATCAGAAGAGACAGGAAGAAAATTCTCGGTTATCAGGTCTTAGAAGGAAAATTGCGGAATATTATGATTTGGAGGAACAGGAAATTGAAATTCAAGTGGAAGATGGGAAAGGATAAATGGCTGATCCTGCTGGCGGTCGGAATGATTATCCTGATCCTTACAATTCCCTCCGGCTCAGGTATGGTCCTGAAAGAAGGAAAGCCAGCAGAAAGCAAAGGCCAGACAGAACTGCAGAAAGGGCTTGTCACAGAGAATGCAGACCAGGTGGCGGCTGTGGCTGCAGGAGCAGACAGAACGTATGAGGAACAGATGGAAGCGCGGGTGAAAAAGATCCTGAAAACCGTAGATGGAGTCGGACAGGTGGAGGTGATGATTGTGCTGAAATCCTCAAAGGAAAAAGTTTTGAGGGTGGATAAAAACACATCGGATTCTTCAACGGATGAAAAAGACAGTTCCGGAGGGACAAGAAAAATAACCAGCAAAGAGCAGCAGGAAAGCACTATTTTAACCGGTTCAGGAGAAAATACCTCTCCAATTGTGGAGAAAGAGATAAGTCCGGAAATCGAAGGAATCATCATCAGTGCCCAGGGCGGAGGCAGTCCTACGGTAAAAGCTGAAATTTCCAGTGCCATGGAAGCATTATTTAACCTGCCCCCACATAAAATAAAAGTATTAAAGAGGGTGGAATAAAAAGGAGTGTCAGGTATGAGAAGTTGGAAAACAAGCAATGAACCAAATGTCCCGAAAACCCCAAAGAAAATGGATATGAAGAAACTGTTTCGGAGAAACCAGATTATCATTACCACGCTGGCCGTTATGATTGCTGCAGCAGGATATTTGAATTATGCAGGAAAACAGGAGGTCTCTTCGGAAAAAGATGTTTATGAAGCAGGACTGACTGATATATCCGAAGAAGATGTCTTAGCAGAAAATAAAGCCCTTGACGGCAGTGATGCAAGTCAGGATATTGCAAGCCTGGATCAGGACGCTTCGGATATTGATAAACTGGCAGCTGCAGAAAGTGCAGCAGATGATCAGGCAGCAGCAAACCAGGCAGCAGCAAATACTGAAGCAGCCGCAGAAAGCCTAGCAGCAGGTGAGACACAGGCAGCACCTCAGCTTGCAGAAGGGGAAACTCAGGCAGCAGATACCGGTCTTGATAACCCAGGAGAGGCTGTTCTTACAAGCGGAATGAATGTGACTGATTACATATCAAGCGTCCAGTTAAACAGAGAGCAGGTCAGGGCCAGAAACAAAGAGACTTTAATGAACCTGATCAACAATCCGAACATTGAAGAATCAGCAAAACAGCAGGCCATCCAGGAAATGATTGATATGACGGCCATTTCCGAAAAAGAAAGCGCAGCAGAAACCCTTCTGCTTGCCAAAGGCTTTGCAGATCCAGTCGTCAGCATTTCAAACGGAAAAGTAGATGTTGTCATCAATGCCTCCAGCATCACAGACCCGCAGCGTGCCCAGATTGAGGACATCGTAAAGAGAAAAGCCGAAGTCGGCGCTGAAAATATCGTCATTACTCTTATGAAACTGGAAGAATAAAAAGCCTTTGCAAATGACTGACAATTTTGCTATAATATTTCCATAACCCAGAAATTTTAAGTACAGGAGGAAATTGCTGTGGCAGAATTGGAAAGCAGAAATACTCACAAAGTATATGAAAAAGATAAAATCGGCGAAGTGCAGATCGCAGACGATGTGGTAGCGATCATCGCAGGTCTTGCTGCAACCGAAGTAGAAGGCGTAGATTCCATGGCGGGCAACATCACCAATGAACTGGTGGCAAAGCTTGGCATGAAAAACTTATCCAAAGGCGTTAAGGTGGAACTGACGGAAGAACATGTTTCGGTGGAACTGTCTTTAAACATCAAATACGGTTACAGCATACCTTCCGTCAGTGAGAAGGTTCAGGAAAAAGTGCAGGCTGCAATCGAGAACATGACCGGTCTTACGGTTATGGATGTGAATATCCGGATCGCCGGTGTCGCGTTGGAAGAAAACAAATAGATGGAAAAGTCTATAGCGGGGGTGGACCTGTGAATGGTCCTTGCCCCCGTTTTTCTTTTGGTTTGCGTAAGAAATTTTATCTTGTAATGAACTTGGACAGGATTTATAATGAACCATAAGCATTAGGACAGGATGTTAAGGACAGGTGTTTTTACTATGATCGATCACAGGGATAAGAATCATCCAAAATGGGTGATGGGGGTGCTTGGGTTGATGCTTGCGGTTATCGTAGGGATTTGGGGATTGAATCTTTATTATTTTAAAGAAGTGGAAACCAGCCTGTTAAACCAGACATACCGTGATTTGAAGCAGGAGAATGATAAAGTTTTAAGCTATTTGCAGAGCCTGACAGAGGCAAAGCTTGAATGGCTGGAATTGTTTGCCGCATACTGTGATCTGCCCGATGGTTCCGGGGCTGAAACCTGGGGAGAGCTTGCGGAGGATTACAACAAGAAAGGCTCCAGGGTCGCCTTGGCTGATTTAAATGGAACTATTTATTATGGGAATCATAAATCCAGGAACATTTCTGACCATACCTATTACCAGAAGGTATTGGAGGGAAAAGAAAATGTTTCCAGGCTGTTTCCCGGTGAATTTGAAGGACAGGACGGAATCGTATTGGCGGTCCCCATCATCAGAGAGGGACAGGTTAAGGGAGCAGCCTTAATGGAATATACGGTAACAGAGCTTGAGTCATATTTAAACAACGTCCGGCTCAGTCCCTATGGTATGAATCTTATTTTTACACAATCCGGGGAACTGTTGGCTTCAAACCCTGGCATGGACCAGTACGGTACCATTTTTGAACAGTTAAAGAACATGGAATACCGGGATGGACAGTCTCTTGAAAAAATGCGGAAGCTGGTGGAAAGCGGACAGGCCGGATACCTGGTTTACTATGAAAACAACAACAAACGGCTTTTGTATTTCCAGCCTTCCGGAATAGAAGACTGGATGGTGGCATCCCTTGTGGAGATCGAAGGATACGAGAGTATGCTGCACCGGATCCGTGAGCTGACCATAGGCTTTATCACCAGTTCCACCGTCATGCTTGTATGTGCCGTTTTGCTGATTTTTTGTATTCTGCATTGGCGCCAGATAGAAGAAAAGCGGGTGCAAAAGGATTATCTGACAGGCGTTTATACCAGGGAAACTGCAGGAAGGCTGGTAGCCCAGGGATTAAGAGGTGTGGGAAATAACCGGTTCTACGCGTGTATGTTTTTGGATATTGATGATTTTAAAAAAATCAACGACACCTTTGGACATCACAAAGGGGATCTTGTTCTGATAGAAGTGGGCCAGATATTAAGTGCATGCACCAGACATGAGGATGTAATCGTCCGGTTCGGCGGTGATGAATTCTGCATCTGGCTGTATGGAATGAGAGGCAGAAAGCAGCCAGAAGCCATTGCCGGAAGGATTCTCAGCGCATTCAATGTGTCCGGGAATATCCATGCCAGCATCGGAATCACGCTGGTAGGAGAACATGAAACTGATTACGATGCCATATTGAAAAGGGCAGATGTGGCATTGTATCAGGCAAAGAGAAAGGGAAAAAATCAGTATGCAGTCAACTTTTTATGACAACTGAAAGAAGAAGCGTATGGAAAAGCCAGTTGGAGGCATCTTAAAAATTAAGTTGTATAAAAATCCCCATTAAGGTATAATAATTCCAAACGTCCAGAAAAATTACCAACAGGAGGACCATGGTAAATGACCAGAAGTAAAATGCGTGAACACTGCTTTAAGCTGCTTTTTTGTGCGGATTTCCATCCGGCGGAAGAAAAGGAAGAACAGCTTATCCAATATTTTGAGGAACCAATGGAGTATGACATAAACACAGAAGGGGTAGAGGAGATCATCCACGATGTGGCTATGAGCGGTGAGAATGCCGGCCAGTTAAAAGAAAAAGCAGAAGCTGTCATGGGAAAGATCCCGGAACTGGATCTAAAGATCAATGAGGTGGCAGAAGGCTGGAAGACAAAGCGTATGGGCAGAGCCGAACTTACGATCCTCCGTCTTGCTCTTTATGAGATTTTGTTTGATGAAGACGTACCGGAAAAAGTAGCCATCAATGAGGCTGTGGAACTGGCAAAAAAGTACGGCGGGAACGAAGCTCCGGCATTTATTAACGGAGTCCTGGCAAAGCTGGTGTAATATGGCCGGCGCTTATTCCGTTTCCCAGGTCAACGCTTACATCAAGAATATGTTTGCCCAGGATTTTGCCTTAAACCGGATCTCCGTAAAAGGGGAAGTCTCCAATTGCAAGTACCACACCTCCGGCCACATTTACTTTACTTTAAAGGATGGAACGTCTTCCATCGCCGCAGTCATGTTTGCCGGATACCGGAAAGGGCTTTCTTTCCAGATGGAAGAGGGCCAGCAGGTGGTAGTGAAAGGGAGTGTGGAGGTATATGAGCGGGATGGACGCTACCAGCTCTATGCCCAGGAGATTAAGAGGGAAGGACTTGGGGATTTATTTGAGCGGTTTCAGAAACTGCGCAATGAATTGGAAGAGATGGGGATGTTTTCCCCTGAATATAAAAAGCCAATTCCCAGGTATGCAAAGACCATAGGGATTGTGACGGCTCCCACAGGGGCTGCAATCCGGGATATCATGAATATTTCCGCAAGGAGAAATCCTTACGTGCAGTTATATCTCTACCCGGCTCTGGTGCAGGGAGAGAGTGCAAAGGAGAGCATAGCAAAAGGAATCGGGGCCCTGGATCAGATGGGGTTAGACGTTCTCATCGTAGGAAGAGGCGGAGGTTCCATTGAAGATTTATGGGCATTTAATGAAGAAACCGTGGCAAGAGCCATTTTTCAGTGTTCCACTCCTGTAATTTCTGCAGTGGGCCATGAAACCGATGTGACCATTGCGGATTATGTGGCGGACATGCGTGCGCCAACGCCCTCTGCAGCAGCAGAGCTGGCCGTATTTGATTACAGACTGTTTGAAGAACAGATACAGCTTTACCGAAACACATTAAGTAAGACCATGGAGCGAAAGATAGAACGCTGCCGGTACCATGCAAACCAGTATGGGCTGAAGCTTAAATATTTTGATCCCGGACGGACCATTAGGGAGAACCGGCAGAGGCTTTCCGATATGGAAGTGAAGCTTCAGACACTGATGCTTGCAAAGACAGCGAGAGATAAGGCAGAGGCGGCAGAATTGGCTCTCCGCCTTAAAAACCTCATAGAAAAGCAGGCAGTTCGGGACAGGCACAGGCTGGAGCTGTTTACCAGCCGCTTGGAAGCCCAGTCTCCCTTAAAGAAAATCGGCGGCGGATATGGATTTGTAACCGATGAAAAGGGGCGGAGGGTTGACTCCGTCAAACAGGTGAAAGCCGGAGACAACGTCCGATTGAGAGTCCGGGATGGCAGCATGGAGGCTGTGGTTTCCCGAATCACACCAGAAAAAGCGCCCAAAGACGGCAGTTTGGAAAGTAAATAAGGAGGCCGGTCATGGCAGCAAAAAAAGAAAAGACCATTGAAGAGACATTTTCAGAACTGGAAGAGCTGATCAAAAAGCTGGAAAGCGGAGAAAGCTCCTTGGAGGAATCCTTCCAGTATTATGAGACAGGCATGAAGCTTGTCAAGTCCTGCAATGAAAAAATAGATAAAGTTGAAAAAAAGATAATCGTATTAGAGGAAAATGGTGAAGATCGTGAACTTTAAAGAGATGTTATCTGCCCGGACACAAGAAGTCCGGCAGGTAGTGGAAGCATACATGCCCTCGGTGGACGGCTATCAGAAAACAGTGCTGGAGGCAATGGATTACAGTGTCCGTGCGGGCGGAAAGAGACTCCGCCCCATGCTGATGGAAGAAACCTACCGCTTGTTCGGTGGAAAAGGGAAAGAGATCGAGCCGTTTATGGCTGCAATCGAGATGATCCACACCTCCTCTCTCATCCACGATGACCTTCCCTGCATGGATAATGACACCCTGCGCCGGGGACTTCCCACGGCATGGGTCAAGTTTGGGTATGATATGGCGGTTCTGGCTGGAGACGGCCTTTTGATTTATGCCATGGAAACGGCAGCAAAAGCCCTTTCCCTGACGGACCGGCCGGACCGGGTTGCCCGCTGTATGGGGCTTCTGGCAGAAAAGACAGGTATTTTTGGTATGATTGGCGGACAGACCGTTGATGTGGAACTTGCAGGAAAACCCATTCCCGAGGAAAAACTGGACTTCATTTACCGATTGAAAACAGGTGCCCTTTTAGAGGCCTCCATGATGATTGGAGCGATCTTAGGGGGGGCAGAGGAAGAACAGTTAAAATTGGTGGAAAAGATGGCTTTGCTGGTTGGCATGGCTTTTCAGATCCAGGATGATATCCTCGATCTGACCAGCAGTGACGAAGTTCTTGGGAAACCGGTGTTAAGCGATGAAAAGAACCATAAAACCACCTACGTGTCATTACATGGCATGACAAAGGCAAAGCAGGATGTGGAGATCATGTCGGAAGAGGCAGTAGCCTGTCTTCAAGAACTTCCGGGAACCAATGAATTTCTGGAAGAATTGATCCGTATGCTGGTGAACCGGAAAAGATAAAGGATCTGATTAGAATATGATATTGGAATTAATAAACGGACCAGAAGACATCAAAAAACTGGATAAGCAGGAGCTTGATATCCTTAGCCAGGAAATCCGGGATTTTTTATTGGAAAAGATAAGCAATATTGGAGGTCATCTGGCTTCTAATTTAGGCGTGGTGGAACTGACCATCGCCATTTATCTGGCTTTTGATCTTCCCAAGGATAAGGTCGTCTGGGATGTGGGCCATCAGTCCTATACCCATAAGATATTGAGCGGGAGAAAGGCGGCATTTAATGAGCTTCGCCAGTTCGGAGGCATGAGCGGCTTTCCCAAAAGGGAAGAAAGCCCCTGTGACGCCTTTAATACGGGACACAGCTCTACATCGATATCCGCCGGCCTTGGCCTTGCCCAGGCAAGAGATGTGCTGGGGCAGGACCATTATGTAGTTTCCGTCATCGGAGACGGTGCGCTCACCGGCGGTATGGCTTATGAGGCTTTGAATAATGCGGCGAGAATGGAACGGAATTTTATAATCATACTCAATGATAATAATATGTCCATCTCTGAGAATGTGGGAGGAATGTCCGCTTATTTAAGCGGCATCCGTACCGGAGCCGGATACCTGGATCTAAAAAAGTACGTCACCAATGTGCTTTCCAGAATCCCTGTTGTGGGAGATTCCCTCATTGAAAAGATCAGCCGGACAAAGAACGGCATCAAGCAGCTCTTGATCCCTGGAATGCTCTTTGAGAACATGGGGATCACTTATTTGGGTCCGGTGGACGGCCATAATGTAAAGGCACTTTCCAGAGCGTTGCGGGAAGCCAAGAAATTAGATCATACGGTTCTGGTTCATGTGATCACAAAGAAGGGAAAAGGATATGCTCCGGCGGAGAAAAATCCATCCAGATTTCATGGAGTGGAACCCTTTGACATTCTGACAGGAGAACCCAAAAAGGCTAAGAAGAACCCCAGCTATACCGATGTGTTTTCCAAAACCATCTGCCGCCTGGCTAAGACCGATAAAAAGATTGTGGCGGTAACCGCGGCCATGCCTGACGGAACCGGCTTAAAGCGTTTTTCCCAAAAGTACCCGGACCGCTTTTTTGATGTGGGAATCGCAGAACAGCATGCGGTCACGTCTGCGGCAGGAATGGCAGCCGGAGGTCTCAAGCCCGTTGTGGCGGTGTATTCCTCCTTCTTACAGCGTGGATTTGACCAGGTACTCCATGATGTCTGCATCCAGAATCTGCCCGTCGTCTTTGCGGTAGACCGGGCCGGTCTGGTGGGAAGTGATGGAGAGACCCATCAGGGCATCTTTGATTATTCCTTTTTATCCGCTATTCCCAATATGAGTGTGTTTGCACCCAAGAACTTATGGGAGCTGATTGATGGAATGGAGTATGCCATGTCCTATGGCGGTCCCATTGCAGTACGCTATCCCCGAGGAGAGGCTTATCAGGGGTTAAAAGAATTCCGTGCTCCCATCCGGCATGGAAAGGGAGAGATGATCTATGAAGAAAAAGACATCGCCCTTCTGGCCGTCGGAAGTATGGTGAGTACGGGAGAACACGTAAGGCAGAAGCTGAAGGCGGAGGGCTGGAACTGTACTCTGGCCAATGGCCGGTTTATCAAGCCCTTTGATCAGGAACTGGTGGACCGCCTGGCAAAAAATCACTGGCTCATCGTCACCATGGAAGAGAATGTTCTTCAGGGAGGCTATGGCCTTGCAATCACAAACTATATTCACGAGCATTATCCCCAGGTAAAAGTCATAAATATCGCTTTGCCGGACTCCTATGTGGAACACGGCAACGTATCTCTATTAAGAAAAGGGCTGGGGATTGACAGCGATTCTGTAATCTGGCGCATGAAAAAGGAATATCTGGATCTGGAACGCCAGAATGCAGAATGGAAAAAATCACAAAGACAAAGCATGGAAGAGAGTAAGGAATGAAAGAACGACTAGATGTGCTTTTAGTAAAGCAGGGGCTGGCAGAGTCCAGAGAAAAGGCCAAAGCCATCATCATGTCCGGAATCGTATACGTTGACGGGGAAAAAGAAGACAAAGCAGGTACTTCTTTTGCAGATACTTCTGTCATTGAAGTGAGAGGAAATACGTTAAAGTATGTAAGCCGCGGCGGCTTAAAATTAGAAAAAGCCATGACTCATTTTGACGTGACTCTGGAAGGAAAGGTCTGCATGGATGTAGGCTCATCCACCGGCGGATTTACCGACTGCATGCTGCAAAACGGTGCTGTAAAGGTGTACGCAGTGGATGTGGGCCATGGCCAGCTAGCCTGGAAACTCCGGGAAGATGAGCGGGTGGTCTGCATGGAAAAGACCAACATCCGGTATGTGACGCCGGAGGACCTTGGAGATAAGATCGCTTTTTCCTCCATTGATGTTTCCTTTATTTCCTTATCAAAAGTACTGGGACCCGTGAAAAATCTGCTTACGGAAGATGGAGAGGTGGTCTGCCTGATCAAGCCCCAGTTTGAAGCAGGACGGGAAAAGGTTGGAAAAAAGGGCGTTGTCAGAGAAAAATCCGTTCACTTAGAGGTCATTGAAGCGGTGATTTCCCATGCGTCTGATCTTGGATTTTCAGTGCTTCATCTGGAATATTCCCCCATCAAGGGACCGGAAGGAAATATTGAATATTTACTTCATTTAAAAAACTGCCGGTCAGACGAAGAACGGCCGGAAATATTCGTAGATCCAAAACGGATCGTGAGTGAGGCTCATGCCAAGCTGAGTGAAGGCAGGTAAGGAGTTATATTATGAGACATTTTTATGTAGTCATGAATCCGGATAAAGAAGGTGCCAGAGAAACTTCCGAAGCGATTTGCCGGTATCTGGCCGGTCACGGGGCCGATTGTGTCATCGGAAAGAGCGATAAAAAAGAAAACCAGCCGGGCAGCCACTATACGGATTCCTCCGTGGTTCCCGAAAATACAGATTGCATCATCACTCTTGGAGGTGACGGCACCTTAATCCAGGCCGCCAGAGACTTAGCAGGCCGCAATATCCCCATACTGGGGATCAACCGTGGTACTTTGGGCTACTTGACACAGATATCCCGCTCGGAAGAGATGGACCAGGCACTTTCCGCCCTGATATCCGGAGATTATAAGCTGGAGGAGCGGATGATGCTTGATGGAACCGTCCGCCGGAGGGGAGAACCCATCTTTTGTGACATTGCTCTAAATGAAATCGTCATCATCCGAAACGAGCATTTAAAAGTACTTAAATTCAAAGTTTATGTAAACGGAGAATACTTTAATGAGTATCGCGCAGACGGACTCATTGCTGCAACACCTACCGGTTCTACCGCATACAATCTCTCTGCCGGAGGTCCTATTCTTGTGCCGGATTCAAAGATGGTGGCACTGACTCCCATCTGCTCCCACGTATTAGGAACCAGAAGCATTGTGCTGTCCTCCGATGACTGCATACAGGTGGAGATGTTGGGGCAGGATGAGATATGCCAGGCAGCGGTGTTTGACGGAGATACACAAATCAGGTTATATCCAGGCGATATCATTGAGATCGGACGGTCCGAGATAAAAACCATTTTGGTGAAGCTGAAAAACATATCATTTTTGGATAACCTGCGCAATAAAATGACCGGTATATAAGGAGGAATCATAATGAAACTGGAACGACACAGCAAAATTGTGGAACTCATCGGAAAATTTGAGATCGAAACCCAGGAAGAGCTGGCAGATTATTTGAATAAGGCCGGTTTTGCGGTCACCCAGGCTACCGTATCCAGAGACATCAGGGAACTGAAATTGACTAAGGTTCCGGCTGAATCGGGAAAACAGCGCTATATGGTGCTTCAAAGCCAAGGCTCTTTCAGTGATAAATACATACGGATTTTAAAGGATGGCTATTTATCAATGGATATGGCTCAAAACATTCTGGTCATTAAGACTGTTTCCGGCATGGCTATGGCGGTGGCTGCAGCTCTGGATGCCCTTCATTTTAATGAGATGGTGGGCTGTATTGCAGGAGATGATACCATTATGTGTGCCATACGGACTACAGATGATACCATACTTATGATGGAAAAACTAAAAAAACTCATTACGGGATAAAGGAGGCGCACCATGCTTTCAGAATTACACGTAAAAAATTTAGCCCTGATCGAAAAAGCCGATGTGGAGTTTAAAGAAGGATTGAATGTCCTGACCGGAGAAACAGGAGCCGGAAAGTCCATAATCATCGGCTCGGTCACCATTGCCCTTGGCGGCAAGGTACCCAAAGATATCATCAGAAAAGGGGCAGATTATGCCTATATTGAGCTGATCTTTACGGTCAGCGACCCGGAGAAGCTCCGTCTGTTAAAGGAATATGATGTCCAGCCGGACGGGGACGGAACGGTAATCATTTCAAAAAAAATCATGCCCTCAAGAAGTCTCAGCAAAATTAACGATGAAACGGTGACTGCAGGAAAGCTGCGGGATATCACCGGCCTTCTCATTGATATCCATGGACAGCATGAACACCAGTCTTTACTCTACAAATCAAAACATCTTGAAATCCTGGACCGCTATCAGGAAAAAAAGTCCCATGACCTAAAAGAGAATATTGCGAGCACTTACCGGGAATATAACCAGTTAAAGGAACGTCTTTCATCCTTCGCTCTTGATGAAGAGACCAGACTCAGGGAAATGGACTTTATCCGCTACGAGATTGAAGAAATCGAGAATGCCCAGTTAAAAGAAGGCGAGGAGGAAGAACTTTCCTCCAGATACCGCCGTTATCTTCATGGAAAAAAAATAACTGAAAGTCTGTCCTCTGCCTACACTGCAGTCAATACGGACCTGATCGGACGAGCGTTAAAAGAAATTGAATCCGTTGCTTCCTATGATGAAAGGATCTCTGTAATAAGAGACCAGCTTTTTGATGCGGATTCTATTTTAAATGATATCAACCATGAGATCGCTTCTTATATGGATGATATGTCATTTGATGAAGAAGAATACAGGCAGCTGGAGGAAAGACTTGATCTGATCCATAACCTGGAAGCCAAGTACGGCAAGAGCTTGGAACAGATTTTTGCAAATCTGGAAGAAAAACGGAACCGGCTCAGTGAACTGGAGGATTATGATACATTAAAACAGAAGACAGAGAAGGAAATCCAGGAAATCGAGGATAAACTGGACGTATTATGCGGACAATTATCTTATATGAGAAAAGAAACCGCAAAAGAGCTGACGAAAAAAATCAAAGACGGTTTAAAAGATTTGAATTTTATTGATGTAGAATTTTCTATGGAATTTAAAAAGCTGGATCATTACACGGCTGCCGGGTATGATGAAGCGGAGTTTGTCATCTCCACCAATCCTGGAGAAGCACCAAAGCCGTTAGGAGCAGTCGCTTCCGGCGGTGAGATGTCCAGGATCATGCTGGCCATCAAAACGGTCCTTGCAGATTCCGACGACATCCCTACTCTGATTTTCGATGAAATTGATACGGGAATCAGCGGACGGACGGCTCAGAAGGTTTCTGAAAAACTTTCCTATATAGCGGAAAACCATCAGGTCATTTTGATCACCCATCTGCCCCAGATCGCAGCCATGGCAGATGCCCATTATGAAATTTTAAAAAAATCAGACGGCGGCAAAACCACCACCACCATACGCACGCTTTCCGATGGGGAGATGGTGGAAGAACTGGCAAGGCTTCTCGGCGGCGCAGAGATCACGGAAGCCGTCAGAGAGAACGCCAGAGAGATGAAACGGCTGGCCGGCACAAAAAAATAATGCCCATAATTAAATGAATTCAACTAAAATATGACAGAGTGTTTTTACCGATTCCTCACATACTATGAAAGGAGCCAAAAAGTTGTCTCCTTTATTCTTCTAAGGAGGTATGTGAGATGGGTAAAAACAAAATTCATAAGCTTATCGTGAGGGTGTTCTGGATCAGCCTGATCTTTTGCATCGGATTTTCCTGGTTCTATATGAAACGGGTGATTCCCGACAAATTAAATATCGTCGCAGAGGAAGAAGAACAGTTTCATTTCTCCATGCCTTTTGATGTGACCCTTCATTCGGACAGTGAGGAAGTGGTGTTAAACAATGGGTCCAACATCCCTTCCGACCAGATCCACCTGCAATTAAACCAGCCCTTCTCTGTTTATTCCAAAAACCAGGGAAGCTATAAGCTGGGCCTAAAACTGTTTGGTTTCATTCAGTTAAAAGATATTCAGGTGAATGTAGTAGATACCAAATATGCCGTTCCCTGCGGTTCACCCATTGGAATCTACTTAAAATCCGACGGCGTGATGGTCATCGGTACCGGTGATGTAACAAAAAAGGACGGCATGACCGCAGAACCGGCATTTGGCATCCTGCAGTCCGGAGATTACATCGAAGCCATCAACGGCACTCCTCTGAAAGATAAGGAGACCCTGATGGATGAGCTGAACAAGATCGGAGGCTCCGAAGCGGTATTAAAAGTCAGAAGAAACGGAGAAACCATTGATGTGAAGATGAACCCCATTGAAACAGAAGATGGTACGTATAAGCTTGGTGTATGGGTACGCGATGATACCCAGGGAATCGGTACTATGACTTATGTGGATATGAATGGCCAGTTTGGTGCTCTGGGCCATGGCATCAGCGACAGTGATACCGGCAACGTGGTACAGATCACAGAGGGTGCTTTGTATGAAACTGCCATTATGGGAATAGAAAAAGGTACCTTTGGCAAACCGGGCGTGATGAGCGGGATCATTTATTACGGACCAGGCTCTACTCTTGGAACCATTACAGCCAATACGGAAGAAGGAATATTCGGAACGGTGAATGACCGTTTTAAACAAGGTGTGAAGCAGGATGCCATACCCATCGGATACCGCCAGGATGTAAAAAAAGGCGTGGCATATATAAGAAGTGATGTATCCGGAAAAATCCGGGATTATGAAATCGAAATACAGCGTGTGGATTATTCCACCACCCACAAAAGCAAGGGTATGGTTATAAAGGTCACAGACCCGGATTTACTGGCACTGACCGGAGGAATCGTACAGGGAATGTCCGGAAGCCCCATTATCCAGGATGGGAAGCTCATCGGAGCAGTAACACATGTATTTATTCAGGATTCAACAAGAGGTTACGGAATCTTCATCGAAAATATGCTGAATCACTAAATGGAATATGGAAAGAAAAGGACAGGATTGTAAGTGAGTTTACAATTCCGTCCTTTTCTTTCTAAGGCTTTTATGGAATGCATGTGATTTTATCCATGATTCTTTTGACGGATACTTTTCTTTGCAAGTGGAATATGGTAGTATAGAAATCAGAGGTTAAAAAAGGACCGAATGTTTTTGCCGACAAGGAACATCAAATTTCAACATGTCAAAAATTGGAGGAATGAAAACGAAGCTATATACAAAAAGGTTTTATCTTAGTTCGACATAGAAAGAAAATAGAAAAATTCAGAAATTCGGTGGCGTTCAGCCTTATTTGTCGAAATATGCGATAGAATAACATTGCGGCAAAAGCTGAGGCAAGATTATAATGGCTATACACTAGTTTTTATTTATATCTAAGAATCAGGAGGAGAGTATCAATATGTCAGAAATCAGTATTGCGATTGCGGATGATAACCTGCAGACATTAAATCTGCTGAATGATATACTGGAAGGAGAGGAGGATTTTCATGTTGTAGGAAGAGCAGATAATGGCGAAGATGCTTATAACATGATTCTCAAAACAAATCCCGATGTTGTCTTATTGGATGTAATTATGCCGAGGATGGACGGAATAACGGTAATGGAACGGGTTCGGGGGAATGGTTCTGTTGCAAAGATTCCGTCGTTTATTATGGTAACTGCGGCAGGAAGCGAGAATATTACCGAAGATGCGTTCCGTATGGGAGCAAATTATTACATAATGAAACCATTCAACAAAGAAATTATCGTCGATAAGGTCCGAAGAGTGGGACAGAGAAAGACAAAGGCCCCTAATCTGCAGGGAATGAAAAAGGTGAAGCCTTATGTCAATAAAACTGAATATATGGAGCAGAACTTAGAAAATGATGTCACCCAGATGCTCCATGAAATTGGTATTCCTGCCCATATCAAAGGATACCAGTACCTTCGGGATGCCATTGTTATATCCGTGCAGGATCAGGAGATGCTCACCTCCGTGACCAAGATACTCTACCCCTCTATTGCGAAAAAACATCAGACCACACCAAGCCGTGTAGAACGTGCCATCCGCCACGCCATAGAAGTAGCATGGAGCAGAGGAAAGATGGATACTATCAATGATTTGTTCGGCTATACGGTAAGCACCGGCAAAGGAAAACCGACAAATTCTGAATTTATAGCTTTGATTGCTGATAAAATAAGACTGGATTACAAAAAACTTTCCTAAACATTCCTAAATATAAAGGAAAGAGTCTTCCTTATTTTCTTAAAATGAAGTATACTATAGAATAACAGATACCGCCTTAAAAGGCGTAAAGGATAAGGGAGGTTTTTGGATGAAGAAGATACTTTTCGTTGCATCAGAGGCAGTCCCCTTTGCCAAAACCGGAGGTCTTGCAGATGTGGTGGGTTCCCTTCCCAAGTACTTCAATAAGGAGTTTATTGATGTAAGAGTCATGATTCCCAAATATTTGTGTATTGATGAACCACTGAGAAACCAGATGACTTATAAAAACCACTTCTACATGGATTATCTGGACCAGAGCAGGTATGTGGGGATTCTTCAGTATGTTTACGAGGGTATCACCTTTTACTTCATTGATAATGAAGGCTATTTTAACGGCTCCAGGCCATATGGAGACGGTTTCTATGATCTGGAAAAGTTCTGCTTTTTTTCCAGAGCAGCTTTATCCTCACTTCCGGTCATCGGATTCCAGCCGGATGTGATACACTGCCATGACTGGCAGACTGCTCTTATTCCTGTTCTGTTAAAGGACCGGTTTCATGAAGGCGAATTTTTTCGCAGCATAAAGTCGGTGCTTACAATCCACAACTTAAAATTTCAGGGCGTATGGGATTTAAAAACCATACAGAGACTGACTTGTCTGCCGGATTATTATTTTACGCCGGACAAATTAGAAGCTTATAAGGACGGAAATTTATTAAAAGGCGGCATTGTCTATGGAGACGCCATTACCACCGTAAGTGATACCTATGCCCAGGAGATCAAGCTGCCGTTTTACGGAGAAGGGCTTGACGGCCTGATGCGTGCCAGAGAAGGCAGCTTACGGGGCATATTGAACGGGATTGATTATGAGGAATTTAACCCGGAGACGGACACATACATCGTACAGAATTATCACGCCGGCAACTTTGCGGATAAAAAAGGTGAGAATAAGCTGGCTCTTCAAAAAGAGCTGGGCTTGTGCCAGGATGAGAAGATGTTTATGGTGGGTGTGGTTTCCCGGCTTACGGATCAAAAGGGACTTGATTTGATCCAGTGCGTGATTGATGAATTATGTCAGGATCATATCCAGTTAGTAATACTGGGCACCGGGGAAGAGCGCTACGAGAACATGTTCCGTCATTATGCATGGAAGTATCCGGATAAGGTTTCAGCGAATATATATTATTCTGAGGCCATGTCCCATAAGGTCTATGCAGCCTGTGATGCGTTCCTTATGCCGTCCTTATTTGAACCATGCGGATTGAGCCAGCTGATGGCACTCCGTTATGGTGCCGTACCCATTGTACGTGAGACCGGTGGTTTAAAAGACACGGTGGAACCGTATAATGAGTATGAGAACAGTGGAACCGGCTTCTCTTTCTCTAATTATAATGCCCATGAGATGCTGGACATGATACGGTATGCACAGCGTGTATACTATGATAAAAAGAAGGAGTGGAATATGCTTACACACCGGGCCATGAAAAAGGACTACTCATGGAAGGCCTCAGCCAGAAAGTATGAGGAGCTTTATGATTGGATCACCGGCTGCTAGGCTGCTGACATTACAGAAAAGAGACGAGTGAATAAGAATGAAAAGCATGCATTTCACCCAGGAGAAAGATCTTTCCTGGGCAGAGTGGGAGGATTACAGTGAGGATCAGTTGTATATGGATTGTGTAGCGGGGATCATTGATCACCCCGTATTCCTGTCCATGGATAACTTTATGCAGCATGGAGATACTACCTGCAAGGTCCATTGTATTAAAGTATCTTATATGAGCTACTGCATCTGCAGAAGGCTGGGCTGGGACTATCGTGAAGTTGCCAGAGCCGGTCTTCTTCATGATTTATTTTTGTATGACTGGCATACCCATGCCAAAGAAACCGGGGAGCGTTTCCATGGTTTTACTCATCCGAGAACTGCGCTTAATAACGCAGTAAAACACTTTGAATTAACAGAAAAAGAAAAAGATATGATCCTGCGCCATATGTGGCCGCTGACCCCGGTTCCCCCGAAAAGCAGAGAGGGAATGGTGATTGTTTATTCGGATAAAGTCTGCGGTATGACTGAAACCGTGGCCAGGTTCAAACGATGGATTTTATTTTGCTTTGGCTGGAAAAGCGCTGCATAAGATGGAGGAAACCATGAAATATTGGGATGATATACTAGGAAATCAGGTTTTGATGAGTGCGGTTGCCGGGTGGATGGTAGCCCAGGTATTAAAAACCCTCATTGACCTGGCCCTTAACAGAAGCTTTAATCCGGAGAGGCTTGTAGGATCGGGAGGAATGCCCAGTTCCCACTCCTCAACGGTTTGTGCACTGACAACCGCCGCCAGTTACCGCTATGGTGCCGGTTCTTTTGAATTTGCGGTATGTTTTGTTCTTTCCATGATCGTTATGTATGATGCCATGGGAGTCCGGAGAGAAACCGGAAGACAGGCAAAATTGTTAAATAGCATCTTGCTGGAAAATCCTTTAAAGCTTAAAGGAGAGTTGATTCAGGAAACGTTAAAAGAATATGTGGGACACACTCCGCTTCAGGTAGCGGCGGGAGCACTTCTCGGCATATTACTTGCGATTTTCATGGGACAATTTTATTAATGAAACAAAAATATTTCCACGAATCGTAAGAAATTAATCCTTGATTTCTTAAGATATCCATATTATACTTTAACAAGTTCAAAAATTGTCAAATTTGGAGGTAAAATGGGTATGTCGATTTATCAAAGGATCATATGCTTTTTCCTGTTCAGCTTTCTTGGATACCTTCTTGAATGTGTTGTACTTAGTTATGAGAATAAGAAGCTTGTGATCAATCGAGGATTCGGACACGGACCATTCTGTATTATATATGGATTTGGAGCTATGGGAGCCATGTTTTTGTTGAAACCTCTTTCGGATAATCTGGTTTTCCTTTATTTTGCATCAGCCGCCATGGCTACTCTTATGGAACTGGTTACTGCGCGTATGATGATCAAGCTGTTTGGTTCGTTCTGGTGGGATTACAGCCGGAAGGCATTTAACTATCAAGGGATTATCTGTCTGGAAAGCACTGTTGCATGGGGATTTTTAGGAATTTTTTATTTCCGGTTCCTCAATGGGTTTGTGGAACAGCTTGCAGGAATTGTTCCGGAGCAGCTGGTGCGTACCGTAGCATTAAGCCTTTTGGGATTTTATATAGCTGATTTTGTCTATACCATGAGGCTGCAGCTTAAGTCTGCTTGTGAAGAGGACGATACTACATTAGTAGGACGTCTGAAAGTATATTGATGAATGGCGGGATTCGATTCGGGTCCCGCTTATTTGTTCGTTTAAAAACAGGAAGGATGCATATGGACAAAAGGATAAAACTTGTACTGGCTTCGGCTTCTCCAAGAAGAAAAGAACTTTTATCTCAGATCGGGATCGTTCCAGAGATTGTTCCCAGCACCATAGAAGAAGTCATAACCTCAAGTGTTCCGGAGGAGGTTGTAAGAGAACTTTCCCTTCAGAAGGCCCGGGACGTGGCTGGCAGGCAGGGATGCAAAACCTGCGTCATCGGTGCAGATACCGTAGTCGCTGCAGATGGGAAGATTCTTGGAAAACCGGCCAGCCATGAAGATGCTTACCGGATGATTTCCATGCTGGAGGGCAGGACACATCAGGTATATACAGGAGTTACCCTGATTTATTGTGGACAAAATGGCAGTACGGTCAGGACTTTTGTGGAAAAGACGGATGTTTCCGTTTATCCCATGTCGGAACAAGAGATCAAACGCTATGCCGACGATGAGGAGCCAATGGACAAAGCAGGAGCATACGGAATCCAGGGAAAATTCGCGGCTTTTATCAAAGGGATTGACGGCGATTATAATAATGTAGTAGGATTGCCGGTAGGAAGAGTATACCAGGAGCTGAAGCAGATGTTTGAACAGGAGGAGAACAATGATTAAACTGATTGCATCGGATATTGACGGAACTCTGGTACCGGATGGAAGCAATAAAGTGAATCCGGAGCTTTTTGATGTGATTTTAAAGCTTCGGGCCAGGGGGATCCAGTTTGCAGCAGCAAGCGGACGCCAGTGGGCCAGCATTGAATCCATATTCGACCCGATCAAAGAAAAGATATTTTATCTGTCTGACAATGGGGCTTATGTTGGCTGTCACGGAAGAAATCTGTTTATCAATCCCATTGATCGTCATATCGTCATGGATATGGTTGAGAAAGTGCGCAAAACAGAAGGACTTGACGTTATGGTCAGCGGTCCGGATGTTGTATATCTGGAGACCAAAAATGAGAAGTTTTTGGACTGGCTCATCAACGGCTACAAGTTCCGGGTCCAGTGTGTGGAGGATTTAACCAAGGTAGAATCGGAATTTATAAAAGTTTCCGTGTACCGCAAATCAGAGGTAGAGTCCCATACCAGAAATCTTCGTGAGGAATTTTCCGATCGTTTGAAGATAACTATCGCAGGCGACATGTGGATGGACTGTATGAAGCCGGGAATCAATAAGGGCCAGGCGGTAAAACTTCTCCAGGACAGTCTGGGAATGAAACCGGAGGAGACCATGGTCTTTGGAGATCAGCTCAATGACATTGAAATGCTCCATCAGGCTTATTACAGCTATGCAGTGGGAAATGCCAGAAAAGAAGTGAAGGATGCGGCAAGATTCCAGGCAGATTTAAATGTCAATGACGGAGTTTTAAAAATACTGAAGCTGCTTTTGTAGCATGGAAAGAGGGGAGTTCGTGAAAGTTCAAATAAGACATGGGAGAAATCTCTTATTGGCGGCTGCAGCTGTAATGGCGCTGCTGACCGGCTGTAAGGCCGAAATCCCCATTGTTTCTGAGATTACGGAAACCAAAGCATATACCCTGCCTCAG
Organism: uncultured bacterium; assembly: GCA_905215155.1. Classification (GTDB taxonomy): domain Bacteria; phylum Bacillota; class Clostridia; order Lachnospirales; family Lachnospiraceae; genus Lacrimispora; species Lacrimispora sinapis. The sequence continues at coordinate 18,884 of CAJMPJ010000011.1, read as the reverse complement.
TCCATGATCATCGTTGCTACGGAACGGAACCGGTATCAGAAGATATATACCAACCAGATCTGGGGCGTGGAGCTACCGGGAGGCCGGAATTTTGAAAGCTATCTGCTGGATCAGGTGAAAGAATTTCTCAAGGAAATGAAAATGATGAATCTTTTGGCGAAAGAAAAGGGTGTGACTTTGACCAGCGGCGAAAAGGAAAAAGTACGGAAAGCATCGGATGAATACTTCGCCTCTTTGACAAAAGATGATATTGCTTATATGGGGGTGACAAAGGAGGATGTCAAAACCATGTATGAAGAATATTTTCTGTCTAATAAGGTAGTAACGGAGCTGACAAAGGATATGAATCTGGAGATCAGCGACAGTGAAGCAAAGGTGATCACCGTGGACCAGATCGTTCTGGCAGATCCGGCAGAGGCAGAAGAGGTACGTTTAAAGGCAACCGAAGAGGGAGCCGATTTTAAAGCCCTGGCAAGAGAGTATTCAAAAGAGACTGTGATAGAACGCCATATCGGCAGGGGAGAGGCACCAGGCCCCTATGAAGATGCGGCTTTTGCCCTTCTGGCAGAAGAGATCAGCCCGGTTGTGGAAGAAAATGGAACGTATTACATCATCAAATGTGTTAATGATTATGATGAAAAAGCCACCCAGGAAAGAAAGACCGGATTATATAAAAAACGGAAAAAAGAAGCCTTTGACCAGATCTATTCCAAGTTTAAGCAAGAAAATCCGGTTACGTTCAGCAATGAAATCTGGAAGAATGTGAAATTCTCAAAAGAGGATAAAACCACCACCACCAACTTTTTTGAAATTTATAAAAAGTATTTTAATGAATGATAAAAGGAAAGGACAGGGCAGAATGCAAATGAGACAGAGAGATACGAGCCGGATCAAAACCCGAAGCCGGAGCCGAAGGCGCAGAGAAAGCCGTGGACATGAAAGGTTCATGGGATTTTTGACGTTTGTATTTATACTGATTCTGTTTGTTTCTGTGACCACCGGGGGAGTGTACGGATACCGGTACTGGGAAGGGAGTAAACCTTCCGGCCAGCCTCTGGAATCCAGCCGGGAAGTGGTGCCGGAAACCATGCAGGAACAGAATCAGGATTCATAAAAAGATGCCGCAAAGTGATTTCGTAAAATCACGCTGCGGCATCTTTTATAATTCTTATCAATAGTATAGGGGCAGACTTATAATTATAAAACCTTACGTTTGTAAAATGCTTACGCCTGGAAAAATGCTTCTGCCAGTTTTACAAGGGCTTCCTGATCGGCTGCGCCCATTACCTCTCTTGCGGAGTGCATGGCAAGAATAGGCACGCCTACGTCAACGGTGCGCATGGTCAAAAAGGCGGAGGAAATACTACCAAGGGTGGAACCGCCTCTTACATCGGAACGGTTTGAAAACTTTCTGTAAGGGATCCTGCTGTCCCTGCAGATGCCTTCAATGACTGCGGTACTGGCGGCATCGGTGGCATAAGCCTGACTGGAGGCAAGCTTTATGGCGACGCCGTCTCCCATAAGGATCTGATTTTTAATGTCGCATTTTTCCCCATGGTTTGGGTGAATGGCATGAGCCACGTCCATGGACAGGAGGAAACCGCTTAAAAGGCCGTTTAAAAATGCTTCTCTGGTATAACCGAGAGATAGAAAGGCTTTTTCAAAAATATGCTCTGTCAGCGCGGACGCTGCTCCCTGCTTGGTATGGCTTCCGATTTCTTCGTTGTCGTAAAGGGCTATGGCATGAATGCCTGTTTGGCAGGTACTGTTTATAATACCGCTCAAACAAGCCTGTACAGAGGTAATGTTATCCAGCCTGGGCGCGGAATAAAATTCCTCCTGCAAGCCCAGCAGACTGCCGGATTCACAGTTGTAAATATAGATTTCATAGTCCAGGATGTCTTCTTTTTTTACACCCGCTTCCCTGGCAAGTGCATCTAAGAAAAAGTCTTCGCGGCTTAATTTTTCTGTGATTCTGGTAATGAGAGGAAGCATATCCACCTGGGCATTGATGGCGAACCCGTCATTGGCAGTCCGGTTCATGTGAATGGCCAGGTTTGGAATGGTAAGGAGCGGACGGGCAAAATCAACGAATACGGTCTTTGGTTCCATCAGAGAGGGACCCAAAACAGATACTTTTCCAGCCATGGACAGAGGGCGGTCAAACCATGTGCCAAGGAGCGGCCCTCCGTAAACCTCCACGTTTAGCTTTCCATAGTCAAGGGAGGTGACTTCCGGGTAAGGCTTTACCTTTAAGCATGGCCAGTCGGTGTGGGAGGCGGCCAGACGAAGGGCTGGTGCGTCGCCCAGTTCTTCTCCGACGCGGAACGCGATCAGGGTGGAATCAAATACGTTTATATAATAGGATTCTCCTTTTTGCAGCTTCCAGGGGGCTGCCAGCGGCAGTTTTTGAAAACCGGCGGATGACAGCTGTTTAGAGGCTGCCATGATGCAGTGGTAAGGAGAAACGGATGCTGCGATCAGTGAATCTAACTGCTTGATGTAATTCATATGTTTTCCTCTTTTCTTAACTTCCATTTTGCTTCCATAGGGAAACCAGTCCTTTTATTATACCATAGAAAAAAGCCTCTGGGAATCCTTCGTTGACAGCAGAGAACAAATCGTTGTATAGTAAACGGAGAACAATGACGGATGGGAGAAGTTGCAATGATTTCAGTAAAAATTGAGGATATGAAATCCTTTACCTCCAAATTATTTGTAGGGGAAGTATTTGACCAGTTTCTTGTAAAGGAAGCTTCCATTTCTACGTATAATACATTTACTATAGATGGGACCATCAAAGACGGCTATTACTCCCGCAATGAGCGGGAAGAACGAAATATAGGAGCATTATCTGCCTGGTCCGCCATAAAACCTTTTTGCTTTTCTCTGATTAAGGGGAAACGGCTTCCTGTGAGCTTCCGCATTATATTACTGATGCCAAAGGAAGGGACCGAGCGCTTTCTTGCCTCCAGGAACATAGGTCTTTCAAAAGAACAGGTAAAGGGATTGTACGTAAATATCCGTTATGAAGAGGAAAAACTCACCTGCGTGACAGGAACCTCGGTTTCTGTATTTACTCTGGACAAGACGCTGGAGGAAGAGTGGGACCAGGGGTTTAAAGGCTTTTTAAAACACAATCAAATTTCTTTTATGGAAGAATGATATTATTAGCACTCGATGAAAATGAGTGCTGATTTTCTATTGACATTTTTAGAGCTGCGTATTAAAATACTGATTGCAGGTGAATTGTGAGAATTCCATGGGAAACATGGAACCGATATAGAGAAATAATAGAATGAGTGAGGAGTGTTCTGATATGGCAAAAAGAGGAAGTTTGACAATCAACAGCGAAAATATTTTCCCGATCATTAAAAAGTGGTTGTATTCGGATCATGACATTTTCTACCGTGAGCTGATTTCCAATGGCTGTGATGCCATCACCAAGCTTAAAAAGCTGGAGATCATGGGAGAATGGGAGAAGCCGGAGGATTTAAAATTCAAGATCGAGGTCACCATTGATTCCAATGAAAAGACCATCACATTCCAGGATAATGGAATCGGTATGACCATGGAAGAGGTTGACGAATACATCAATCAGATCGCGTTTTCGGGTGCCCGGGATTTCCTGGAAAAGTATAAGGACAAGGCCAACGAAGAGCAGATTATCGGTCACTTCGGACTTGGTTTTTATTCTGCTTTCATGGTAGCGGATAAAGTTACCATTGACACTTTATCCTATAAGGAAGGTGCAGAACCGGTACACTGGGAATCAGAAGGCGGTACAGAATTTGAGATGGAACCGGGAGATAAGAAAGAATCCGGAACCACCATCAAGCTCTATTTAAATGAGGACAGTCTGGAATTCTGCAACGAATACCGTGCGAAAGAGGTTCTTGCCAAATACTGTTCCTTCATGCCCGTAGAAATTTATTTAACCAATGCCTCTGCAGAGCCTCAATATGAGACCATTGAAAAGGACGAACTGAAGGAAACAGATACTATTATTGAAACCATCGTAGAGGAAGCAAAGACCGAGGAAAAAGAAAATGAAAAGGGCGAAAAGGAAGTTGTGGAGATTTCTCCGGCGAAAGAAAAATATAAGATCGCTAAGCGTCCGGTTCCGGTCAATGATGTAAATCCTCTTTGGAATAAGCATCCAAATGAATGTACCGAGGAAGAATATAAGGCCTTCTACCGCAAGGTATTTAATGATTATAAAGAACCATTGTTCTGGATTCATTTGAACATGGATTATCCGTTTAACTTAAAGGGAATTCTCTACTTCCCGAAACTGAATTTAAACTATGACAGTTTGGAAGGAACCATCAAGCTTTACAACAGCCAGGTATTTATTGCAGATAACATCAAGGAAGTCATTCCGGAATTCTTAATGCTGTTAAAAGGCGTCATCGACTGCCCGGATCTTCCTTTGAATGTATCCCGAAGCGCGTTGCAAAACGATGGCTTTGTGAAGAAGATTTCTGATTATATTTCTAAGAAGGTTGCTGATAAGTTAAACGGGATGTTTAAAACAGACCGCGAAAATTATGAAAAATACTGGGATGACATCAATCCATTTATTAAGTTCGGCTGCCTGAAAGACGAAAAATTTGCTGAAAAGATCAACGACTCCATTCTCTTTAAGAACCTGGAAGGAAAGTATTTGACGATTTCCGATTGTCTGGAGGAGAACAAGGAAAAACACGAAAACAGGATTTTCTACATCACAGATGAGAAGGAACAGAGTCAGTATATCAACATGTTTAAAGAGGCTGGCCTTGATGCGATCTACATGACTGAGAATATCGACAATCCGTTTATGAACTATTTGGAGCAGAAGAATGAGAACGTGAAGTTCCTATGCATCAATTCTGACTTATCCGATATTTTCAAGGAGGAAGTGAGTGAAGAGGATAAAGAAGCCATAAAAGCCGATGCAGAGGCTCTGACCGAGCTGTTCCGCAAGGCTTTGGGAAAAGAAAATCTGGATGTAAAGGTTGAGAAATTAAAGAATGAAAATGTTTCCTCCATGATCACTGTTTCCGAGGAATCACGCCGTATGCAGGAGATGATGAAGATGTATACCATGCCTGGTATGGATAACTCCATGTTTGGCGGCAATGAGACATTGGTTCTCAACTACAATAACAAACTGGTTCAGTATGTTCTGGGACATAAAGAAGGAACTCATACCAATGCCATCTGTGAACAGCTTTATGATCTGGCGGCATTAAGCCATGGTTCCTTAACACCGGAACGAATGACAAAATTTATTGCCAGAAGCAATGATTTGATGCTTGCAATGGCGGAATAATACTGGTAAAATATACAAAGGATCTGTACGCAGGAAAACACTTGGTACAGGTCCTTTTCTTGATTCTCCTATTGACATCAATGGCGGGTTTCTCTATAATATATGGTAATGAATACTACATGATAAGTTTCGTGTTAGGAGGAAGATAGAATTATGAGCTATAAAATTATTGGGGACAGCTGCACGGATTTAACTGCAGATTTAAAGAAAGATCCCCACTTTCAAATAATTCCCCTGGTATTGCAGGTGGGAAACACTCAAATTGTTGATGATGACACCTTTGATCAGAAAAAGTTTCTGGAATTGGTGAAGAACAGCAGTGAATGTCCTAAGACGGCCTGTCCTTCTCCGGAACTTTACAAAGAAGCATTTGAATGCGAAGAGGATCAGATTTTTGTGATTACATTATCGGAACATTTGAGCGGCAGCTATAACAGTGCGGTTCTGGGCAAAAAGCTGTACGAAGAAGAGCATGGGGAAGATGGAAAAAAGATCGCAGTATTAGGTTCGGATTCTGCTTCTTCCGGGCAGTTAAACATTGCTTTATTGGTTCAGTCTCTCTGTCAGGCGTCTCTGCCCTTTGAAGAAATTGAGCAAAGAGCAAGGAATTTTATAAAGAATATGAAAACCTACTTTGTTTTGGAAAGCCTTGATACCCTGAGAAAAAACGGTCGGCTCACAGGACTTCAGGCATTCTTTGCAACGGCTCTTAACATCAAACCGGTTATGGGTTCCACCTCCGGTGTTATTATAAAGCTGGACCAGGCAAGAGGGATCAATAAGGCCCTCATACGCATGGTGGAGATTGCGGTCAAGGAAGCCGGTGATACCAGGGATAAGGTCCTTGCCATCGCTCACTGCAATAACCCGGAACGGGCCGAGTTTGTAAAGCAGGAGATGAGAAAGCGGGCAGACTTTAAAGATGTAATTATTACCGAGACAGCAGGTGTTGCGACGGTATATGCCAGTGATGGCGGAATCGTCATGTCTTTATAAGCATATATTTGTATGAAAATATGCAGGATAAGAATATAGCAGGATGAGAGAACAGAAGAATAAGAATCTTGCAGAATAGGAAACGGGCAATATAAGAATTTTACAGGATAGGAATTTTGTATTAAAAAAAAGAAATAAGAATTCAGTTTATGAACATTTGTATGTCAGGAAATTACAGAAAGAATCATAAATTAAGGAGCCGGTTGCAGCAAAGAGAAAAGATTTTTTTCCTTTTTGACGAACCCTGGCTCCTTTTTCAGCCATTTGACAAACCCTTGAAATTTGTGTAAGATAAAAAAATGGGAATTAATTCCAAACTATTATAAAAGAAAAGTTATGGAAAATGAATGTTATAATCTTATGAACCATGTGGATAACTTGTATTTTGGGGCGAAAATAGGCTTTTTTAATTGAAAAATGTGGAAAACGTAATGAAAAAAGTAAAATCATGTGGAAATTATTAACAATCAGGAGGCGTCGATGAAGAAAACAGGTGGATGGATGAAAATTCTGGTTTTCCTTCCCGTATTGCTGTTTGTATTGCTGGCCGGTTGGATCGGGTTAAGCGAATGGAAAGAAATAAAGGGGGGAACCGGCTCCTCCGTGGGCACTGGCAGCGATCAGAGTCTGGCATCTCAGAGCTTAGAACCATCAACAGAGAGTAAAGAAGAAACACAGGCCCTGACTCTGATTTCTTCTGATGGGGAAACGGAATCTCAAGCTCAGGAAGAAACACCGGAAAGTCCGTTGGTTCGCCTGCTATTTGGGGGTGACATATTACTTTCTAATCATGTAACTACAGCCTATGATAATGCAAAAGGCATTACTGGAGTCCTGGATGAAGGATTTCGGACTGAAATCAACCAGTCGGATATTTTTATGGCCAATGAAGAGTTCCCGTTCAGTGACCGGGGAACTGCGGCACCGGACAAGCAGTTTACCTTCCGGCTGACACCTTCCAGAGTCTCCATGATGAAAGAGATCGGAGTGGACATTGTAGCACTTGCCAATAACCACACGCTGGATTATGGAACCGAAGCGCTCCTTGACACCTGCACCACACTGGAAGGAGCCGGCATTAAATATGTAGGGGCAGGTCCCGACATGAACCGGGCAAAACAGTTGGAGACCATTAAGGTGCAGGGGAAAACTGTGGGATTTTTAGCGGCATCCAGAGTCTACCCTGATCCTGGCTGGGTGGCAAACAGCAAGAAACCCGGTATGGTGAGCGGTTACGATCCTGCCATACTTTTAAAAGAAATCAAAAAAGCGGATGCGGTTTGTGATTATCTGGTGGTTTATATCCATTGGGGAATCGAAAGAGATGAAACGCCTCAGGAATATCAGAGGACACTGGGAAAGAAGATTGTGGATGCCGGTGCAGATATCGTGATCGGAAGCCATCCCCATGTGCTGCAGGGGGTAGAATATTATAATGGAAAGCCGATCTGTTACAGCCTTGGTAATTTTATATTCGGGAGTTCCATTCCTAAAACAGCTCTTTTGCGGGTAAATGTGAATTTCGATCAGGGAACCACGGAAATTTCTCTGGTACCGGGAACTTCAAAAGCCGGATACACCAGGTCATTGACAGACGAAGGAGAAAAACAGAAATTTTACCAGTATTATCAGGGGATCTCCTTTGGAGTGACAGTGGATGAACATGGAGGGATTCATAACAATCAATAAATCATTGGAGGTATCTGTCACCCTGGCAGATGCCTTTTTCTTTCAGCCGTTTTGCCAGTGTATTGAGTACCAGCCGTTTGTTGCCGCTCCATAGAGGGGCCAGCAGCAGTTTTTTCGGTCCATCACCGCTGATCCGGTGGATAATAACCTCCGGCGGAAGAAGAGCCAGGCAGTCAATGACTAAATCTGTATATTCCTCCAGAGTATAGACGGGAACAAGACCTTTCTCATACTCTTTGGCCAAATCCGTTCCTTTTAGTATGTGAAGCAGCTGAAGCTTGATGCCGTCTATGCCCCGTTCACCCAGATGAGCCAGATAATGAATGGTCTCAAAGATCATTTCCCTGCTTTCTCCCGGAAGTCCTAAGATCACATGGGCAATGACCGTAATTCCGGCTTTCTTTAACCGCTTGTAAGCGTCTGAAAAAATGGGGAGAGAATACCCTCTCCGAATGTAGGAAGCGGTGGATTCATGTATGGTCTGAAGTCCCAGTTCCACCCATACGGGTTTAATCTGATTCAGCTCTTTTAATAAAAGAAGGACTTCCGGAGAAAGACAGTCAGGTCTGGTGGCAATGGAAAGAATGACCACATCCGGATGAAGGATGGCCTGGGTAAACAGCTCTTTTAAATAAGAAACAGGGGCATAAGTATTGGTATAGGATTGAAAATAGGCAATATAACGGCCGGAACCTGCTTTTATCTTATTACTCACAGTTTGCTTGGCAGCCTCGATCTGTTGGGGGATGGAAGCGTGGGCCGAGAAAGCTTCTGCAAATTCACCGGAACCGCCGCCGCTGCAAAAGATACAGCCTCTTTGGTCTAAGGTACCATCCCGGTTTGGACAGGTCATGCCTCCGTCAAGGGCCAGCTTATAAATCTTTTGTCCGTATTGCTGTTTCATTTCATAATCAAGGGAATGGTATGGTTTTTCGTTCCAGTACATGGGTGCCTCCAATGTATTTTTTTGTTATTTCTTTATTATAGAGGGGGACAGAAAGGACTGTCAAATTATTTTATAGGTTTTTGTAGAATATTGTATTGAAGAAAATTTGAATGGTATGTTATACTTCTAACAAAAAGTATTTTTTTCTGAAACTGAATGGGGAAAAGGAGAGTAAAAACATGAAAATAACCGATACCTTAAAGCTTCTTGAGTCTGATAAATCCAGAAAACTTATGGCAGCTTTATACGGAGAGAATGGAATTGATGAGAATATTGAACGTTACCAGAATCTGCTGTTGAGTTTTGAAAAGAAGTTTCCGGAAGATGATGAGGTACTTTTGTTTTCGGCTCCGGGGCGGACGGAAATCAGCGGAAACCATACGGATCATAACCATGGAAAGGTTTTGGCCGGCAGCATCAATTTAGACTGTGTGGGAGCGGCGGCCAAGAATAACAGCAGAATCGTAAACATTGTCAGTGAAACTTATAATCAGAACTTTACCATAGATCTGGATGATCTTTCTCCAAGCGATATAAAATCCGGAACCATTGATTTAACGAAAGGAATTTTAAAAGGTTTTCTGGAAGAAGGCTATGAGATCGGCGGATTCGATGCCTACATAACCACCAATGTGATCAGTGCGGCAGGTGTCAGTTCGTCTGCTTCCTATGAGATGCTTCTGTGTTCCATGATCAACACATTCTTTCATGAGGGCCGTTTGGATGTGGTAAAGTATGCTCATATCGGAAAATTTGCGGAGAATGTTTACTGGAACAAATCCTCAGGACTTCTGGACCAGATGGCGTGTGCCGTAGGCGGCCTGATTGCCATTGATTTTAAGAATCCTGCCGCCCCGTCAGTGGAGAAAATCGAATTTGATTTTGCATCCAGAGACCACAGCCTGATCATCGTCAACACCGGCAAGGGACATGCGGATTTAAGTGAAGAATATTCCTCTGTTCCGGCAGAGATGAAAAAAGTAGCTGAATTTTTCGGCAAAGAAGTGTGTGCGGAGATTACAGAAGAACAGGTCATTGAAAACTTGAGTGAAGTCCGGGCTTTTGCCGGAGACCGTTCTGTATTGCGTGCCCTTCATTTCTTTGAGGAGAATCAGAGGGTCGATGGAGAGATAGCGGCTTTAAAGGAAGGCAGGTTTGAAGATTTCTTACAAAATATCACTGCTTCCGGCAATTCCTCCTGGAAATGGCTTCAGAACTGCTTTACCAACACCAGCTATCAGGAGCAGGGAATCACCATTGCGCTGGCCCTGACAGAGCTTTATCTTGCAGAGAAACACGCCGGTGCATGCCGGGTCCATGGCGGCGGATTTGCCGGTGTCATCATGACCTTGCTGCCCAATGATTTGGCCGAAGATTATTGTGCCTATATGGAAAAAGCCATGGGAGAGGGCAGTGCATACCGGATGAGCATCAGACCTTACGGCGCCATTTGTTTTCATGAGATCATAGCCCAATAATAATTGTAAATCCTGCCATAATAGAGTACAATAAGAATAAACAACACAAAGAAAAGAACGTGTAACCAAAGGAGGCAGGCATTATGAAAGAAAAGCATAATCTGGTCATTACAATAGGAAGACAGTACGGAAGCGGCGGACGTATTGTAGGCAAAGCACTGGCGAAAGAATTTGGAATTAATTTTTATGATGAAGAGATCCTGACCCTTACATCCGAACAGAGTGCGGTGGGAGAAGTGTTTTTCCGTCTGGCGGATGAAAAAGCAGGGAACAATCTCCTTTACCGCATCGTAAGCGGATTAAAGCCGCAGTTAGGGAAGCCTTCTACGGATTCGGATATTGTAAAACCCGAGAATCTGTTCCGTTTCCAGTCTCAGGTCATCAGAGAGCTTGCAGAGGAAGAGTCCTGCATCATAGCCGGAAGATGTGCAGATTACATTTTGAGCCGGGAAGATGTGAATGTGCCTGGACTGGTGAAGATATTTGTTTATGCGGATAATCCTACCTTAATCAAAAGAACCATGGATGTGGATAAGGTAGATGAAAAAGAAGCTGCAAAGCGAGTCAAAAGAATCAATAAGGAACGGAAGGAGTATTACCGTTATTATACCGGTGAAAACTGGGAAGACTGGGACAATTATGACCTGATCATTAACACCAGCTGCATCGACTTAGAGCAAACAGCAGCTCTGATTAAAGATTACATTAAGTTAAGAGGCATTGAGGTCTAAGCGCTTAATGGAGCCATAACAGAAAAAACACCTTGAATCCGGTTTTGCCGGAATGTCAAGGTGTTTTTTCTGTTAAGGTTTCTTATAGGATGGTTCTGCAGATATGAAGTTCTGCGGGCTTTTCCGAAAAGTCGGCGGTAGCAGCCATAACCTCTTTAAAATGACTGGAGTTTGCGTGTCCGTTTAAAGATTCCTGATCTTCCCATTCCTCTACCATGGTTAAAATCTGGGGATTTTTGATATCCTGAAGGAGTTCATAACGGATGCAGCCCGCATCTTTGGCTCTTGTATTTTCCACAAGACCCTTTGCAAGCCTGATAAATTCTTCTACTTTGTCAGCTTTGATGTAGTTGTTCGCAATTATTTTAATCATCGTCTTTTCTCCCTGGTTTATTACCATTTTTCGTAATGGACTTTTTCCTCTTTGTAACGGTCTACAAATTTATTCTCCTGACCATCCGGATAGCCGATGGATATCATGGCAAAAGGCATGATGTGGCCGGGAAGATCAAAAAGACGGCTTATTTCCTGTGGAATGGTTTCTGTAGTGGCTACACCGAGCCATACGCCGCCAAGCCCTAAGTGAACGGCCTCCAGAAGAATATTCTGGGCAGCTGCTCCCATATCTTCCTCCCAGCCAAGAGCACCAGGAACTTTAATATCATTTTTATTGGCCAGTAACACAATGGTTAATGGAGAACCAGCCACCAATTTGGCATAAGGGGATGTGAGAGAAAGTTTCTCAAGACATTCCTTATCCTGCACAACGATGAATTCCCATGGCTGTTGGTTCATGGCTGATGGTGCCTGCATGGCTGCACGCAATAGTTTGTCGATTTTCTCCGGTTCCACCGTTTGATTGGTAAATTTACGAATGCTCCTTCTGTTAAAAATTTCCTGCATGTTGGGTACCTCCTAATTATTTTCTAAATGCTTTAAAAGTTTTCCGCTTATTTCAATAAAATGGGCGGTTTCCTCTTCGGTTAGAACACCTTCGTATTCCTTATGAAGCAGATCCCATGATTCCATGATTTTATCCTGCAAGTAAAGTCCCTCCGAGGTAGTGTTCAAATACACCTGTTTCCCTTCTGATTGCTTTGAAACCAGCCCTTTATGCTCCAGCTTCTCAATCAGACGGGTAATGGTAGAGGGAGTTAAATGCAGCGTTTCTCCCAGCTCTTTCTGCATCATACCGCCGTTTAAGTTTACGAGATAAAGCAGCAGCGCATGGCTTGGAGAAAGCCCTGTTTTTGAAAAGGCCTCATCAGCGATTTTCCCAAAAGCCCTGGAAAGTTTTGCATTGGAAAAAAATAAACAGCTGTTTAGAGTACAGACCTGTTCTTTCGTATTGGTTTTCCCGTTCAATTCATCACCTCTTTTGTTTGTACATACAAATGTTAGCATAGATTTTTTTAGCTGTCAATACTTGCAGACAATTTTTGGTAACTGAATTTTGCAAAATTTAATTACATAATTTCATTGACAAAGAGCCATAATAGAAATATAATAAAGATGATTTTAATAAATTTAATTTTGTATAATAGATTAAGGAGGTATATGATATGTCTGTTTATGATTTTACGGTAAAGACAATGGAAGGTGCAGAAAAGAAATTATCTGATTATGCAGGGAAGGTTTTGTTGATCGTTAATACAGCTACCGCTTGCGGTTTCACTCCTCAGTATGGCGATCTTCAGAAAATTTATGAAAAGTATGCGGATCAGGGCTTAGAAATCCTTGATTTTCCATGCAACCAGTTCGGCAATCAGGCACCTGGTGCGGATGAGGAAATTCATTCCTTTTGTACTGGAAGGTTTGGAATCACCTATCCTCAGTTTTCAAAGATTGAAGTAAATGGTGATCATGCGATCCCGCTTTATCAGTATCTTGTAAAGGAAAAAGGGTTTGAAGGCTTTGATGCCGGACATGAACTGACCTCTGTTTTGGAGAAGATGTTTGAAGAAAAGAATCCTGATTATAAGAACGAGCCTGATATCAAATGGAATTTTACAAAGTTTCTTGTGGACCGCAAGGGAAATGTAGTAAAAAGGTTTGAACCGACTGCGGATATGAAGCTTTTAGAAGAGAGTATAAAAGAATTATTGTAGTTATATTTTATATGATACAGTGGGAGAACGGAGATTAGTTATGAATTACGACAAATTGAAAATAGAAAACCAGCTATGCTTTCCACTCTATGCATGTTCCCGTGAGATTGTACGAATGTATAAGCCATTTCTCGATGAGATCGGTTTGACTTACACCCAGTACATCGCCATGATGGTATTATGGGAGAGGAAGCGGCTTACCGTAAAGCAGTTAGGAGAAATCCTTTATCTGGACAGCGGTACCCTCACTCCCCTGTTGAAAAAGATGGAAAGTGCCGGGCTTCTTAAACGCAGCCGGGACAAAGCAGACGAACGAAGTGTCATTGCAGAACTGACGGAACAAGGTGAGAAACTGAAGGAAAAAGCGGTGGTCATTCCGGAACGGATTGCTCAGTGTGTTCCTCTTGATGGGAATGAAGCAAAACAGTTATATGAACTGCTCTATAAGATATTAGGAAGTTCTAACCGGAACCAGGACCGGTAATTTATAAAATGCGTCTTGAAACAGCTTTTAAAGCTCACTCAAGACGCATTTTTATTGATTTCTTTAAGTAGGTACATGTAATGGAAAATATGGTTTGCAAAGTGATTAACAGCATATATTGCAGCCGATTCCCTGGGGAAATGAAAAAACATGGAGAGGATCGTATTGTTCCTTCACCATTTTTAATCTGCGTACGTTACAGCCGTAGTACTCCTCTAAATACCGGGGAAGTCCATCGTAGGGAAAATTAACATAAGCGCCTTCGGTAATGGATTTTAGATAGCAGAAACGTTCTGAGATCCAGGCGGCATTGTTGCATTTGCAGCCGTCATAAACCGTATTGAGCCAGATTATATACTTTGCATTGCGATAGGTAAAGGCAGTTGCGGACGGACCCTCTTCAGCCACTTTGCCGCCCAGGGCATAAAAGGATAGGGCGGCATAACTGGAGCCCTGGGGACGATCTGCGATCATATCTGCCAGACGGCAGCTTTCGCAATCGGTAAAATCACGGAGAACGAAACGGCTTGTGGACTGGAAGGCTTCAAATGGCGGATAAAAACTGCCGATGCGATTGACTGCTTCTAAAAATGGCAGGTATTTGAGCGTGTACTTTACTCCGCCCAGCCTTAAAAGGGGCGTTATGATTCCAAGAGCGGCTTCCGGCGGGCCGTAGAAGAACCCGCGCGCGAGGATGCCCAGGCCATCTTCTATAGAATTGAAAATCCTTGAGACCAGAGTGATTCTGGGATCTGCGGCTGCAAGCCAATCCTGCCAGGTCCGTATAAAGGAGGCTTGTTTTTCCTGATCGGAATCCGGGTATCGGATGTCGATCAACGTGATTTTGTCGATTTTTCCTGGAAGACGGAAGGTCATGGATACAATGACGCCAAAATTTCCGCCGCCGCCTCCCCGAAGCGCCCAGAACAAATCGGGGTTTTCTTGGGGACTGGCAGTCAGAGCCGTTCCTTCATAATTGATCATCCGGAGTTTGGTAAGATTGTCGCACCCAAGACCCAGGTACCGGCAGGAGAGTCCCCAGCCGCCTCCCAGTGCATAGCCGCTCACCCCCACACTGGGGCAGGTGCCTCCGGGGAAAGGATATCCAAGGGAGGAGACAAATTCGTATACCTGTCTGTTGTTCACCCCTCCTTCCACCGTAAGCAAATGGGCAGTTTCATCTATGGTGATCTGATTCATTTCACTTAAATCAATCTCCAGGATATCATTTCCTGTGGAATAGCCTTCATAATTATGGCCGCCGCTTCGGATACGCAGGGAGACATGATGGGATATGGACCACAGCACAGCATTGCTGACATCCCCCTCATTGAGACAGTAAACGATGGCCAGAGGGAATTTATTTACGGCTCTGTTATAAACTTGTCTCAGCGCTTGGTAAGAAGGGTCCTCTGGAGTTATTACACGACCGGTAAGACCATCAAAGTCACAAAGGTTCATAGGATTGCCTCCTTTCTTACTATCATGTTATTATAAGAAAGGGGATTTGGTGCGGTGTGTATTTTCCAGTCAGGATATGTCGGTTAAAACCAAATTGTGAAATAATTAACTAATTTGAACATCGCCGTCATGAACCAGGATTACTTCAGAATTTGTGATGGGTTTTAAATCCATGGAACCCTTATATAGGGAAATGATTTTTTCCACTGCATCTTTAAAAGGAAAACAGTTATAATGAGGCAATGGGAAAAAATCAATGATCTGCAGCCCGTCAAAGTTTTCTAAATCGGCTGCTATGCTGCAGTCATCCATTTCTTTTACATATTCGATGTTGGGAGAGAGAATGATGGAGCCGGCGGATTCTCCGATATAGGGCTTTCCTGACCGGATCTGTTCCTTTATGATTTGATCTGCTCCGGTTCTTTTCATTTCCTGCAGTAAAAAGAATGTGTTGCCGCCGAAAAGGTGATCTTTACAGCGGATGATATCAGTACGATGCTGATGGGCCTTGGGATCGTTCATAATGCGTTGTCAGGAAAGGATATTACAAAGGTTCGTGCGAAAGTCAAAAGTTTTGTTTCGGAGGAGTTTGCCGATGAGGTAGCTTCCAAAACAGATCAGATCATGTTTGATCTTTCTTCCTGGATGAGAGGAAAAGATTCAAACAAAGTTCTTGATGCGGTTAAAGAGGCGATGGAACAAAACCGTTGCATATCCTTTTCTTATCTGGGCAGAAGAGGGAAGGAGAGAGTAAGCGGCATGGAACCTCACCGCCTGGTATTTAAAAACAGCCATTGGTATCTCCAGGGGTACGTGAGAAAAAAAGAGGATTTCCGATTATTTAAACTTGG
The DNA here is from genome assembly GCA_905215155.1 of uncultured bacterium. Lineage (GTDB taxonomy): Bacteria > Bacillota > Clostridia > Lachnospirales > Lachnospiraceae > Lacrimispora > Lacrimispora sinapis. The sequence continues at coordinate 2,823 of CAJMPJ010000011.1, read as the reverse complement.
AAGAATGTGCCAGGTGCAGAAGGAACTGAATTCTTTCCCACGAAAGACCCTGCCGCATCCATTTTCTGATTTTACCCATGAGATGAGCAGAAAAACATTTCAAATAAAACTGCTGGTGGATCAGTCGGCGATTGATCGAATGCTTGATTACTGCACTCTTGATGATATGACAGACCTTGAAAATGGGAAATACCTTGTGAAGTTTCATTTTATTGATGATGATTACGGATATGGCATATTACTGAGTTTTGGAAATAAACTGACCTGTGTGGAGCCGGACTTTGTACGCAGGGAATTACAAAGGCGTCTGGAAGAGATGCTGGAACAATATTCCAGGTAATGTTGATCTTTCGCTGTCTGGTTTAGAGAAAGTTAAATATTCAGATAATAAAAGAAGGTGCAGCTTCAAACTGCACCTTTTTTGGTGGTTTTATAATTCCATGATCTTTTTCTCTTCCAAATGGGCAAGGCTTTCCGGAGTGTGGGTAGAAAGATAGACCGTTTTATGATCCTTAATAAAAGCGCGTGCTTTTGAAAGCGTCTCTTTTGCGGCTTCCAGATCTTCAAAGACGACAGACAAGCGGTTTTCTTTCAGTGCGGCATCGGTATACGTGATATCTCCATGAATCAGGTAGAAGAGTCCGTCAATCTCTGCGATTACGATGCTGTTGCCTTTTGTATGTCCCGGAGCAGGAAGAAAATACACCCCATCCGTGATCTTTTCACTGGATTCAAAGTTATAATAAGGGCCATCCTTAAACGTAACACGGACGATGTTGTCTCCCTCCAGCTTTAAGGCATCGGCTTCAGCCTCGGAAAGATAGATTTTTGCATTGGGGAAGCTTCTCAGTTCTCCGGAATGATCTGGATGCTTATGCGTTAAAAGAATCCTGGTTACCTGCTCCGGAGTGTATCCAAGCTCTGCCAAAGCGGTTAAATAATCATTGATTCGTTTTCCCTGATAAATTTTCTGTCCTTCTCTTGGGGGAGTGTCAGGCGTTTCTTTTGGGATTCCGGTATCAACTAAAATCACCTCTTTTCCTGTGTCGATTACATAATTTTGCAGGCTGGATGGGTAAGTTTTACCTTCATCAAAGATTGGTTCGCTTACTCCGCCTCCCATTGCAAATGGCTGTGTCATAAATCCGTCTTCGTATAACTTAACTGCTTTGATCTCCATGTGAATTTTTCCTTTCTGCTAACCCTTTTTATTTTATATATGGCTCTTTATAAAAGAGCAAGAATCTCTTTTTCTAATTTTTCCGGTTTATCCGTGGGAGCATAGCGCTTCAGTACCGTTCCGTTCCGATCCACCAGGAATTTTGTGAAATTCCACTTGATCCCTGAACCAAACATTCCCTTCTGACTGGATTTTAAATAGGTAAAAAGGGGGGATTCATTGGCTCCGTTTACCTCAATTTTAGCAAACTGGGGAAATGAAACCTGGTAAGTCAACTGACAGAATTCGTGAATTTCCTCTTCATTACCGGGTGCCTGATGGCCAAACTGGTTGCAGGGGAAATCGAGAATCTCAAAGCCCCGGTCCTTATACTTTTTGTATAACGCCTCTAGTCCCTCATATTGTGGAGTAAATCCGCAGCCAGTGGCTGTGTTTACAATGAGCAGGACCTTTCCCTTATAATCTGAAAGGGAAACCGGGTTTTGTTTCATGTCCATGACTGTAATATCGTATAAATTCATTTTTGGCACCTCTCCATAAGATTTATTATTTGATACAATTGTATTGTACTCAATTTAATTTCAAATGTCAATAGTTTTTTAAAATTTATTTTTATAAAACAATCTGCCAAAAGAAAAAGGGGTATGGTTTCCCGGCAAACAGAATTTTATGAAGAATTATTTCCATAAAATGAAGTTTGCGGCGGGTTGACAGGTACTATTCCGATTTTTTTATCATAACATAAGACAAATTGTTTTATTTGAAAGGCAGTAATATTATGGCTTCTTGTCCTAATGGAATGTTTTCCTACACCGTTCAGGCCGGTGATACACTGTGGCTGATTTCAAGACGATTTAATACGACCGTTGATGCGATCATGAATGCAAACCGTGGCCTTGTTCCCAACAATTTAAGGGTTGGGCAGATGATCTGCATCCCTGGTGGAGCATGGCCTCAGCCACAGCCGCCGAGAAACTGTCCGGTAGGGCTGCGCGCCTATACCATTCAAAACGGGGATACCCTTTGGAAACTCTCTCAGACTTATTGTACAACAGTTGAAACTATTATGGCTTTAAATCCGGGAATTAATCCCAATAATCTAATGACCGGTCAGGTAATCTGGATACCAGCCGGATACCGGTTCCGCAGTTTTCCAATATGGCCCCGCATGCAGCAGGAGGATTCTGATGATATAGAGGAAAATGGTGAGCTGCCTGCTTGTCCGGAAGGTTATCGTTCTTACATTATTCAAGCGGGAGATACTCTGTGGCTGCTTTCTCAGCGTCTTAATACGACCGTTGAAGCGCTTATGATGGCAAACCCGGGAATCAATCCGACCAATCTGTTTGTCGGGCAGGTGATCTGCGTTCCAATGACCGGAAGTAACAATATGGGTTCCATGCCACAGCCCATGCCACAGCCGATGCCACAGCCAAGCCAGCAGCCGATGCCGCAGCCCATGCCACAGCCGATGCCGCAGCCCATGCCACAGCCGATGCCGCAGCCAAGCCAGCAGCCGATGCCACAGCCGACGTTGCAGCCGATGCCGCAGCCAAGTCAGCAGCCGATGCCTCAGCCAATGCCTGAGACAATGCCGCGGTCCGGCCAACAGCCGGCAACCCAGCCGACAATGCCGCGTGCGG